>NZ_JADYVG010000007.1:0-303743 GCF_020193585.1 Bradyrhizobium sp. IC3195 | reverse complement strand
ACCTCCGCCCCCACATCCACCCCCGGCGGCACCGGCATCGGCACTGTCACATAGTCCTTGGGCAGGTTCACCGGCCGGTAGTCCGGCTCCACCGCCATGCGCTTCAGCACGCTCTCGTGCACATGCGCGCCTTCGGGGATCAGGCGCGGTTCGCCATCGGGGATGTAGAAGCCGAAATAGACTTTCCGCGCCGGCCATTCCCGGTATTTCGCACTCTTCGGCAGGAACTCCAGCACGCGCCAGACCGCCGTCATGGAATCGTGCAGCATGCCGCTCTTGCCGGTAAAAGCGGGCTCGACGTAGGTGAACGGCGAGTTCTTGCGCTGGACGCCCCAGGCGAGCTGGTTCACCGTGCGCGGGTTGAACTTCAGCCCGGCCTTCTCGGCCTCGTCGATCATCCACAGCAGCGGATATTTGGACTCGCCGCTCTCGGCCTCCGGATAGCCGCCGCCGACGTCGCAATGCACGCCGGCGAACCACACCTGCATGATGTCCTGCGGCACCTTCTTCTCATCAGGCACGTAGCGGTTGCTCCAGAACTCCTGCGGCTCCGCGTATGGCTTCAGGCGGAACATGCGCCGCCGCTCGTCGATCGCGATCGCCTGCCGGAAGATCCTGATGCTGGGGTCGCGCAGCGTGAAGGCGAGCTCCTCCAGGCTCGGCCAGTAGAAGCGATCGGCGCGCGGCACGATCACGCTCGCCACCGTGTCCCAGACGCCGACGAAATGGATGGTCGGCCAGCGCGTCGAGGTGATGCGCGCGAACTGCGCGGCGAGGTCGAATTCGTCCTTCGGCAGCGGCCCGCTCTCGTCGAACACGATGTTCTTGATATCCTCGACGTCGTTGCCGCGCCCGCTGCCGGAATATTGCTTGTAGGCGATGAGGCCGCTGCCGGCGAGGTTCGCCTGCTCCGGCGAGATCAGGCCGATCTTGTGGATCAGCCCCGCCAGCACGCGCACCGTGTAAGCCCCGCGCGAGAAACCGAACAAATAGATCTTGTCGCCGGGCGCGTAATGCTGAACCAGGAAGCAATAGGACGACAGCACGTTGTCATCGAGCCCGTATCCGGTAGCGAGCCCCCACACCAGCTTGATGTTGGCCTTCCAACGCCCCCAGGTCGACGGCTCCGTCATGGTGCCGACCCCGGGATCGTAAAACACCATCTGCCGCGGCTGCGTCTTGTCCGTCTTGCGCAGGCAGCGATAGAGCTTCAGGACGTTGGAGATGTTCTCCGAGATCTCGTTGCCGGTGCCGTCACAGCAGATGACGAGGTTCTTGCCGGCGGGCTTGTGGTCGGCGGGGTGGGCGGATTCCATGGGATGCGCCTCCGGGTGATGCTACCCGGGCGAGTATAGCGGAAAATGGGTAGCAGCGAGGGGAGGAAGGCGGCGGCGCCGGCACCTGGCCATGGCCGCACCGTCTGTTGACATTAACCTCTTGTTAACCATGCGGTCGCCTAATGTCGACGATGGGGGATCACCATGTCGGCCGATGCGACGCGACGGAAGTTGATGCCTGTTTCGGCCGATTCGGCCATGCGGTCGATGGCGAGGCTGGCGGTTCGCGCCAAGGCCGTCCTACAGGGCAGAACGCCTGTCCTATGGAGCAAAGCCATGTTCGCAAGGGACGACTTAGTGGACAATCTCTGCCGCGATCTCGATCGCGCGCGTGGAAGACGCGATGCGCTCGCATCCGAAGCCACGACCCTGACGGCCCAAATCGCCGAAATTGAAGCCCGCCTTTCGGAGGAGAAGAAGAGGCGGGAGCGTGAGCGCGTCCTGAGCGAGATCGAACTGATCAAGACGCGAATCAAGCAAGCCGCCGGAGCGTTTGCACCTGTCGTGGACGGTCTCTCCAGGGCGGTCGAATCGGCGGCGGCCGTTGTGCCCGAGGCGCGCGAGCTCAATAGTTTCCTGGTGTCGGTGGCGACCGAGGTCGACAGCGTGCTCGATCCCCTGTTGCGTGAACTGGATCAGCGCGCGGATGCAGTGCGATCCGGCCACGCGGCGCTGGACTTGCCGAGTTCGGCCGTTGAAGCCCCGCCCATCGAGCTGCCGAAGGACACCAACGAACGCCTGCTTCGCTTTCCGGCCTGGCTGTCCCGCGACAAGGAAACGGACAAGGAAGCAGCGGAGAAGCCGCACAGCACGGCGGCCTGAAGCCTCGGCGGCTGCGCACGCTCTACGCCGTCATTCCGGGGCGCGCCTCTTGGCGCGAGCCCGGAATCCATACTCACGATGGTGGTTATGGATCCCGGGCTCGCGACTTCGTCGCGCCCCGGGATGACAAGTTGTCGTTGGGCTCGCTGGTTGCCGAGCAGGTAACTTCCCCGCTCGCCGCCGCTCAGTTCGCCGCGCGGCGCAGGAAGGCCGGAATATCGAGAACGGCCTCGTCGGGCGCATTGCGCGCAGGCGCGCGGCCGTAAGCATCGAGCGGCTGAAGCGCCGCCTGCCGCACATGGTCCAGGCCCGGCCGTGCCGGTGGCCCCACGGGGTGGTGCGGCTGCGGGCGCAGCGGCGGGCTTGCCACATGCGGAAGGGCGGCGCTGCGCTCGATGCGATCGGCGATGCGGCGGCCGTCGTTGCGCAGCCTGCCGGCGAGCTGGGTGAGGGCGGTTTCCACTGGTAGCGCCTGCGCCGGATCGAGATTATCGATACCGGTCGCCACCACCGAGACGCGGACGATGCCTTCTAAGCTTTCGTCAAAGGACGCCCCGACGATGATGTTGGCGTCCGGGTCGGCCTCGTCGCGAATGCGGGTGGCGGCTTCGTCGACCTCGTACAGCATGAGATCCTTGCCGCCGGTGATGGAAATGATGAGGCCACTGGCGCGCTTGATCGAGGGATTCTCGATCAGCGGATTGGAAATCGCGGCCACGGCGGCGGCGAGCACGCGCTTCTCGCCGGAAGCCTCGCCCCGTCCCATCATGGCCTTGCCCTTTTCCTTCATGACGGAGAGGACGTCGGCAAAATCGAGATTGATCAGGCCTTCCTTGACGATGAGGTCGCTGATGCAGGCGACGCCCGAGTAAAGCACCTGGTCGGCAAGGGCGAAGGCGTCGGCGAACGTGGTCTTCTCGCTGGCCACCCGGAACAGGTTCTGGTTCGGGATGATCAGGAGGGTGTCGACTGTCTTCAGCAGCTCCTCGATGCCGGCTTCGGCAAAGCGCATGCGGCGCGTGCCCTCGAAGTAGAACGGCTTGGTGACCACGCCGATGGTGAGAATGCCGAGCTCGCGCGCGATTCTGGCGACGACGGGTGCAGCCCCGGTGCCGGTGCCGCCCCCCATGCCGGCCGTCACGAACACCATGTGCGCGCCGGTTAATTGCTCGCGGATCGTGTCGATCGCCTCTTCGGCTGCGGCGCGTCCCAGTTCCGGCTGCGAGCCGGCGCCGAGCCCTGCGGTCACCTTCGTGCCGAGCTGGATGAGGCGCTTCGCCTTCGACATCGCCAGAGCCTGCGCGTCGGTGTTGGCGACCACGAACTCGACCCCCTGCAGCCCGGCCGCGATCATGTTGTTGACGGCATTGCCGCCGGCGCCGCCGACGCCGAACACGACGATGCGGGCCTTCATTTCATGGATATCGGTATTGCCAGTCATTCTTCCCTCGCGATTGCTCCGGCAAGCCGGGGATTAAAGAAAGTCTCGCGTGCTAGCTGCAAGCATGATCCGGAAAAGTGCGAAGCGGTTTTCCGAAAAGATCATGCTCGAACAAAAACCTGGAGCGCGATGACGATTCATCCCAATCTCATCGCGCTCTAGCCGCACGGTCTGCTTGCACGATGAAAGCGGCCAGATGGCCCAACCGGCGCGCCGCGTATCCCGCGATCGAGCCGCCAGGGCGGCGATCGCTCCGCAGCGCCGTCACTTCGTCTTCCAGTCGTGCCGCCCATGCATTGGCGGCCGTCGTCTCGGCGGCCGCCTGCGTCAGCTCGACGGCGAGGCGATCGGCGCGCTCGCGCTCGCGCTCGAACACGGCCCTGTAGGCGGTTGCGACGGATTCGAGCCGCGCGATCTCCGCCTTGAAGACTTCGGTCTTGACGGCCTCGATCCTGGCCAGGGAGGCCGCGATGGGATCTGCCCGGCGGGCTCGTCGCGGGCGGGGCGTGTAGCGGAGCGCGGCGAGATCGACGCTCACCACCGCCTTGCCGTCCCCCGACCGCGAGCGCGGCAGGCGGCGACGCCGCGCCAGTGCCCGCGCGGCCTCGCGCGAGACATTGAGGCGGGCACCGAGATCGGCATACGTCAACAACTCAACGCACATCCGCGCTTCTCCTGGAGCGAACCGGGAAGGGATTTCGAGCTAGTGATGGCTGGACGATTGCAGCAGGCTAGAATGCGTTGGTTAATGGACGGTTAACGGGCGCGGGGGGTGTTTACGGGTGGCGCTGGGGTGCCGGCCATCGGAGACGTAGGGGCACCAGCTGTCGCGGCTGCGTCTTGTCCGTCTTGCGCAGGCAGCGATAGAGCTTCAGGACGTCGGAGATGTTCTCCGAGATCTCGTTGCCGGTGCCGTCACAGCAGATGACGAGGTTTCGCGTGGGGCTTGCGGTCGGAATTGGCTGCGGTCTGCATGGGATGCCCCTCCGGGGGATGCTACCGGGGCGAGTATAGCGGAAAGTGATCCAGAAGACCGCTAGCGATCCAAAAAGGTTCAGCACCAACCAGCTGTTTCTGTGAAGACTGCACAGCTATGACAAGACATCGCTTCAAATTTGAGTGTCAATTCAGTTATATAGCGTTGGTGGCGTGCAGTTATTAAGATTTGAGTCCCAAGGTACGGCTAGATGGCGGACATCCTCGATGCTAAGCGCAGAAGTGCACTAATGTCCCGAGTCGGGCCTCGGAACTCGAAGCCGGAGCGCGCAGTCAGAAGTTGTCTGCACAGACTAGGTTTTCGGTTTCGGCTCCACCGATCAGATCTCCCGGGTACGCCAGACATCGTCCTCCCCAAGCATAGCGCCGTTCTATTCGTTCATGGCTGTTTTTGGCACCGGCATTTGGGTTGCAAGAAGTCGACGATGCCAAGCACCCGCCGATCGTTTTGGATCTCCAAGTTCGAGGCGAATGTCGCTCGCGATCGTAGGGTAAAACGTAAGTTGAGATCGAAGGGATGGAGCGTGCTGACTGTTTGGGAATGTCAGACTAAGAAGCAGGAGGTGCTGACGCGACTTCTGACGCGGCGACTGGGCAGGCTTACATCATCGAAGGCTGGCCGGTAGCGCCGCTGCCAAATCATTATTCTGGGGTATCGGGGGCGGATATGAAAAAGCGCGTGCGGCGAAAGAGCTTGGAGTCTGTTGATCTTTTCTGCGGCGCAGGTGGGCTGTCATATGGTCTTTCGCTTGAAGGAATTGCCATTCGAGCAGGGTTTGATTTGGACCCGGCTTGCGAATGGCCATACGAAAGAAATGTTAGTGCTCCCTTTCATTGTCGAGATGTTGAGCATTTGAAGGCTTCAGAAGTCGCGTCGCAATTCTCGAGGCGAGCTGTGCGGCTACTTGCTGGATGTGCCCCTTGTCAAAAATTCTCAAGCTATACGCAGAAGAAATCATCGGGAGATCGAAATCGGTGGAGGCTGTTGGAATCGTTTCGGCGGATTGCTGTCGAGGTGTCGCCTGAGCTTATCACGATGGAGAATGTTCCAGGATTGGCCCGCCATCAGAGGTTTGAGGCCTTTGTTAAGGCGCTCAAGCTGGCCGGATACTCAGTCTGGTATGACGTCGTCGAGTGCGCAAAGTATGGAATGCCCCAAAGCCGCAAGCGACTTGTGGTTCTTGCCTCTAAGCTTGGGTCAATCGAAATTGTTTCCCCCCAGAACTTTGCCGGTAAGGATCTAACTGTCGAAGATGCCATATCGCATCTTCCTGCCATCCGAGCTGGTGAGGCCCATCGATCCGATTCGCTACACAGGTCCTCCGCCCTTTCCGACGAGAACATGAGGCGAATTAGAGCATCTCGGCAAGCAGGTACCTGGAGAGATTGGCCCAAAGATTTGGTCCTGCCGTGCCACAAGAAGAAGAGTGGTAGCGGCTACCCAAGCATCTATGGACGGATGTCGTGGAGTGAGAAGGCTCCAACAATCACTACGCTTGCCTATAATTATGGCAGCGGAAGATTTGGTCATCCATCGCAGGACCGAGCGATTAGCTTGAGAGAGGCCGCGCTCCTGCAGACGTTCCCGTCAGATTACGCGTTCGTGCCTCCAGGCTCTGCCATCAATGTTCGAGTCGTTGGTCGTCTAATTGGGAATGCTGTTCCGGTTACCCTGGCAAGAGTTATTGGTCGCTCGGTCGTCGCACACATTGAAAACGCATCTACTCCTTAGGTTCGCCTCTCGCATGAGCAGCCCAGAACAGATACCATTCGATGTAGATGCTGCGCTTCTTCGGGAATTGGGCGAGCGTCTAGTGGGCAGAGCAGATATTGCTCTCGCAGAGCTGGTGAAGAACGCTTACGACGCCGACGCATCTCTGGTTCACATCCAGATCGAAAAAGACAAAATAGTAGTAGAGGATAATGGTCACGGGATGACCGATGGAGAGTTTCGCAGCTTCTGGATGCGGATCGGCTCCCCGCATAAGCTCCAACAAAGGTATTCTCGTGAGCTCAGGCGTCCATTAACGGGCTCGAAAGGTGTAGGCCGGCTTGCAGTGCAGTTTCTCGGTTCTAGCGTTGAGGTTGCGACTACCGCCTCAGCCGTTCCATCCGTCGAATTGACGGCAACGGTTGATTGGACGCAGGCCGAAAAGAAAAAGGATTTGACCAAAGTCGTTGCACTTCTTCAGTCTTCGGACAGATCTGGCAACTACTGCGACGGCTCGCGGCGTGGCACGAGAATAACGATAAAAGGGTTGTCTCACGATTGGAGCGATCTTGATCGCGCAAAAAACCTAGCTTCCGAGCTCTGGCAGCTGCGTTCACCTGAGCCCCCGTCGGCTCGTCGTTCAGCAGATACGTTTGATATCCAGCTGGCTTCGTCCATCCCTCTCGTGCAGGAGGAGTTCAGGCAACAACTGCTTGTCCCGTTGGATATTTGGCATGCATTGATTCGCGGAGAGCTAAAGCCCCCCGAGGCGGCGGGCGACGCCGGCGAGCTCTCAGTGAGTATGCGCTTTCGTGATCAGTCGCAGATACAGCAGCAATCATTCGTTATACCGAAATGCTATCTTTTCAGTCTTTCGTTCGAGATAAGGGTTTATGCACTGTTCGGCCGTCAGCAAGCTGCGATCGCGGTTAGCAACGCTCGCGACTACATAAGCAAGCACGGTGGCATCAAGATATACGATAGTGGATTTCGTCTCCCCTACTATGGTCTCGAACATGATTGGCTCGATATTGAGGTCGACCATTCGCATCGTAAGAGCGAGTCGCAATTTCTGCCTGATGCTTTGCAGGTGCCCGGCGGACTATCCAACGTTCCAACCCAAACGAGGCTGTTGGGATATGTTTACGTCAACACGGGGTTCGAGGCCTCCAATGCCCGGCCTGCGGACGAATATTTGCAGATCCAAGTAACCAGAGATCGCTTGGTCGACAATCTTGCCTATCAGAATCTGCGGAGTTGCGTCCGGACAGCGATCGATTGGTACGCCATGCGAGAAACGGTACGGCGCATCCAAGAAGTGGAGCAGGAGGTTGAAAGCTTTCCGCAGAGGGACGCGCAGATCGCGGAAGTCGCCCAGATTATTGCTCAACACGCGCCCGAATTGCCGAAGCGTCAGGCGCGTGAAATCACCAGAAACATTGAGGCAGTCATAGATCGGCAAGCGATTTCCCAAGAGTTGTTGGGGCAAAATATGAATCTGCTTGGCGCTCTCGCTACGGCGGGCATGTTTGCGCTAGCGTTTGAGCACGAAATTTCTCGACAGCTGACGGTCCTTGAGACGCTTGCCGCAAGGATGAAAGCGTCTTCAAAGGCGTCATTCGAACTGGTGGATGAGCTGGATAAATGGATTAGGCGCGCGAGGCAGACGCGCACGATTTTTACATCGCTGTCCGACGAGGAAAGCCGACGAAAGAGGCAGAGGTTCAATGCGAAGTCAGCTATAGAGCAGTTCGTCAGCCAAGCT
This sequence comes from Bradyrhizobium sp. IC3195, assembly GCF_020193585.1. Taxonomy (NCBI): domain Bacteria; kingdom Pseudomonadati; phylum Pseudomonadota; class Alphaproteobacteria; order Hyphomicrobiales; family Nitrobacteraceae; genus Bradyrhizobium; species Bradyrhizobium sp. IC3195. The sequence continues at coordinate 295,671 of NZ_JADYVG010000007.1, read as the reverse complement.
CAGCCGTTTATGAGCGGCGTTGAGATCGACTGGGAGGACGTTGACTCCGCTCTTCGCCTTCCGTCTGGTACTTTTGCAGAGTGGTCCGCTGTCTTTCAGAACGTTTTTGCCAACGCAGCAAATGCTATGATCGACAAGAAGACAAGACGAATAGCCGTTTCATCAGGTCGATCGGGGCGCAGAGCGTTTCTATTGATCCAGGATACTGGAACAGGAGTAGACCTTGATGAGGCCGACAAGCTATTTGAGCCGTTCCAGCGCAAAGTTGTTATTTCTAAAGAGCGACGATCTCTAGCGGTCGGTGGCACAGGACTCGGGTTGACCATCGTCAGATTGATTTCGCGTAATCTGAATTTCAATGTGTCATTTGCGAAGCCGACAGGGCACTATGCAACGTGTCTAAAGATTGATTGGCAGGAAACTTCTCGATGACTGTATCGAAGAACAAAGTTGAAGTCGTCATTCTCGATGATGAGGAGAATGTAGAGAAGGCCATCGTTTCGCGTTTGCCTGTGCCGATGCGCAAAAACAGCAAAGCCATCAAGCCCGAAGATATTGCTCCGATGGTGAAGGAATTGGGGCTTCGAGCCGCTGCAGTTCGAAGTTCAGCGAAGCGCGATCCGAAGCTCCTTCCGCTCGACACTGCAGATCTCTTCATCGTGGATTACGATTTGGTCCGGGCTCAGAACGAAGATTACCTCACCGGTGAGACGGTGGCTTACTTAGCGCGCTGCTATTCAAATTGTGGAGTGATAGTGGCTTTGAATCAATTCCACCGACAATCGACGTTCGATCTCACCTTGCGGCCCCAACTTGACTCGTTTGCCGACCTCAACATTGCCGCGGATGACTTGAAGAACTCGGGACTTTGGAAGCATGCTCCGTGGAGTGGGTATCGCCCTTGGTCTTGGCCCGTGATACCTGAACTGATTGATCTACTTGAAAAGCGCATTGCGGATGTTGCCAAGGCAGACAGCGCTGATCGTGTGCTTGAATTCCTAGGCTTTCCGGCGTCTGCCATTGAGCGACTTCCAACGGCGTCCCTTGAGTTGTTGGGGAGCCAGGAATCCAAGGTTGAGCGTGCAACACTGGGAGACATCATCCGGTCGTCGACGCTCGGATTGAGAGGCAGGGAGGCAACTGACCGAAAGCCTCGGCCAGACCAAGATGCGCGTATTGTTGCGGCACGGCTCTCGGCATGGCTAAACTTTGTTCTAGTTTCGCAAGATGTTTTGGTGGATGCGCCGCACCTCGCGCAGCGGTGTCCTAGCTTAATCGGAGGAAAGCTGACGGCATCGGCGATCGGGAATACATGCAAGCTCGGATCAAATCAGAAGGCGTTCAAAGCGGCCTCCTTGACCAAAGCTAGGTTTGCAAAGTCCCATTGGTTCGACCGGCCAGTCTGGTTTTGGACCGAGATAGAGCGTGAACGACTTACAAGTGAGCTACAGGATCCGTGGAACAGTGTGGATGACCGACTCGTGTTCTGCGAGGACAGTTCTCAATTTAAAGCGCGGACTTCTTCGAAAGCGTTTCAGAGCGATCTCATTTCACCATATCGAACTCGGTTTGTTAGCCGTGTGGCAGGGATCGACTACCAACCGGCTCATCGTCTAGCGTTGGCGTGAGGCGGCTGTGTCGACGGACATATTACCTCTGCTCGCTGAATTGATCGAGGCGGGGCAGATTTATGCACAATCGAATCGAGGACAGCTCTCAGAGGCTAGATTGTACCAAGCTTTAGCTGGCGCTGCAGGGCAAGCGTTCTCTACTGTAGATGAGTTGAAGAGCGCCTTCCGGAGCGATGCCGCTTTTTCGACTGTCGCGACCAAACGATTTATCCGTCTAGCAGATACATCGGATGGTGCGCACGCAATTTGTCCCGTGATCTTTCTTGACGGGGACCTCTCGAAAAATCACCCGTACCTTCGAATACAGCTAATTATTGTGACGCATTCACTTCAGGCCGATGTCCAGCCGCAGTGCTTGCTCATGCGATTCGAAACTCCTGAAGGGATGGACCCAGAGGGCCAAGGCAAGCACGACTATTACCACTCTCAATTGTGTACTGAACTGCGCGTTGATAGTTCCGGCCGAACGCTCACCGTTCCAAAATGCGTGCAATGGAGCGCTGCTTCCTGTCCTGCTTGGCCGGTTGATGCAGGTACCCCCTTCCAGTTGCTGGCTTGTGTCGTATTCGCCCTGTACGGAAAATTCGATGGCGTGCGAATTCTACGTAAAGCTTATGGGAAATCGCTGGATGCTTTAATCGAAGAAATGCATTTTGTTTTTGCGAAACCCCAGGCATCAATGAAATCGGCGCGGCGCGCGCCGCGAAGCCGTCCAGGGCCTAAGAGATAAAGGCCAGCAGCTGGCTCCAGGCTTTCACTGCAGTGCGACTTAAAGAGCAAAAACGGCCGGATCTTCCGATCCGGCCGCTACTCGAACTCTACTCGGCTAAGCCTACGCCACGCGACGCAACTTAGCCCCCGCCCTAACGGTAAATCTTCTCAGCTCGCCTGCTTGGCCGGCTGGGTGTCGCCGACCTTCTTCTGGATAGCGCGCTTCAGCTCGACGGCGCGCGGGGAGAGCGCGTCGGCGTTGGCCTTGAGCAGGTAGGCATCGAGGCCGCCATTGTGGTCGACGCTCTTGATCGCGTTGGTGGAGACGCGCAGGCGCACGTTGCGGCCCAGGGCTTCCGAGATGAACGTCACGTTGACGAGGTTCGGCAGGAAGCGGCGCTTGGTCTTGATGTTGGAGTGGCTGACCTTGTGGCCGACGAGGGGGCCCTTGGCCGTCAGTTCGCAGCGGCGAGACATGGCATAAATCCTTTAGTTCGAACCCCCAACGAGTGCGGCCGCCATTTCGGCGCCACGGGGGCAAATTCTTTCGTCCTTGCAGGGAGCGGGCGGACGTATAGGGGGGAAGGGGCCTTGCGTCAAGGCGACGGGCCGTTTTTGGCCCGTCGTCCCGGGGCGGGCAGAGCCCGAACCCGGGATCTCGTGCCCCGCCTCGGTGTCATCGCCCGCGAAGGCGGGCGATCCAGTACTCCGCGGCGGCGCGGCTGACCAGAGGCGCTGCGGCGTACTGGATGCCCCGCCTTCGCGGGGCATGACAGCGGAGGTGGGGAGAGGTCGGAACGCCCCCCGTTACCGCCGATCACCAAAACGGCAATGATTGTCGCGCCTTACCATCACATAAAGGGCGTATTCGCCGTCGAAGAGTCCGGTGGAGTTCCCGGGGCTGCATGCCCCGACACATTGTTTGTCGCCGGTTTTGGCTTAAGTAACAGCATATCGCGCTCTGATTGGATTGTTTCGTGCCGACAACGCTTCATTTCGCGCAAGTCCTGCGCTCAGCCTGTCTGTGTCGGGGCGTCCGCTTGGACGTCCCCTTGGCCGGCCGGCTGATGGCGCTTTGTGGCCTGGCGGCGGTGCTGGGCCTGGCGTCCGGCGCAGCGCCCGCGGCGGCGCAAGGTAAGCTCGAGGCGCAATATGAGGCGACGCTGGCGGGCATTCCCGTCGGCAAGGGCGCCTGGAACATCGATATCCAGGACGACGTGTTCTCGGCGGCGGCCGCCGGCGGCACCTCGGGGCTTTTGAAGTCGTTCACGGGCGGGTCCGGCACCGGCGCCAGCCAGGGGCGCGTGGTCAATGGCGCGCTGGTTGCGACCGGCTACCAGGCCTCCACCACCACCCAGAAGAAGACCGAAGAGATCCGCATCACCCTCGACAAGGGCAATGTGAAGGATTTTGCGATTTTGCCGGAGCCGCCGGTCGATCCGGACCGTATCGTCGTCACCGAGGCGCACCGCCGCGGCGTGTGGGACCCCATGACGGCCTCGCTGCTGCGCGTGCCCGGCACCGGTGATCCCGTTTCGCAGGACGCCTGCCACAGCTCCGCGCCGGTGTTCGACGGCCGCATGCGCTACGAGCTCAAGCTCGATTTCAAGCGCATGGAGACCGTGAAGGCGGAGAAGGGCTACAAGGGCCCGGTCGTGGTCTGCGCGATCTATTTCGTGCCGATCGCCGGCTACATCCCCGACCGCCCGGTGATCAAATACCTCGCCGCCCAGCGCAACATGGAGATCGCGTTCGCCCCCATCGCCGGCACGCGCATCCTGGTCCCGTTCTGGCTGAAAGTGCCGACGCCCCTGGGGCCGGCCATGCTGGAAGCCACCAGCTTCATCACGTCGCCCCAGCCGCCAAGGGTCGCGAAGACGCAGTAGGCAAGGAGGCCGCACCGCTCTCTCCGCCGTCATTCCGGGGCGCGCCCCTTGGCGCGAACCCGGAATCCATCAGGCCGCAGAGACGGTTGCGCGATGGATTCCGGGCTCGCGACTGCGTTGCGCCCCGGAATGACGAGCGTTCGGCGTAGGCTAAGCAAAATCAATCACTTACCTACTGTGCATGGGGTTGTTTTCGCACTCTTTGTTTGACCAACCCCCGCCGCAGGGAATCCATTTGACTCCGCCCCGATTCTGATTCGACTCGCCGCCGTCCCCAGCTTTAACCACCCGGTCGCTTGTGCGCTCCCGCAAAACTCCATCTAGTGCGCAACCAAGACGAGTCCCGCGACATGTTGCGTGAACGGAACGGGACTCACAGGGGAGTCAGCGATTCGGCCGCGATTCGTTCTAGAGTCGTTCCGAAGCTTAAAGCGAACGGGAAAAGCGTCGCAAAGTGAGACAGTTGCGCGGGATTTGGGGCGGGCGCTTTCACGCCCGCGGTGTGCCCCTCACCCTGAGGAGGCCGCGCAAGCGGCCGTCTCGAAGGGCGAGGGGCTTGGCTTGCCCAGCAGCACCAGCCGGGCCTTCATCCTTCGAGACGCGCTGACGCGCTCCTCAGGATGAGGAACGAAGAGCCAGCCCCCTCACCGCCCCGGATAGCACTGACATTCGCCCAAATCGCCATTACCTAATCCGATAGACATGGCTTTTTCCTCCTCCCCCTTCGCCTCCGAGCGCGCCCCCGGCGCGGGCGTCACTGCGGTGCTCGGTCCGACCAACACCGGCAAGACCCATCTCGCCATCGAGCGGATGCTGGCGCATCCCTCGGGCATGATCGGCCTGCCGCTGCGCCTGCTCGCGCGCGAGGTCTACAACAAGATCGCCGCTCGATCCGGCGAGGCCAGCGTCGCGCTCGTCACCGGCGAGGAGAAGATCAAGCCGAAGAATCCGCGCTATTGGGTCTCGACCGTCGAGGCCATGCCTAGGGATATCGACGTCTCCTTCCTCGCCGTCGACGAGGTCCAGATCGCCGCCGATCTCGAGCGCGGCCACGTCTTCACCGATCGCATCCTCAACCGCCGCGGGCGCGACGAGACGCTGCTGTTAGGCGCCGCCACCATGCGCCCGATCATCGAGCGCCTGTTGCCGGGCGTGTCCATGATCACGCGGCCCAGATTGTCGCAGCTCGAATTCGCCGGCGACCGCAAGATCACGCGCCAGCCGCGCCGCACCGCCATCGTCGCGTTCTCGGCCGATGAAGTCTATGCGATTGCCGAGCTGATCCGCCGCCAGCACGGCGGCGCCGCCGTGGTGCTGGGCTCGCTCTCGCCCCGCACACGAAACGCGCAAGTGGCGATGTTCCAGAACGGCGACGTCGATTATCTCGTCGCCACCGATGCCGTCGGCATGGGCCTCAATCTCGACGTCGACCACGTCGCCTTCGCCTCCGACCGCAAGTTCGACGGCTATCAGTTCCGCCGCCTGACACCGTCCGAATTCGCGCAGATCGCGGGCCGCGCGGGCCGCGCCACCCGCAACGGCACCTTCGGCACCACGGGCCGCTGCGCGCCGTTCGAGCCCGAGCTCGTCAACGCGCTGCAGAACCACACCTTCGATGCCGTGAAGGTGCTGCAATGGCGCAATTCCAAGCTCGATTTCTCCTCGCTCGGCGCGCTCCAGGTCTCGCTGAACCTCGCCCCCGGCCACGAGACGCTGACGCGCGCGCCGATCGCCGAGGACATGCGCGTGCTCGATCACGCCGCCCGCGACGGCGAGGTGCGCGATATCGCGCATGGCAAGGCTGCCGTGGAGCGGCTCTGGGAAGCCTGCCAGGTCCCGGACTACAGAAAGCTGTCGCCGGCCGCCCATGCCGAGCTGGTGACGACGCTGTACGGCTTCCTGATGCGCAAGGGCTGCATTCCCGATGCCTGGTTCGAGTCCCAGGTCACCCAGGCCGACCGCATCGACGGCGACATCGACACGCTGTCGGCCCGAATCGCCCAGATCCGCACCTGGACCTTCGTCGCCAACCGCCCGGACTGGCTGAAAGACCCGGAACGCTGGCAGGGGATCGCGCGGGAGGTCGAAAATAAATTATCGGATGCGCTCCATGAACGCTTGACTGAGCGTTTCGTTGATCGCCGGACCAGTGTATTGATGCGCCGCCTGCGGGAGAACACGAGCTTGAATACTGAAATCGGCAAGACCGGCGAAGTCATCGTCGAAGGCCATGTCATCGGCCGCCTCGATGGCTTCACCTTTGCACCGGATGCGGCGGAAGCCGGCTCCGATGCGAAAGCCTTGCAGGCTGCAGCGCAAGCGGTGCTCGCCGGCGAGATCAATGCGCGCGCCGAAAAGCTGGGCAATGCGCCGGACGATCAGTTCGTGCTCACCTCCGAAGGCATCATCCGCTGGACCGGCGATGCCGTGGCGCGCCTTGCCGCCGCGGACGAGGCGCTGCATCCGCGCATCCGCATCATCTCCGACGAGCGCCTGACCGGCGCCCCCCGCGACAAGGTGCAGGCGCGGCTCGAGCTCTGGCTCAAGACGCACATCGAAAAGCTGCTCGGGCCGATGTTCGAGCTGTCGAAGGCCGAAGACGTCACCGGCATTGCCCGCGGCATCGCCTATCAGCTGGTCGAGGCGCTCGGCGTGCTCGAGCGTCCGAAGATCGCCAGCGAGCTGAAGGATCTCGATCAGTCCTCGCGCGCCGTGTTGCGCAAATACGGCGTCCGCTTCGGCGCCTATCACATCTATTTCCCCGGCCTGCTCAAGCCCGCCGCGCGTGCGCTCGCCGCACTGCTCTGGGCGCTGAAGCAGGACAATGTCGATCTCTCCGCGCTCTCGGGCGCGCAGCATCTGGCCTCCTCGGGCCGTACCTCGTTCCCGGTCGACAAGGCGCTGCCGCGCGATGCCTATCGCGTGCTCGGCTACAAGCAGGCCGGCGAGCGCGCCGTGCGCGTCGACATCCTGGAACGCCTCGCCGACCTGATCCGCCCGGCGCTGGCCTGGCGCGAGAATTCGCCGGGCGAAAAGCCCGCCGGCGCGTTCGATGGCCGCAGCTTCGTGGTCACGCAGGCGATGACCTCGCTGACCGGATCTGCCGGCGAAGATTTTGCCTCCGTGCTGCGCGCGCTCGGCTATCGCATGGAGAAGCGCCCGCCGCTGCCGCCGAAGCCTGTGGTCGCCGAGCAGGTCGTGACCGAGCAGATCGTCACTGAGACCGTCGCGGCCGAGACGCCGCCCGCTGAAGGCAGCGCAGAGACCTCGACCGAGACTGCGGCTGAAGCCGTTGCCGGCCTGCCGGCTGAGGCCCCGGCCGCTGAGGCTACGGCCGAAGCCGTCACCGTCGAAGACGCGCCCGGCATGGAGCCGCACGACGAGCCCGCTCCTGCGGAGGCTCACGAGGAGCCGGCGCTGGAAGCGTCTCCGGAAGCGCCCGTCACCCCCGAGGACGCCCCCGGAATCGCGCCGCCCGCAGAAGAGGCTGCGACGCCCGCCGAGGCTGCCGGCCTCGAAGCGGCTGCCGCCGAGACCGCCGCGACGGAAGCTGCTGCATCCCCCGATGCTGCCGCGCCTGAGGCAACAGTCGCACCGGCCGAGCCTGAGCTGGTCGAGGTCTGGCGCCCTGCCGGTCGTCACGAAGATCGCAAGCCGCGCCACGAGCGCCATCGCCATCAGCGCCACAACAACCAGCGTCCGCGGCCCGGCGCTGAGGCTGGCGCTGCACCCGATGCTGCGAGCGCCGCGCCCGGCGAAGCCGCCGACGGCGCGAAGCCGGGCCATCGTCATGGCGGCCATCGCCGCGATGGCGGCCGCGACTTCCGCAAGCCGCGTGAAGGCGGCGAGGGCGGTGAGCGCCGCGACGACCGCAATCGCAGCTTCCAGGGCAAGGGAGACCGCGACAAGGATCGCGATCGCAACCGCGACAACAAGAAGTTCGGTGGAGATCGCGACAAGGGCCGCGACAATCGTGGCCGCGACCGCGACAAGGGCCGTGACCGTCGTGATCGCGAGTCGGGTCCGTCACTGCGCCCCTACGCCTCGAGCGCGAACCCGCGCGAGCGCGATCGTCCGATCGATCCGAACTCGCCCTTCGCCAAGCTCGCCGCGCTGAAAGAGCAGCTGGGGCGGAAGGAGTAATCCCACGACGACGACGACCGAGCGGCAGCGCATCGACAAATGGCTGTGGCACGCGCGCGTGGTGAAGGCGCGCACCTCCGCGGCCGAGCTCGTCGTCACCGGCCATGTCCGCGTCAACGGCGTGCGCGAGACATCGCCGGGCCATGCGATCAAGCTTGGCGACGTCCTCACCATCGCGCTCGATCGCACCGTGCGCGTGCTGAAGGTCACCGCCTTCAACGAGCGCCGTGGCGATGCCGCCTCGGCTCGCGTGCTCTATGAGGAGCTCGGGACGCGCAATTAATTGCGCTTTGCATTCATTTCTTGATCGATCAAACACACAAAGCCGTCATGATCGGGCCTTCCCGACCTTGCGGCGCCCGGCCATCCGCGCTAGGCAAGCCGCGACTTCTAAAAGAGCTTTTCGGAGCGTTGGATGACTTACGTCGTCACTGAAAACTGCATCAAGTGCAAGTACACCGACTGCGTCGAGGTCTGCCCGGTCGATTGCTTCTACGAGGGCGACAACATGCTCGTCATCCATCCCGACGAGTGCATCGATTGCGGCGTGTGCGAGCCGGAATGCCCCGCCGACGCCATCAAGCCGGACACGGAACCGGGCCTCGAAAAGTGGCTCCAGGTCAACGCCGACTACGCCAAGAGCTGGCCGAACATCACCCAGAAGAAAGAATCACCTGCCGACGCCAAGGAATTCGACGGCATGGAAGGCAAGTTCGAGAAATATTTTTCTCCGAACCCCGGCTCTGGGGACTAATTCGCGTCCAAACTTAACCCTAATAGCGGCGCTGCCGCCGAAAACCAGCCCTCAAGACCCCTAAATCATTGATTTTTGCGGGAAATGTGCTATATTGGGCACATTAAGCCGAACCCCGTCAGCCCCGTTGGCCCCTCTGGGTTCCCGTGAAACCAAATGTCGAACAGGGGCGTGGCAGTTTCCGCGCGCAGGCTGTGTCACAGAAAACGCGTAAAAAGAGTACTTCAGCGAGGGCTTCCCATAAGGAGGCCAAAAAAGTCGCCGCGGCCAGCCGTAGCGCATCCAAGGGTCGGACCGCGACGAAGGCGCCGGCTGCAAAGTCCTCGAAGAACAAAAGAAGCGCAATGCCTAACAAGACTGCCAAACCGGCCGCGAAAGCGACCGCTGCCAAGCCTGCTGCCGCCAAGCCTTTGAATGTCAAGCCTGTGACTGCCAAGGCCCCCGCTGCCAAGCCCGCCGCGACGAAAGCTCCTGTTGCCGTTGCGCCCGCCAAGGCTCCCGTCGCCGCCAAGCCGGCTGCCAAGCCCGCGGCTGCGCCGAAGGTCGAGGAAAAGAAGGTCGTGACCCAGCGTCAGGGCTTCAAGGCCAACGAATTCGTGGTCTATCCCGCTCACGGCGTCGGCCAGATCCTGGCCATCGAGGAGCAGGAGATCGCCGGTGCGAAGCTCGAGCTGTTCGTCATCAACTTCATCAAGGACAAGATGACGCTGCGCGTGCCGACCGCCAAGGTCGCCAATGTCGGCATGCGCAAGCTGTCCGACCCGGCCCTGGTCAAGAAGGCGCTGGAGACGCTGAAGGGCCGCGCCCGCGTCAAGCGCACCATGTGGTCGCGCCGCGCCCAGGAATACGAAGCAAAGATCAATTCGGGCGACATCGTCGCGATCGCGGAAGTCGTGCGCGACCTCTATCGCTCGGAATCGCAGCCCGAGCAGTCCTACTCGGAACGCCAGCTCTATGAAGCGGCGCTCGACCGCCTGTCCCGCGAGATCGCGGTGGTGCAGCACTCGACCGAGACCGAAGCGGTCAAGGAGATCGAGGCGCAGCTCGCCAAGAGCCCGCGCCGCAATGCCAAGGCGGAAGCTGCCGAGGGCGAAGCTGACACGGATGCCGAGGGCGATACCGACGATACCGATGGCGACGACAGCACCGTCGCCGACGAGGCCGCGTAAGTCGGCACCGAACGCAAGCAATCAAAAGCCCGGCCGTTTGGCCGGGCTTTTTGTTTGGGCTTCCTGAGGCCGCGGGAGCTCGGCTCTACGCGCCGCGCGGCTGGGTCCAGATCGCGATCGGCTGCTGAATGCCGCGGACCGCCCGCGCCTCTCGCGCTTCCAATGTCTGAAACGTTGTGGCTGCACCGCCCAGCTCGGCCTTCGCCTGGCTGACGAGATCGTCACTTGCCACCAGCGCGCAGCCCAAGGTGCGGGTCAAGGCCTCGAGACGGCTTGCCACGTTGACGGTCGCGCCGATCACGGCAAATTCCAGACAGGTCTGCCCGAGGTCGCCGAGCACCACCGGCCCATAATGCAAGCCAAAGCTCACATGCAGCTTTGGCTCGCCTGACGCTGCCCGCTGATCGTTCCAACTCTCCGCCGCCGCGATCATCGCCTGGGCACATCGCAGCGCGTTGCTGGCGTCGTGCTCGCCGGCAAAGGGCGTTCCGAACGTCGCCATCAATCCGTCCCCGAGATATTTGTCGAGCGTGCCGCTATGGCGGAAAACCTCCTGCTCCATCAATCCGTGGAATTCCCGCAACGTCCGCACAACCTCCTGCGGCGAGCGCCCATCGGCAAAGGCCGTGAAGCCGACGATGTCGACGAACAGTACCGCGACGTGTTGCGTGCGCACCTGCTTCAACGGCTCGTCCTGTTTCGACAATTCCGCCACGACATTGGGCGAGAAGTAGCGCGCCAGGTTGCCGCGCTCGCGCTCCACCGCGGCATGCCGGATCAAGAGGTCGTTGCTGCGGCGGACCGCGAGCGCCAAGGTCACGGCCACGATCATGAAGACGACGATCTCCTGGACGCGAACGTGGAACACGATCTCGCTCGGCGAGATCATCGCAAACAAGCGCTCATCGCTGCCTGTTGCGGCGGCGATGCGGGCCGTCAGCGCAGGATCGCGATCGGGTTGCCACCAGACCCAGGCGATGCCGATCAACCAGAGCGCAGCCGTCCACACGCCGACCGCAATCACGGTCCGCCAAGTATAGGCCAGTGTGGCGCCCGCGAGCAGGACGAAGAAATAGATGAAGTTGCCGGAATGGTACTGCATCGCGACCGGCCAGTGCGAGGCTCCGAACGGATTGGGAACCACGATGAGGCACGTGAGCAGCGCCAGGTCGCAGAACAGGAGTGCCAATTCCGGCCGTGACAGGCCGACCCGCCCAACCCGGACCTGGGCCCAGCCGATCAGTGCGAACAAGCCGAGCAGCGCCACGTAGTAGAGCTGCTCCCAGGCCGGGTTGATCACCATGATCAGGCAGCCAATGACGACGAGGGCGACATAGCGCGCCCGCACCGCGAGTTGCAGGCCCTCCCGCTTGGCGGACGTCAGCGCGGCCTGTGCGAACTGAACTGTTTCGGCATCGCGCTCGCTCGGCGCGGGCGAATGCGCAGCCGGCAGGTTGAAGCGCTCGACGAGCATTGTCACGGCAGTCTCCTCGCTTGGGCCTTCAGCCGCTGGTTCGCTGCGCCCTTGCCGAGACGCTGATTTCGTTCCGGCGGCCTTCTCCGTCAGCCGCCGCCGCAACCGACGTCCACCAGTCCCCCAAGGCATCGATCAAGGGCACGAGCGCGTGACCGGCGGAGGTCAGATCGTACTCCACGCGCAGCGGATATCCGCCGAATTCGGTGCGGCTGACGATGCCGGCGTCCTCCAGCTTGCGAAGCTCGAGCGCGAGCATCCTGTGTGAGATGGTCGGATTATCGCGGCGCAGATCGCTGAAGCGCTTGGTGCCTTGCTTCAAATAATAGATCAGCAGAGTCGGCCAGCGACCGCTCAGAATCTGCATCACTTCCTCGATGGGACATCTCGACACGAGATCCTTCATCGGTGCCTCCAGGTTACAAAAAAGTTCGTAATTTACTTGATGCGGCGAGCGGCTAGGGTCGCATCACCGCTGCGCAGCGTGATCATCAGAAATCACGGAGAATGGATCATGGACCCAATTCTACTCTACGGCTTCCCGAAGGGAAGCTCCATGGGGCTCGTTGCGGCTCTCGAATGGCTGGGCAAGCCATATCGGCTGTGTCGGGTCGATATGTTGGGCGAGATGCGAAACCCGTCATACGCCCGTATCAATCCGCGACACGAGACGCCGGTCTTCATCACCGAGCAGGGCGAGGTGCTGACGGAAACGATGGCGATCGCGGCCTGGCTAGAGGCCAGGGATGTCGAACGGCGCATCAGCTTCGATCCGCTGTCACGGCAATCCGATCGCATGCATCAGCTCATGGCGTTCGTGAATACCGGTTTCACCGCCGCCTTCGCGCCGCTGTGGGCCGCATTGGAAGCCGAAGCCATGGAGCCTGCCGCGAAGTCGGTCCTGCGCGCCTTTGGTACAGCAAGGGTCATCGAGCGTCATGACAAGCTCGAAGCGATGATCGAAGCGCAACAATTCCTGCTCGGGGAGCGGCCGACCCTCGCCGACGCCGTGCTCGTCGGCGTCGCACGCTGGCTCGACTTCCACGCGGTCGCGGAGAGGAGCCGCTGGCCGAAGCTGGCGGCACTGCGCGCACGCCTCGAGTCCGATCCCGCGGTCCTCTACGCCACCGCTCTGGAGGACGGCGGGTCTGATCCGGGAACGGGATCGTGCACAGGCCACGTCGCGCTGGCCGAATTGATCGCGCAGTTCGGCAAATAGGAGGAGCCTCGACGCGCTTCCCCTACGTGACCGAGGGCTATCGTATATGACTTGTGGAGGCGGCCGGTGCGCACGCCTCGTCCTTCGAGACGGCGCTGACGCGCCTCCTCAGGATGAGGCTCATCAGCATCAGTGCTCGTTGAAAACTGCTGCCGCGCACTCCGCCTCATCCTGAGGAGCCCGCCTAAAGCGGGCGTCTCGAAGGATGGACCGCAGGGAAATGCTCTCAAATGCGATAGCGCTCCTACTTCACCGGCCGCTTCTCGAGCTTCCTTGCCAGCGTCCGCCGGTGCATGCCCAGCCGGCGGGCCGCTTCCGAGATGTTGAAGTCGGTCTCGATCAAGGTCTGGTGGATGCGTTCCCATTCCAACGTCTTGATCGAGGTCGGCCGCGAATCGAGCGCGACCTCGGCGTTGCCTTCGGCCTTGTGGAAGGCGGCCTCGATGTCGTCGGTGTTCGACGGCTTTGCCAGATAGTGGCAGGCCCCCAACTTGATCGCCTCGACCGCGGTGGAGATGCTGGCAAAGCCGGTCAGCACCACGATCAGCATGTCCGGGTCATGCGTGTGCAGGAGCTCGACGCAGGCAAGGCCCGAGGCGCCGCCGAGCTTGAGGTCGACCACGGCATGACCGAAAGAGCGTTCCTCCAGCACCTGGCGCACCTCCTCGATCGAGGCGGCGAGTACCACCTCGTAGCCGCGGCGCTCGAACGAGCGCTTCAGCGTGCGGGCAAAACCCGCATCGTCCTCGACGACGATCAGCGAACGGTCAGGCGTCAAAATTCCCTCCGATCGCCAATGTTGCGAGCGGCAGCGTGAGGCGCACCGTGGCGCCGCGCTTCCTGTGGTTCTTGGCGCTCACGGTGCCCCCCAATTTGCGCACGACGTTCACCACCAGGAACAGGCCGAGCCCGCCGCCGGCACGACCCTTGCTCGATTGGTAGGGCTTCCCCAGCTGCGCCAGCATCTCCGGCGCAAAGCCCGGGCCGCGGTCGGAGATCGACAGCACGAGATTGTCGCCCTCGCGCTCGGCGACGAGCTCGACCCACTCGCGCGAGACCTCATAGGCGTTGTCGAGCACGTTGAAGATCACCTGCTTCAGCGCGACGTCGGAGACGATTGCGACGTCCTCGCCGAAGGTGTTGACGAAGTAGAGCGTGCGGGCGGAGCGCGCATTGCGCCATTCGTCGACCAGCGCGGTGACGAAGGCCGTCACCGTCGTCGGTGAGGAGCCTTCGCCGCGCGCTTCGCCCGCCGACACCAGGATGCCTGTCACGATCGATTTGCAGCGCTGCAACGAGGTTTCCATCTCCGCGAGGTCCTCGGCAAGCTCCTGATCGGCGGCAAGATCGGGCATGCGGCGCCAGTCGCTGAGGATTACCGAGAGCGAGGCGAGCGGCGTGCCGAGCTCATGCGCCGCACCGGAGGCGAGCAGGCCCATGCGCACGATATGGTCCTGTTCGGCGGCATGCTGGCGCAGCGCCGCCAGATGCGCGTCGCGCTCGCGCAAATTCCTGTTGATGCGGGTGACGAACACGACGAGCAGCACGGCGTTGAGCACGAAGCCCAGGAGCATGCCTGTTACGGTGAGCGTATAGGTCTCGCTCAACGGATTGGGCGGCAGATCGAGCGGCCGGTAGGCCAATGTCAGCCAGACGAAGCTGGCGCAGGTCAGCGCCACCAGCGACCACGTCGATCGGGCATCGAGCAGCACCGCACCGAGCGTCACCTGGAGCAGGAACAGCGAGGTGAAGGGATTGGTGGCGCCGCCGGAGAGATAGAGCTGCGCGGTCAGCGCGGCGACGTCCAGTATCAAGGCGACCAACAGCTCGTTGTTGGTGATCGCAGCGCGATGGCGCACCCAGACCAGGCTGGAGACGTTGAGCAGCACCAGCGCGCCGATCACTGCGCCCATCCGCTCCAGCGGCAGGGGGATGTCGAGGCCGAAATGCACGGCACCGATGGTCACGATCTGGCCGACCACCGCGGTCCAGCGCAGCTGGATCAGCAGCGCCATGTTCTTGCGGTTGGTCTCGTCCTCGGTCGGCATGGTGCCGATCAGCTCGCTGCGCGCGTCGGCCTGCGATTGCAGCGTGACGGCTTGCCCGTCACGCCCAAGCGTCTGGGAAAGCGTTTTCCCGTCGTCAGGTCGGCTCGACGATCGTTCCAGCATCTGGTCCCGTCCTGCGGGTGACGGCATCCGAGCCGCCGGCCTTGTCGTGGACGAAGCGCTTGCGGCGGAACAGCCCGCCACCGAACATGACGAAAAGTCGGCCGGCCAGCATGAAAGCCAGGGCAAACCACGTCAGCGCGTAGATCAGGTGGTTATTGGGAAAGCGGATCACGGTCAATCCGCCGATGGGGCCGCCTGCGATTTGTGATCCGGCGTCGGCGTCCACGAAGAAGGGCGCCACCTCGCGCAGCCTCCGTGCCGCCGCAATGGCGGCGACGTCCCGCGAGTACCAGCGGTTGTGCTGGGGCACGTTGGTCCGCAAGAAGCCGCCCTTCGGCTCGGTGATGCGCAGCAGGCCGGTGATTTCGACCCGACCCGCGGGATTGCCGTCCCGACGCGTCGATGCGTCGCGCCGCTCGGACGGCACGAACCCGCGGTTGATCAGCACCAGCGTGCCGTCGTCGCGCACAAGCGGCGTCAGCACCCAATAGCCGGGGCCTTCCTCGGTGACCGCCTGAACCAGCGTCTCGCTCTCATGCAGGAAGCGCCCGCTGAGGCTGACATGCCTGTATTCGTCGCTTGCTGCGCTGACGACAGGCCATGACGCGGGCGAGGGGATCGGCTGCGCCGGCGCATGGACGCGCTGCTCGACCCGCTCGATCAGCGCCAGCTTCCAGGCGCGGCGCTCGATCTGCCAGACGCCGAGCGCGATCAGAAGCACGAAAGCGATCAGCGAGAGGACGGTGAGCCACAAGGACGGGGGCCGCGCAGCGTTGCTGCGGGCATCTCCGTCCTTGCCTGCCACGGTCCCGGTTTCGCTCACTTCATTCCGCTCATCTGGTGCATCGGCATCATGTTGCTGTTGAGGTGGCTCATCACCCACAGCGAACCCGACAGCGCAATCACCACCATCACAATGGTGAAGATCAGCGCCATCATGGTCCAGCCGTTCTCCGACGTCGTGTTCATGTGCAGGAAGTAGACCATGTGCACGACGATCTGCACGATGGCGAAGGCCATGATCACCAGCGCGGTGATCTGCTTGCTCGGCAGCGCGCCGCTCATCACCAGCCAGAACGGGATCGCGGTGAGCACGACCGAGAGCACGAAGCCGAGCATGTAGCCCGAGAACGTGCTGTGGGCGTGGCCGCCTTCGTGGTGATGGTCGTGCGCGCCGGCTGCGTGGGTATCGGTGCTCATCGCAGAACTCCCAGGAGATAGACGAAGGTGAAGACGCCGATCCAGACCACGTCGAGGAAGTGCCAGAACATCGACAGGCACATCAGGCGGCGGCGGTTGGCCTCGATCAGGCCGAACTTTCCAACCTGCACCATCAGCGTCACCAGCCAGATCAGGCCGCAGGTGACGTGCAGGCCGTGAGTGCCGACCAGGGTGAAGAAGGCGGAGAGGAAGGCGCTGCGCTGCGGCGTGGCGCCCTCGTGGATCATGTGGGCGAACTCGAACAGCTCGATGCCGATGAACGCGGCTCCGAACAGGCCAGTGATCGCCAGCCAGGCCTGCGTCTGCGCGACCTTGTTCTGCTGCATGGTCAGCATGGCAAAGCCGTAGGTGATCGACGACAGCAGCAGCATGGACGTGTTCACCGCGACCAGGTTCAGGTCGAACAGGTCCTTTGGCGCGGGGCCGGCGGCGTAATTGCCGCCGAGCACGCCGTAGGTGGCGAACAGGATCGCGAAGATGAGGCAGTCGCTCATCAGGTAGATCCAGAAGCCGAGCGAAGTGCTCCAGCCTTCCGGATGCGGATGCTCGTCGGCGAGGTAGAAGACCGGCTCGCCGGTCTGCGAGGGATTGAGGGCAACGGTCATTTACTTGGCTCCGGCGAGCAGCTTGGTGCGCGCGTCCTCGGTCCGGATGACGTCATCAGCCGGAATGTCGAAGTCGCGGTGATAGTTGAAGGTGTGGCCGATCCCGACGGCGAGCATCGCGATGAAGCTCAGGGCGGCGAGCCACCACATGTACCAGACGAGGGCAAAGCCCATCGCGGTGGCGAAGCCGGCGAGGATGATGCCGGTGCCGGTGCTGCTGGGCATGTGGATCGGCTTGAACCCGGTGAGCGGACGCTGATAGCCGCGCCGCTTCATGTCCCACCACGCGTCATTGTCGTGAACGACGGGGGTGAAGGCGAAGTTGTAGTCCGGCGGCGGCGAGGAGGTCGCCCATTCCAGCGTGCGCGCGTCCCAGGGATCGCCGGTGACGTCCTTGAGCTGCTCGCGCTTGAGCAGGCTGACCGCGAACTGCATCAGCATCGCGAGGATGCCGAGGAAGACGAACACGGCACCGATCGCGGCGATGATGAACCAGATCTGCAGGGACGGATCGTCGAACACGCGCAGGCGGCGGGTCACGCCCATCAGGCCGAGCACGTAGAGCGGCATGAAGGCCAGGTAGAAGCCCGTGACCCAGAACCAGAACGACATCTTGCCCCAGAACGGATCGAGCTTGAAGCCGAACGCCTTCGGAAACCAGTAGTTGATGCCGGCGAACGCGCCGAACACCACGCCGCCGATGATCACGTTGTGGAAGTGCGCGATCAGGAACAGGCTGTTGTGCAGCACGAAGTCGGCCGGCGGCACCGCGAGCAGCACGCCGGTCATACCGCCGATCACGAAGGTCAGCATGAAGGCGATGGTCCACATCATCGGCAGCTCGTAGCGGATGCGGCCGCGATACATCGTGAACAGCCAGTTGAACATCTTCGCGCCCGTCGGGATCGAGATGATCATCGTGGTGATGCCGAAGAACGAGTTGACGCTGGCACCCGAGCCCATCGTGAAGAAGTGGTGCAGCCAGACCAGGTAGGACAGGATGGTGATGACCACCGTGGCGTAGACCATCGAGGTGTAGCCGAACAGCCGCTTGCCCGAGAAGGTCGAGGTGACCTCGGAGAAGATGCCGAAGGCCGGGAGAACCAGGATGTAGACTTCGGGGTGGCCCCAGATCCAGATCAGGTTCACGTACATCATCGGGCTGCCGCCGAAATCGTTGGTGAAGAAGTTGGTGCCGACGTAGCGGTCGAGCGACAGCAGCGCGAGCACCACGGTCAGGACCGGGAAGGAGGCGACGATCAGCACGTTGGTGCAGAGCGAGGTCCAGGTGAACACCGGCATCTTCATCATGGTCATGCCGGGGCAGCGCAGCTTGACGATGGTGCAGATCAGGTTGATGCCGGATAGCGTCGTTCCGACGCCGGCGACCTGCAGCGCCCAGATGTAATAGTCGACGCCGACATCGGGACTGTAGCCGATGTTCGACAGCGGCGGATAAGCCAGCCAGCCGGTGCGGGCGAATTCGCCGATGAACAGCGAGGCCATCACCAGCACCGCGCCGCCGACCGTCATCCAGAAGCTGAAATTGTTCAGGAACGGGAACGAGACGTCGCGCGCGCCGATCTGCAGCGGCACGACGTAGTTCATCAGGCCGGTGACCAGCGGCATCGCCACGAAGAAGATCATGATCACGCCGTGGGCGGTGAAGATCTGGTCGTAGTGATGGGCGTTAAGATAGCCTTCGGAGCCGTTGAACGCGAGCATCTGCTGGCCGCGCATCATCAGCGCGTCGGCAAAGCCGCGCAGCAGCATCACGATGCCGAGGATCATGTACATGATGCCGATGCGCTTGTGGTCCACCGTGGTGAACCATTCGCGCCAGAGATAGCCCCAGAGGCGGAAATAGGTGAGGCCGCCGAGCAGCGCGGCGCCGCCGAGCGCGACCACCACGAAGGTGCCGACGACGATCGGCTCGTGCAGCGGCAGCGATTCGAGGCCGAGCCGGCCGAAGATGAGCTTGAGAAGATCAGGAGACATGCGCGTTCTCTTTAGGAATCTGACTTCAGGAATCGGACTTGGGACGCTGTCCGAGGAAGAAGGACGAGGACTTCAGCGGCGTGAACGACGGCCGCTTCAGGCCGGCACCCAGGAGCGGCGCGAAATCGGTCGGAGCCTTGATCGAGGCGGTGGTCTGCCCCTGCGGCGCATCCGGCGTGCAGGTGCCGGCGACGAAGGTCGGCTCTGGTCCGAGCACCGTGCCGCGGCGGGCATACTTGTCGTAGGCGAGCGGCAGGGTGTTGTTCAGGCCCTGATGGCCGTTGCCGCCCTTGGCGTCGATCGCCATCATCTCGCTCTGGCACATCTTGCCGGTCTCGACGCACATGTTGAGGATCAGGCGGTAGAGATCGGCATCGACGGCGCCCCAGCGCCGCACCGGCTCGTTCTGGCTGGGCTTCTCCAGCTGGAGATATTCGGCCCGGCCGAGCGAGCCGCCGGCCGACTTGGCGCTGGCGATCCAGGCGTCAAAGCCGTTGTCGTCGAGTCCCTTGAAATTGAAGTGCATGCCCGAGAAGCCGGCGCCGCTATAGTTCGCCGAAAAACCCTTGTAGGTGCCGGCGTGGTTGACGACGGCGTGGAGCTTGGTCTCCATGCCCGGCATCGCATAGATCTGGCCGGCGAGCGCGGGGATGTAGAACGAGTTCATCACCGAGGACGCGGTGATGCGGAAGGTGATCGGGCGATCGACCGGAGCTGCGAGCTCATTGACGGTGGCGATGCCGTAGTCCGGGTAGATGAAGAGCCACTTCCAGTCGAGCGCGACGACGTCGACCTCGAGCGGGGCCTTGGACTTGTCCACGGCGCGCTCGGCATGAATGCGGCCGAGGGTGCGATAGGGATCGAGCAGATGCGTGCCCATCCAGGTCAGCGCGCCCAGGCAAATGATGATGAGAAGCGGCGCCGACCAGATCACCAGCTCGAGCTTGGTCGAGTGATCCCAGTCCGGCTCGTAGCGGGCCTCGGTGTTGGACTGGCGGTAGCGCCAGGCGAACAGCACCGTCAGCGCCATCACGGGCACGACGATCAGCAGCATCAGGACGGTGGAGATGATGACGAGGTCGCGCTGTTGCGCTGCGATATCGCCGGCTGGCGCCAGCACGACATAGTCGCAGCCGCTGAGCGCAGCAGCCAGAGGTAGTAGCGCCAGGATCTTGAGACGGGACACGGGCCGAGCCTTATGAGATTGAGTTTCCTTTGCGGGGCCAAGGGGTAGCTGCGGCGCAACAATGGGGACATTGGACAATTTGTCCAATGTTGCAGTGCGGGAGGTTGGGCCAGATAGGGCCAGATTGCCTGGGCCCCGCCGGGCGGTCGGCTTTGGTTTTCAGGACGTTAAGGGCGCACGAATGGCGACGGCACAGACCCCCGAAATGGCAAACCTCCACACGGGCGAGCACGGCCACGACCAGGCCAGTCCCGGCGAGATCGCCATCGGCGTCATCATCGGCCGTACCTCGGAATTCTTCGACTTCTTCGTCTTCGCGATCGCCTCGGTGATCGTGTTTCCGCGTCTGGTTTTTCCGTTCGCGAGCGAGCTGACCGGGACCCTCTATTCCTTCATGGTCTTCGCGCTGGCCTTCATGGCCCGTCCGATCGGCACCGTCATTTTCATGACGATCGACCGGGAATACGGCAAGACGGCCAAGCTGATCTCGGCGCTATTCCTGCTCGGCACCGCCACCGTCGCGCTCGCGTTCCTGCCCGGATATCAGGAGATCGGCGTCGCCGCGATCTGGCTGCTGGCGCTGGCGCGCATCGCGCAGGGTCTGGCCTGGGGCGGCGCCTGGGACGGCATGGCTTCGCTGCTGGCGCTGAATGCGCCGGCCTCCCAGCGCGGCTGGTATGCGATGGTGCCGCAGCTCGGCGCGCCGCTCGGGCTGATCGTGGCGAGCGCGCTGTTCGCCTATTTCGCCGGCCTCCTCTCGGCCGATGATTTCTTCGACTGGGGCTGGCGCTATCCGTTCTTCGTCGCCTTCGCTATCAATGTCGTCGCGCTGTTCGCGCGCCTGCGCATGGTGACGACGGAAGAATACGCCACGCTGTTCGAGACCCGTGAACTCCAGCCGGCGCGGATCTCAGAGACGGTCGCGCGCGAAGGCCAGACCATCATGCTAGGGGCCTTCGCGCCGCTGGCGAGCTTCGCGCTGTTTCACATGGTCACGGTGTTCCCGCTGTCCTGGGTGTTCCTGTTCACCCACGAAAGCCCGGTGCGCTTTTTAATCATCGAGATCGTCGCCGCCGTGTTCGGCGTCGCCGCGATCGTGGCCTCCGGCATCATTGCCGACCGCGTCGGCCGCAAGTCGCTCTTGATGGGATCGGCGATCGCGATCGCGGTCTATAGCGGCTTCGCGCCGCAGCTGCTCGACGCCGGCGCGTTCGGCGAGACCATCTACATGGTGATCGGCTTCATCCTGCTCGGCCTGTCCTTCGGCCAATCCTCCGGTGCGATCGCCTCGAACTTCCGGCAGGCCTATCGCTATACGGCCTCGGCGCTGACGTCCGACATGGCCTGGCTGTTCGGTGCCGGCTTCGCTCCGCTGGTCGCGCTGCTGCTCGCCACCAATCTCGGCGTCATTGCCTCAGGCGCGTATCTGTTGTCCGGCGCGTTCTGGACCCTACTCGCGCTCTGGCTCAGCGGCCAGCGCGAGGCCGGCGATATGGACGCCGGGCGCTGATCGCTCGGCGCGTGCTGGGTGGGCAAAGGCGCTGGTTGCGCCGTGCCCACCTCTAGGCATCACCCCTCCCGCTGCCGCAACAGCGCTTCGACATCCAGCCGCTTGGTGAACATCGCGAGCTTCCCGTCAGGCCCGAACGGCCATTGCTCCCGCGGCTTGTCCCAATACAGCTCCACGCCGTTCTGGTCGGGATCACGCAGGTAAAGCGCCTCGCTGACGCCATGGTCGCTGGCGCCATCGAGCGCAATCCCGGCCGTGAGCACCCGATGCAGCGCATCCGCCAGCGCAGGGCGCGTCGGAAACAGGATCGCGGTGTGATAGAGCCCGGTCGCATCAGGCGGCGGCGGTGAGCCGCCCTTGCTCTCCCAAGTGTTGAGCCCGATGTGGTGGTGATAGCCGCCGGCCGCGATGAAGGCCGCCCCCGAGCCCATCCGCTGCATCAGCTCGAAGCCGAGCACGCCGCAATAGAAGCCGAGCGCACGATCGAGATCGGCGACCTTGAGATGGACATGGCCGATCCTGGTGCCGGCAGGAATGACTTGGCTTTGCGACATGTGAATGCTCCCTCGAAAACATGCAGGTAAGCCCCGCTTCGAGCCAGTGCCACGCCCAAACGCGAAACCCATCGTTTCTAAATGGGAAACTAAGCGAGCTCCGACACCTCGCCCTCGGGCAGGCCGAACTCGAACGTATTCAGGGTCATCGACACCAGCGTGTAATAGCCGCACAGCCCGATCACCTCGACCACGCCGCGCTCGCCGAGCAGCTTCACCGCCTCGTCGTAGAGGCCCTTCTCGACGCCGTGGCCCTCGTGCAGCGACTTCGCGAGATCGTAGATCATCTTAGCCTTGGCATCGTCAAAGTCGGGCGTGCGGCGGTCGCGGATCGCGTCGATAATCTCGGGCTTCATGCCGCCCGCAAGCGCAAGGCGCTTGTGCGCATACCATTCGTAATGCGCGGTCCAGTGCCGCGCCGTCACCAGGATCGCGATCTCCGAAAGCCTGGCCGGGAAGATGGTGTCGAAGCGCATGACTTCGCCGAGCCGTGTGGCATGGCGCGCCATCTCGGGGCTGTTCAGCCAGGCCATCATCGGCGCCGGCGGCTTGCCGCGCTTGCCGGCGATCGACTCGTCATAGGTCTGCCGCTGGCTCTCGTTCATTTCGCCAGGCGAAAGAAGCTTTAGGCGCATTGTCGTTTCCTCTTTGTTTTCAAGGCTCGCCGTCGCCGCGACTATAGCCGATAAGTGGTTGAATTCCGCGGGGGCTTGGCCCAGACTCGCTGGCAACAATTCGAATGTTGGGTGATGGAAACGACCAATGACCGATCTCAAAACCAGCGATTCTGAATCCGCCGATCTCGAACGATTCCGCAACGAGACCCGCGCCTGGCTGGAAGCCAATTGCCCGCCGGAGATGCGCAAGCCGGCAACGTCCTATGCCGACGTGTTCTGGGGTGGGCGCAACGCAAAATTCTCGTCCGAGCCGCAGCGCGTCTGGTTCGAGCGCATGCGCGACAAGGGCTGGACCGTACCTGATTGGCCGAAGGAATACGGCGGCGGGGGCCTGAGCGCTGCCGAGCACAAGGTGCTGCGCGCCGAGATGGCGCGGATCGGCGCGCGGCCGCCGCTGTCGAGCTTCGGCATCTGGATGCTCGGGCCGGCGCTCCTGAAATACGGCAACGACGCCCAGAAGAAGGAGCATCTGCCGAAGATCGCCGCGGGCGAGATCCGCTGGTGTCAGGGCTATTCCGAGCCGAACGCCGGCTCCGACCTCGCCTCGCTCCAGACCCGCGCCGAGAGCGACGGCGACGATTTCATCATCAACGGCCAGAAGATCTGGACTAGTTACGCCAATTACGCCGACTGGATCTTCTGCCTGGTGCGCACCGATCCGACCGCCAAGAAGCACGACGGCATCAGCTTCATCCTGTTCGACATGACCTCCAAGGGCGTCTCGACCAAGCCGATCCTCTTGATTTCCGGCTACTCGCCGTTCTGCGAAACCTTCTTCGACAATGTCCGTGTGCCGAAGTCGCATGTGGTCGGCACCATCAACCGCGGTTGGGACGTTGCGAAATACCTGCTCCAGCACGAGCGCGCGATGATCTCGGGGATGGGCGAGCGCGGCGTCGGCCGGCCGCTCGGCCAGATCGCGGCCGATTCAGTCGGCACCGATGGACAAGGCAAGCTCGACGACGCCATGCTGCGCGGGAAGATCGCCAGCTTCGACGTCGATGAAGCCGCGCTGGCGGCCTGCGCCGAGCGCGCGGTCGATCTCGCCAAGGCCGGGCAGGCGCATCCGGCGTTCTCCTCGGCGATGAAATATTACGGCACCGAGCTCAACAAGCGCCGCCACGAGATCCTGATGTCGGCGGGCGGCGTCGATGCGCTGGAATGGGAGAGCGAGCGCTCCAGGCAGGGCGCGCGCCCGCGCGCCTGGCTGCGCACCAAGGCCAATTCGATCGAGGGCGGCACGTCCGAGGTCATGCTCGGCATCGTCGCCAAGCGCATCCTGGATCTGCCGGGGGCGTGAGGTTTCCGTCATTCCGGGGCGCGACGAAGTCGCGAGCCCGGAATCCAATTCATCCTCCCCCTCTGCCGCCCGATGGATTCCGGGCCTGCGCCTGCGGCGCATCCCGGAATGACGAACCAGATAGATTTCGAATCGGAAACACGCATATGGCCCTCGTCCTCACCGAAGAACAATCCATGCTCCGCGACTCCGCGCGCGGGCTGATCAGCGACAAGGCGCCGGTGTCGCACCTGCGCCACTTGCGCGACAGCAAGGACCCCACCGGCTTCTCCAAGGATCTTTGGCATTCCTTCGCCGAGATGGGGTTTGCCGGCTTGCTCGTGCCGGAAGAGTTCGGTGGCAGCGGTCTCGGTTTCGTCGAAGCCGGAATTATCATGGAGGAGATCGGCCGCACCTTGATGCCATCGCCCTTCCTCGCGACGTCAGTGGTGGCGGCATCAGTGCTGACCCGCGGCGGCAATGCCGCGCAGAAATCGGAATATCTGTCGAAGATCGCGAACGGCTCGCTGCTCGCGACGCTCGCGATCGACGAGGGCGCCAAGCATCGCCCGCTGCAGACCAGCCTCAAGGCTGTGCGCGCCGGCAACGGCTTCAAGCTCTCCGGTGCCAAGGCGCTGGTGATCGACGGTCATGTCGCCGATCTCCTCATCGTCGCCGCGCGCACCGCGGGCTCTGCCGGCGAACGCGAGGGCCTGACGCTGTTCCTGGTCAACCCCAAGGCCAAGGGCGTTGCGATCGAGCGCACCATCATGGTCGATGCGCACAATGCGGCGCGGATCGAGTTCGCCAATGTCGAGGTCACCGCCGACAGCGTGCTCGGCGAGGTCGACCAGGCGGCTGGCCTGCTCGATGGCGTGCTCGATATCGGCCGCGGCGCGGTGGCCGCCGAAATGGTCGGCCTCAGCGACGAGGTGTTTGGCCGCACTGTCGAGTATTTGAAGAGCCGCAAGCAATTCGGCAAGCTCATCGGCGAATTCCAGGCGCTGCAGCATCGCGCCGCCGAGCTCTATATCGACATCGAGATCACCCGTGCCGCCACCATGAAGGCGCTGCAGGCACTGGACGCCGACATTGCCAAGGCCGCACCCGCCGTCGCCGTCGCCAAGGCGCGCGCCGGCACCACCGCCACGCGCGCGGTGCAGGAAGGCGTGCAGATGCACGGCGGCATGGGCATGACCGACCAGTTCGACATCGGCTTCTTCATGAAGCGCGCCCGCGTCTGCGAGGAGTTGTTCGGCGATGCGAACTATCACACCGAGCAGTTGGCCAGGTCGCGGGGTTATTGAGATGCTCTCGTAGGGTGGGTTAGCACTGCAGAAGCGCGAAGCGCATCTGCAGTGCGTAACCCACCATCTTCGTCCGGCAAACGCGGAAGCATGGTGGGTTACGCCGAGCAATTGCGCTTAGCGCAATTGCAAGGCTAACCCACCCTACGACGTTCGCCGGAGACACCCCTTACCGCATCGGCGGTGCGTACTGCACGCCGCCTGCGTTCCACAGCTGGTTCATGCCGCGCGGGATCTTCAGCTTCGACTTCTCGCCGATGTTGCGATCGTACATCTCGCCGTAATTGCCGACGTGGCGGATGATGCGCGCGGCCCAGTCCTTGGTGAGGCCGAGCTGCTCGCCGTAGCGGCCTTCGGTGCCGACGAGGCGCATCACCTCCGGCTTCTTCGACTTCAAGGCCTCGTCGATGTTCTCCGAGGTCACGCCGAGCTCCTCGGCGTTGATCATCGCGTAAAGCGTCCACTTCACGATCATCATCCAGTCGTCGTCGCGCTGGCGCACCACGGGGGCGAGCGGCTCCTTGGAGATCATGTCCGGCAGGATCATGTGGTCGCCGGGCTTCGTCAGGTTCAGCCTGAGAGCATAGAGCTGAGAAACGTCGGCGGAGAACGTGTCGCACTTGCCGGTGTCGTACGCCTTCACCACGTCGTTGAGGTTATCGAACTTCACCTCTTCATACTTCATGTTGTTGATGCGGAAGTAATCGGCGACGTTGAGTGTCGTCGTGGTTCCGTTCTGCACGCAGACCTTGCTGTCTGCCAGGTCGAGCGAGGTCTCCTTGTTGCGCGTGCGCGGCACCATGAAGCCGACGCCGTCGTAATAGGCCACGGCCGGGAAATACAAATCGTAGTCGAGCTCGCGCGCCATGCTCCAGGTCGTGTTGCGCGAGAGGATGTCCACCTTGCGGCTCTGCAGCTCCTTGAAACGCTCGTTGGCGTCGAGCGGAACGAACTTCGCCTTGCCGGGGTCGTTGAAGATCGCAGCGGCCACCGCGCGGCAGAAATCGACGTCGAAGCCGGTCCAGTTGCCCTTGTCGTCGGGGATCGAGAAGCCCGGCAGGCCCTTGTTGACGCCGCACAGCACCTCGCCGCGGCGAACCGTGCGCCTCAGGGTGCGGGTGTCGTAAAACTCGTAAATGATCGCGCCGATGGCGACCAGCACGGCGATGGCGACCCCGATCAGCAGGCCGCCACGAAAAGTGCGCATCATGTTGCTCTCTCGAAAAATCGGGAAAAGGAATCAGGCGAGGACGGAGTGCATGATCCGGATCCGGACGGCCGCGTTGGCGCAAGGCACGCTGCGGCCGTCCGAAGCAATCATGCCGGGATCATGAACCTTAGAGCTCGGGCTTCTGCCGGATGACCACCTTGGTGCCGACAGGGACGCGATCGTAGAGGTCGGCGACGTCGGCGTTGACCAGGCGGAAGCAGCCCGAGGACACCTTGGTGCCGATCGTGTCGGGTCGGTTGGTGCCGTGGATGCGGTAGACGGTGGTGCCGAGATACATGGCGCGGGCGCCCAGCGGATTGCCGGGTCCGCCGGCCATGAAGCGCGGCAGATAGGGCTGGCGCTGGATCATCTCCGGCGGCGGCGTCCAGTCCGGCCACTCCTTCTTGTTGGTGATGGTCACCAGCCCCTGCCACTGGAAACCGTCGCGGCCGACGCCGATGCCATAGCGGATCGCGCGCCCGCCGGGCTGCACCAGATAGAGGTGACGCTCGGCCGTCGAGACGATAATCGTGCCCGGCGGCTCGGTGGTGCGGAAGTAGACCACCTGCTTCTGCCATTCCGGATCGAGCTGGTATCCGTCATCGGCGATCAGGCCTGGCTCGTCGCCGCGGTCCGGCTGCTGGGCGAAGGCGTGCGGCGTGGACAGGGCCAGTCCCATCGCAGCCACGAAAATCCCGGTCAGGCGACGAAAATCCGTCATTCAAGCTCTCCCCGCTGCCACACAGCGCAAATCATTCGGAACCATCAAACCTGAGGGGCAAGTTCATGGCAAGTTGATGGCGCGCCGTCCTGGCATGTCACGAGAATGCTTTGGTTTTTTGACGGGCCCGGCGCAATGCCACGAACAGGGGATGGCGCGAAAAGCATAGGATGTGCGGCTGGGCGGGGTGCGCTCCCTTCCCCGCTTGCGGGGGAGGGTTGGGGAGAGGGTGCTTCCGCAATGGGACACTCCCCCAGAGGATAGAACCCTCACCCGCCGCTACGCGGCGACCTCTCCCGCAAGCGGGAGAGGCTTAGATCGAACGCGTGGTGAGATCGAGGCCGACAATTTGCGCCAGCTAAATCTTGTTGCTCTCCGCCGGGATCCCGAGCCGCCGCACGATCTCCGCCGCGACGGCGCGGGCTTCGACGCGCGAGCCGATGCGGGGGCTGCGAAACCGCCGCCCCGAATGCAGCCGGATCACCACGATGCAATGCTCGTCCTCGGAGCGGCCGCGGCGCTCGACCGTGATCGTTTTCACGTCGGGTCCGGCGATGCGGTCGGCGCGCAGGCTGCCGTCGCCCCACAGGCGCTCGACGCGAATATCGTTCGGCCCGATGATCCAGAACGCGCCAGTCGCAAGGTTGGCATAGCGATAGACGGCGAATGCGGCGATCGCGCCCAGCGGCAGCAGCAGGATATCAACATGGCTCGGCGAGAGGCCGCGCCACAGCTTGTAAGCATAGGGGGCCGCGGACAAAGCCACCGCGATCAGTGCGACGATGCGGATCTCCCGTGCAGGAAACGCCTCGAGAGGCTCGCCGAGATGCATCTCGGGATTGCTGGCGTCGAGCGGGTTGCTCGGCGCCTCGACATTGGGAACGTCGAAATGCGCCGCGATCCACGCCACGGTGTCGCGGACATGGGTGACATCGGAAATCGGCGGCGAGGTCAGCCGCTCGCCCGAGGCCAGGGTGAAGACGAGCTGGAAGCGGGCCTTCCCCCTCTTGCTGCCGGGGACCTGTAGCGCGGCGATCTCGTCCTTGCCGACGAGGCGCGTCCGGAGCTTTCCGAACGGCCGCTGCCGCCCGATCAGGATCTCGTCCGGCGTGATGATCCACACCACCGCCGGCGCCATCATGATGCCGATGACGAACCCGGCCCCCACCAGCAGCGCCACGGACGATATCGCGATTTCCAGGACGTCCTTCGTGAACAGTCCCGGCGTGAAGCAGAGTGCGACGGCAGCCGCACAGCCGGCCACGACCAGCCGCTGCGCGATCGAGGAACCTTCACGAAGGCGGATGTCGGTGCTGGTGGTCGCGTCCATTGCGGGCGGCTGATTGCGTCGGTTGCGAAACTCCACGGACGGCTCCGTGGAGTCAAGCAACAAGGGCGACAACTGCCGCCGCGCGATGGCTGCGCGGCGTCAGCTGCTCGCGTTCAGCAGCTTGGCCACCGTGCGATCGATCTCGTCGTAGCTGCCTTCGCCGGCGTGCTGGAACACGATCTTGCCGCTCTGGTCGACGATGTATTGCGCCGGCCAATATTGATTGCGATAGGCGTTCCAGGTCTTGGACTCATTGTCCTGCGCCACCGGATAGGTGATGCCATGGCGCTTCAGCGCGGCCTGCACGTTGGCGGCGGAGCGCTCGAACGGGAATTCCGGCGTGTGCACGCCGACCACGACGAGGCCTCGATCCCGGTACTTGGCGTAGAGGCCGGTGACATGCGGCAACGTGTTGACGCAGTTGACGCAGCCATAGGTCCAGAAATTGACCAGCACGACCTTGCCGCGGAGATCGGCGATATGAAGCGGCTTCGAGTTGAACCAGTTGGTGATGCCGGTGAAGTCGGGCGCGGCCTGCTGGTTCGCGGCGGCGGTGACGACGGGCGCGGCGCGTGCGGCCTCGTCGCAGATGCCGGGGATCACGGCGCCGGTCACTGTGATGCCGATCAGTGCAGCAGACACTGCGAGCAGCTTGAGAGTCATGGAAAGCGTCCTCCGGTGAAGATGAGGTGGGATCACAGGCCGATCTGGCCGGTGGGGTAGAAGCCGGTGAGCCACGCCACAATCAGCGTGTCGTATTGAAAATAGGCGGCGACCGCGAAGCCGATCACGACGACGCCAAAGCCCTGCTGCAGCCGCGGTGAGATCCGGGCCAAGCTGCGTACGCGCGTGGTCGCGGCCTGTCCGCCATAGGCTATTCCCAGCATCGGGATCGCAGCGCCAATGGCATAGGCGACCAGCAGCGTGCCGGCCCAGGCAACGTTCTTCGACGTCGCCACCAGCGTCAGGATCGAGCCGAGCACGGGCCCTGCGCAGGGCGTCCAGACCAGTCCCAAGGTGGTGCCGAGGATCAGCCCACCGAGCGCGCCCTCGCGCTGCGTGGCGCCGATGTTGCCGAGATCGAGCCAGCCGTTGATCCGGAGCGACAGCCATTCGAACGGCGCCGGCCACAGCATCAACAGGCCGAAGCCGAGCAGCAGGACCGCTGCCGCCTCGCGCAGCACGTTCGGATCGAAATCGAAGGCCCGCGTGATCGCGCCGAGCGCCAGCGCGACCATCGAGAAGGAAAAGACGAAGCCGAGCGCGATCATCGCGGGTCGCAGATGCCCCGCGCGCCCGATCGAGGCGCCGAGCAGGATCGGCAACATTGGCAGCGTACAGGGCGCCGCGATGGTGAGGATGCCGGCGAGGAGAGCAAAGAGCAGGTCGAGCATGAGGCACTCGTGAGGGAGGTCACGAGGGCTGTTCGCGTGCGGTGGGACGGTCGTTACGCAGCGTCACGGCTTCGTGACGGGGGCTGTTGCTTTGCAGAGCACGGTGGCCGCGGGCTCCCGCCTCTCCCGCTTGCCGGAGAGGCCGGCGCACTCGCAGAGTGCGGCGGGTGAGGGTTCTTTCCTCTGGGGGGAGTGCCCCGTTGCGGAAAACACCCTCTCCCCAGCCCTCCCCCGCAAGCGGGGGAGGGAGCGCACCGACCGCGGAGCCGGCAACCGCTCAGGCCCAAATAAAAACGACCCGGACGGGGCATCGTCCGGGTCGCTGGAGGTCTTGGGAGGTTTAACGAAACCGTATGGGAGCTTTATAGAAGGGAAGTTTTTCCGCCTGATGTTGTCGTTTGTTTCAATTGTTTCGTCAGTGGTAACGCTTCCGTGTCCGGGGAGAGGGCCAAAACGGAGGTCCTATCCCCTTGAAAACATTGTTGTTAAGCGGCGAAACGGTCGACGCCGGCGCCCTTAAGCAAATCGGCGAGTTGCTTGCGCGCATAGAACATCCGTGTCTTCACCGTGCTCTGGGGGATGCCGATGATCTGGCCGACCTCCTCCACCGACTTCTCGTGATAATAGACGAGGTTGATGATCTCCCGATGCGCCGGCGACAGCTTCTGCACGCAGGCGCGCAGGATGGCGCTGGTGTCGCTGCGGTCGAGCGAGGTCTCCGGCGTGTCGCAACCATCGGGGATCTGACGCACGTCCTCCTGATCGATGTCCTCGAAGCGGCGCTGGCGCATCGCGGTCAGCGCCTTGAAGCGGGCGATCGAGAGCAGCCAGGTGGACACCTGCGAGCGGCCCTGGAATTGGCCGGCGGTCCGCCACACGTCCAGAAACACCTGGCTGACCAGATCTTCCGCCGTGGTGGCGTCGCGCACGATGCGCAGGATGAATCGGTACACCCGTACATTGTGCCGGCAGTAAAGGATGTGCATGGCCGTCCGGTTGCCGTCGGCAATGCTTGCGAGGAGCATGTCGTCCGAGGTCGCCTGAGCGGCAATGATGCTCTGGCTGGCTTGGGCGTTGATGGCAATGACGTTCGGCATGGACTTGGCTCCCCGTAGCGCCGCAACCGAGCGGCGTTTCCTTGGGTCAAAGTGTTAATGAGCCAACGTTTCGGGACGTCTGCACGAAAAGCGGAAAATGGTTTCGTGCGCCGTCAAATTGTTTCGCCGGACAGGGTGCGACGAAACATTCGGGGCAAAAAACCTTGTGATTTCAACGTACGGAAAATACGGGGGTGGGGATTCGGGGCCGGACGGGCGCGCCGCGGAACGAATTTAGGAGGATTGCGTTTGGTCGCGCCGCACCTACCGCTGTCGTCCCGGGGGCGATAATCTCGTAGCCCGGATGAAGCGCAGCGAAATCCGGGGCAACTCCATCCGCGGCTACAGCACCCCCGGATTGCGCT
Organism: Bradyrhizobium sp. IC3195; assembly: GCF_020193585.1. Lineage (NCBI taxonomy): Bacteria > Pseudomonadati > Pseudomonadota > Alphaproteobacteria > Hyphomicrobiales > Nitrobacteraceae > Bradyrhizobium > Bradyrhizobium sp. IC3195. The sequence goes on along the minus strand of NZ_JADYVG010000007.1, from coordinate 264,059 downwards.
GCGCTCCATCCAGGCTACGGCAGAGCGGGCTGTGCCGCTCGCCCTACGCCTTCTCGCCCTGCGGCGAGAACAGATAGCCGCCGCCGCGGATGGTGCGGATTACGGCAGGCTTGGCCGGGTCGGGCTCGATCTTGCGGCGGATGCGCATGATGCGCAGATCGACCGCGCGGTCGAAGGCTTCGGCGTCGCGGGCGTTGGCAAGCTCGAGCAGGCGCTCGCGCGACAGCACGCGCTTCGGATTGGCCGCGAACACCTTGAGCAGCCCGAACTCGGATGCGGTCAGCGGATGCTCGTTGCCCTCGTCGTCGCGCAAGGCCTGCGCTTCGAGGTCGAGCCATTTGGTGCCGAAGCGCACCAGCTGCTCCTTGTCCGACTTCGCCGCCGGCGCGTCTGCCGCCTTGGCCGGTCCGCTCCGCCGCAGCACCGAGCGGATGCGCGCCATCAGCTCGCGCAGCTCGCAGGGCTTCGCCACGTAATCGTCCGCGCCGAGCTCAAGGCCGACGACGCGGTCGATCGGGCTCGCGGTCGCCGTCAGCATGATGACGGGCACGTTGATGCGGCTCTTGAGGTCGCGGATGATCGAGAGCCCGTCTTCCTCGGGCATGTTGAGGTCGAGCACGACGAGATCAGGCATGCTGCCCTGGATCGCGGCGCGCAAGGACTTGCCGCCGTCGCACAGCGTCACGGTGAAGCCGTGCATCTTGAGGTAATCGCCGACCATCTCCCGGGCTGGAGCCTCATCGTCGACGATCATGATGTGCTGGCTTTGGGTCATGGTCTTTGCATCATGGGCTTTGCATCACGGGCTTTGGCATCACGGCATTTCAGTCGCGGGGAGGGTGATGGTGAAGGTCGAGCCCTTGCCGGGGCCCTCGCTCTCGGCGGTCACCTCGCCGCCGTGCATGTCGATGATACGCTTGACGATGGAGAGACCAAGTCCCGTCGAGCTCTCCCCGGCAGTCGGCTTGGCCGACAGCCGCTGGAACCGGCCGAACAGCCGGCCGAGGTCCTCCGGCGACAGCCCGGCGCCCTCGTCGCTGACGCTGACGATGGTGTCGCTGCCCTCGTGGACCACGGTGACGTCGATCTTGCCGCCGATCGGTGAGTATTTGATGGCGTTGCTGATGAGATTGTCGATCGCTTCGCGGATGCGGTCGGTGTCGCACATGGTGACGATGTTGGGCGGCGCGGTGACGCTGATCGCCTGCTGCTTGTTGACCGCGAGCGGCTGATTGGCCTCGGCGACCTCCTTGACCAGGGCGGCGACGTCGACCGGCTCGCGGCGGATGGTGATGTCGAAGGCATCGGCCATCGCGTCCGAGATCAAATGATCGACCATCGTGGTCAGGCGCTTGGTGGCGTCGCGGATGTGGTCGACCTGGGCGACGATCCCGCTTTCCGAGGCGCCGGTCGAGATCAGCTCCTTGAGCATCTCGGTGCGGCCGAGAATGACGCCGAGCGGGTTCTTCAGGTCGTGCGCGACGGTGCCGAGAATCTCGTTCTTGAAGCCGTTGGCGCGCTGCAGCCGCAACCATTGCGCCGAGAGGCGGCGGTTGGCCTGCATCAGGGCGCGGGTGCGCTGGGCGACGCGGTCCTCCAGCTGGGTGTTGGCGTCCTGCAGCTGCTGGTAGAGGATGACGTTGTCGAAGGCGATCGAGAGCCTGGAGGAGAAGATCTCGACCAGCGAACGGTCGGTCTCCGACAGCTCGCGCTCGGCCTGGAGGAGCACCACGACCTCGCGGCCCGATCCGGTGCGCAAATAGATCACGCTCCGGTGGTCGGCGAATTCGTTCTTGCGGCGCTGGAACGCGGCCTCCACCATCTCGCGCAGCTCGGGGTCGAGCGCCTTCGATGAGGTGGTGCCGATGAAGCGGCTGTAGCAGCCGCTGCCGGCGAGCACCGAGAGCTCGGGGTCGATGCCGCCATTGTCGCGCAGCACCAGGATGCCGGCGCAGTCGACGTTGAGCAGCGAAGCGAGCTGGGTCAGGACGCCCTCAGCGAGCCGCTGCATCGACTTGAAGTCGTACAGCGTGGAGGCCGCGTCGATGATGATCTCGAGCCCGCGCCGCGTCTGCACCATGCGCTCGAGCTGCTGGTAGGAGCGCAGCGCCGCGGTCAGCGAGGTGAACAGCTTGTCGGCGGTGAGCTCGGTCTTGGCCTTGTAGTCGTTGATGTCGTACTGCACGATGACGCGCCGCTCCGGCGCCTGGCCGGGCTGGCCGGTGCGCAGGATGATGCGCACGGTCTCGTTCCGGATCTCGTTGCGGATGAACTCGACCAGCTCGAGGCCGGCGACGTCGGTCTCCATGATGACGTCGAGCAGCACGGCGGCAATGTCGCGGTGCTCGGCCATCAGCTTGCGGCCTTCGGCCGCGGAATAGGCCGACAGGATCTCCAGGCTCTGGCCGTTCAGGCTGTAGTCCGACAGCGCAAAACGCGTGCCGTCATGCACGGCCGGATCGTCATCGATGACGGCGATCTTCCATTTCCGGGCGTTGCTGTCCTCCGACGCGGTACCGGTGTCGTCGATCAGGTGGAGGACATCGTCCTGTTCGGCCATTGCGAAGATCCGTCACTTTCTGTGCTTTGCGCGCCGCCCTTGGCGACACGGGGCATGATAATGCGAAAAGTAGTGCCTTGTCCCAGCTTGGATTCCAGCATCATCCGGCCGCCGAGCTGCTGGGTGACGAGGTTATAGACGATATGAAGGCCAAGTCCCGTGCCGCCTTCATTGCGCCGGGTGGTAAAGAAAGGGTCAAAGGCCTGGCGCTGCACGTCCGGGGTCATGCCGGCCCCGTCGTCGGAGAAGCTGATCTCGATGTCCTCGGTGCCGCGCGGCCGCGCCGAAATCGCGATCCGGCCGGCGCGGCCGTCGGCGAAGGCGTGGTTGGCGGCGTTGAGGAAGAGGTTGGTCAGGATCTGGCCGTAGGAGCCGGGATAGCCGTCGAGCAGCAGCCCCTCGGGGACGTCGACCTCCAGCGTGATCGGCGAGCGCTTCAGCACGGGCTTGAGGCTGGCGATGATCTGGTCGGTGGCTTCGCTTAAGGAGAACTGCCGCCGCTCGGCATGGGAGCGGTCGACCGCGACCTGCTTGAACGACTGGATCAGCTCGCCGGCGCGCTGGAGATTGGCGACGAGCTGCTGCGAGGCGTCGCGCGAGGATTGCACGAACTCCTCCAGCTGCGAGCGGCGCAGGCCGCCCTCGCCCTTGAGCTGGGCTTCGAAAATCTCGGTGCGCCGGGCAAAGCTCGAAGCCACCGTCAGGCTGATGCCGATCGGGTTGTTGACCTCGTGCGCGACGCCCGCAACGAGGCCACCGAGCGCGGCCAGCCGTTCGGCGTCGATCAGGTTCTGCTGCGCGGTGTTGAGCTCGAGCAGGGCACTCTCGGCCTTTTCCTTGGACGCGCGCAGCTCGTCCTCGGTCCGGCGCTTGGCGATCGCGTTCTCGCGGAACACCTCCACCGCGCGCGCCATGGCCCCGACCTCGTCGCGCGCTTTCGTGCCCTGCACCTCGCGGTCGAGGTCGCCGAGCGTGATCGCGCGCATCGCGGACATGATCTGCTGCAGCGGTAGGCGGATCGACAGCGCGATCAGGACGCCCGCGGTGAGGATGATGCCGAGGAAGATCACCGCGATCGACAGCACCCGGCGTGAGATATCCGCCAGCGTGCGGTCGAACACCTCCTGCGCCTTCTGCTCGCGCTGGCGCATCTTGGTCGAGAGGTCGTCGATGGCGCCGATCGCCTCGGCCTGGCTGGCGTCGATGGTGTTGCGGAGCAGCTCGGTGCGGCTCGCAAGCTGCTCGGAGAGTTTTGCAAAGCCCTCGCGAAGTGCGGCGGTGCGGGCCGCGAGCCGCCGCAAGGCCATCTTCTGCAGGTCGTTGTCGGCGAGATCGATCATGACCGGGATGGTCCTCTCGATCGTCTCGGTATGGCGGCGCGCGTCGTCGGCGGCGCCCGACGACTGCGACAGGTAATAGGAATTGGCCGCGACCAGCATCGCGGTGAAGGCTTCGCGGGATTTGCCGAGCGAGGGCCAGATCAGCGCGTCGCGATGGCCGGTGGCACCCTCGATGATGGAGTAGAGTCCCGCCATGTCCCTGGCCGGGCCCTGCACCTGCTCCTCATAGGTCTTGGCGATGGTGGACTGCACGCTGCGCAGCTCGCCGAAGCCGTTGAGGAAGCGGTCGGTGGTGCGCTCCAGCTCCTCGACCGAGCCCGACAGCATCGGGTCCTTGGCGGCGCGATTGGTCAGCGTGCCCAGCACCGCCTCGCGCAGCAACAGGATCTCGGCGAACAGGTCCGGACTCGGCTGGTTGATGTAGCGGTGGATCAGGTTCTGCAGCCGCCCGGTCTCGCTTTCGAGCAGCGCCAAGATCCGGTCGGACTCGCGCACCTGGCGCACATCGTCCCAGGCCGAGCCGAGCACCTTGGCGCCGTTCCAGATCATCGCCACCAGCACCACGACCACGGCGGAGTTCAGCGCGGCGATCGACAGGATGCGCCAGCGGATCGGCACCGCCCGTAAGAGGCCGACGATGCGCGCGCGCAGCTGCCCGATCGGGCCGGGTGGCTTGTCCGCGTGATCGCTATGTCCAAGCGCAGCCAACAGGCCTCACTCCACCTTGCGAATCCGTTCGATCAGCGCGGCCGCCGCGGGGTCGCGCGCGGCCTTGGCGTAGATTGCGGCCATGGCGTCCTCGAACGGCTTGCGGTCGATGTCCCTGATGATGGTCACGCCGGCTTCCTGCGCCTTGCGCTGCGACTGTTCCTCGAGGTCGCGCCACTTCTCGCGCATGAACCGGCTGGAGCGCTGCGCGGCCTCCTTAAAGATCGTCTGCTCCTCCGCCGACAGGCTGTTCCAGGCCTTCAGAGAGATCACCAGCACCTCCGGGCTCATCGTGTGCTCGGTCAGCGTGTAATGGCCGGCATGCTTGTAATGGTTCGTGGTCACGAAGGATGGCCAGTTGTTTTCGGCGCCGTCGATCAGGTGGTTGGCAAGCCCGGTGAGCACCTGCCCGTAGGGCAGCTCGACCGGTTCGGCGCCGAGCGCGCGCATCATCTGGCTCATCAACTCCGACTGCTGCACCCGGATCCGCAATCCCTTGAGGTCCGCGATGGTCTTCACCGGGCGGACCCCGTTATAGATCGACCGCGCACCCGAATCGTAGAAGGCGAGCCCGACGAAGCCGTAGGGCTCGAAGCTGCCGAGGATCTCGCTGCCGACAGGCCCGTCCAGCACCTTCTGCATGTGCTCGATGGACCGGAACAGGAACGGCATCGCCAGCACGTTCATCGCCGGGACGAAATTGCCGATCAGGGCGACATTGGTCCGGTTGAGGTCGATCGCACCGGCCCGGGTCTGCTCGATGGTCTCCTTTTCCTCCCCGAGCTGGCGGGAGTGGAACACCTTGATCTCGTGGCGGCCCTTGGTGCGCTCGGCGATCAGGGCGCCCATGTAGCGCAGCGCCTGGACGGTCGGGTAGTCCTCGGCCTGGGTGTCGGCGGCGCGAAATTCGCGCGCAACCGCACTCGTCGCGCGCATGCTCGACGAGACTGCGGCAAGCAGAAGCGCGACGAAGACCACCCCGGTCCGCGAGAGTTCGGCACGGCTCAACACTGGCACACTCAACCCCTCAGTGGTGGAGTCTATGGCGGAAGGAAAAGGTTCAATGCAATCTAAAGCGTTTTCAAGCGAAGTGGATACCGGTTCGCGTAAAGAAAACCCGTCAAATTAATAATTTAGAACCCGTTCCGATCGGAACGGGGCTCCAGCAGAAGTTAAGGGAAGTCCCATCCCGCCCCCGGCCAGCGGGCTGATTGTGCGGCGCGGCCGGCGTTCATTCCCGGTTGAAACGACCACTGCCGGGCCTTAAGCAGGACAGCCGCCACGTCGACCGCGGCCTGGGAAGAGCCATCCTGATGTCAGCCTTGCGCCTTTTGCAGCTCGTTGCCGCCTTTGCGGCCCTCGCATTGGCCGCCCCTGCGCGGGCTGCCACCGAGATCGCCTGGTGGCACGCCATGTCCGGCGAGCTCGGCCGGCAGCTGGAAAAGCTCGCCGCCGACTTCAATGCCTCGCAATCCGATTACCGCATCGTGCCCGTCTACAAGGGCAATTACACCGAGACGGTGACGGCGGCGATCTTCGCCTTCCGCTCGCGCACCCAGCCCGCCATCGTCCAGGTCAACGAGGTCGCCACCGCCACCATGACCGCGGCCAAGGGCGCGATCTATCCGGTGTTCAGCCTGATGCGGGACCAGGGCGAGCCGTTCTCGCTCAGTGATTATCTGCCCGCGGTCTCCGGCTATTACACCGATGCGGCCGGCAATCTGTTGTCCTTTCCGTTCAATTCCTCGACGCCGATCCTCTATTACAACAAGACCATGTTCCGCGACGCCGGCCTCGATCCGGAGGCGCCGCCGAAGACCTGGCCGGAACTGGGAGCGGCCGCCAAGCGCCTGCGCGACCGCGGCGCTGCTTGCGGCTTCACCACGTCCTGGCCGTCCTGGATCCATGTCGAGAATTTCGCCGCCTTCCATAACCTCGCGGTCGCGAGCCGGGCGAACGGCTTCGCCGGGCTCGATGCGGAATTGACCATCAACAATCCGAGGCTGGTGCATCACGTCGCGGCGCTCAGCGAATGGCAGAAGACAAAGCTGTTCGACTATAGCGGCCGTGGCCAGTCGGCCGAGCCGCGCTTCCAGAAGGGCGAGTGCGGCATCTTCATCGGCTCCTCGGCGACGCGCGCCGACATCAAGGCCAATTCGAAGTTCGAGATTGGCTACGGCATGATGCCCTATTGGCCCGACGTAAAAGGCGCGCCGCAGAACTCGATCATCGGCGGCGCCACGCTGTGGGTGCTGCGCGACCGTCCGCGCGAGGAATACAAGGGCGTGGCGCGCTTCTTCGCCTATCTGTCCCAGCCCGGCGTGCAGGCCGCCTGGCACCAGAACACCGGCTATCTCCCCGTGACCCGCGCCGCGTTCGAGCTGACGCGCTCGCAAGGCTTCTATGAGCGCAATCCGGGCTCGGCGATCTCGTTCGAGCAGATCACGCTCAATCCGCCGACCGAGAATTCCAAGGGCATCCGGCTCGGCTCCTTCATCCTGATCCGCGGCGTGATCGAGGACGAGCTCGAGCAGGCCTTCGCCGGCCACAAGAGCGCGCAATCAGCACTCGATTCCGCCGTCGAGCGCGGCAACAAGCTCTTGCGCCAGTTCGAGCGCGCCAGTCCGGACAGGTAGGGTGGCTGCGCTGCGAATGAAGCTTGATGTTAGCGCGCACGATCTTTCCACCGCGTCATGGCCGGGCTTGTCCCGGCCATCCACGCCTTGCCACGCGGTACGAAGAACGTGGATGCCCGGGACACGCCCGGGCATGACGAACTCAAACGCATAAAGCACGCGATGTCGCTGACATTGCCTCACCTCGCCGACGCCGCAAGCTTCCGCGCTTTCCGCTCCGCGTCCACGCAATGGCTGCCGATCGCCCTCGACATCGCACGTAGCCATGGCCTCGATGCCGGCTCGCCGCATGTGTTTGCGACCGGCACCAATCTCGTGGTCGGCCTCGGCGAGACGCTGATCCTGAAAATCTTTCCGCCGTTGCTCGCAGCGCAATTCGTCTCGGAGCGCGCGTCGCTGGCGCAGCTCAGAGGCCGTCTGCACCTGCCGATCCCCGAGATCGTCGCGGAGGGGATGCGCGACGGCTGGCCCTACCTCGTGATCACGCGCCTTGCCGGCACGCTGGGTTCGGAGGTCTGGCGATCACTGCCGGAGCCGCAGAAGGAGCGCCTGCTGCGCCAGATCGGCGAGACCATTGCGAGCGTGCAGAGCGCGCCGCTTGGACCGCTCGCGCATATCGAGCCGCGCTGGGACGCGTTCATGCGCGCCCAGATGCAGGGCTGCCGCGCGCGGCACGAGCGTCTCGGCCTCGCACCAAAATTCCTCGAGGGACTCGACGACTTCCTGCGCGATGCCGCAAAGCTGATCCCGATGGACGCGCCGCCGGTTACCCTGATCGGCGAATACATTCCCGACAACTTCCTGCTCGCCTGTGACGACGGTCAATGGTCGCTCGGCGGCCTGTTCGATTTCGGCGACGTGCTCACGGGGTGGCGCGACTACGATCTGCTCGGCCCCAGCGCCTTCATGGCGGCGGGCCGTCCGGGCAGAGTGAAGAGCCTGCTCGAAGGCTTTGGTTATACGACGCTGGATTTCACCCTCAAGCGCCGCCTGATGGCCCTGATGCTGCTGCACCGCGCCAGCGACCTCAACAGCCACATCTGCATCGAGGGCTGGCAGGAGAGGGCGGATGATTTGATCGAGCTGCAGGAGTTGATCTGGCCTGGCTGAGCGCCCCCTCCGTCATTCCGGGGCGCCGCGCAGCGGCGAGCCCGGAATCCATTGTGCCGCGCGTTCTGCCGCCCGATGGATTCCGGGTTCGATGCTGCGCATCGCCCCGGAATGACTCCTGGGGCCGCGGCGCGAGCGCCGGATGGCAAGATTTGGCGACTGCCTCCACAATGAGCCCTCAAGCCGAGAAGCCTAATTTTTACGCAATTGCTCGTGTTTGTATGCAATTGCCCGTTGCGGGGCAGAGTGGTCAGATAAGAATAGCCTTCGATATCAACCACTTATATGAAATTTAATCTCCCGTTAAGCCTTGGCACAAACCTTGCGAATCCAGTTCCAGCCAAAAACCTTTGTGTTGGAGCGATTTCATGAAGCGCCGCGATTTCCTCAAATCCGTTTCCGGGTTGGCCGCTGGCGCGGCGCTCCCGGCCATGCCGTCCGTGATCTCCCCGGCCAAGGCCGATGCCCGCTCGGAGACCTTGCTGATCGTTTCCGAAGGCGGCCCGAACAATCTCGACATCCATGGCATCGGCACCAACGTGCCCGGCTATGAAGTCTCCTGGAATTGCTACGACCGCCTGATCAGCCACGAGATGAAGAGCGGCCCTGGCGGCGTGCCCTATTACGACCGCGACAAGTTCAAGGGCGAGCTCGCCGACGACATGAAGATCGACGACATGTCGGTCACCTTCAAGCTGAAGAAGAACGCCAAATTCCACGACGGAGCGCCTGTTACCGCGAAAGACGTGAAATGGTCGCTCGACCGCGCCGTCAGCGTCGGCGGCTTCCCGACCTTCCAGATGAGCGCGGGTTCGCTCACCAAGGCCGAGCAGTTCGTCGTGGTCGACGATCACACCGTGCGCGTCGACTTCCTGAAGAAGGACAAGCTGACGATCCCCGATCTCGCCGTGATCGTGCCCTGCATCGTCAATTCAGAGCTGGTGAAGAAGCACGCCAGCGAGAAGGATCCCTGGGGCCTCGAGTTTACAAAACAGCAGACCGCCGGCTCCGGCGCCTACAAGGTGACGAAGTGGACCGCGGGCACCGAAGTGATCATGGAGCGCAATGAGGATTGGGTCGGCGGTCCGCTTCCCAAGATCAAGCGCGTGATCTGGCGCATGGTGCCGCAGGCCGGCAACCGCCGTGCCCTGCTCGAGCGCGGCGACGCCGACATCTCCTACGAGCTGCCGTTCAAGGATTTCCAGGAGATGAAGGCGAACGGCAAGCTCAACGTGGTGTCGCTGCCGTTCTCCAACGGCATCCAGTATATCGGCATGAACGTCACCAAGCCGCCGTTCGATAACGTCAAGGTGCGACAGGCCATCGCCTATGCGCTGCCGTACCAGAAGATCATGGACGCCGTGCTGTTCGGCCTCGGCAATCCCATGTTCGGCGCAAAGGACAAGGCCACCGAAGTCGCCTGGCCGCAGCCGCACAAGTACAGCACCGACATGGAGAAGGCGAAGGCGCTGCTGGCTGAGGCCGGTTACGCCAACGGCTTCGAGACTACGATCTCGTTCGATCTCAATTTCGCCGGCGTCAATGAGCCGCTCTGCGTGCTGGTGCAGGAGAGCCTCGCCCAGCTCGGCATCAAGACCACCATCAACAAGGTGCCCGGTGCCAACTGGCGCACCGAGCTCAACAAGAAGGAGATGCCGCTGTTCACCAACGTGTTCTCGGGCTGGCTCGATTACCCCGAATACTTCTTCTACTGGTGCTATCACGGCAACAATTCCGTCTTCAACACCATGAGCTACAAGTCGGCGGCGATGGACAAGTTCATCGACGGTGCGCGCACGGCGGCCGCCACCGGCGACAAGGCCGCTTACGATGCCGACGTGAAAGGCTTCGTCGATCTCGCCTTCGCCGACGTCCCGCGCATCCCGCTGTACCAGCCGTTCGTCAACGTCGCGATGCAGAAGAACATCAGCGGCTACCAGTACTGGTTCCACCGGCGGCTGGATTATCGCGCGATGGTGAAGGGGTAAGGGGTCATGAGTGAGGTGCGCACGCCTCTCTCATTCCCTCTCCCCTTGTGGGAGAGGGTGGCTCGCCGCGTAGCGGCGAGACGGGTGAGGGGTAGCCACGAACTCCGATCTCGCTTGTCGCTACCCCTCACCCCAACCCTCTCCCACAAGGGGAGAGGGGGCGCAGCGGCGCAAGCCGTGCGAGCTTGTTCCCAATCGGAATGCGGAAGGAGGTTGCCATGCTGACCATGATCGGCAAGCGCCTGATGTTCGCGATTCCCTCGCTGATCGGCGTCGTCATCGTCACCTTCCTGCTGACGCGCGCGCTGCCGGGCGATCCCGCGGCCTACTTCGCCGGCCCTGCCGCGACCAAGGAAGCCGTCGAGCAGATCCGGAAAAAACTCGGCTTCGACAAGCCGCTGGTCGAACAGTTCTTCCGCTATGCCAACGATCTCGCGCATGGCGATTTCGGCAACTCGCTGACGACGGGCCAGCCGGTCGCCACCGAGATCCGCAACCGCCTGCCGGCCTCGGCCGAGCTGACGCTGCTCGGCCTCTTCGTGTCCGTTGCGATCGCCATTCCGCTCGGCGTGCTGGCGGCAACGCGGCCGGGATCATGGATCGACCATCTCTGTCGGATCACGACCACGGCCGGCGTGTCGCTGCCAGTGTTCTTCACCGGCCTCGTGCTGGTCTATGCCTTCTATTTCCGGCTCGGCTGGTCGCCGGCGCCGCTCGGCCGTCTCGACGTGTTCTACAGCGCGCCGCCGACGGTGACAGGCTTCTATCTGATCGACACCCTGATCGCGCGCGATGTCGAGGCGTTCCGCTCGGCGTTGAGCCAACTCATCCTTCCCGCAACGACGCTCGCGATCTTTTCGCTGGCGCCGATCGCGCGCATGACCCGCGCCTCGATGCTCGCGGTGCTCGCGTCCGAATTCGTCCGCACCGCGCGCGCCAGCGGCCTGTCGCCGGCAACCGTGATCGTCACCTACGCGTTCCGCAACGCGATGCTGCCGGTCATCACCACGCTCAGCATGGTGTTCTCGTTCCTGCTGGGGGCCAACGTGCTGGTCGAGAAAGTGTTCGCATGGCCGGGCATCGGCTCCTACGCGGTGGAAGCGCTGATCTCCTCCGACTTCGCGCCGGTGCAGGGTTTCGTGCTGACCATGGCGGTGATGTACGTGCTGCTCAATCTGATCATCGACATCTTGTACGGCGTGATCGACCCGCGCGTGCGGTTGGAGGGCTAGGCTATGAGCTCCGTTGCGCCTGCTGTTGAACCTGTCGGCCCCGCCCGCACGTCAGGCATCGTCGCGGTGCTTGAGCAGACCCGTTACGTCCTCAGCGAGAACAAGGTCACGGGCTTTGCCTTTGCGCTGCTCCTGATCATCGTGTTCGCTGCGCTGTTCGGCCCTTACGTGGTGCCGTACGATCCGCTCGCCTCCGACACCGCGGCTGCGTTGAAGCCGCCGTCGGCGGCGCACTGGTTCGGCACCGACCAGCTGGGCCGCGACATCTTCAGCCGCGTCATCGTCGCCACGCGCCTCGACTTCTTCATCGCGATCGCCTCGGTCGCGCTGGTGTTCCTGATGGGCGGCCTTGCCGGCATCGCGGCCGGCTATTTCGGCGGCTGGACCGACCGCATCGTCGGCCGCATCGCCGACACCATTATGGCCTTCCCGCTGTTCGTGCTCGCGATGGGCATCGTCGCCGCGCTCGGCAACACCGTGCAGAACATCATCCTGGCCACCGCGATCGTGAACTTCCCGCTCTATGCCCGCGTCGCGCGCGCGGAAGCCAATGTCCGCCGCAATGCCGGCTTCGTGCAGGCCGCGCGTCTGTCAGGCAACGGCGAGTTCCGCATCCTCCTGGTGCACATCCTGCCGAACATCATGCCGATCATGATCGTGCAGATGTCGCTGACCATGGGCTACGCCATCCTCAACGCCGCCGGCCTCTCCTTCATCGGCCTCGGCGTCCGCCCGCCGACGGCGGAATGGGGCATCATGGTCGCCGAAGGCGCGGGCTTCATGGTGTCGGGCGAATGGTGGATCGCGCTCTTCCCCGGCCTTGCCCTGATGATCGCCGTGTTCTGCTTCAACCTCCTCGGCGACGGCCTGCGCGACATCGTCGATCCCCAGCGGAGGACGTGATGCTCAACCTCCAAGAAAAATTCTCCAATGATTTCAGTCGCCATTCTACTGTGCATGGGGTTGTTTTCGACCGTTTGAGTGACGGGAGCCGGCCATGACGGCCCAGCCCCTGCTCGACGTCCAGGACCTCACGGTCGAATTCACCACCCGACGCGGCATCATCAAGGCGGTGCAGCACGTCAACATCTCCGTCGCCAAGGGCGAGACGCTCGCCATCGTCGGCGAGTCCGGCTCCGGCAAGTCGGTGACCTCCTACGCGGTGATGCGCATCCTCGACCGCGCCGGCAAGATCGCCGAGGGCTCGGTGATGTTCTCCGGCATCGACGTCAAGGCGGCGACCGAAGACCAGATGCGGGACTTGCGCGGCCGCGAAGTCTCGATGATCTTCCAGAACCCGCGCGCCGCTCTGAACCCGATCCGGAAAGTTGGCGACCAGATCGAGGACGTGCTGCGGACCCATGTGCAGCAGGCCCAGGTCGCCGATCACGGCGAGAAGGCGATCGAGGCGCTCGAGCAGGTCAAGATCGCCCGCCCACGCGAGCGGTATCACGCCTATCCGTTCGAGCTGTCGGGCGGCATGTGCCAGCGCGTCGTCATCGCGCTCGCGCTGGCCTGCAATCCGCAGCTGCTCATCGCCGACGAGCCGACGACCGGATTGGATGTCACCACGCAGAAGGCGGTGATGGACCTGATCGTCGAGCTGACGAAACGCCGCGCGATGTCGACCATCCTGATCACGCACGATCTTGGCCTCGCTGCCGCCTATTGCGACCGCGTCGTCGTGATGGAGAAGGGCCGCGTCGTCGAGACCGCCACGGCTGCCGACATTTTTGCCAACCCTCAGCACCCCTACACCAAGAAGCTGATGCGCGCGACGCCGCGGCTCGGGGTGAGCTTGCGCGATCTGCTGCCGGACGAGGAGGGCGCAGCCACATCTGCATCCCTTGTCGCCGCGCCTGACCAGCACGCTTCTCAAAGCGAAGGGAAGAGCGATCAGCTCCTCCTCCGCGTTGAAAAGCTCGTCAAGGAATATCCCCGCCAGGGCGCGACCGCCGTGCTCGGCAAGCTGTTCGGCCGCAAGCCGCCGGTCGAGCCGGACATGTTCCGCGCCGTCGACGGCATCAGCTTCGTGATCGGTCATGGCGAGAGCGTCGGTCTCGTCGGCGAATCCGGCTGCGGCAAATCGACCACGTCGATGATGGTGATGCGCCTGCTCGACCAGACCTCCGGCCTGATCCAGTTCGACGGCGAGGACATCGGCGGCATTCAGCCTGCCGCCTTCGCCCGGCTGCCGCAGCGCAGCCGCATCCAGATGGTGTTCCAGGACCCGACCGACAGCCTCAACCCGCGCTTCACCGCCGCGCGCGCGATCGCCGACCCGATCATGCAGCTTGGCGATATCAAGGGCCGCGACGCGCTCCGCGCCCGCTGCGAGGAACTCGCCACCATGGTCGGCCTGCCGCACAATCTGCTCGACCGCTTCCCGCACCAATTGTCCGGCGGCCAGAAGGCCCGTGTCGGCATCGCCCGGGCGATCGCGCTGCATCCCAAGCTCGTCATCCTGGACGAGCCGACTGCGGCGCTGGACGTCTCGGTGCAGGCTGTCGTCCTCAACCTGCTGCAGGACCTCAAGGCGAGGCTAGGTATGAGTTATCTGTTCGTCTCGCATGATTTGAACGTGGTGCGCTTGTTGTGCGATCGTGTCATTGTGATGCGGACCGGACGGATCGTCGAGGAGGGCTCTTCCGAGCAGGTTCTCGGCGATCCCAAGGACGACTACACCAAGGAGCTGCTGACGGCGATCCCGCATCCGCCGTTGCCGACACACTAAGACTGCACTGATTGCTTGAGAGCGTGATGGCCGAACCCCTGGACGATTATATCGACGCCGTGTCGAAGGTGCTGGCGCTGCCGATCGAGGAGGCCTGGCGGCCTGCCGTTCGCGCCAACCTCGAGGTCTCGCTGCGGCTTGGCCGTCTGGTCGACGAATTCGCGCTGCCGGACGAGACCGAGCCGGCGCCGATCTTCACGGCCTGACGCCATGTCTGCCAAGCCAGAGATGACGGCCTCCGAGATCGCAAGTGCGGTTGCGGGGCGCAAGATGTCCGCGCTCGATGCCACTGAAGCTGCGCTCGCGCGCATCGCGCGGCATGACGGCATCCTCAATTCCTTCACCGACGTCACCGCTGAACGCGCCCGCGCGAAAGCGCGCGCGATCGATGCGGATCTCGCGGCGGGCAGGACAATCGGTCCGCTCGCCGGCGTACCCTTCGCGGTCAAGAACCTGTTCGATGTCGCGGGCCTGCCAACGCGCGCCGGCTCGAAGATCAACCGGGACCTCGCGCCCGCCAGGCGCGATGCGACCTTGATCGAGCGGATGGAGGCGGCCGGCGCCGTTCTCGTCGGTGCGCTCAACATGGGCGAATACGCCTACGATTTCACGGGCGAGAACATCCACGACGGTCCCTCGCGCAATCCGCACGACACCACGCGGATGAGCGGCGGCTCCTCCGGCGGCTCGGGCAGCGCCGTCGGCGGCGCGCTGGTGCCGATCGCGCTCGGCTCCGACACCAACGGCTCAATCCGCGTGCCGTCGTCCTTCTGTGGCATCTTCGGCCTGAAGCCGACCTATGGCCGGCTGTCACGTGCGCGCTCCTTTCCGTTCGTGGCGAGCCTCGATCATCTCGGCCCGTTCGCGCGCTCCGTCGCCGATCTCGCGCTCGCCTATGACGCGATGCAGGGTCCGGATGCCGACGATGGCGCCTGCACTACGCGCGGGTTAGAGCCCGTCACGCCGCTGCTCGATGAGTCCATCTCCGGCCTGCGCGTTGCGATCGCCGGCGGCCACTTCCAGAAGAACGTGTTTCCGGAAGCGGTCGAAGCCGTCAGCCGCGTCGCCCAGGCGCTGGGCGCGACGCAAGTGGTGGATGTTCCCGAAGCATCGCGCGCCCGTGCGGCGGCTTACGTCATCACCACCACCGAAGGCGCTTCGCTCCATCTCGATCGCCTGCGCAAGCGCCCTGGCGATTTCGACCCGGCGGTGCGCGACCGGCTGATCGCGGGCGCCATGGTGCCGGCCTCGCTGGTCGACCGCGCGCAAAAATTCCGCCGCTGGTATCGCGCGCAGCTTGCCGAGATCTTTCGATCGGTCGACGTGCTGCTGGCGCCGGCGACGCCCTGCACCGCGCCGAAGCTCGGCCAGGTCAATTTCAATCTCGACGGCGTCGAGCTGCCGGTGCGCGCCAATATCGGCATCCACACCCAGCCGATCTCCTTCATCGGCCTGCCGGTGGTCGCGGTCCCCGTGCCGCTCGAGCCGCTGCCGATCGGCGTGCAGATCATTTGTGCGCCCTGGCGCGAGGACATCGCGCTGCGCGTCGCGCACGCATTGGAGAAGATGGGCGTCGTCGCTGCGCCCGCGCCGAGAGGGTTCTAAGATGCAGATCGATCTCCCCGAGGTGATCGCGGAAGTCAAAGCCGCGTTCGAGCGCTATGAGCAAGCCCTCGTCAGCAACGACGTCGCCGTGCTCGGCGAGCTCTTCCGCAACGATCCGCGCACCTTGCGCTACGGCATCGGCGAGAACCTCTATGGCTACGAGGCAATCTCCGGTTTCCGCGCCGGCCGTTCGCCGGTCGGGCTGAACCGCCGCACCGCCAAAACCGTGATCACCAGCTATGGCCGCGACACGGCCGTGGCGTCCACCTTGTTCTATCGCGATACGGCTCCCGGCAAGGTCGGCCGGCAGATGCAGACGTGGATACGTTTCCCGGAGGGCTGGCGCGTCGTCGCCGCTCATGTCAGCATCATCGACGACCCGAAAGAGACCGTATGACGCTTGATGATCTTCCGCAGGGCGCATTGCCGGCCGAGCCGGTGGTGCCGCGCGTCGACCGTGCATCGCCGTCGCTGCTGAAGGTCACGCGCGCCGAGGAGCTGCGGCTGCAGCTTGCCGACGAGATCGTGCGGGGAACGCTGGCGCCGGGCTCGCCGCTGGACGAGACCGACATCGCGCGGCGCTTCAACGTCTCGCGCACGCCGGTGCGCGAGGCGCTGCGCCAGCTGGTGGCGAGCGGCCTTGTCGAGGCGCGGCCGCATCGCGGCGCCGTGGTGGCGCGGCCATCTGTCGAGCGGCTGAAAGGCATGTTCGAGGCGATGGCGGAGCTCGAGGCCTTGTGCGCGGGTCTTGCCGCCGAACGCATGTCGGCGGCCGAGCGTCACGGCCTGGAGGCCGTCCACGAGGAGCTGCGGGTACTGAGCTACACCGGCAATCCCGAGCGCTTCCACGAGGTCAACGAGCGCTTCCACAACGCGCTCTATGCCGGCTCGCAGAACGGTTACATCGCCGAGATCACGCTCGCGACCCGCGTCCGCGTGCAGCCGTTCCGCCGCGCCCAGTTTCGCAATCTCGGCCGTCTCGCCAAGTCGCAGGCCGAGCACGACCGCGTCGTCGTCGCCATCATGCGCGGCGACAAGCAGGGCGCCGCCGCCGCCATGCGTGCGCATATCGAGCTGGTGCGCGGGGAGTATGAGATCTACGCGGTGTCGGTGTGAGTTGCGTGTTCACCACGAGGTGAAGGAGAGGCGTCGGTTCTCAGGAACCCGGCTTTGCACCGATCGTTTCCTCCCATCGATCCGATAAGGAGAAAACACCATGGCCTCCTCCGAGAAAGATCCGCGCCATCACACCCAGAAGATGAAGCAGCGTCTACAGGAGACGGTGACGCATCTGCGCGAAGACATCCGCAAGGTCGACGAGCCCCAGCTCACCGCGATGTTCGAAACGTCCGCAGAGGTGCTGTCCGGCCTCGTCAAGGCGTTCGACGATTACGAGAAGAAGAACGAAGCCGCCTGGCGCAAGCCGGTGTAAGGCCGCGGTCGCTGTCTACGCCGTCGTAGCTTCAGCCATAAACTTCCGCCAGCCGCCATACGCCGTGATGTCCCGCGCATCGCCCAGCACTTCCGGCTCGACGAGGAATCCCTTCACGCTGCGTCCGTCGGCGAGCCTGATTGTGCCGATCGCCATCGGCGCGGGGATCGCGTTGACGAACTTGCCGAAGGCGGACGACGACAACGACCAGATCTCCAGCTCGATGGCAGCGCCTTTGCTGGCCTCAACGCGCAGCATGCCCGGCTTCGGCGGCGTCGTCTTGAGCGCATAGAGCTTGTAGTCGGGCGCGGTCTTCGTCGCCTCGATCAGCTTTCCGTTCAGCGCCGTCAGCTCGCCGTTCAGCGCCATGCCAGTGAGATGCGCGCCGACCACCGCAATCGGGATTTCATCGCCATTGCTTGCGGGCAGTGGCGCGAGCGGGGCCTGTGCCACACCTTTCGCGCCGACCGTCAGTTTGGTATCGGCATGGAACACCCGGCCGATGCTCGCGAGCAGCGCGTCGCGCCCTGCGGGCGCCAGCAGCGTGATGCCGAACGGAATGCCGTCGCTGCGCATCGCAGCCGGCACGGCGAGGCCGCAGAGGTCGAGCAGGTTGACGAAATTGGTGTAGGTGCCGAGCCGGCTGTTGAGCTCGATCGGATTGGCCAGCACCTGCGCGGTCGTATAGGCCGTCGGCGCCGTCGGCAGCACCAGCGCGTCGATGTTGGCGAACGTGCGCTCGGCGATCTTGCGCAGGCCCTGCAGGCGATAGAGCGCCGAGAAGGTTTCCGCCGCGGTCAGCCGCGCGCCGGCCGCGGTGATCTCCCGCGTGACGGGGTGGATCGTGTCTGGCGCGGACGCCAGCAGGTTCTTGATCACGAGGTAACGCTCGGCGACCCAGGGGCCCTCATAGAGCAGCCGCGCCGTCTCGTAGAACGGCTCGAGGTCGAACTCGACCAGCTTTGCCCCAAGCGCGGTCCATCGCTTCAGCGCATGGCCGTAGGCGGCTTCCGCTTTCTTGTCGCCGAAGAAGATCAGCTGCCCGTTGCGCGGCACACCCAGGCGCAGGTTTGCCGGCATCGGCGTGATCGCGCCGAGCGGCCGGTCGCGCGAGAATGGATCGGCCTGGTCGGGGCCGGCCATCACCGATAGTGCGAGCGCGGCATCGTCCACCGTCAGTGCGAACACCGAAATGCAGTCGAGCGTGCGGCAGGCCGGCACCAGGCCTGCGGTCGAGATCATGCCGAGGCTCGGCTTCAGCCCGACGATGTTATTGAGCATCGCCGGCACGCGGCCCGAGCCGGCGGTATCCGTGCCGAGCGCCAACGGCACGAGCCCGGCGCCGACCGCGGTGGCCGAGCCCGAGCTCGAGCCGCCGGGAATCAGATCCTCGCGGATCGAATTCCGGGGAATGCCGTAGGGCGAGCGGACGCCGACGAGGCCGGTCGCGAACTGGTCGAGATTGGTCTTGCCGATGATGATCGCCCCCGCCCCGCGCAGCCGTTCCACCGCGGTCGAGTCGTGTGCCGGCGTGTAGGAGAAAGCCGGGCAGGCCGCGGTGGTAGGGAAGCCCAGCGCGTCGATATTGTCCTTCACCGCGACCGGCACGCCGTAAAGCGGCAGGCTGGCAGCATCCGCCCGGGCCGCGAGCTTCTCCGCTTCCGCGATCGCGTCCTTCTCGTCGCGCAGGCTGATGAACACGGCAGGATCGTCGTAATCACAGATGCGCCGATAGGTCCGCGCGACGGTCTCTGCCGGCGTCAGCGTCCCCGCGCGGTGCGCGGCCACAATCCCGGCGATCGTTTCAGGCTGCTCGGCCCCCATGGCGGCAAAACTCCGGCAATTCGTCTTCGCCCGGAGTGAAGCAAGCGATGTGCCATTGTGTACAGAATCCGGGCAGGATGATCGTGCCGGATCTTATCGTGCGATCAGTGGCTTGGGGGACATTTCGGCTGGCGCCCGGCCGGTCGCCTCAGTGACCTATCTGCCCAAATCATAGGCAGTCGGGATCAGGTGAAGCCGGAGAGGATCCGGAGCAGCTGTGCCCGGTTCTCCTTGCCGATCTTCGCCTCGACGTGCCGCTCGTGCTCGGCCGCGAGCCGCTTGAACTTCTCAAGCGCCGTCTCGCCCTGCGCGGTGAGGTGCAGCGCATGCGAGCGCCGGTCCTGCTTCGACTTGATCCGCTTCACCAGCTTGCGCTGCTCGAGGCTGTCGAGCAGGTGCACCAGCCGGGCGCGCTCGATGCCGAGGCGTTTGGCCACCGCCATCTGCGACAGGCCCGGATTGGCGCCGATCACGGTCAGCACCGAATATTGCGTCGGCCTGATGTCGACCTCGCCGAGCGTCTTGATGAAGTCCTGAAAGATCCAGATCTGGAAGCGCCGCACTGCATAGCCGGCGTGGCCGACCAGCGCGTCGAGGCCGACGCCGTCGGCGCCATCGCCTGGTGCCGCGCCGTTGCCGGCGCGCTTGCGTGGGGCGTGGCGGCCGTGGGCCCGGGATGCTGTGGCTGTCACGTCGTGTCTCCTGTCGCGCAACCCTAGCGCCCTTGGGCCAAGAGCGAAAGATTGTTGTTGACGACAACAATTGCCACGCCCAACATTATGCCCAAAGCGGCCCGGAACGAGGCTGCGCCGATCCTGTAAACCGGGATGGAGGAGGAAACACATGACAGCCGCCTCACATGGTGACGTTGCAGGCCTGTTCGCAGTCCCAAGGACCGTCGCGGAGCATCGGCCCGACGGCAGCATCGTTCTGCGCTCGCCCGAGCCTCTCGGCGAGACTGCGCGCTGCGGCGGCGATTGGCTGGAGCAATGGGCGCAGCAAAGGCCGGATGCGATCTTCCTGGCCGAGCGCGGCAACGTCGAAATGCCCTGGACCACCGTCACCTATGCGCAGGCGCTGCGGAAGGTGCGCGCCGCCGCGTCCTGGATCCTGGCGCAAGGGCTCAGCGCGGACCGCCCCGTCGCGATCCTCTCGGACAACAGCATCGATCATGCGCTGCTCGCGCTTGCCGCCCAGCATGTCGGCGTGCCCTCGGCGGCGATCTCGCCGGCCTATTCGCTGATGTCGAAAGAATTCGACAAGCTCAAGAGCATGATTGCGCTGCTCGATCCGGGCGCGATCTACGTCTCTGCGCTCCAGCCGTTCGCGCCAGCGCTGGCCGCCATCAAGCCGCTGCACAACGCACACATCATCAGCGGCAATGCCGATGACGTCGACGTGCTCGCGTTCCACGCCATTGCGGCAACGCCCGAGACGCCTGACGTCGCAAGAGCCTTCGCAGCGGTGACGCCTGATACGATCGCGAAATTCCTGTTCACCTCGGGCTCGACCGGCACGCCGAAAGCCGTCATCAACACCCAGCGCATGCTGACGTCGAGCCAGCAAGCCAAGGCGCAGACCTGGACCTTCCTCGAACGGAGCCGCGATCTCGTCATTCTCGATTGGCTGCCCTGGAGCCACACCTTCGGCGCCAACCACAATTTCAACCTCGTGCTGCGCAACGGCGGCGCGCTCTACATCGATGGCGGCAAGCCCGCGCCCGGTCTGTTCGCGACCTCGCTCGCCAACCTCAGAAGCGTGATGCCGACGGTCTATTTCAACGTGCCGCGCGGCTTCGACATGCTGATCGCGGCACTGCGCAGCGACGAGGAATTGCGCCGCCGCTTCTTCGGCGAGGTGAAATTCGCCTTCTATGCCGGGGCCGCGCTGCCGCAGAATCTGTGGGATGCTCTCGAAGAGCTCTCACTCGAGACGGTCGGCCGCAAGCTGCCGATGGTCTCGGCCTGGGGCTCGACGGAAACCTCACCGCTCGCCACCGACTGTCATTTTCTCGCCGAGCGCTCCGGCAACATCGGCGTGCCCATTCCCGGCACCGAGCTGAAGCTCGTCACCTCCGGCGACAAGCTGGAGGTGCGGGTGCGTGGCCCCAACGTCACGCCCGGCTATTGGAAGGCACCCGAGCTGACCAGGCAAGCGTTCGACGAGGAGGGCTTTTACTTGATCGGAGATGCGGTGAAGCTTGCCGATAGCGCGCGCCCCGAGCGCGGCCTGTTCTTCGACGGCCGCGTTGCCGAAGACTTCAAGCTCAATTCCGGCACATGGGTCAGCGTCGGCGGCTTGCGCGTTGCCGGCATCGCCGCGCTGGCGCCGCTGGCTCAGGACATCGTCGTCGCCGGCCACGGCGGTGACGAGGTGCGTTTCCTCGTGTTTCCGAACATCGTGGCCTGCCGCGCCCATGCCGGTCTGCCCGAAACGGCGGCGGCCAGCGACGTGCTGGCACACGACAAGGTCCGCAGCGCCATCGCGCAGGGTCTGGCGAAGCTGAAACAGCAGAGCGCCAACTCGTCCGGACACGCCACCCGCGCGCTGCTGCTCGCCGAGCCACCGTCGGTCGACGGCGGCGAGATCACCGACAAGGGCTACATCAACCAGCGCGCCGTGCTGACGCGCCGCGCCGATGCGGTAGCGCGGCTGAACGATGATGCGTCGGGTGAGTGGATCGGATTGTAAAGGCCGAGTTAGCGACGCCACACTCCGCTGTCATTCCGGGGCGCGCCTCTTGGCGCGAGCCCGGAATCCATTTCACCGTAGGGGTGGTGCACGATGGATTCCGGGTTCGCGCTACGCGCGCCCCGGAATGACGAGTGGGATACGCCAACAACCCTGTCGCAATATCCTGCCGATTCTTTTGTTGCCTAAGCAACTAATCTGTGCGAACCGTTCCAGACAGAGATGACGGCGGGCGAACCGCCGCGTTCTTTTCTGGAGGAAGCAATGCGCGGCAGAAGGGGTGCCGTCGGCAAATGCCGGCGCATGATCGGGAGTGACGGGAGCTTGCGCGCCGCGCGCGACCCGTCAGGTGTCGACGCTGCCGGTGACTGCGCCGAGATTTTCGTGCAGCCGGCGCAAGAGATCGATCAGCACCTCGCGTTCGTCCTTGCTGAGGCAGGACAACAGCCGTCGCTCGCGTTCGAACGCAGCGACGATCACCTTGTCATGGGTGGCGCGGCCCCTTGCCGTCAACGAGATCGAGTGGGTGCGGCCGTCGTTCGGGTCGGTGCGGATCGACACCAGCCCGCGCTTTTCGAGGCCGGCAAGCGTCCGGCTCACCGGCCCCTTGTCGAAGCCGATGACGTGGCAGATGCGCGAGGCCGGGATGCCGGGTTCGATCGCCAACAGCGACATGATCCGCCATTCGGTGACGTTGACACCGAACTCGCGCTGATAGAACGCGGTCGCGCTGTTCGAGAGCTTGTTGGCGATGAAGGTGATGAACGCCGGGACGTAACGGTCGAGATCGAGCGTCGGCCCTGCATCATGGGGCGCGGGCTTGTGGCGGGCTTTGGTCGAGGACGGCGGCATATCGGGTTTCTGACTCGCGGCGGGCCCAAAGACCTAAGGGCATGCGTCGTCCTTTCACAAGATCAAAATGAGGGAGGTCTTCCATGACCGCATCCGGCTGCGCGGGATCGGGTGTCCCGCATCTCGACGTCGACCCCTTCGACATGAGCTTTTTTGCCGACCCCTATCCGGCGCATGAGCTGCTGCGGGAAGCCGGCCCCGTGGTCTATCTCGACAAGTGGAACGTCTATGGCGTGGCGCGCTATGCCGAGGTCCACGCTGTGCTGAACGATCCCGCAACCTTCTGCTCCAGCCGCGGCGTCGGCCTTTCCGACTTCAAGAAGGAGGCGCCGTGGCGACCGCCGAGCCTGATCCTCGAGGCCGATCCGCCGGCGCACACCCGCACCCGCGCCGTCCTGTCAAAAGTGTTGTCGCCGACCGTGATGAAGCAGGTTCGTGACCGCTTTGCCGAGGCGGCCGAGGCGCGTGTCGATGCCCTGCTGCAGATGCGCAGCTTCGATGCGATCGCGGATCTCGCCGAGGCCTATCCTCTGTCGATCTTTCCGGATGCGCTGGGCCTGAAACCGGAAGGGCGCGAGCATCTGATTCCCTACGCAAGCGTGGTATTCAACGCGTTCGGCCCACCCAACCAGTTGCGCCAGCAGGCGATCGAACGATCGGCGCCGCATCAGGCCTATGTCGCCGAGCAGTGCCAGCGCGAGAATCTGGCGCCCGGCGGCTTCGGCGCCTGCATCCATGCACAGGTCGACGAGGGCGCCATCACGGCCGCCGAAGCGCCGCTGCTGGTGCGTTCGCTGCTGTCGGCCGGACTCGACACGACAGTCAACGGCATCGGCGCTGCGGTGTATTGCCTCGCGCGCTTTCCTGATCAATGGCAGCGGCTGCGCGACGACCTCACGCTCGCACGCGGTGCTTTCGAGGAGGCCGTGCGCTTCGAGAGCCCCGTGCAGACCTTCTTCCGCACCACCACCCGTGAGGTCGAGATCTCCGGTGCGCGAATCGGCGAGGGCGAGAAGGTGCTGATGTTCCTTGCCGCCGCCAACCGCGATCCGCGGCGCTGGGATGCCCCTGACAGGTACGACATCACCCGCCGCACCTCCGGCCATGTCGGCTTCGGCTCCGGCATCCACATGTGCGTCGGCCAGCTCGTCGCCCGCTTGGAAGGCGAAGTGATGCTGACCGCGCTGGCCCGGCGCATCGCAAGGCTCGAGATCACGGGCGAGCCGAAGCGCCGTTTCAACAACACGCTGCGCGGGCTCGACAGCCTGCCTGTGACGATCACCCCGGCCTGACGAGGAGCTTGATGCCTGCCATTACCTTCATCCATCCCGACGGCAAGTCCGATCGCGTCGAGACCGCAGGCGGCGAGAGCGCCATGCAGGCCGCGACCCGTCACGGCCTCGACGGCATTCTGGCCGAATGCGGCGGCAACGCGATGTGCGCGACCTGCCATGTCTATGTCGACGAGAGCTGGCTCGCGCGCCTGCCTGCGATGGCCGACGACGAGGATGCGCTGCTCGATGGCACCGCCGCTGAGCGGCGACCGACGAGCCGGCTGTCCTGCCAGATCACGATCACGCCCGATCTCGATGGGCTCGTCCTGAAGTTGCCAGAGCGGCAGGTCTGATCTGCCAAGCCGTCGGATCTTCAAAATATCAAACAGGGAGGGAATGATGAAACATCTGAAGTGGACGCTCGCGCTGGCTGCGAGCTTGGTGACCGGCGCGGCCAACGCCGAAATATCGGACAACGTCGTGCGCATCGGCGTGCTCAACGACATCTCCGGCATCTTCCAGGACACCAATGGCATGGGCTCGGTCGAGGCCGCGCGGATGGCGGCGGAGGATTTCAACGGCGGCGGCAAGGGCATCAAGGTCGAGATCGTCTATGCCGATCACCAGAACAAAGCCGATGTCGGCAACGCCATCGCGCGCAAATGGCTCGACGTCGAAGGCGTCGACGCCATCGTCGACGTGCCGAACTCGGCCGTCGGTCTTTCCATCAACGCGCTTCTGCGCGACAGCCGCATGACCTTCCTGGCATCATCGACGGCGAGCTCGGATCTGACCGGCAAGGCGTGCTCGCCCAACACCATCCAATGGGTCAACGATGCCTGGGCGACCGGCAACACCACCGCAGCCGCCATGGTGTCGCGCGGCGGCAAGGACTGGTATTTCCTCACGGTCGATTACGCGCTCGGCAAGGGCATCGAGGCGGAGGCGCAGAAATACATCGAGGGTCACGGCGGCAAGGTGCTCGGCTCGTCCAAGCATCCGCTCGGCACCTCCGATTTCGCGTCCTTCCTGCTGCAGGCGCAAAGCTCGAAGGCGCAGGTCATCGGGCTCGCCAATGCCGGCGGCGACACCATCAACGCGGTGAAACAGGCCGCCGAATTCGGCATCCAGCAGAGTGGGCAGAAGCTCGTCGCCTTCCTGCTCTTCATCAACGACGTTCACGGCATGGGCATCAAGGTCGCGCAGGGCCTCCAGCTCATGGAAGCCTTCTACTGGGACATGAACGATGATACCCGCGCGTTCGCCAAGCGTTTTGCTGCACGGCCCGGCATGAACGGCAAGATGCCGAGCGGCAATCAGGCCGGAGTCTATGCTTCCACGCTCGCTTATCTCAACGCCGTCGCCGCCACCGGCAGCGACAATGCCAAGCAGGTCGTGCCCGAGATGAAGAAGTTCAAGGGCAAGGACAAGCTGTTCGGCGACACCGCGATCCGTCAGGACGGTCGCGTCGTGCATCCGATGTACCTGTTTGAGGTGAAGAAGCCGGAGGAGTCGAAATATCCGTACGATTATTACAAGCTGGTCGCGACGATTCCCGCAGACCAGGCGTTCCGCCCGCTGGCGGAGGGCGGATGCGAGCTGGTGAAGTAGGAGCGGCGAGCGCGCAATTGCACCCTCTCCCCTTGTGGGAGAGGGTGGCTTCGCGAAGCGAAGCCGGGTGAGGGGTCTCTCTCCTCACGAACAATCGCGAGAGTTGAGAGAACCCCTCATCCGGCGCCGTAGCCGAAGCTCGCTTCGGCGTTCTTAAGAACGGCGGCCGAAGGCCGCCTATGCCACCTTCTCCCACAAGGGGAGAAGGAAGTAAGACTACACCACCTTGCTCGACCCTTGCGTGATCAACCGCGCTGCGCGCTGGTCTCGCGCGTAGATCCACAGCCAGCTCAGCGCGACGCTGAGGCGGTGGCGCAGGCCGATCAGGAAGTAGATGTGGGCGATGCCCCAGATCCACCACGCGATGGTGCCGCGCAGCTTGATCTTGCCGAAATCGATGATTGCGAGCCGCTTGCCGATCTGCGCGAGGTTACCGGAATGCTTATAGCGGAACGGACCCGCTGCAGCGCCGCGCAGGCGCGCTTTGATGGTCTCCGCGACGTGACGGCCCTGCTGCTTGGCGGCCGGCGCGATGCCGGGCACCGGCTTGCCGTCCCAGGCGTTGATGCTGACGGTATCCCCGATCGCGAAGATCTCGGGATGGCCTGATATGGTGAGGTCGGCCTCGACCAGCACGCGCCCGGCGCGATCGTGCGCTGCGCCGAGCCATTCGGCAGCGGGCGAGGCGCGCACGCCGGCGGCCCAGATCCGTGTCTTGGCCTCGAGCAGTTTGCCGCCGAACACGACGCCCTCGCGATTGATCTCGGTGACGGCCTGCCCGAGCACGACCTCGACGCCGATCTTTTCCAGCGAGGCCTGCGCATAGGCTGATAGCTCGTCGGGAAAGCCGGCGAGCACGCGCTGGCCGGCCTCGATCAGCACGACGCGGGCCTTGTGCGTGTCGATGTTGCGGAAATCGGCGGGCAGGGTGTGATGCGCCATCTCGGCGATGGTGCCGGCGAGCTCGACGCCGGTCGGGCCGGCGCCGACGATCACGAAGGTCAGCCGTGCTGCGCGCCGCTTCGGATCGATCTCGCGCTCGGCGCGCTCGAACGCCACCAGGATGTGCCGGCGCAAGGTGGTCGCATCCTCCAGCGTCTTCAGGCCGGGCGCGAACTGCTCCCATTCATCGTGGCCGAAATAGGCGTGCCGCGCGCCCGTGGCCAGCACCAGCGTGTCGTAGGGCACCTCGCTGCCGTCGTCGATCAGCACGCAGCGTCGTTCGGCATCGACGCCGCTCACGGCGGCGAACAGCGTCGTCACCTCGCGCCGGTCGCGCATGAGATGACGGATCGGCCAGGCGATCTCGCTGGTTGCGAGCGAGGCGGTCGCGACCTGGTAAAGCAGGGGCTGGAACAGATGATGATTGCGGCGGTCGATCAGCGTGATCTCGACGGGAGCGCCCGCAAGCCGGTAAGTCGCCTCCAGCCCGCCGAAGCCGGCGCCGACGATGACGACGCGATGGGGATTTGCGGCCATGATTTAACCCTCGAATCTCGCTGCTGCTCGCCTTCATTTAAGTGCGGATTGGGCGCCGCGGTCCAATAGAGGTCATCAATCGTCGCATAGGCCTGATGTATCGATCCGGCTCGAAAAAGCGCCGCGGCCTCCCGGACCGGCCCTGGGCCGGCCTCGGCCGAGGTGAGTAGAATTATAATTCTTGCCATCTCCGATCGGGGCGAAATATGGTGCAGGGCGGGCGCTGAGCCATTGGCGGCGCGACAGATTTTGCGTTCAATAGAGACAGGCCTGGAGCGGCGATCACCCCGCTTCCAGGACCGATAATTAAGGAGGGAGTGTTATGAGGACGGCATTCTGGCTGGCGGGCGCAGCGGCGCTGGTGCTGGCAAATCAGGCATTCGCCGGAGACACCATCAAGATCGGTTTCGTCTCGACCTTCAGCGGCCCGACCGCCGTGATCGGCAACGACATGCGCAATTCCTTCGAGCTCGCGCTCGATCATCTCGGCCGCAAGATGGCCGGCAAGCCGGTCGAGGTGCTCTACGAGGACGACGGGCAGAAGCCCGACGTCGGCAAGCAGAAGACCGAGAAGCTGGTGCAGTCCGACAAGGTCGACTTCATCGTCGGCTATATCTGGTCGAACGTGCTGCTCGCCTCGCTCAAGACCGCGGTCGATTCGAAGACCTTCCTGATCTCGGCCAATGCCGGGCCGTCGCAGCTCGCGGGCGAGCTGTGCTCGCCTTACGTGTTCTCGACCTCCTGGCAGAACGACCAGACCCCGCAGGCGGTCGGCACCTATATGAACCAGAAGGGTGTCAAGTCGGTGTTCCTGATCGGCCCGAACTATGCCGCCGGCAAGGACATGCTGGCCGGCGTCAAGAGCACCTTCAAGGGTCAGGTCGTGGGTGAGGAATATACGGTGTGGCCGAGCCAGCTCGACTTCTCCGCCGAGCTCTCCAAGGCGCGTGCCTCCGGCGCCGAGTCGATCTTCGTGTTCTACCCGGGTGCTGCTGGCGTGCAATTTCTGAACCAATATGCACAGGCCGGGCTGAAGAGCACGATGCCGCTCTACACCGCCTTCACCATCGACGAGCTCTCGCTGCCGCTCCAGAAGGAGAATGCGCTCGGGGTGCCCGGCGCGCAGCAATGGGTCAACGACCTCCCCAACGAGCAGAACAAGCGCTTCGTGGCCGACTACCGCAAGAAGTACCCCGGCCTGCGCCCGACCTTCTACGGCGCGCAGTCCTATGACGCCGCGAACCTGATCAACAGCGCCGTCGTCGCCGTGAAGGGAGACACCTCCAAGAAGGACGAGATGAAGGCCGAGATGGAGAAGGCCAACTTCAAGTCGGTGCGCGGCGCGCTCAAGTTCGGCAACAACCACATCCCGATCCAGAACTTCTATCTGCAGGACGTGGTCAAGGATTCCGAAGGCCAGCTCGCCTTGAAGACCGTCGCCACCATCGTCGAGAACGACCAGGATCGCTTCCACGAGAAGTGCAAGATGAAGTGAGCCACAAGCGACGTAGCCCCTTCTCCCCTTGTGGGAGAAGGTGGCGCGAAGCGCCGGATGAGGGGTTCTCTCCCCTTGCAAGATTGTCCGTGAGGAGAGAGACCCCTCACCCGTCTCGCCGCTTTGCGGCGAGCCACCCTCTCCCGCAAGGGGAGAGGGGAAGCAGAATTGCCTACACCCTCGGCATGCTTGCCGGGCGCACCTCGCGCGCTTGCGCTGCGAGCCTGATGCCGGCGTTGGCCGCGCCAAAACCCTGATAATTCCTGCGTTCGACGATCTCGAAGAAGAAGCGCTCGTCGAAGATGTGGGTGTAGACCTGCAAGAACTCGCCGTCGCCCTCGCGGTCGTAGAGGATGTGGTTGGCGCGCAGCTGCGCCATCAGCTCGGGCGAAAGATCGTATTTGGCTTCGATGTCGTCGTAGTAATTGTCGGGGATGTCCAGGAAGCCCGCGCCGCGCTGGCGCATCGCGGCGACGGTCGCAAAAATATCCTGACACGCGAAGGCGACATGCTGCACGCCCGAGCCGAAGAACTCCGAGATGAAGCGTGCCGGCAGGGTGCGGTTGGCGGAGGAGCCGTTGAGCACGAAGCGCAGGCTCTGGTCGGCGTTGATGACGGCCTGGCTCTGCACGAGGCCTCTGGGGTCGGCGATCTCCATCTGCGGCAGGCGTTTCAGATCGAGAATGCCGGTGTAGAACAACAGCCAGGTCAGCATCTCGTCATAGGGCATCGACTGCGCGATGTGGTCGACGGCGACCAGCGCATCGGCGCTTGAATCGCTTGCAACAGGCTCGAAATCGGTGTCCCAGTTCTTGCCGGCCTGGTCGAGAAAATAGAGCAGGCTGCCGCCGACGCCATGGATCGCGGGAATCTCGAGTTCACCCGGTCCGACCGGCTGGTAGAAGGTGCGCGCCTTCAGCGTCTCGGCGCGCTGCATGGCGCGGCCGGCATCGTCGACGTCGAGCGCGATGGCGCAGACGCCGGGCCCGTGGGTGACATAGTGCGAATGCGCAAAGCCGTCGGTCTCGCAATTGATGACGAGCTCGACCTTGCCCTGCGACCAGCGCTCCACCGCCTTGCTGCGGTGCTGGCCCGTCTTGCGAAAACCGAGCTGCGAGAACAGGCGGCCAAGCTCGGCGGCCTTGCTCTCGTTGACGGCAAATTCGATGAAGCCGGTGCCGCGGCTCTTCGCCTTCGGGGCCAGCGCCTTGCCGGCGAAATTCGGCCAGTCCGGTGCGAGCTGGTCCTCCAGCAGGATCAGCGAGCGCAGGCCGTCGACCGCGGTCTGTGCGGCCGAGCCGGCGCGGAACTGGTCGTTGAAGATTTCCAGCGACAGCGGTCCGGCATAGCCGGTCGCTGCGATCGCCGCCATGAACGCGCCGACCGGCAGGTCGCCCTGGCCGGGGAAGGAGCGGAAGTGCCGGCTCAATGACAGGATGTCGAGCTCGAGCCTTGGCGCGTCGGAGAGCTGCACCAGAAAGATCTTGTCGCCGGGGATCGAGGCCATGGCGCGGGTCGGAAAGCCAGGTGCCAGCGCATGAAAGCTGTCGAGGATGACGCCAATCGCGGGATGATCGGCGCGGCGCACGATCTCCCAGGCGTCGCGGTAATCGTTGACGTGGCGGCCCCAGGCCAGCGCCTCATAGCCGACGCGCAAACGACGTTTCGCGGCGCGATCGCCAAGCTCGCGAAAATCGTCAGCCGCGCGGTCGATGCCGCCGAGCGCGGCGGGTGAGACGTTGGAGCAGATCAGCAACAGATCGGTGCCGAGCTCCTGCATCAGATCGAACTTCCGCTCCGCGCGGGCGAAGTTGCGCGCACGCTGCGGCTCCGGCATGCCCTCGAAATCGCGGAACGGCTGGAACGCACAGATCTCGAGATTGAGGTCCGTGCACATCTTCGCGATATCGCGTGGGCCGGCGCCGAACGACAGCAGGTCGTTCTCGAAGATTTCGACCGCATCGAAGCCCGCGGCGGCGATGGCGCGGAGCTTTTCGTCGAGGCTGCCTGAGAGGGAGACGGTGGCGATCGAGCGCTTGTTCATGCGGCCTGCTCCATGATCTGCCCCGGCGAGATCGTTTGCCCGGTACGCGCGGCCGCGCTGACGGCTTCGACGACGGCGAGCGTTCCCATCGCGTCCTCGACCGAGATCAGCGGCTGTTCACGGCCGGCAATCATTGCGCAGAAATGCCGGAGCTGCTCGACCAGCGGATCGAACGCGGGCGGCGCGATGGTCGCGCGCGACAGCGGCGCGTACCAGCCGGGCTGCTCTGTGTATGACCACAGCTCCATGTTCGGCACGGAGAGCGAACCCGCCGTCCCTGCGAAGATGTAGCAGGGCTGGTCCTCCTGCCTGGGATAGGCCGGGTTCTCGCCTGAGGAGAGCTCCCAGCTCCACGGCGCCGGTGTCGCATCCGACACGGTTACCGTGCCCAGCGCGCCGTTGGCGAAGCGCAGCAGCAGCGCGGCGGTGTCCTCGACCGCGAAGCCGCGCACCTTGTTCGAGGTCAGCGCCTGCACCTCGACGATCTCGCCGCAGATGAAGCGGAGATTGTCGATGTCGTGGATGAGATTGATCAGCAGTGGCCCGCCGCCTGCCTCACGCCGCCAGGCGACCTCGAAATAATCGTCGGGCTTCTTGAGGAGCCACAGCCCGACCACGGCCGTGAGCTGGCCGAGCTTTCGGTTCGTCACGGCCTCGCGGGCCGACTTGATGATGGGATTGTGCCGCCGATGATGGCCGACCAGCATCGGCACGCCGGTGCGTCTCACCGCCGCGCACAGGCGTTGCGCGGTGGCAACCGTCTCGGTCACCGGCTTCTCGATCAAAGCCGGCACGCCGGCTTCGGCGCAGTCGAGCGCCATCGGCAAGTGCAACGTGTTGGGCGACGCAATGATGAGGCCGTCGGGTTTCTCTTCGGCCAGCAGCGCGCGATGGTCCGCATAGCAGGGCACGCCATGCGCCCGCGCATATTCCTTCGCGGCGGGCGAGGGGTCTGCGATGCCGGCGAGCACGCAATCCTGGGAGGACTCGATCAACTCGATATGGCGACGGCCGATCAGGCCGGCGCCGGCCACGGCGATCCGCATTCTCGCGCTCATGCTGCACTCTCCTCCATGGCGCCGCCGAGGAAGAGCTGCCCGATGCGCGAATCGTTCAGAATGCGCCTGGCGTCATCGACCATGCGGGTCTGGCCAAGCTCCAGCACGATGCCGATGTCGGAGATCTCCAGCGCCGAGCGCGCGTTCTGCTCGATCATCAGGATGGTGACGCCGCGATCGCGCAAGCTCTTGAGGATGTCGAAGGTCTGCTGCACCATCAGCGGCGACAGACCGATCGAGGGCTCGTCGACCAGCACCAGCTTCGGCTCGAGCAGCAGCGAGCGGGCGATCTCGAGCTGCTTCTGCTCGCCGCCGGACAGCGTCGAGGCCTGCTGCGCGGACTTGCGCCGCAATGCGGGAAACAGGTCGAGCGCCGCCTCGATCCGCTTGGGCAGGTCGAGGCCCTTGTCGGCGGCGACGCCGCCGAGCTCGATATTGTGGCGCACCGACAGCTCGGGAAAGATGTTGCGGCCCTGCGGCACATAACAGATGCCGGCGTTGAGCAGCGCGCGCTGGCTCAAATTGGTGACGTCGCGGCCGGCGAAGCTGATCTTGCCTTCGCGCAGCTTGAGCAGGCCGAAGATGGCCTTGAATACCGTCGATTTGCCGGCGCCGTTCGGGCCGATGATCGTCGTGATCGTGGCTGACGGCACGGCAAACGTCGTGCCGTTCAAGATCGTCATCTTGCCGTAGCCGCCGACGAGATTGTGGACCGAGAGAATGGGATCGCTCATTACGCGCTCCTAATGTCCGAGATAGGCTTCGATCACGGCGGGGTTCTTGCGGACCTCGTCGGGCCGGCCCATCGCCAGCACCTTGCCTTCCGCCATCACCATCACGCGCGAGCACAGCGACATCACGAACTCCATGTTGTGCTCGATCACGACGAAGGTGGCGTTCTTCTCGCGGTTGATCGCGACCAGGCGCTCCTTGAGGTCCGCCAGCATCGACGGGTTGACGCCGCCGGCTGGCTCGTCGAGCAGCACCAGGCGCGAGCCGCCCATGAAGGCCATGGCGGCATCGAGCAGTTTTTGCTGACCATAAGAGAGACCCCCAGCCGGCTCGTCGGCGAGATGGTCGAGCTTGAAGAAGCCGATCATCTGGTTCGCGGCCTCCGTCAGCCCGGCATCGGATCGGCCGACCAGGCGCGAGGCCATGTTGCCCTGGTGCTCCTGTCCGGCGAGGATCAGGTTCTCGCGCACCGAGAGCTTTGGGAACACCTGCAACAGCTGGAAGGTGCGGCTGACCCCGAGCTTGTTGAGCTCGGAGGGACGCAGGCCCGTGACGACCTGTCCGTCGAGCTTGACTTCGCCGCCGGTCGGCGTGAGCTGGCCGAGGATGCAGTTGAACAGCGTGGACTTGCCGCAGCCGTTCGGCCCGATCAGGCCGAGGATCTCGCCCTCGCGCACGTCGAACGAGACCCCGTTGACGGCGTGGATGCCGCCAAAGCTCTTCTTGATGTCGGTGACTTCGAGGACCGCGCTCATTGCGCCGTCTCCAGGCGCGACTTTGCGACGGCGCGCAGCGCGGACGCCGCCTTGGTGCGGCGCTCGGCGAGATATCGGTCGAGGATTCCGAGAATGCCGGTCGGCGACCAGATCAGCAGCAGCATCACGGCGACGGCGTAGAGCATCAGGTAGTAGCCTTCCGTGAAGCGCAGCCATTCCGGCAGCAGCACCGCGATCATCGCTCCCAGGAACGGACCGAAATAGAAGCCGGCGCCGCCGACGATCACCATCAGCAGGAGGTCGAGCGAGAGCGACAGGTTGAACGGCACGGGATCGATATATTGCGTCAGCGGCGCATAGAGCGCTCCGGCGACGCCGCCGAGTGCCGAGCCGATCGCGAAGGCCATCAGCGTGTAGCGGCGGGTATCGACGCCGAGGGATTGCGCGCGCAACGGATTCTCGCGCAGCGCCATGAAGGCACGGCCCCAGGGCGAACGGATCAGCCACCACACCGCAAGCGAGACGATCGCGAGCGAGCCGAGGCAGACATAGTAGAACGGCAGCGGCTTGTTGGTCGCGATGCCGAAGATGTGCGGACGTGGGATGTTGGAGATGCCGTAGATGCCGCCGGTCAGCCAGCTCTCGTTGCGGAACACCAGGAAGGCCAGCGTGGAGAAGGCCAGCGTGACGAAGGCGAGGTAATGGTGCTGCACGCGCAGTGCGGGATAGCCGAGCACCCAGCCGATCGCAAAGCTCAAGACGATCGCCACCAGGATCGCCGCCGGCAGCGGCCAGCCATGTGTGGTCATGATCGCGGCGGCATAGGCGCCGATGCCGACGAAGGCGCCTTGGGCCAGCGAGACCTGGCCGGCATAGCCGAGCGTGAGATTGAGCCCCATGGCCGCGATGCTCATCACCGCCCATTGGCTCAGGATGAACAGGCCGTAGCGGTTGAAGTTCATGGGGACGATGATCAGCGCGGCGATGATGGCAAGGCCGAGCGCGATCTTCAGGGGTTTGGCGATGCCGCTCATACGGTGCGCTCCTCGGCACGGCCGAGCAAGCCCTGCGGCCGGAACAGGATGACGGCGATCAGGAACATCATCGGCACGGCGGCGCGATACTGCGTCGAGACATAGGCCGCCGCGAGATTGTCGAGCACGCCGATCAACAGGCCGCCGGCGATCGCGCCGCGCACCTGGTTGAAGCCGCCGACGATCGCGGCGATGAAGGCGGCCTGGCCCAGCACCTCGCCGGACGAAAATTTTGCGAGGTAGATCGGCGTGATCAGCAGCGAGGCCAGCGCGACCAGAAAGGCGTTGATCAGAAAGGTCAGCAGGATCATGCGCTCGACCGGGACGCCGATGATGCGGGCCACCGTCGGGTTCTGCGCCGCCGCCTGCATCTGGTGGCCGAGCGAGGTACGGCTCAGCAGCGTGGTCAGACCGAGAACGGCGAGGATGGCAACAGTGAGCACGCCGATGCTCTGCAGCGACACCGCATGGCCGAGGATGGAGATGTCGCCGGTCGGCACGATCGAGGGGAAGGGCGAAGCCTCCGCGCTGTAGAACTGCTTGACCGATTCCTTGATGCCGATCGCGAGCGCCATGGTCGCGATCGCCAGCGGTAGCACACCGTGACGCATCATCGGGTCCACCAGCAGCATCTTGAAGGCGAGCCCGAGCAGGATCAGCGAGAGCAGGATGCCGAGGATGATCGCGAGCCAGAACGGCGCGCCCACATGCATCGCGGCCAGCATCAGGAACGCCGGCAGCATCACGAACTCGCCTTGCGCGAAATTGATAGTCTGCGAGGTCTGCCACAGCAACGTGAAGCCGACCGCGACCAGCGCGTAGATGGCGCCGGTGGCGAGCCCCGCGACCAGTAGATCGAATAGGTTGGACATGTTCCCCTCTTTCCTCTCCCTCTCCCCGCTCTCTTTCTTCTCCCTCTCCCCGTACTTACGGGGAGAGGGTTGGGGTGAGGGGCTGTCTCCGCGTACTCGATTGTCACCGTCGTCGCGGAAGCAGCCCCTCACCCCGCCCTCTCCCCGCAAAGGGGCGGGGAGAGGGAGACGAAAGATCTCTCCCCGCGTAGAGCGGGGCGAGGGAGAAGGGCCACGCTTCACTTCACCTTGGGCAGCACCTGCTTCACCACCTGCTTGCCTTCGACCACCTCGACCAGGAAGCTCTGGCGGTCGATGTCGCCGGTGTCGCTGAAGGTGACGTCCATCAAAATGCCCGGCTCGTCCGCGGCCTTGATGGTGAGGCCGTGCAGCGTGTCGGCGAACTTCTTCGGGTCGACCTTGCCCATCTTTTCCGTGGTGGCCTTCACCATGTAGACGGCGAGGTAGCCCTTCAGGCCGTTATGATCGGGGACGTAATTGTACTTCTTGGAGAACTTCTCGCGGAACGCCTTGACCAGATCGACCGGCGCGTCGGTGGTGAGGCCGACATGGCCGCGCGCGCCGTTGGCGGCATCGCCCGCGAGCTCGATCACCTTCTGGCCGATCAGCGTGGTCTCGCCCATCAGCGGCGCGGTGACGCCCTGGCGCTTCAGCTCCTTCAGGATGCGCGCGCTCTCTTCCTCGTTCAGGTAGACGAACACGGCGTCGGGATTGGCGGCCTTGATCTTGCCGACGTCGGCGGCGAAGTCGGCCTGGCCCGCTTCGGTGGAGAGATCGGCGACGACCTTGGAGCCGAGCCGGTCGAGCTCCTTGACCACGACGTCGCGGCCACCGCGGCCGAAATCGTTGTTGACCCAGACCACCGCAACGGTCTTCGCCTTCATCTCGTCGTGGATGTACTTTGCGACCTTCGGCATTGAGGATTGCTGGCCGAAGGAGGTGCGGAACAGGAACTTGTTTCCTGTCTGCGTCAGCTCGGCGGCTTCGCCGCCCATGATCTGCGCGATGCCGGCTTCGGCCGCGAGCGGCGCGGTCACCTTCACCGAGCCGGAATAACCGGGCCCGAGCAGCACATAGGGCTCGGCGTCGAGCGCCTTCTGCACCTGGGCGCGCGCCACCCCGGGGTTGGACTGCGAGTCGGCGTGGCTGACCTCGAGCTTGCGGCCGAGCACGCCGCCCTTGGCGTTGATCTCCTCGATCGCGAGGTCGATGCCGTTCTTCCAGTTGGTGCCGACGGTAGCGCCGCCGCCCGAGAGCTCCGCGACATTGGCGAGCTTGATCGCCTGGGCAAAGGCGCCCGTTGCGGTCATGACGGTGAGCAATGCGCCCACCACTAGCGTTGATTTCATCGTCCTCTCCTCCCGTTTCAAATCTTGCAAGCGGCCTTGTATCCGGCCGCTTCGCCTCAAGCTGCCTGATAGGCGGCGCTGCGCGCTGCCATCACGGCGTCGAAAGCCTCTCCCATGATCTCGGTGGATGGGGCAAGGCCTGTGAACAATTCGAAGGCGTCGGCGGCCTGGTAGATCGCGAGGTCGCGGCCGGTCATGATCTTCGCGCCTTTCTCTCGCGCTGCGGCCAGCAGCGGCGTGATCAGCGGCGAATAGACGGCGTCGGCGACCCATAGGTCCGCCCTGAGCAGTCTCGCCGGCACCGGCGTGTCACGGTTCGGCAGCATGCCGACCGGCGTGCCGTTGACGAGACCGGTCGCACCCTCGAGCGCATCCTCGACGCTGGCGGCAACGCGGGCGCCGCGCGGGGCGAGCATGGCGGCCAGTTTCTCGGCGCGCGCCGGCTCGCTGTCGAAAATGCGGATGTCGGCCACGTTCAGGCTCGCCAGCGTAAACGCGATGGCCTTGCCGACGCCGCCGGCGCCGATCAGGGCGATGGCGTTGCCGGAGGGCGCCAGCAACGGCGTCACCGCCCGCGCGAAGCCCGTGGTGTCGGTGTTGTGGCCGGTCAGCCGGCCGTCCCTGACCACGACGGTGTTGACCGCGCCCATGCTGGCTGCGCCCGGCGCCAGCGCGTCGAGCAGCGGCACCACCGCTTCCTTGTAGGGGTAGGTGACATTGACGCCGGCAAAGCCGAGCCGCCGGACGCCCTCGAGCATCATGCGCAGTCCGGCCGCATCGGCCCCGGCGACCTCGATAAGCTGGTAATGGCCGCGCAGGCCGAGCGCTTCGGCGGCGCGCTCATGCATGGCGGGCGAGGCGGAATGCGCGATCGGGGCGCCGATCAGGCCGGTGAGGAGCTTCTTACTGGCGGCGTATCCGCGTTTCGACATGGTTCGCTATCGTCTCAAGGGAGCGTCCGGCCCCGGCCATTAGCGGGGAAATCCGTGCAATTCCAGCTGCGACGATAGCCTTTCCCCCGCCTAACACAATTACCCTTTTATCTGGCAAACCTAACATCATGTTATTTCCTCCGCCCGCGGGCAGGGGCGGTCTTGCCACTGCCGCGGGAGGGCTCGACCGCGCGCATCTCGGCGCGCAGGGCCTCGATGAAATACTCGGCATGCAGCGACAGCGGCGTGCCGCGCTTGACTGCGATGTAGGTGTCGAACCGCGTCGGCTCGGCGATCTTCAGAAGCTCGATGCCGGGATAGCCGCCATGGGCGACGGTGAACTGGTCGATGATGGCGATGCCGAGCCCCGCCTTCACCAGCGCGCAGACGGTGGTGCCGAAGCGCGCGCGGATCGTGATGTTGTAGTCGAGCCGGTGGCGCGCGAAGATCCCGGCCATGATGCGGCCGTAAGGATCGTTGGGATCGATGCCGATCAGCGGATAGCGCGTGATCTCGGCGGCGGAGACCTGCTTGCGGCCGGAGAGCTCGTGGCCGGGCGGCACGATGCAATAGAGCTCGCCCGAGGCGAGCGGCATGAAGTCGAGCCCGGAATGCTCGAGCCGATAGCTCATCGCCACGCATTCGCCGCGGCCGAGCATCAGGTAGTCGATGGCTTCCTCGAGCTTGAGGATGTTGATGTCGATGCCGAGATCGGGATAGCGGCGGCGGACGCGCTCGATCGCACGCGGCACCATCACCTGCGAGATGCTCGGCACCGAGCCGATGCGCAGCTCCGACAGGCCGCCGCGGCCGATCTTGGAGATGATCTCGGAGAGGTCGTCGACCTTCTTGTAGACGCCGTTGATCTGCTCAAAAATGTTCTCGGCTTCCGGCGTCGGGAAGTAGCGCCCGTTCTGGCGCTGGAAGAAGCGGATGCCGAGCGAGCGCTCGGTGTATTTGACGAGGCGGCTGATCCCCGGCGCCGAGACGTTGAGCAGCTTCGCCGCACCGCCGATGGTGCCCGTCACCATCACGGCACGGATCACTTCGACCTGGCGCAGCGTCATCATGGCCTTGAACTGTCCCTGGCATCGACAAGAGATCGCGGCGATCATCTCACGAGAGATGCGCTGTCATCCAGCGGCAAGTGTGCGCCGATGTGGCCGGAGGCTGGCGCTTTCCCTCTCCCCTTGTGGGAGAGGGTGGATCGCCGCAGAGCGGCGAGACGGGTGAGGGGTCTCTCTCCGCGACTTCAAATGGGAGTTGGATTCGCGGAGAGAGACCCTCATCCGGCGCTTCGCGCCACCTTCTCCCTCAAGGGGAGAAGGGAAGCCAAAATTCGCGGTCAGAGTGTTTCGACTAAAACCCGCGCGATCAGATGGAGAGGCGTCCTCGTGACGCGATCTGTTGCTCCGGCGTCGTCTTTGCAATGGCGTTCTAGCTCGCCGGCCCTTCCGGCGACACGCTCTCGGCCAGCTCCGCGCGCTCGCTCTGCAGCACCTCGCGCGCAAACTCGATGATCTTCTGCTTGTTCGCCGTTTCGCGGACGGCAAAAAACACGCGGTTCAATTCCAGGCCGAGCACGCTGTTGAGGGCGATGTCCTCGTCTTCCATCGTTGGCTTCCCGCTTCGGATGTTCTCAGGTGTATCGTGGCGTCAATTCTGCCACAAGTAGTTAAATCCTCAGAGCGCATGAGCACCGGGAAACTACGGCCACAGCGAATTGAGGCGGTCTGTGAATACGTGCTATACGGAAGCGCGAGGGTCAGGAAACGTACGATGTCCGCCGTAGACTATGGCCGGGAGGCGCTCGACTTCATCGAAGGCCTGCAGACCTACCGCAAGGTACCAGAGGCCATGAACGCGCTCGAAGCGGCGTTCGGTCGCTTCGGCTTCGAAACCATCATCGTGACGGGGTTGCCCAATCCCGATCAGCAGTTTGCGCAGATGGTGCTCGCCAAACGCTGGCCTGCGGGATGGTTCAGCCTCTACACCGAGAAAAACTACGATCGTTTCGATCCCGTGGTGCGGTTGTGCCGGCAGTCGGTCAATCCGTTCGAGTGGTCGGAAGCGCCCTATGATGCGGAACTCGAGCCGAATGCGGCCGAGGTGATGAACCGTGCCAGCGAGTTCCGCATGTCGCGCGGCTTCATCGTGCCGATCCACGGCCTCACCGGCTACGAGGCGGCGGTCTCGCTCGGCGGTGTCCATCTCGACCTCAATGCCCGCAGCAAGCCGGCGCTGCATCTGATGGCGATGTATGGCTTCGACCACATTCGCCGTCTGCTCGAGCCGATGCCGCATCCGTCGACGCGCCTCACGCCGCGCGAACGCGAGGTGATCGCCTGGGCTTCGCAGGGGAAGTCGGCCTGGGAAATCGGCGAGATCCTCCACATCACCCAGCGCACCGCCGAAGAGCATCTTGCAACTGCTGCGCGCAAGCTCGGCGCGGTCAACCGTACGCATGCGGTCGCGCTGGCGATTCGGAACAAGATCATCAATCCTTAAGCCGCCTTACTGGGAAATTTCCCAATACCGAAGCTGCGTCTTTTCGCAGAATCTCCCCCCATTGAGGATGAATGGGGGTTTTCATGATTCACGCAGTTTCCGCGGTAAATCGTCACCTTTATGAAGACGTAATCGAGCAGCATTTCCGGCTGCGTCACGACATCTTCGTCGAGGAGCGGCGCTGGGAGACGCTGCGCAGGCCGGATGGCCGTGAGATCGATTCCTACGACGACGAGGACACCGTCTACCTGCTGGCGCTGGAAGGCCGCCGCGTCGTGGGCGGTCATCGGCTCTATCCGACCACCAAGCCCTCGATGATGAGTGAGGTGTTTCCGCATCTGGCGGCGGTTCGCGGCTGGCCCGCCGATCCGCTAGTGTGGGAATGGTCGCGCTACTTCGTCGTGCGCGATCGCCGCGACGGCGCGCTCAACCTGCAACTGATGGCTGCGGTGCAGGAGTTCTGCCTCGACCAGGGAATCGCGCAGGTCAGCGCGATCATGGAGACCTGGTGGCTGCCGCGCTTCCACGAAGCCGGCTTCGTCGTGACGCCGCTCGGCCTACCGGCTCTGGTCGAGAACGCATGGACCATGGCGGCGACCATCGACATTCGTCGGGAGACGCTCGATGCCCTGCATCATCGGATCGGCACGGCTTCGGTCGTGCAGCAGGACGGCCCTCGTCTCGATGCCATCGCCCGTGCCAACCTCTGCGGTCATGTTGCCGCGCAACGAAAGAGCGCCTGAGATGTCGAACGTGATGCGGGACAGCCAGATCATGGCGCAAATGAAAGACGAGGATCTCGGCTACATGTCCGACATGGCGCTCGAACTGGCGCAAATGGCGGAGGACACCGGATTGACGACGCTCGCTTATCTGTTTCGGATGGCGGCCCTGGAGGCGTCGACGGCCAACAGCGTTCTCGCCGAGCCGGACGAGCTCCCCCGCCAGATGACGTCGCACTAGACGCAGCCCTGCTCGATTTTACGACGATCGTACCCTCTCACCGCCAGCCGGTGAGAGGGTGATGCCGTTTCGCTGCGGCAGGTTGCCTCATGCCGCGCGGCAGCCTTTTTGCATTGCGGGGCGCGTCCCGGCCGCACGTGCCGAGATGCAACAAAGTGCATGTTTGATGTCGAATCGCTCTTGCCTCGGAACGATACTGCCATTACCCATTTTTCGGCCTTGAAGAGGCAGGGGGAGCTCTTTCACTGATGGCGACAGTGTTCGAACATCGGCGCGCGTCTGTATGCGCCTGAAAGAGTCCTGATGCTGCTCGTCGTCGAACAATTCTTGAATGGGTTGCAGTTCGGTCTGCTGCTGTTCCTGCTCGCCGCGGGCCTGACGCTGGTGTTCGGGATCATGGATCTCGTCAACCTCGCGCACGGCTCGCTCTATATGATGGGCGCCTATTTCGCCGCCACCTTCGCGGCCTGGACCGGCAGCTTCCTGCTCGGCGCGCTGATGGCGTTGGGCGCGACGCTCGTGCTCGGCATCGTGCTGGAGGTGAGCGCGCTGCGGCATCTCTATGGCCGCGACCATCTCGACCACGTGCTCGCGACCTTCGGCCTGATCCTGTTCTTCAACGAAGCCGTGCGGCTGATCTGGGGCCCGGCGGGCCTGGCGTTGCCGCTGCCGGCCTGGCTCACCGTGCCGGTGCCGATCCTGCCCGGCATTCACTATCCCGCCTATCGCCTCGCCATCATTGGGGTAGCGCTGCTGGTCGCGCTGCTGCTCTATCTCGGCGTGATGCGCACCCGCATCGGCATGCTGATCCGGGCCGGCGCATCCAACCGCGAGATGATCGGCGCGCTCGGCATCAACATCAAGCTGCTCTACACGCTGGTGTTCGGCCTGGGCGCCGCACTCGCGGGCCTTGCCGGGCTGATGCAGGCGCCGATCCTGACCGTGCAGATCGGCATGGGCGAGAACATCCTGATCCTCGCTTTCGTCATCATCGTGATCGGCGGCATCGGTTCGATCCGCGGCGCTTTCCTCGCCGCGATCTTCGTCGGCATGATCGACACGCTCGGCCGCGCCTTCCTTCCGAACCTGCTCCGCCAGGTGCTGAGCGGCGCCGCCGCATCCACCGCCGCGCCCGCGCTGTCCTCCATGCTGATCTATCTGCTGATGGCGATCGTGCTGGTGGTGCGGCCGGAGGGGCTGTTTCCGGCCAATCGTCGATGAAGGGTTTGAGCGTGAGCAAGGCCGTCACGGCCCTGATGCTGGCGGGCCTCGTGCTGCTGCCGCTCTATTCGCAGCTGACCGGCAACGTCTTCATCCTGACGCTGTTCACCCGCATCATCATCCTGGCGCTGGCGGCTGCGAGCCTCAACCTCATCATGGGATTTGCGGGCCTGATGAGCTTTGGCCATGCCGCGTATCTCGGCATCGGCGGCTATGCCGTCGGCATGCTCGCGCAGGAAGGCGTTGGGTCCGGCTTCATCCAGTTTCCCGTCGCGATTGCGGCGTCGGCGATCTATGCGCTGGTGATCGGCGCGCTGTCGCTGCGCACCCGTGGCGTCTACTTCATCATGATCACGCTGGCCTTCGCTCAGATGGCCTACTATGTCGCCTCGGGCCTGGCTCGTTACGGCGGCGACGACGGCCTGACCATCTACACGCGCAGCGACTTCTCGGGCCTGATCGATCTCGGCAACCGCACGCAGTTCTATTATCTCTGCCTCGCCTGCCTTTTCGGCGTCATGCTCCTGATATGGCGCATCGTCAACTCGCGCTTCGGTCTTGTCGTGCAGGGCCTGCGTTCCAACGAGCAGCGCATGCAGGCCATCGGCTTCCCGGCCAAGCGTTACCAACTGGTCTGCTTCGTCATATCAGGCACGATGTGCGGCCTTGCCGGCGCGCTGC
Organism: Bradyrhizobium sp. IC3195; assembly: GCF_020193585.1. Classification (NCBI taxonomy): domain Bacteria; kingdom Pseudomonadati; phylum Pseudomonadota; class Alphaproteobacteria; order Hyphomicrobiales; family Nitrobacteraceae; genus Bradyrhizobium; species Bradyrhizobium sp. IC3195. Next base: position 221,378 of record NZ_JADYVG010000007.1, on the reverse strand, counting down.
TCGCCAACAACACCGATTTCGTAAGCCCGGCCGTGATGTACTGGACCCGTTCCGGCGACCTCATGGTGATGGTGATCCTGGGCGGCATGGGCACGCTGTTCGGCCCGGTCATGGGTGCGGTGGTGTTCCTGCTGCTGGAAGAACTGCTGTCGCAGATCACCGAATATTGGGCGCTGATCCTGGGCCCGCTGCTGCTGCTCATCGTCCTGTTCGGCCGCGGCGGCATCATGGGCGCACTCGGGAGGGCTGGCCGTGGCTGAACCCTTGCTCCGCGTCGAAAAGCTGGTGCGCCGCTTCGGCGGAATCATCGCGACCGACAACGTCTCGCTCGACGTCGCATCCGGCGAGCTGCACGCCATCATCGGCCCGAACGGCGCCGGCAAGACCACGCTGATTAGCCAGCTCACCGGGCATCTCGAACCGCATTCCGGCAGCGTCTCGCTGGCGGGGCGCGACATCACCTATCTGCCGGCCTATCGCCGCTGCGCGTTGGGCCTGGCGCGTTCGTTCCAGATCACCTCGCTGCTGCTCGACTTCACCGCCGCGGACAATGTCGCGCTGGCGGCGCAGGCGCATGCCGGCACCTCGTTCCGATTCTTCGCCAATGCGCGGAAAGAGAAGGGTCTGCGCGATGCCGCCCAGGCGGCGCTCGATCGCGTCGGCCTCGGCCATCGCGCCGATATCGTGGTCTCCAGGCTCAGCCACGGCGAACGCCGCGAGCTGGAGCTCGCAGTCGCGCTCGCAAGTAAGCCGAAGCTGTTGCTACTCGACGAGCCGATGGCCGGCCTCGGCGTGACCGAATCCCAGCGCATGGTGAAGCTGCTCCAGGAGCTGCGGAAAGAGGTCTCGATCGTGCTGGTCGAGCACGACATGCCGGCGGTGTTCGCGCTGGCCGACCGCATCACGGTGCTGGTCTATGGCCGCGTCATCGCCTCCGGCGACCCGGCCGCGATCCGGGCCAATGAGGACGTCAAGCGCGCCTATCTCGGCGATCAGCATGTGGTGACGCATCATGGCTGACACGCTGCTCGAGGTCGACGGCATCGAGACCTGCTACGGCCTGTCCCAGGTGCTGTTCGGCCTGTCGCTGTCGATCAAGCCGGGCGAGATGGTCTCGCTGATGGGCCGCAACGGCATGGGCAAGACCACCACCATCCGCTCCATCATGGGCCTGACGCCGGCGCGCGCGGGCACCATTCGCTTCGCGGGCGCGGAGGTGCGGCAGCTTCCGTCCTACCGGATTGCGAAACTCGGTGTTGGTCTCGTGCCCGAGGGCCGGCAGATCTTTCCGAACCTCACCGTGCGCGAAAACCTGGTCGCGGCCGCGGCGGATCGCTTCAACAGCGATAATCCCTGGACGCTCGCCGCGATCTACGTGATGTTTCCGCGCCTCGCCGAACGCGCGTCCAACATGGGCAACCAGCTTTCCGGTGGCGAGCAGCAGATGCTCGCGATCGGCCGCGCGCTGATGACGAATCCGAAGCTCCTGATCCTGGACGAGGCGACCGAAGGCCTCGCGCCGCTGATCCGGCAGGAGATCTGGAATTGCCTGTCGCTACTCAAGAGCCGCGGACAGTCGATCCTGGTCGTCGACAAGAACGTCGACCATCTCGCCCGCATCTGCGATCGCCACTACATCATCGAGCGCGGCAAGACGGTGTGGAGCGGCACCTCCGACGAGCTGATGGCCGCGCCGGACCTGCAGCACAAATATCTGGGAATTTAAACGCGTTCGTCCCCTTCGTCGCGGCAATGCGAGCTACTCTTCGAGCAAATCCAAATTCGAAATCCTCCAAACAGCGCGCTGAGCTCTTGAGCGTGCCGCCGTCAGCCGTCAAAGAAGACGCGGCGTTGTGGATTCGATGCGGGACTTTTACGAGCAAATTGTCGGGTTGCCTGAGGACGACGTCGGTTCCGCACAGCGAGGAGCAGCCCAATGGCTGGATTATCCGGGCTGCGTGGTCGTCCAAGGTGAGTTCCGAGCCGACGCCGAGGGGCCTGCAATCGCAGCGCCGGGCTTGTTCATCTCGGTGGCGTTCGATGAAGCCGGTGCTGGCCCCGGCACTCTGACGCGCTCGATCGGCGAGAGGCGGATGGGGGTGATCGCGGTGCGCGAGTCCCTCGCCGTGAAGCGCTCAATGCGGTGCGCCATCGGCCTTGCGTTGCCCGGAGCATCCATCGATCAGCTCGGACTTGGCGCCGCGTTTCGGGCGCTGTTCAAGGACGAAGGATCTGGCGCCGTCGTCCTCTCGCTGGCCGCATCAGCGCGCGTGCGGGCCGTCGCGGCGGAAATGTTCTCGCCGCCGGTCGCCGGAAACGCGGCGCGATTGCTGATGTCGGCGCATGCCGCCGAGATCGTCGTCCATGCCTTGTTCGGCGAGTGCAGCCGGATCGCGGTCGATCCGGCAACAGACCTCCAGCGCATGCGCCTGCAATCGGTCAAGGAGCGGATGGATGCCGACCTCGGCTATCCCTGGAGCATCGACGAGCTGGCGCGGAACGCAGGCCTGAGCCGGCGATCTTTCAATCAGAAATTCCAGATCGCCTATGGCGAGAGCGCCATCGACTATCTGAGGGCGCGCCGGCTCGATACTGCACGAGCCCTTCTGATTCACCAGCGCCTGTCGGTCACCGAGGCGGCCTATCGGGTCGGCTATACTCATCCGGCGAACTTCGCGACGGCCTTTCGCAGGCGCTTCGGTCATTCGCCCAGTCGCTGCGAGTAACGGCAGCAGGCGATGCGCCGCCTCACGCCTCAGTCTTGAAAGCCTCCACGTGGACTCAAAGGCGATTTGCGCAGTCGCAAAGGCGTCGTGCGTCTCGATCTGATTACTCCCGGGTGGTCCAAAGACGGAGCTTGGGGAAGACAATGAGGCGTGGCGACGGACAGACGTTCGGTTGGGAACGGTTGATGAAGGCTGGTCTGGGGGCGGCCGGTCTGGGCGTGGTTTTGCAGGTGACACCGACCCTTGCACAGGTCTCCGGGACCAATTCGGGATCGACGGCCGCGTCATTGCCGCCCGTCACCGTGGAGGCGCCGAATCAGGTGCGCCCGCGCGCCGTGTCTGCCCAGCGCAATTCACCGTCGCAACGCCGGCCGTGTCGCGGCGCAACGCAATGCCGCCTCCAGGCAAGCCGCAAGCCAGGATGCGCGCGAGGCAGGTGGCGGTCGCGCCACGATATCGAGCGAGAACAGCTACGTTGCCAGCAGCAGCTCCGCCGGCACCAAGACGAACACGCCCCTGCTGGAGACGCCGCAGTCGATCTCGGTCGTGACGCGCAAGGAGCTCAACGACCGCGCCGTGCAGACGCTGACGCAGGCAGTCGGCTATGAGCCGGGCGTGCGCATCGATGCCTCGGGCTACGATCCGCGCTTCGACGCCATCTCGATCCGCGGCTTCGACATCACCTATAACGGCATCTATCTCGACGGCCTGCGTCTCGTCGGCGCTGGCCTTGGCGTGTTCAAGACGGAGCCCTATGGGGTCGACAGCATCACCGTGGTCCGCGGCCCGAGCTCGGCGCTCTACGGCCTCGGCTCGCCAGGCGGACTGATCGATCTGCAAAGCAAGCTGCCGACCAGCCAGCCTTTCCACGAGGTGCAGACGCTGTTCGGCGATCGCGAACGCGTTCAGGGCAATTTCGATTTTTCGGGGCCGATCGATCCCAACGGCCAATTCTCCTATCGGCTGACCGGCATGGTGCGAGACGCCGACGTGTTCGTACCGGGCGGCAAGGACAACCGCACCTATGTCGCTCCCGCCGTCACCTGGAGACCCGACCAATCGACAACCCTCACGCTTCTCGGCGCCTATCAGAAATCGAAGACGCCGGGCTCGATGTTCACCTATTCTTCGGGCATCGGGACGACGACGGACATCTTCACGGGCAGCCCGTCCTACAATTCGCTCGACCAGGAGCAGGGGCGCATCGGCTATCTGTTCGAGCACGCGTTCGACAACGCCGTGACCGTCCGCCAGAAATTCCGCTACGTCGATCTCGACGCCGTCACGCGCTATGTCGGCTTTCTCGGTGCTCCCGTCGGCAACGTCGTGTCGCGTTATACCGGCTACGTCCACGACACGCTGCAATCGGCCATCATGGACAACCAGGTCGAGGCGAAGCTCTCCACCGGCCCGGTGCAGCACACGCTTCTGGTCGGCACCGACTACACATCGTCGAAGTTCACCGACAAGCAGGGGTTCGGCTTCGGCGTGTCCGATCTCAATCTGGCTGCGCCGGTCTATGCGCCGGAATCCATTCCGGATCCCGCGATCTCCTCGTCCACGGCGCAGCGGCAAACCCAGTCCGGCGTCTACATTCAGGACCAGACCAAACTCGACCACTGGATCCTGACGCTGAGCGGCCGCAGCGACTGGGTCCGCACCACCGGCGAGGACCGGTTCGCGCTGACAAGACAGACGCAATCTGATCAGGCCTATAGTGGGCGGGCAGGCCTGACCTATGTGTTCGATTCCGGTGTGGCGCCCTACATCGCCTATTCGACGTCGTTTTTTCCCAATCTCGGCGTCGATCCCTCAGGCGCCTTCTTCAAGCCGACCACCGGCAAGCAGACCGAGATCGGCGTGAAGTATCAGCCGCCGGGGACGCGAAGCCTCATTACCGCTGCCGTGTTCGACCTGACGCAGGATGGCGGCCTGGTGACGACGGGCACCGGCGTGACGGTCCAGCGCGGCGAAATTCAAAGCCGCGGCTTCGAATTGCAGGGGCTTGCAAGCCTCGGCAATGGTTTCGACATCACCTCGTCCTACACCTATCTCGACATGGTCACCAAGCAGGCCGGCGACAGCGCGCTGGTCGGCAAGTTTCCGTCGGGCAATCCTCCGCACACCGTGACGCTGTGGGGCAATTACGCCCTGCCGCTGGCTGGTCCCTTCGCGGGCCTGAGCGTCGGTGCCGGCGCGCGCCACATGTCTTGGAGCTATGGCGACGACGCGAACACGTTCAAGAACAGCTCGGTGACCCTGGTCGATGCCGCGCTGAAATACGATTTCAGCCAGGCCGCAAAGGAGCTGAACGGCCTCACGTTCCAGGTCAACGCCAAGAACCTGTTCAATGTGCACTACACGACGTGTCAGGTCGGTTACTGCTACCGGGGCGCGCCGCTGACCGTCATCGCCACGCTCGGCTATCGCTGGTGAGCGGAGCTGCCGGGCGGACGTCGCCGGACAATTACCAATAGATCCCGTGGCGGTGCAGTTCGCGGATCACGCGGGCTTCGACAGATGGCTGCCGGCGTTTCGGCTTTGGCGCTTCGGTCGTCTTTGCCGGCGTCGTGCTTGATTGCACCGGAGCTGCGGCGGTCGGTGCCGTTGCGGCGGGTGCGGTCGGCGTCTGGACGTTTGCCGGTGACGCTTGCGTCGCCTGCGGCGGCACGGCGGCCGGCGCGGCCGGCTGCTCGGTGGCCGGTTGCTTCGAATCGGCCGCCGCCAGGCTGAGGCTCCGCGAGCCTCCGGCATGGGCCTGGCTTGCGAGCAGCGATATCGCGGCGATCAGGATCAGCTTGCGCATGGCAATCCCCGTCATCTGGTCAATCGATCTTACCCAATTCCCTTGGGCTTCATGGACCTAACGCGCGAGGCGGTGCGTGCCGATCTCGATCAGGGTGGTCCGGCAGGACAGGCGATAGATCAGGCTGAAAAGTTGACCCCACATGACCGAACTCCGTTGTTGATCAATGCAGAGAATCTAGACCGCCTGCCTTTCCGGCGTTTTTCGCCGGGTGAGGAAAATGGCTTCGTCCGGGGGCGGCGCGATGTCGTCGCAACAGTCCGGAAGAAGTCGCCTCACGCGGGCGTGAAGCAGCGCGCCGAGCGGGGCCGATCGGATTCCGATCAAGGCCGGTAGTTCTCCCGGGATGAAGCGCCCGCAGCGCGGCAGTAACGTGCGGGCGCCTCAGCCCCGGTTATTGTATGAGTTCCGATCGCCAAGACGATCCGCCGATCCTCATCTGCTCAAAATGCAGGCGGCCAATGAAGTTCCTGGCGACACTACCTGGAATAGTCACGCTGCCTGCGGAGCACGTTTATCATTGCGTCCAGTGCCGTCGCGTCGACACGATTCGGCTGAAGTGACGCTCTGGTGGCCGGGGCGGGCCGCTTACAGCAGTTGTAGCTGCTCCCGCCGCCGCGAAACCGGTGCTATAATATCGTGAACAGACGAGAACAGGGAGGACACCATGAACCACACCATGGTTCCCAGTGATCGCGTGGAGCACGTCGCCGTCTACGGACGCGACGGCACGAAGCTCGGCACGATCGAGCGGTTGATGCTCGACAAGATGAGCGGAACGGTTGCCTATGCCGTGATCAAGACCGGCGGGCTGCTCGGTACGCGTCACCATTATCCGCTGCAGTGGAGCGCGCTGAAATACGATCCAGCACGGCAGGCGTTCCAGACCGAGCAGACGCTGGACGAACTCAGCAGCGGCCCGTGCGAGTTCGATGGCGACGCGTTCGACTGGGGCGACCGCTCGCGGCCCTACCCGCATCCGCATTACTGGTCGGTCTAGCGAGCAAGACGGTTCGGCCGCGGAGCAGTATTTGACGCGAGCGCCCGCTATCCCGCGAGCGGCTGCTCGCCGACCTTGGGCCAATAGGTGCCGAAGCTCCAGAGCCCGCCCTCCGGATCGCGTGCGGCGAAATCGCGGCTGCCATAATCGGTCGTGTAGGGCTCCATCTCGATCTGCGCCCCGGCGGCTTTCACCTTTTGAAAGAGCGCGTCGGGATCCTCCACGGCCAGATAGACGGCATCCGTCCGCCGGCCGCCGATGTCGCCAACCAATTTGCCGTAGGCGTCGTCGCGATGCGCGCCCAGCATGAGGATCGACGATCCGAACGCCAGCTCGGCGTGAACGACCGTGCCCTCCTTGCGGTACACCACCCGTTCGGTGAAGCCGAGAACGTTCTTCAGCCAGGCGATCATCGCCTCGGCATCCCTACAGCGCATGGTGTGGTAGAGGCGCGGCGCTTCGTAGCCGTTCGGCTGGTTCATGACACTCTCCAGGTTCGGTGCAAGCTTGTTGCGAAGCCGACCCTAGTTCGGATCATGGCGGCCGGCTTGAACAAATGGGACCTGACCGTGCCTCGCGCCGTCTTGCCGCTGTTTTGGCGCTAGCCCCCGCCGTCCCGCATCAGGCGTGAATCGACGACATCGAGCCGCGCGGCCCATCCGGTCGGCGTCTCTCCGCTGAACATCCGGAAATCGCGAGCAAGATGTGCCTGGTCGGCATAGCCGGCGTCCGCGGCAATGGCCGCCCAGCCGCCTGCGCCATCCGTCCGGGCCAGGACGCAAGCGCGATGAAAGCGCAGCATCTGGGCCAGCGTCTTTGGCGGAGCGCCGATCTCGCGGTGGAAGCGGCGTGTGAGATGCTTGCGGCTCCAGCCGATGTCGGAGGCAATGTCGGCGATCCTGACCGCGCCCCCGCCTCGCCACAGCGTCTCCAGCGCGAAGGCGACCTCAGGCGAGGGCTCGTGTACGGCGCGGCGAAGCACGAAGTCTTCGACGATCTCGAATCGTCGCTGCCAGCCGGCCGCCTCGGCCACCCTGGCGCGGAGCTCCCTGCCGTGCCGTCCCAGAATGTCGTCGAGCCCGACGATCCGCGCGGTCAGATCGGGCACGGCGCCTCCGAAGAAGCGATACGCCCCGAGCGGCGTGAAATCGACCTGAACGCATTCGGCGCGCCCGTCGGATTCGATCACGACCGGCCCAGGAAACAGACCCGCTGCGAAACTCGGCCGCGCATCGGCGGTGTCCGGTCGGTGTCCGAGCGCAATGCGGAAGGGCGTTCCCAAATTCACCAGCAGAGGCAGTGCAAGCGGCGCGGCGTGGCGGAAGGCGGCCAAGCCGATCCCGCGCTCGCGGTAGAAGGAAATGCTGGAGATCAGCCGCGCAAGACGCGGCGAGGGCGGTCGACGGATGACATCGGGAGGTGCGTCCATCACGCGCTAACGCTCCGTCACTTCGCGCTCCATGCGTATGGTGTCGCAGAGCATGTCGGTCATGCCTGGAGCTTAGCAGGCGATCGCAGCGGAACTCAAATGACCCGGTGCGAGGCCGTCGAATTGCGCCGAAGCGCTGCCGCCCCGTCACGGCCGGTTGCGCATCCAGTCGGCCAGGCCCGCTATCGCCTTGTCGAGATCCTGGCGCGCGGCGGCGTCGGTGATCGTCTCCTCCAGCGCGCCGCGCATGCAGAGCATCCAGGCGTCGCGCTCGGCGTCCCCAATGGCGAAGCCGAAATGGCGCTGGCGCAGCCGCGGATGACCTTTCTCGGGTGTATAGAGCCGCGGGCCACCGGTCCATTCGGTGAGATAGCGCTTCAGCACGTCCCTGATCAGGCCAAGGTCGTCCGCATGCATGGCGCGGATGATCTTCGCCTCCGGCAGCGTGTCCATGCGGTCGTAGAAGCGGTCGACGAGGGCGTTGATCGTGGCGCTGCCGCCGATCCGCTCGAACATGGAGGTGGCGACGTCGGTGGACGTCATCGCTACAGCGCCACGCTGCGCAGGCCGAAGCTGCGGGCTTCGTTCTGCAGCACCGGCCGCACCGCATCGATCAGGCGTGCGGCGGCGGCATCGACGGAGAGGCCGGCGGTATCCACCACCGCGGTCGCGCGCGAATACAACGGCTCGCGGCTGAGCAGGATGTTGCGCAGCTCCGTCATCGCCGAGCGATCATCAGCCATCGGGCGTAGATCGCCCTGGCGACGCACGCGCGCCATGTGCTCCTCGGGCTCGGCCTTCAGCCAGATCGTGTAGAACGAGGAGAGGACCTGATCGAAGGTCAGGGGCTCGGAGACGATGCCGCCGCCGGTTGCCAGCACCATCAGCTCGTTGCGCGCGAGCAGCTGTTGCAGTGCCGCCTGCTCCATGCGGCGAAAGCCTTCCTGGCCGTACAGCGCGATGATCTCGGCGACCGAGAGCCCGTTCTGCTGCTCGACCTCCTTGTTGAGCTCGACGAAACTCCAGCCGATCCTCTTCGCCAGCATCCGCCCAAGTGTGGACTTGCCGGCGCCGCGCAGGCCGATCAGCGCGATCCCGCAGAACGGCGCGCGCCGGGGCGCGGTTGCGCTGCCGCCGGCGAGCAGATCCTTGGCCTGAGCAATCTGCGCGGGCGTCGCCTTGCGCAGGAGGTCGCGAAACACCTGCCAGTCCGGGGTCGGATCGGCGCTGGGCAGCAAATCTTCGAGATGGGCGCCCATCGCGTCGGAGACGCGGCGCAGCAGCACGATCGAGACATTGCCCTTGCCGCTCTCGAGCTGCGCGATGTAGCGCTCCGAAATTCCCGACACCTTGGCGAGTACTTTGCGCGACATGCCGCGCAGCGCGCGCATGGTGCGCACACGCTGGCCGAGTTGTTCGAGGAAGCGGGATTCGGCGTCGGGACTTTCGGTCATGAGTCTTCTTTACAGGGGTCCTGCGGCGCGTTTTAATGAAACATAGTGCCTGCTGGCATTGACAGCAAGCCGCCGTGGTGTCTTTCTATGAATTATAATTCTAAATTCTGGGGAGATGTCCGTGAGCGAGGGATCCTATAACGCGGTGACCTGGCTGCTCGACCGTAACGTCAGGGAGGGCAGGGGCAGTAAGCTCGCCTTCGACGACACCGTCTCGCGACACACCTATGGCGAGCTCCAGCAACAGACCCGGCGCGCCGCCAACATGCTGCGCCGGCTCGGCGTCCGCCGCGAGGAGCGCGTGGCGATGATCATGCTGGATACAATCGATTTCCCGATCGTGTTCCTGGGCGCGATCCGCGCCGGCATCGTGCCGGTGCCGCTCAACACGCTGCTGACCGCGGACCAATACGCCTACATCCTCGCCGACTGCCGCGCGCGCGTGCTGTTCGTGTCCGAAGCGCTCTATCCCGTCATCAAGGACGTTGTCGGCCGCATGCCGGATCTCGAGCATGTCGTGGTCTCCGGCGCCAAGCAGAACGGCCACAAGCAGCTTGCCGAAGAGCTCGCTGGCGAGAGCGACCAGTTCACCACCGCCGCGACGCATCCGGACGAGCCGGCGTTCTGGCTCTATTCGTCGGGGTCGACGGGTATGCCGAAGGGCGTGCGCCATTTGCATTCGAATCTGCAGGCGACCGCCGACACCTATGCCAAGCAGGTGCTCTGCATTCGCGAAAGCGATGTGTGTCTCTCCGCGGCGAAATTGTTTTTCGCCTATGGCCTCGGCAATGCGCTGACCTTCCCGATGTCGGTCGGCGCCAGCGTGATCCTCAACAGCGAGCGGCCGACGCCGGCGCGCATGTTCGACCTGATGAATCGCTACAATCCCTCGATCTTCTATGGCGTGCCGACCTTGTTCGCCGCGATGCTCAACGACGAGACCATGAAGAGCGAGCGCGGCGGCAAGGCTTTGCGCATCTGCACCTCCGCCGGCGAGGCGCTGCCGGAATCCGTCGGCCACAGCTGGAAGGCACGGTTCGGTGTCGACATTCTCGACGGCGTCGGCTCGACCGAGCTGTTGCACATTTTTCTGTCGAACGCGCCCGGCGACATCAAATACGGCTCGTCCGGCAAGCCGGTGCCCGGCTATGCGGTGCGGCTCGTCAACGAGGCCGGGCAGGACGTCGCCGACGGCGAGGTCGGCGAGCTGCTGGTCGATGCGCCCTCGGCCGGCGAGGGCTACTGGAACCAGCGCCACAAGAGCCGCCGCACCTTCGAGGGGCCGTGGACCCGCACCGGCGACAAATACATTCGTGACGCCGATGGCCGCTACACCTTCTGCGGCCGCGCCGACGACATGTTCAAGGTCTCCGGCATCTGGGTCTCGCCGTTCGAAGTGGAGAGCGCGCTGATCACGCATCCGGCCGTGCTGGAAGCTGCCGTCGTGCCCGAGGCCGATCCGGAAGGCCTCCTGAAGCCGAAAGCCTTCGTCGTGTTGCGCCCAGGCGCAAAGACGACGGACTTGCAGGAGATGCTCAAGGAGCACGTCAAGCAGAAGATCGGCCCCTGGAAATATCCGCGCTGGATCGATGTGGTGGACTCGCTGCCGAAGACCGCGACCGGAAAGATCCAAAGGTTCAAGCTGCGGGAAGGCGCGCGTTAATTGGCCACCTGCAACAGGCCGTGATGGCCGGGCTTGACCTGGCCATCCACGCGCCGCCACGCGTGAGAAAAGACGTGGATGCCCGGGTCAAGCCCGGGCATGACGATCGAGAGAGAAGAGCGCAGAAATGACCAATCTCACCCCCACCGGCTTCCTCGACATCGATGGCGCCAGCCTCGAATACAGGTGGCTCGCGCCGCTAGTCCCCGACGCGCCCACCATCGTGATGCTGCATGAGGGCCTCGGCTGCGTCGGCCTCTGGGGTGATTTCCCCGAGAAGCTGCAGCAGGCCACGGGCGCGGGCATCTTCGCCTATTCGCGCGCAGGCTACGGCCAGTCCAGCCCGGTCGCGCTGCCGCGGGCGCTCGACTACATGCATCGTGAGGCGCTGGACGTGTTGCCGAAGCTGCTCGACATGATCGGGTTCAAGCGCGGCCTTCTGCTCGGCCATTCCGATGGTGCCTCGATCGCGACCATCTATGCCGGGGCGCATCAGGATCATCGCCTCAATGGGCTCGTGCTGATCGCGCCGCATTTCGTCGTCGAGGACATCTCGATCAAATCCATCGCCGCGATCAAGACGACGTTCGAGACCACGGACCTCAAGACAAAGCTCGCGCGCTGGCACAAGGACGTCGACAACGCCTTCTACGGCTGGAACGACGCCTGGCTCGATCCGGATTTCCGCGATTGGGATATCTCCGAATACCTCGCCTACATCCGCGTGCCCGTGATGATCGTGCAGGGCGCAGACGACCAATATGGGACCCTGCGCCAGGCGGAGATCGCGCAGGAAGAATGTTACTGCCCGGTTGATCTGAAAATCATTGCCGGCGCGGCGCATTCCCCGCATCGCGAGGCCGCGGGGCCGACGCTCGATGCCATCATGCAGTTTGCAAAGGCCGCCTTGCGGGACGATCCGGGGCTTCAGGCTGCATGAAACCCATGCGCGCCTAGATGAAGCAAAGTGCATATGAGGTCGCGATTCGGGCTAGACTAACCTAACTAGATGCACTATTGTGCATCTAACGCTCCAAATGCATAACCAAGCTTAAGGGTGGCTCATGGCCGGGGAAGATCGGCGCCTCGCAGGCGGCGCGACATTCATCGATTTCCAGACCGAACCGTCCCGCTACAAGCATTGGAAGCTCGCGGTCGAGGGCGACGTCGCGACCTTGACCATGGACGTCGACGAGAATGGCGGCCTGTTCGAGGGCTACCAGCTCAAGCTCAATTCCTACGATCTCGGCGTCGACATTGAGCTCGCCGACGCGATCCAGCGCCTGCGCTTCGAGCATCCGCAAGTGAAGGTCGTGGTGCTGCGCTCGGCCAAGAACCGCGTGTTCTGCGCCGGCGCCAACATCCGCATGCTCGCGGGCTCGACCCATGCCCACAAGGTGAACTTCTGCAAGTTCACCAACGAGACCCGTAACGGCATGGAAGACTCCTCGGAGAATTCCGGCCAGCGCTTCATCACCGTGGTGAACGGCTCCGCCGCCGGCGGTGGCTACGAACTCGCGCTTGCGACCGATCACATCATCCTCGCCGACGACGGCTCGTCAGCCGTGGCGCTGCCTGAAGTGCCGCTGCTCGCGGTGCTGCCGGGGACCGGCGGTCTCACGCGGGTGGTCGACAAGCGCAAGGTGCGGCGCGATCACGCCGATGTCTTCTGCACCATCGAGGAAGGCGTGAAGGGCAAGCGCGCCGTGCAATGGCGCCTCGTCGACGAGATCGCACCGAACTCCAAGCTCGAGGCCAAGATCGCCGAGCGCGCCAAGGAGTTTGCGGCGGCCTCGACGCGCAAGGGCAGCGGCAAGGGCATCGCGCTGACGCCGCTCAGGCGCCTGATCGACGAAAACAGCATCCGCTACGGCTTCGTCACCGTCGACATCGATCGCACCGCGCGCATTGCCACCATCTCGATCAAGGCGCCGGAGACCGCGCCGCCCGCCGACATCGACGGCATGATGGCGCAAGGCGCCTCGTTCTGGCCGCTGCAAGTGGCGCGCGAGCTCGACGACGCCATCCTGCACTTACGCATCAACGAGCTCGAGATCGCGATGCTGGTGTTCAAGAGCCACGGCGACCGCGCCCATGTGCTCGCCAGCGATACGTTCCTCGAAGCGAACAAGGCGCACTGGCTGGTCAACGAGATCAGGCATTACTGGAAGCGCGTGCTCAAGCGCGTCGACGTCACCTCGCGCACGCTGGTGACGCTGGTCGAGCCCGGCTCCTGCTTTGCCGGCACGCTCGCCGAGCTCGTCTTTGCCGCCGACCGCTCCTACATGCTGATCGGCACCCGCCAGGGTGACAATCGTCCGCCGCCGTCGATCGAGCTGTCCGCCATGAATTTCGGCCCGTACCCGATGAGCCACGGCCTGACACGGCTGGAGTCGCGCTTCCAAGCCGACCCGTCCGATCTGGAGCGCGTGGAAGCAACGCTCGGCACCAGCCTCGACGCCGAGCAGGCCGAAGAGCTCGGCCTCGTCACCTTCGCGCTCGACGACATCGACTGGGACGATGAGGTCCGCGTGTTCCTCGAGGAGCGCGCCAGCTTCTCGCCCGACAGCCTCACCGGCATGGAAGCCAGCCTGCGCTTCGTTGGCCCGGAAACGATGGAATCGAAGATCTTCGCGCGCCTCACCGCCTGGCAGAACTGGATCTTCCAGCGCCCGAACGCCGTCGGCGAGGAAGGCGCGCTGCGCCGCTACGGCAGCGGCCAGAAACCGAAATTCGATATGACGCGAGTCTAGCGAGTAGGGAGTGGCGAATGGCGAATAGGGAATGCCCATTCGCTACTCGCCATTCGCCATTCGCCCCTTCAAACGAGCTAGTCCCACACGGGAGGTCCCCATGAACATGAACATCATGAACGTCGACTACTCGACCAAGATTCCGAACAACGTCAACCTCGCCGAAGACCGCCAGGTGCTCAAAGCGCTGGAGGGCTGGCATCCCGGTTACATGGACTGGTGGAGCGACATGGGGCCGGAAGGCTTCCAGGAATCGCTTGTCTATCTGCGCACCGCTTACTCGGTCGATCCGCGCGGCTGGGCCAAGTTCGACTATGTCCGCATGCCCGAATATCGCTGGGGCATTCTGCTTGCGCCGCAGGAAGAGAACCGCGTCGTGCCGTTCGGCGAGCATTATGGCGAGCCGGCCTGGCAGGAAGTGCCGGGCGAGCACCGCGCCATGCTGCGCCGCCTGATCGTGATCCAGGGCGACACCGAGCCGGCCTCGGTCGAGCAGCAGCGCCATCTCGGCAAGACCGCGCCCTCGCTCTACGACATGCGCAATCTGTTCCAGGTCAATGTCGAGGAAGGCCGTCACCTCTGGGCGATGGTCTATCTGCTCCAGAAATATTTCGGCCGCGACGGACGTGAAGAAGCCGATGATTTGCTGCGCCGCCGCTCCGGCGATGCCGACGCGCCGCGCATGCTGGGCGCCTTCAACGAGGCGACGCCGGACTGGCTGTCCTTCTTCATGTTCACCTACTTCACCGACCGCGACGGCAAGATGCAGCTGCATTCGCTGGCGCAGTCGGGCTTCGATCCCTTGTCACGCACCTGCCGCTTCATGCTGACGGAGGAAGCGCACCACATGTTCGTCGGCGAGACCGGCATCACCCGCGTCGTGCAGCGCACCTGCGATGCGATGCGCGCGGCCGGCATCACCGACCCCACCGACATCGCGAAAGTCCGCGCGCTCGGCGTCATCGATCTTCCGACCATCCAGAAGAAGCTGAACCTGCACTACACGCTGTCGCTCGACCTGTTCGGCTCGGAGGTCTCGACCAACGCGGCCAACGCGTTCAACGCCGGCATCAAGGGCCGCTACCACGAGACGCAGATCGAGGACGATCACCAGCTCAAGAATTCGACCTATCCGGTGCTCAAGCTGATCAACGGCGAAGTCAAGCTGGTCGACGAGCCGGCGCTGACCGCGCTCAACATGCGCCTGCGCGACGATTACAGCCAGGATTGCGTCAAGGGCATGCTGCGCTGGAACAAGGTAATCTCGACCGCCGGCTACGACTTCAAGCTGACGCTGCCCAACGTCGCCTTCCACCGCCACATCGGCGAGTTCAAGGACGTGCACGCGACGCCCGACGGCATCCTGATCGACGATGCGACCTGGGCCAAGCGCAAGGACGAATGGCTGCCGTCGGCCAGCGACGGCGACTTCATCACCTCCCTGATGCAGCCCGTCACCGAGACCGGCAAGTTCGCCTCCTGGATCTCTCCGCCCAAGGTCGGCATCGACAACAAGCCGGGCGATTTCGAGTACGTGAAGATCGAGTCGTAGGGCGCTTGCGACGCACCACGACCGTTCCACACCCACAGCGTCATCGCCCGGCTTGACCGGGCGATCCAGTATTCCAGAGGCGGTGTGATAGACGCGAGGCGCCGCGGCGTACTCACACGCCAGCCTGCCCACCGCCTGCTTGCCCCAAGAACAAAGCTATTCGGGTAGTCCCGCCTTGATCATCGCTTCCAAGAGTTCCGCTCTAAGCTTGGGCGAATAGTGCGGGGCAGCCACAGTTGATCGTCGAGAGCCAGAAGATCGGCGGAGAATTTCTGCCATCAGCTTTTGAGCGTCGTCCAATCGTCCAGCGCCCACGTAGCAGAGGATGGCCTGAGCCATTCCTACATTGAACGCCGGGGGGAAGGCTCGAACGGCTTTGTCAGCCCACTCACCCGCTTCGGCATGTCTGCCGGCGTTGTGATGCGCTAGAGCAAGTCCCAGCATTGCGTTGTAGTTGAAAGGATCGCGCGGACTTAGGTGCAGAGCCAGCTCAAGGTCCGCAACGGCGGCATCGGATTCGCCTTGCCAACCTCGAATGAGGCCCCGCGCGTGAAGTGCGGGTCCATAGGTTGGATTGAAGTGGATGGCGCGCTCAACCAATTCAACCCCGCCATTGAGGTCCAGCGCGAACCAGAACAGGAGAAAGCCCACAACGGTTAAGGCCATTGCGTCGTCTGCCCCAAGCTCCTTTAAACGTTCGGCAATCTGCAAGACCTGAGCGTTGTCTTCGACAAAGTCTCCAGGCCAATTGTTGGCCCTTCGCCACGCTATGCAAGTTGCAACACCGCCATACGCAGGCGCAAAGCTGCGATCAAGAGCAATCGCTTGCTCGAAATGCCTCGAAGCAGCTTCATTATTCTGTGGAGTGGTTGGGAAACGAATATGAGGCAAACCGCGATAATACGCTGTCACCGCATCGATGTTACCGGTCCTTCTTCGACTGGCTCTGTCGATCTCGGCACGATCGACTTCTGGCGCGATGGCCCCGACCACGTGTAGCGCGACCTTGTCCTGTAAATCGAAAACGTTTCCCAAAGCGCCTTCAAACCGATCGGCCCAAAGGTGCGCGCCAGTTGCAACATCGATCAATTGTGCATTGATTCTTAGCTGCGACCCTTCCATGCGCACACTGCCTTCGAGCACGTATCGCACGCCAAGCTCCTGGCCGACGCGCTTGATGTCGACAGCCTTACCTTTGTAGGTGAACGAGGAGTTGCGAGCGATGACAGAGAGCGTCCTGAAGCGCGAGAGAGCAGTAATGATATCGTCAACCAACCCATCGGCGAAGTATTCTTGTTCTGGACGGGCCGGCATGGATTGGAACGGCAACACGGCAATCGCGGGTTTGTCGGACGGCGCGGGAGCTGGTGTCGAGGGTTGAAGTGCGTCATTTGGGACCGCAGCGTCATCCTGTCCGCCGATTTCCTGCACGCTGCCAATGAAGCGAAAACCCTTCCTCTGTAGCGTCTTAATGAGGCGCTGCTGATCGCCGGCATCATGGATTGCGGCGCGCGCTGCATTGAGGCGGGTCGCAAGCGCGGCATCCGAGATGGCGCGGCCGCCCCAAATGGCGGAAATCAGATCGTCCTTGCTAACCACACGCTGGCGGTTGCGGATCAAGTAGAGAAGCACGTCGAAGGCCTGCGGCGTCACCGAAACCGCATCGATCCCCCTGCGCAGCTCCCGCTTGTCGGCGTCGAGCGCAAAGTCTTCAAACAGATAGCGCATCAGCTCGTCCGTTCCTCCAGCAGCGCGAGCGTAGCACAGCCCAGCAAGCGGGGGAGCGCGCGAAATCAGCCGTCGGTAATGAAAATGTAAGCGGTCTGTAAAGTGTTGCCGTCGCGCTTCGCGCATTCTTGCCAGGCGAAACCCTCAAGACCGGAGTGATGGCGATGAACGCAGCCTCAACAATGCTGCAGGATAGGCACGGCCACATCGACTATGGCGAGGAGGGCACGGGACCCACCATCGTGTTCGTGCCGGGATCGTGGGCGACCGCGTCAAGCTGGCGGGGCGTGATCGAGGCGCTCGGCGGTCGTTTCCGGACGGTGACGACGAGCCTTCCGGGTTATGGCGGCACGAGGGACCGACGGACGGCTGCCGATACATCGATCGATCGGCAGGCGGAGATCGTCGAAGCCGTGATCCGCCGCGCCGGCGGTCCCGTACATCTCGTCGGACATTCCCTCGGCGCGCTCGCGTGTCTGGACGTCGCGCTGTGCGGGATGCGGCCGCTCATGAGCCTGACCCTGATAGAGCCGGTGGCTTTCGGCCTGCTGCGCCGGGAGAGCCAGCTTGCGCTGTATGAGCAGTTCACGGCGATGCGCGATGCATACTTCCAGGCGTTCGAAAACGGCGAGAGGGAAGCCGCGCTCCGGGTGATCGATTATCTCGGCGGTGAGGGCAGCTTCGATGCCCTGCCGTCCCGGATGCGGCAATACATCGTCAGGACGACCGCGACCCAGGTTCTGGACATGCGTTCGGCATTCGATCCACCATTATCGGCTTTTGCCAACATCCTGCTCCCAACCCGCCTCATCTGCGGTGAGCGTAGCCCGCAAGCGTTGCAGCGAAGCGCGGAAATCCTGACCCGTGCGTTGGCGAACGCGTCGCTATGCACGATAGCGGGCGCAACCCACTTTATGCCGGGCACGCACGCTGCGGAAGTAGCCCAGCGCATTGGTGACCATGTGTCTACGACCGAAGCGCTTGCTTGGGACGGCCTGTCCATCGCCTCTCCGTTCAATTCACGATCGCTCGGCCATGCGGTCTAGATCACCAACTGCTTCCGCAGCGCCCTCGCCGGCTGCCTCGGTCATCGCAGGCGCGGAGCCAGCGCCCCGCGGCGCAATCTCGCGGGCGAACTGGTTGAGTGAAAGCAAGGTGGAACGCGCATGAGAGACTTGATTGGACAGACCGCATTCGTGACTGGCGCTGCCTCGGGCATCGGACTGGGGATCGCGACCGTGCTGTCGCGGGCGGGCGTGAGGGTCATGCTCTGCGATATCGAGGAAGAGGCGCTGAAAAAAGTGGTCGCGGACCTGAAGACACGAACCAAAGCCGATGTCGATGGCGTGAAAGCGGACGTTTCGCTCAAGGGCGAACTTCAGGCGGCAGCGGACGCGACCGTCGCGCGGTACGGCAGAATCCACATATTGGTCAACAATGCGGGCGTGGGTGGCGGCGGCACCTTTGGTGAGTGGACTGATTCAGGCTGGAACTGGGTCCTCGGCGTCAACCTGATGTCGGTGATCTGGGGCTTTGAGATATTCGGTCCGCTGATCGAAGCGCACGGCGAAGGAGGGCAGGTTGTTTCCACGGCGTCCGTCTCCGGACTGATTACGGGACCAAGTCCGGCATACGATGTAAGCAAATATGGAGTGGTCGCGCTCTCCGAGGGGATGCGTAACGTGCTCGCGCCGAGGAAGATTGGGGTCTCCGTTCTGTGTCCGGGCTTTATCCGCACGCAGATCATGAACTCTCGGCGCAACGTGCCGCACCGATTTGCCGGGGCTGTCGGCAACCCTCCGCCGACAGAAGGACCACGCGCGGAGATCATCAAGGCATTGCATGAGCGGATCAACAACGGCGTTGATCCGCTCTACGTAGGCGAGCTGGTTCGCGAGGCCATCGAAAACGACTGGCCCTACATTTTCACCGATACTGAGCACGAACCATTCATCGAGCAGCGCTTCGCAGCGATCAAGCAAGGATTCGACCGGATACGCGGACGAACGCCGCGACGCTAGCTCTCGCATCCATAGATTTTGAGTACACGCGCCAGCTCGACGCGTGTTTTGCCCGACGTGTCAACTGCATGGCGGCTGCAAATGTTGTCTCCAGGCCGCTCGAAAGATCCCTTATCGATGAAGGGGCCCGCTACTGTGCATGGGGTTGTTTTCGACGTTTTGGTTTTAAGTCCCGATGCACGTGACGGGAGATCGCCGCATCAATCGCTGTCCCACCCGCTGCCCTTGATCCCCGGGTTCGCATAGACGATGCCGCCATCCACCGCGATGGTCGCTCCCACCACGTAATCGCCGGCGCGGGAGGCGAGGTAGATCGCAGCGCCCGCCATGTCCTCGTCGGTGCCGATGCGGCCCACGGGGACGCGCGTTGCGACCTCGTCGGCGTGGTCGCGCGCGGCGCGGTTCATGTCTGACTTGAACGGGCCCGGCGCGATTGCGGTGACCACAATGTGGTCCGGGATGAGCTTCACCGCCATGCGCCGCGTCAGATGAATCAGCCCGGCCTTGCTCGCGGCATAGGAATAGGTCTCGCCGGGATTGACGAAGATGCCGTCGATCGAGGCGATGTTGATCACCTTCGCCGGCCGTTCCGCGCTTGCCGAGGCGCGCAACGTCGGCGCCAGTGCCTTGGTCAGGAAGAACGGCGCCTTGACGTTGAGGTTCATCACCTTGTCCCAGCCGCTCTCCGGGAATTCGTCGAACTCCGCGCCCCAGGCCGCGCCCGCATTGTTGACGAGGATGTCGAGCCTGGATTCGCGCTTCTTGAATTCGCTCGCGAGCAGCTCGCAGCCGGCGACCGTGGACATGTCGATCGGCAGCGCAATGCATTCGCCTTCATACTGTGCGCTGAGCTCCTTGGCGGTGGCCTCGCACGGTCCGGCCTTGCGCGCGGTGATGTAGACCTTTGCCGCGCCGGCGCTGAGAAATCCCGCCGCGATCATCTTGCCGATGCCGCGCGAGCCGCCGGTTACCAGCGCGATGCGGCCTTTGAGCGAGAACAGATCGTTGAACATGCGTTCCTCCCTTGGTTGCCGCCGGTTGTGGGCGGAGCAGGGAGGGGAGTCAAGAAAGGCGCGCTTGTCCTCGACCAGTGCAGATTGAGGCCTACGCCGCCGCGATGCGGCGGAAGCCATTCCACATCGCGGTCGCGGCACCCGAGGTCAGCACCGGCAGGATCCGCGCGTCCTGATAATTGCCGTTGAGCGAGACGCGGGGCAGCGCGGTCATGTGGCCGGCGTTCTCCGCGAACAGCATGCCGGGCCGCGTCGTCACCGCGGTCTTGAAACCGGCGGATGCGGCAAGGGCGAATTCGCGCGCGCCCGCGGCGTCGCGGTCGCCATAGGGATAGGCGAGGTGCAGCACGGGGCGCTCCAGCACCTGCTCGATCCGCGCGCGGCTCGCGGCCATCTCCTGGGCGGCGATGCCTTCCGTCTGCTTGGCGAGGTTGCAATGGCTGACGCTGTGCGCGCCGATCGTGACCAGCGGATCGGCGGCAAAGGACTTGAGCTCGGCCCAGGACAGGCAGAGGCCGCGGCACAGCGCTTCCATGTCGACGCCGTAAGTCCTGCACAGCGCCCCGATCTCGCGCGCAAGATCCTGCTCGCCCGGCAGCGCGCGCAGCCAGTCGTGCAGGCGGTCGAATGCCGCTTGCTTCGCCGCGACACTGTTCGCATCGAGCCGCAGGGCGGAATTGCCGATCTGAATGTCGATCTGATCGGCCTTGGCGATCACGGCCTCCAGCGCCGTCCACCACAATCGCCCGGTGCCGTCGGCAAAATCGCTCGTGACATAGACTGCCAGCGGCGCGTCAAATTCGCGCAGCACCGGCAGCGCGTAATCCAGATTGTCGCGGTAACCGTCGTCGAGGGTGAAGGCGGCGAAGCGACGGTCGAACCGGCCCTGCACCAGCCGCTCATGCAGCTCGTCCATGCTGACGATGTCGATGTCGCGCGAGCGCAAATGGCACAGCGTGGCGCGCAGGAAATCGGGGGTGACCTCGAGATGCCGGTTCGGCTGGAACGCGGCCTCGCGCGCCGGCCGCACATGGTGCAGCATGAAAATGGCGCCGACGCCCGACAAGAGCGGGCGCAACAGGTGGTGCGCCCCGCTGAGATAGAGTGCTCCCAGCCCGGCGCGGATGACGTTGTTACGCAGTTGTTTCATGACCGGGTGGGGGACTTTGGCATTCCGGCCTCAACTTACGGAAGAACCCTTGAAGAAAAAGTTATTCCGATTGTCCCGCCCGGGCCTTGGGACCAGGGCCATTTCCGGTTTGACAGCCTGCCAAGGGTTTGTTTTGTCTCCGTTTCCAGAGGTCGGGTCGTCGAATGCAGAAGCTTTTCTCGTGGGCCAGCAAATGGTGGCCGGGGTTGATCCCCCTTGCCGTCATGTGGGGATTTGCGGCCTGGAATAATACCTTACCGGTCGAGGCTGATCTGTCGGCCCGCAGCTCGGCTGCGCTCAAGGACACCGTTCTGGACAAGACCCGGATCGCGGTCGACGGCCGCGACGTCAGCCTGGCCGCGGACGCCTTCTCCGAGGAGGGGCGCCGCGACGCAGTGATGGCGGTCGAAACCGTGCCCGGCGTGCGGCTGGTCGACGACCGGACCCGCCTCGTTCCCGAGGCCAAGCCCTTCGTGTGGAATGCCGAGCGCGACGTGGTGCGGGTGACGCTGTCGGGCTCCGCGCCGCTGCCATCGATGAGGGCCCGGCTGACCGAGGCGGCCCGCAAGGAAGTCGGCGGCGTCGAGGTCGCCGACCAGATGGGGCTGGCGCGCGGGGCGCCGCCCCGGTTCGAAGCCGCCGCGATGCTGCTGCTGGATCAGATCGGCAAGCTGAAGGACGGCAAGATCACGATCACGGACACCAAGGTCAATCTGTCGGGCATGGCGCGTGAGCTCGGCGGCCGTGAGGCGATCGCGGCTGCGCTGAAGAACCTGCCCGAGGGTTTTTCGATTGCGGCCAACGAGATCAAGGCGCCGCCCTACATCTTCCAGGCCTACAAGGATCCGGTGGCTGCGACGGTGACGCTGACCGGCTATGTTCCGGACAACAACGTCCACGCCGCGATCGGCACCAGCGCCTCGCGAAAGTTCTTCACCGAAAAGGTCGTCGACAATCTCAAGGCCAGCATCGGCGCCCCCGGCTCCTTCAGCACGGCTGTTATCGCCGCGCTCGGCGCGCTGTCGCGGCTGTCGACCGGCACGCTGGTCGTCTCCGACCGCGAGGTGAAGCTCTCGGGCGATGCGCTCTACGAGGGCGCCGCCAACGAGATCCGCGCAGGCCTCGGCAAGGACTTCCCGAAGAACTGGCAGTACAAGCCGGAGATCACGGTGAAGCCCGCCGCAGGCCCGGTCGACGGCACCGTGTGCCAGCAATTGTTCTCGGAGCTTCTGACCAAGGGCAAGATCCGCTTCGCGAACAGGCGCGCGGACATCGATCCTGACTCGGCCGGCATTCTCGATCGCCTCATCGAGACTGCGCTGCGCTGCCCCACCACCAATATCGAGGTCGTCGGACATACCGACGCCGATGGCGAGGATGCCTTCAACCAGGCCCTTTCGGAAAAGCGCGCGCAGGCGGTGATCGACTATCTGGTCAAGGCGGGCCTTCCTGCCAGCCGCTTCACCGCGGTCGGCCATGGCAGCACGCAGCCCGTCGCCGGCAACGACACCGATGAAGGCAAGGCGCAGAACCGCCGCATCGAATTTCTGGTGAGGTGACGATGCCTTATCTCGTCTCGTTCCATCTGGGCTGGCTGATCGGCTCGCTGCTGCTGGGCTTCTGCATGGGCTGGATCTCGGTGGTCCAGCGCGGCAACGGCACCTCGAAGGTGATTGCGCGGTGGCTCGCAGTGCTTGCCGCCGCCCTGGTCGCGGCCTCTCTCACCCATGTGGTCCCCGGTCGCTTCGGCTACTGGCTCGACCTCGGCCTGATCATGTTCGCCTGCTATCTCGTCGGCGGCACGATCGGAGCGTGGCTGCGCGATCGGGTGGTCTCGCGTACCGCGCCGCCAGCCGCTGTGTGATGTTGCTATGCACCCTCACGCGCGGGGCGGGGTGTGCTCCGCCGCGGCCTTTCGGCGCATTGGAAAACCGGGACCTGGCCGCTCCAGTCACCCCTCTTTCAACAGGCAGGCCGGCTCCATAGATTGACGTTGGCTTAAGGCGTGACGGAACATTGTGCGGCCGAAATCATCAAAACTTCATGGCCCCTGCGCAGGATCGCCTGGAGATTCGCGCCAAGCCTTGCCGACGAAAGCGCCAAATTCTGCACTGGGAGCTGCGACCCTGCCTAAAATATTGAAGGCACGTGTTTTTGTTCGAATTGGCGAATTCCACTTCGGCCGAAAACGCGCTAGTGGAGGGGCAGGGGGCATGCGCGATTCCGGCGCCGGCGGCGAGGGTTCGTTGAATGCCTGCGCGTCCGCCTGTCCGCCGGCCACCCTGGCCGCTGAAGCGTTGTTCGAGGTCTAGATGCTGGAAGCCATACGCAGGGCGACGACGTTTCTGCGCCAGAAGCAAGTCCTGCATAAGCTTGGAGTCGTGATCAGCATCGCGGTCATCGGCATCGCTTGCTACGTGCTCTACCACATGCTGCGCGGCATCGATTTCAACGAGGTCCTCGAAGCGATCAAGAGCACCGAGCCGAGCCAGATTGCGATGGCGGCGCTATTCGTCACTGCGGGCTATTTCACGCTGACCTTCTACGACCTCTTCGCCACGCGCGCGATCGGCCATGCCCACGTGCCCTATCGCATCAACGCGCTCGCGGCCTTCACCAGTTATTCGATCGGCCACAATGTCGGCGCCTCCGTCTTTACCGGCGGGGCGGTGCGCTACCGCATCTATTCGGCCTATGGGCTCAACGCGATCGACGTCGCAAAAATCTGCTTTCTCGCCGGCCTGACCTTCTGGCTGGGCAATGCCGCGGTGCTCGGCCTCGGCATCGCCTACCATCCGGAGGCGGCAGCCTCGATCGACCAGCTGCCGGTCTGGCTGAACCGGACACTGGCGCTGATGATCATCGTGGCGCTGATCGGTTACGTGATCTGGGTCTGGAGCCAGCCGCGGGTGGTCGGCCGCGGCCCTTGGACGGTGGTGCTGCCGGGCGGCCCGCTGACGCTGCTCCAGATCGCGATCGGCATCGTCGATCTCGGTTTCTGCGCGCTGGCGATGTATGTGCTGGTCCCCGACGAGCCCAATCTCGGCTTCGTGATGGTCGCGGTGATCTTCGTCTCGGCGACCCTGCTCGGCTTCGCCAGCCATTCACCCGGAGGCTTGGGGGTGTTCGATGCCGCCATGCTGGTCGGGCTCTGGCAGATGGACCGCGAGGAGCTGCTGGGCGGCATGCTCCTGTTCCGCGTCCTCTATTATCTGTCTCCGTTCATCTTATCTGTAATCTTGCTGACGTTTCGAGAGGTTATAATCGGCGCCCGATCGAAGCGCTTGCAACAGGCGGCGCTCAAGCTGGACCCCGGCCCGGCGCCTGAAGCCGCCTATGTGAGAGAGCGCAGCGACAGCGGCGCCTGACCGGTGTCAGGTCCTTAAAGGACAGTCCCCAGGAGAAGTCCGCCCCGATGGCGATCGACGCCCCCTCTTCTCCCTCCGCCCAGCCCTGGTCCGATCGGCTGCGGCACTCGACCATCATCCTGATCGCCGCGGCGCTGGCGCTGTCCGTCGTGGTCTCGCTCGGCGAATTGTCGGCGCTGCACGCTGCAATCGTGTTCCTCTGCATCGCGGCGGCTGCCTTGATCCCGTGGCGGCTGCACGATCCCGCCACCTCCCGCGACGACGTCAGACGCATCAACCCGGTCGAGAGCGCGGCGGTGGCCGCGGTGGTCGCCGGCATGCCGGATCCGGCGGTGCTGCTCGACCGGGCCGGCCGCGTCATCCACCTCAACGCCGCCGCCGCCCAGCTCGCGCCGGCGCTGCGCAAGAACGAGCTCGCCCAGTTCGCGCTGCGCTCGCCGGAGATCATCACCGCGCTGCGCGAGGCCATCGCGACCACCGAGCCGCGGCGCGCGACCTATCTCGATCATGTTCCGGTTGATCGCTGGATGGAGCTGATCATCACGCCGGTACCGGTGCCGACCAGCTTCGGCGGCGCCGACAAATGCATGCTGATGACCTTCCACGACCAGACGCCGCTGCGCCGGGTCGAGGAGATGCGCGCCGACTTCGTCGCCAATGCCAGCCACGAGCTGCGCACGCCGCTGGCGGCGCTGTCGGGCTTCATCGATACGCTCCAGGGCCAGGCCAAGGACGATCCCAAGGCGCGCGAGCGCTTTCTCGGCATCATGCACAACCAGGCCACGCGCATGGCGCGCCTGATCGACGATCTCTTGTCGCTGTCGCGGGTCGAGCTGTCGGCCCATGTCCGGCCCGACACCCTGGTCGATCTCGTCCCGATCATCCGTCAGGTCGCCGACGGGCTCGAGCCGCTGGCGCGCGAGCGTCAGGTCGAGGTGGACATCCACCTGCCGGAGCCGCCGGTGATGATCGCGGGGGACCGCGAGGAACTGCTCCGCCTGTTCGAGAACCTGATCGAGAACGCGCTCAAATACGGCGCCTCCGGCGGGCGCGTCATCGTGTCGCTGACCTCGAGCGCCGCCGCTGACGGAACTCAGGAAATGCGGGTCATGGTCCGCGATTTCGGCCCGGGCATCGCGCCGGAGCACCTGCCGCGGCTGACCGAGCGCTTCTATCGGGTCGACGTCGGCGACAGCCGCTCGCAAGGCGGCACCGGGCTCGGGTTATCGCTGGTGAAACATATCCTTAACCGTCATCGCGGCCGCCTTTTGATCGAAAGCGTGCCCAGGCAGGGCGCCACCTTCACCGCCTGTTTTCCCCAGATCAAGACTCCGGCTTGATCGGAAACGCAAGCAATTTCAATTGCTTGGTGTCGTCATCCAACTGTCACGAAACCTTCGTAAAAGCACAGCCGACCGCCCCTAAAGCGGCGGCGCGGGGAGCGCGATCGGGCGCGGATGGCGCTTCGCTCCCCTGTATGGAGACCAGCATGAATTTCCTCAAAACCATGGTCGCTGCCGGCTTGGTCGCCGCATCGACGACGGTAGCCTTTGCGGCCGACATCACCGGTGCCGGCGCGACGTTCCCGTTCCCGATCTATTCGAAGTGGGCTGACGCCTACAAAAAGGAGACCGGCAACGGTCTGAACTACCAGTCGATCGGCTCGGGTGGTGGCATCAAGCAGATCCAGGCCAAGACCGTGACCTTCGGCGCCACCGACGCGCCGCTCAAGGCCGAGCAGCTCGAGAAGGACGGCCTCGTCCAGTGGCCGATGGTGATGGGTGCCATCGTCCCCGTCGTCAATATCGAGGGCGTGAAGCCAGGCGAGCTGGTTTTCGACGGCGAGACCCTGGCCAACATCTATCTCGGCAAGATCACCAAGTGGGACGATGCCGCGATCAAGAAGCTCAATCCCAACGCGAAGCTGCCGTCAGAGGCCATCACCGTGGTCCGTCGTTCGGACGGCTCGGGCACCACCTTCAACTTCACCAACTATCTCTCCAAGGCCAGCGCGGACTGGAAGAGCAAGGTCGGCGAGGGCACCGCGGTCGAGTGGCCGGTCGGCGTCGGCGCCAAGGGCAACGAGGGTGTGTCGGGCAACATCAGCCAGACCAAGAACTCGATCGGCTATGTCGAATACGCCTATGCCAAGCAGAACAAGCTCACCCACACCGGTCTCGTCAACAAGGCCGGCAAGCCGGTGCAGCCGACCGTCGAGGCCTTCCAGGCGGCCGCCTCCAACGCCGATTGGTCCAAGGCTCCCGGCTATTACGTCATCCTGACCGAGCAGCCCGGCGAGAAGTCCTGGCCGATCACGGCGGCGACCTTCATCCTGATGCACAAGTCCGCCACCGACAAGGCGGCCGCGCAGGAAGCGATCAAGTTCTTCCGCTGGGCCTTCAAGAACGGCGGCAAGATGGCCGAGGAGCTCGACTACATTCCGATGCCGGACAGCGTCGTCCAGCAGATCGAGAAGACCTGGGCTGCCGAGATCAAGAGCTAAGGCGCTATATGTGTCCCGGACACGGTTCCGGGACGCTGCAAGATCTCCGCTCCGGATCGGCCTCCTGCAGCATCCGGAGCGCGCCACCAACAACAAGCGTACATAAAACGGGTATAGGGGATCGGCGTGGCTGAGATGGCTGTTGAGAGCAATGTGATTGATGCTGCCGGTCCATATGATCGCGCCAAGGCCTTGAGCGCGTTCAAGCTCGGCGACGTCACCTTCTACTGGATCACGCGGTTGTCCGCGATCTCGGTGCTGCTGATCCTCGGCGGCATCATCATCTCGCTGATCGTCGGCGCCTTCCCGGCGATCCAGGAGTTCGGCATCTCCTTCCTGTGGACGCAGCGCTGGGCGCCCTCGGCCGATCCGCCGGTGCTCGGCGCGCTCGGGCCGATCTACGGCACGCTCGTCACCTCCTTCATCGCGATGCTGATCGCCATTCCCGTCGGTCTCGGCATTGCGATCTTCCTCACCGAGCTCTGCCCGCAATGGCTGCGGCGCCCGATCGGCATGGCGGTTGAGCTGCTCGCCGGCATCCCCTCGATCATCTACGGCATGTGGGGCTTCTTCGTGCTCGGCCCGTTCCTGGCCAACACCTTCCAGCCTTTCATGATCAGGGTGTTCGACGGCGTCCCCGTGCTGGGCGCGATCTTCGCAGGGCCCCCGTCCTATCTCAGCCTGTTCAACGCCGCGCTGATCCTCGCCATCATGGTGCTGCCCTTCATCACCTCGATTTCGGTCGACGTGTTCAAGACGGTGCCGCCGGTGCTGAAGGAAGCCGCCTACGGCGTCGGCTGCACCACCTGGGAGGTCGTCCGCAGCGTGGTGATCCCCTACACCCGCGTCGGCATCATCGGCGGCGTCATGCTGGCGCTGGGCCGGGCGCTCGGCGAGACCATGGCGGTGACCTTCATCATCGGCAACTCGTTCCGGATCTCCTCGTCGATCTTCGCGCCGGGCACGACGATTTCGGCGGCGATCGCCTCCGAATTTGCCGAGAGCGACGGCCTGCACCAGTCCGGCCTGATCCTGCTCGGCCTCCTGCTGTTCGTGCTGACGTTCTTCGTGCTCGCTGCCGCCCGTTTGATGCTGCTGCGCCTCGAAACCAAGGCCGGGAAGTGAAGCCATGAACCCGATCTATTCGCGCCGCCGCCGCTGGGACATCATCATTCGCGGCCTCTGCATCGCAGCCGCCGCCTTCGGCGTCACCTGGCTCGCGCTGATCCTGGTCACGCTGCTCTACAACGGCCTGGCCGGGCTCAACCTCCAGGTCTTCACAGCTGACACGCCGCCGCCCGGATCGACCGAGGGCGGCCTGCGCAACGCCATCGTCGGCTCGTTGATCATGACCGTGATCGGCGTCGGCATCGGCGCGCCGCTCGGCCTGTTCGCCGGCACCTATCTCGCCGAGTACGGCCGCAACGACAAGCTGACCTCGGTGATCCGCTTCATCAACGACATTCTCCTGTCGGCACCCTCGATCATCATCGGCCTCTTCATCTATGGCGCGGTGGTGGTGCCGATGCGCGGCTTCTCGGCGATTGCGGGCGCGCTGGCGCTTGCCGTCATCGTGATCCCGGTCGTCGTGCGCACCACCGAAGACATGCTACTGCTGGTGCCGAATCCGTTGCGCGAAGCTGCCAGCGCGCTCGGCCTGCCGCGCTCGCTGGTGATCAAGCGTATCGCCTATCGTGCCGCGCGCTCCGGCCTCATCACCGGCGTGCTGCTGGCGACCGCCCGAGTCGCCGGCGAGACCGCGCCGCTGTTGTTCACGGCACTATCGAACCAGTTCTTCAGCCTCGGCCTGAACAAGACGATGGCGAACCTGCCTGTCACCATCAACAACTTCGTGCAGAGCCCCTACGAGTATTGGAAGCAACTCGCCTGGAGCGGCGCGCTGTTGATCACCCTGACCGTGCTTGCCCTTAACATTGGCGCGCGCATCCTTGGCGCCGAGAGGACTGCAAAATGAGTGAAATGTCTGTTTCCGTCAGCGCACCGACCGTTCATCCCGGCTCGCAGCCCCTGCCCGAGGCGCCCGCCAAGGTCACGGCGCGCAACCTCAACTTCTACTACGGCGACCACCACGCGTTGAAGAACATCAACCTGGCGCTCGGCACCAACCGCGTCACGGCGTTCATCGGCCCGTCCGGCTGCGGCAAGTCCACCCTGCTGCGCATCTTCAACCGGATGTACGACCTCTATCCGGGCCAGCGCGCCGACGGTCAGCTGTTGCTCGACCATACCAACATCCTCGACCCCAAGCTCGACCTCAACCTGCTCCGCGCCCGGGTCGGCATGGTGTTCCAGAAGCCGACGCCGTTCCCGATGACGATCTACGAGAACATCGCCTTCGGCATTCGTCTCTATGAGAAGATCTCCAAGTCCGAGATGGACGACCGCGTCGAGAAGGCGCTGCGCGGTGGCGCGCTGTGGAACGAGGTCAAGGACAAGCTCAATGCCTCCGGCCTGTCGCTCTCCGGCGGCCAGCAGCAGCGCCTCTGCATCGCCCGCACCGTCGCGGTGCGGCCCGAGGTGATCCTGTTTGACGAGCCCTGCTCGGCGCTCGACCCGATCTCGACCGCCAAGGTCGAGGAGCTGATCCAGGAATTGTCCGAGAACTACACGATCGCGATCGTCACCCACAACATGCAGCAGGCGGCGCGCGTTTCCGACAAGACCGCCTTCATGTATCTCGGCGAGTTGATCGAGTTCGACGACACCAGCAAGATCTTCACGTCGCCGAGCGATCGGCGCACGCAGGATTACATCACCGGCCGGTTCGGCTGAGGAGACGGAACATGGGTTCTGAACATACCGTAAAGGCTTTCGACAGCGACCTTCAGGAGCTCACCCGCCTGGTCGCCGAGATGGGCGGCATCGCCGAGCGCATGATCGTCGATTCCGTCGACGCGCTCATCCGCCGCGACGTCGCGCTCGGCCAGCGCGTCGTCGCCACCGACGTCGAGCTCGACGCGCTGCAGAAGCGCATCGAGGAGCGCGCCGTGCTCACCATCGCCCGCCGCCAGCCGATGGCCGTCGACCTGCGCGAGATCGTCGGCGCGATGCGCGTTGCGACAGATCTCGAGCGCATCGGTGATCTCGCCAAGAACATGGGCAAGCGCGTCGCGGCGCTGGAGACGGATTTCCATCCGCTCAAGCTGTTCCGCGGCCTGGAGCACATGACCGACCTCGTGCAGCAGCAGGTCAAGTCGGTACTGGACGCCTATGCCGCGCACGACCTGCCGGCGGCGATGGCGGTGTGGAAGGGCGACGAAGAAGTCGACGCCATCTGCACCTCGCTGTTCCGCGAGCTCCTCACCTACATGATGGAGGATCCGCGCAACATCTCGTTCTGCATCCACCTGATGTTCTGTGCCAAGAACATCGAGCGGATCGGCGACCACGCCACCAACATCGCCGAGACCGTGTTCTACATGATCGAGGGCCAGGCGATCACCGACAAGCGGCCCAAGGGCGACATGACGACCTTCGCCACGACGGTGCCGAACACCTGACGACTTAAGGAGCTACGACCACATGGGCGCACGCATTATGGTGGTTGAGGACGAGGAAGCTCTCACCGAGCTTCTTCGCTACAACCTCGAAGGCGACGGCTATGACGTCGAGACGGTGATGCGCGGCGATGACGCCGACACCCGCCTCAAGGAGCACATTCCCGATCTGATCGTGCTCGACTGGATGCTGCCGGGCCTGTCAGGCATCGAGCTGTGCCGGCGGCTTCGGACCCGCCCCGAGACCAAGCAGCTGCCGATCATCATGCTCACCGCGCGCGGCGAGGAGAGCGAACGGGTGCGCGGGCTCGCGACCGGCGCGGATGATTATATCGTCAAGCCGTTCTCGGTGCCGGAGCTGCTTGCGCGCGTGAAGGGCCTGCTCAGGCGTGCGAGTCCCGAGCGCCTCGCCACCGTGCTCGCCTATGGCGATATCGAGCTCGACCGCGACAAGCGCCGCGTGGCGCGCTCGGGCCGGCCGATCGATCTCGGTCCGACCGAATATCGCCTGCTGGAGTTCTTCCTGGAGCATCCCGGCCGCGTGTTCTCGCGCGAGCAGCTGCTCGACAGCGTCTGGGGCCGCGACATCTACATCGACGAGCGCACCGTCGACGTCCATATCGGCCGCCTGCGCAAGCTGCTCAACCTTGGCCGCGAGCAGGACCCGATCCGCACCGTCCGCGGCGCCGGCTACGCGCTGGACGATCGCTTCGCGAAGGCTGAGCAGACGTAAGATCGGGCGAGTTGTTGGTTCTCGGCCGCGGCAACAATCTCGGTCGTCATCCCGGGGCGCGCGCAGCGCGAGCCCGGGATCTCAGCGCGAGCGCGCGCGCTCGTCGCGATCAGCCACAGGACGTGGTTTGGCGAAGACTCGGAGTGACCATCTCGCGCAACGATTGCGCCCCGCGGTTACGGATCCCCGCCTTCGCGGGGATGACACCGAGCGATTGGGAGCCGTCATCGTGTGACGGCTGCAGTCTTGGCGATCAAGCTTGGCGATCAAAGCTTGGCGATCAGGGAATTCCGCAAGCTCACCGCGTGCCCGGTTTCGGTGCTGCGCGACGGCGATCCGCTGCGGGCTGATAGGCCACGCGCGAATGCTGGGCACAATAGGGCAGGCCGGAGAGCGCCTTGCCGCCGCAGAAGAAGAAATCCGGGCTCGAGGGATCGCCGACCGGCCAGTGGCAGGTCGCCTCGTTCAATTCCAGCAGCGACAGCCGCTGGCTCATCGGCACCACGTTGTCGTAGGTAACCGGCTCGGCTTCCAACTCGACCTCGAAGGCCTGCGCCAACGCGGTGTTGCCGCGCGCGACGGGGCGGGTCACCCGCATCATATGCTGCGCGGGCCGTGCCTTGCGCGGCCGCGGCGCTGCCGATGAAGGGCTCTTGGCGCGGCCGGACAGGCCGAGCCGGTGCACCTTGCCGATCACGGCATTGCGGGTCACATTGCCGAGCTCCGCCGCGATCTGGCTGGCCGAAAGTCCGGCCTCCCAGAGCTTCTTCAGCTGCTCGACGCGATCATCGGACCAGGTCAAAACCGTCATTGCACCCTTTCCCTCGCTGCGCGCCTGCCATCCTGGGGCCTTCGCAGCGAATGCTTTAGCCTTGAAAAACCCGTGCCGTCAGAATCCCTTAAGGCTCGCCGGGCGCGCTCAAGACGCCCGAACGTTTACGCCGGTACATGAGGACTTCTGGGATCAGAACTGCTGCACGAGATGTCGTATCTGACAGTCCAAACGCTACAATATGGCGTGACTCCCGCGCAAGAGTCCGCCGACTCGCTTCCACATGTTCCGTGGTGAAAAACCCGCAAAATCGGCACCGCAAGACTACGGAATCAGCGTTTCGCGAGGCTTTCCGGGCGGCATTGACACCCGTCTTGCCAGGCATAAGATAGTGCCACGTGCCGCCCTTAAAAGGCGGCACGTTTCGTTTTCCGGGGCCGGTCGATGGTGCGTCGCGCAATGCATGCCTCACACCGTCCGCAACATTCAAGTGACGTCATGACTAACAGCGCAGCGCCGCATTTGCTCCCCGTTTTCGCCAGGGCCGACCTCGGTTTCGAGCGCGGCGAAGGCTGCTGGCTGATCGCGACCAACGGCGATCGCTATCTCGATTTCACCTCGGGTGTCGCGGTGAATGCGCTCGGCCATGTCCATCCCGCGCTGGTCAAGGCGTTGCAGGAGCAGGCGACCAAGCTCTGGCACATGTCGAACCTGTTCCAGAGCCCTGACGGCGAGAAGCTCGCAAGCCGCCTCTGCAATGAGAGCTTTGCGGACTTCGTGTTCTTCTGCAATTCCGGCGCCGAGGCGCTGGAAGGCGTGATCAAGCTGGTGCGCCACCATCACTTCTCCAAGGGGCATCCGGAACGTTACCGCATGATCACCTTCGAGGGTGCCTTCCATGGCCGCACGCTGGCGACGCTCGCCGCCACCGGCTCTGCGAAATATCTCAAGGGCTTCGGTCCGCCGATGGACGGCTTCGATCAGGTGCCGCACGGCGACCTCGACGCCGTGAAGAAGGCGATTGGTCCGCACACCGCCGGCATTCTCATCGAGCCGATCCAGGGCGAGGGTGGCGTTCGTTCTGCACCTCACGCCTTCCTGAGGGCGCTGCGCGAACTCTGTAACGAGCGCGGCCTGTTGCTCGCCTTCGACGAGGTGCAGACCGGCATGGGCCGCACCGGCGAGCTCTTTGCCTACAAGCGCACCGGCGTCACACCGGATGTGATGTCGCTCGCCAAGGCGCTCGGCGGCGGCTTTCCGATCGGCGCGGTGCTGGCGACCGCGGACGCGGCGGCCGGCATGGGGCCCGGCTCGCACGGCTCCACCTTCGGCGGCAATCCGCTCGCGATCTCGGCTGCCAACGCCGTGCTCGATGTCATGCTCAAGCCCGGCTTCTTCGACCACGTCCAGAAGATGTCGCTGCTGCTCAAGCAGAAGCTCGCCTCCGTGATCGATCGTCATCCTGATGTCGTCAGCGAGGTGCGCGGCGAGGGCCTGCTGATCGGCATCAAGGCGGTGGTGCCCTCGGGCGATCTCGTCGCGGCGCTGCGCGCCGAAAAGCTGCTCACCGTCGGGGCCGGCGACAATGTCGTGCGCTTCCTGCCGCCCCTGATCGTCACGGAAGCGGAGATCGAGGACAGCGTCGGCCGGTTAGAGCGCGCCTGCGCTGCGATCTCCTCCAGCCAGACCAAGCGGGCGGCAAGCTGATGAGCACGACGCCCAACAAAGCTCCCAAGCACTTCCTGGACATCAACGAGCTGCCGCTCTCGGAGCTCAAGAGCATGCTCGCTGCCTCTTCGGCGATGAAGGCGAAGCAGAAGGCGCAGCAGCCGGTCAGGCCGCTCGAGGGCAAGACGCTGGCGATGATCTTCGAACGTCCCTCGACCCGCACCCGCGTCTCGTTCGACGTCGGCATGCGCCAGCTCGGCGGCGAGGCGATCATGCTCACCGGCGCCGAGATGCAGCTCGGCCGCGGCGAGACCATCGCCGACACCGCGCGGGTTCTGTCGCGCTATGTCAACGCCATCATGATCCGCATCCTCAACCATGATGCGCTGCTGGAGCTTGCGGCCAACGCCACCGTGCCCGTCATCAACGGCCTGACGCGGCGTTCGCATCCCTGCCAGGTGATGGCCGACCTCATGACCTATGAGGAACATCGCGGCCCGATCGAGGGCAAGACGGTGGCCTGGACCGGCGACGACAACAACGTGCTGGCGTCCTGGGCCCATGCCGCCGAGCGCTTCAAATTCCAGCTCAATGTCGCAACGCCGCCGGAGCTCGCACCGAAAAAGGCCATGCGCGACTGGATCAAGGCGACGGGCGCGCCGATCGTGCTCGGCACCGATCCGGAAGCCGCCGTGCGCGGCGCCGATTGCGTCGTCACCGACACCTGGGTGTCGATGGGCGACAAGGAGGGCGAGCACCGCCACAACGTGCTCAAGCCCTACCAGGTCAATGCCAAGCTGATGTCGCTGGCCAAGGCGGACGCATTGTTCATGCATTGCCTGCCGGCCCATCGCGGCGAGGAGGTCACCGACGAGGTGATCGACGGGCCGCAATCGGTCGTGTTCGATGAGGCCGAAAACCGCCTGCACGCGCAGAAGGGCATCTTGGCCTGGTGCTTCGACGCGGTGAAGTAGCCTTCTTGTAGCCCGGATGAAGCGCAGCGAAATCCGGGGTTCTCAACGCGTGGAAAGACCCCCCGGATTGCGCTGCGCTCCATCCGGGCTACGCACTCGTCGTTCCGCGGACGACGGAATGCGGGCTTGCCTCTTTCAATTTGCATCGAACGACCCCAGATAAAGCGCCATGGTTTCCCAGTCTCCTGACATGAACACCGGGCCTGAAGGCCCGGTTCGCGCGCCATCATCGGTTCCGATCGATGACGCCGTGCTGCCTTACGAGGTCGACGCGCTTGACGTGCGCGGGCGCCTGGTGCGGCTTGGCCCCGCGCTCGACGACATCCTCACCAAGCACGATTATCCCGCAGCCGTGGGCAAGCTGCTCGGCGAGGCCATCGTGCTGACGACGCTGCTCGGATCGGCGCTGAAATTCGAGGGCCGCTTCATTCTTCAGGCCCAGACCGACGGTCCGGTGTCGTTTCTGGTGGTCGACTACAAGGCCCCGGACCGCCTGCGCGCCTATGCGCGCTTCGATGCCTCGCGCCTGGGCACGGCCAAGGATTCCGGCACGCTGCTCGGTCGCGGCCATCTCGCCATGACCATCGACCAGGGCCACGACATGAGCCGTTACCAGGGTCTGGTTGCGCTCGACGGCGGCAGCCTGGAAGACGCCGCCCACGAATATTTCCTGCGCTCCGAGCAGATCCCGACGCGCGTGCGCCTCGCGGTCGGCGAGGAGTGGCGCTCGAGCGACGGCGGCAAGCATCGCTGGCGCGCCGGCGGCATGCTGATGCAATTTCTGCCGAAGGCGCCGGAGCGCGCGCGGCAGGCGGACTTGCATCCCGGCGATGCGCCCGACGGCACCGAGGTGCACAGCGTCGCGGAAGACGATGCCTGGGTCGAGGCACGCTCGCTGATCGAGACGGTCGAAGACGTCGAGCTGATCGATCCCGAGCTCTCCGGCGAGCGGCTGCTCTACCGCCTCTTCCACGAGCGCGGCGTGCGCGTGTTCAATCCGCAGGTGCTCGAGGCGCGGTGCTCCTGCTCGCGCGATGCGGTCGCCGCGATGCTCAAGAGCTTCTCGCACGACGACCGCGCCGCCATGGTCAAGGACGACAAGGTCGTCGTCACCTGCGAATTCTGTTCGTCGGTGTACCAGTTCACGCCGCACGAGGCGGGCGTCGAGGACGCCTGAGCCTACCCGCGTCGCTGCACTCGCAATGTCGAGTGGAGCAGTGCCACACGCGCGGTGTCATCGCCCGACTTGATCGGGCGATCCAGTACTCCGAGACGATGCTGATCGAACGAGAGGCCGCGGCGTACTGGATGCCCCGGTCAAGCCGGGGCATGACAGTTGTGAGTGTTACGGCGAACTCGCCTCTCTAATTCAACACCCGCTTGTTGTCGGGGCTGTCCAGCGAAAACGTCGGCACGTCGATCTCGAAACGCTCGCCGGTTTCGCTGACCATCTGGTAGCGGCCGGTCATGAAGCCCGAGGCGGTCGAGAGCGGCACGCCGGAGGTGTATTCGAAGCGTTCGCCGGGGGCGAGGATCGGCTGCTCGCCGACCACGCCTTCGCCCTTCACCTCCTGCTGGCGGCCGGAGGCATCGGTGATGATCCAGTGCCGTGTCTTGAGCTGCACGGTCTCCTCGCCCGAATTGGTGATGACGATGGTGTAGGACCAGAAGTAGCGCGAGCGGTCGGCCGACGATTGCTCCGGAACAAAGTTCGGCTCGACGGTCACTTCGATCTGGCGGGTCACGGCGCGGTACATGGCTGTCATCATACCGAAATCCGCCCCGGGAACCAAACCCCCGCGGGCGCCTTGGCGACATCGTCCCGCCAGAATTGGCGGGAAAGCACACCATCGAGGGAGACACCCTGATGTGATCCGGACGCTTTGCGAGACGACAGCCGGACCATTACACTGCTTCAACGTCGCGATTTGCGGAAGGGTTTCCAGGCCCCGATGACCATTGCCGACCAAGTGACGGGATCGACCATCGCAGGAACCGCGGGCGCCAAGCCCGCAGGGACCAAGGCGCGCGCCGCAGCGCCGGCCATCACGCTGCCCGCCATCGGCGAGCGCGAGCTCCGGCTCGATCTGTTCCGCGGCCTCGCGCTGTGGCTGATCTTCATCGACCATCTGCCGCCCAGTCTGCTGACCTGGTTCACGATCCGCAATTACGGCCTCAGCGACGCCACCGAGATCTTCATCTTCATCTCCGGCTACACCGCGGCCTTCGTCTATGGCCGGGCCATGCTGGAGAGCGGCGTTCTCATCGCCACCGCGCGCATCCTGCGCCGGGTCTGGCAGATCTACGTCGCCCACGTCTTCCTGTTCACGATCTTCCTCGCCGAGATCTCCTATGTCGCGACCAGGTTCGAGAACCCGCTCTACACCGAAGAGATGGGCATCATGGACTTCCTCAAGCAGCCCGACGTCGTCATCGTGCAGGCGCTGCTGCTGCGCTTCCGTCCCGTCAACATGGACGTGCTGCCGCTCTACATCGTGCTGATGCTGGCGCTGCCGCTGATCCTGTGGTCGATGAAATGGCGGCCGGACGTCACGCTCGGGCTGTCGGTCCTGCTCTACGCGGTGACCTGGGAGTACGACCTTTACCTGTCGGCCTATCCGAACGGCTTCTGGGCCTTCAATCCGTTCGCCTGGCAATTGCTGTTCGTGTTTGGTGCCTGGTGCGCGCTCGGAGGTGCGCGTCGCATGTCGGGCATCCTGGCCTCGCCCGTGACGATGTGGATCTCGATCGCCTATCTCATCGCGGCGTTCTACGTGACCTTGACCTGGTACGTGCCCCAGCTCTCCCAGTTCATGCCGAAGCAGATCGAACAATGGATGTATCCGATCGACAAGACCGACCTCGACGTGCTGCGCTTCGCGCACTTCCTGGCGCTGGCGGCGCTGACCGTACGCTTCCTGCCCCGCGATTGGCCGGGCTTGAAATCGCGCTGGCTACGACCATTGATTCTATGTGGTCAGCATTCGCTCGAGATCTTCTGCCTCGGCGTCTTCCTGGCCTTTGCCGGCCATTTCGTCCTCGCCGAAATCTCCGGCGGGCCGGTCATGCATGCGTTGATTAGCCTCTCCGGAATCCTGATCATGTGGGGGGTGGCCTGGGTCATTTCGTGGTACAAGCGTGTGGCTGACAAGAGCGGTGCGAAAACCAAAAACGCCGTCGGCAACGCCGATCTGGCGGGAGGGGGCTGATGAAGGCGAAGGTTCTCCTGAGCCTGGTCCTGCTATGCGGTAACCTCGCCGCGCCCACGGCGCGCGCGGGCGATGCCGCGTCTGCCGCATCCCCTATGCCTGCGGCCTGCGAACTGCCGTCCTATCTGCTGACCAGCGAAAGCCAGCTGCCCAAGGTCGCCGAGGCGATCAAGGCCAGCAAACCGCTCGACATCCTGGTGATCGGCAGCCGCTCGACCACGATTCCGTCGTCGGAGAGCAGCTCCTATCCGGCGCGCATGGAGGCGATCCTCAAGGAGAAACTGCCGCCCTCCGAGCCGGTGCACGTCTCCGTAGAAATACAGAGCAAGAAAACGGCAGAGGAGACCGCGTCCACCTTCGTTAAGCTGATGGAAGCAAAAACGCCTACTTTGGTCATCTGGCAGACCGGGACCGTGGATGCTATCCGATCCATCGATCCCGACGAATTTCGTAGCGCGGTGACCGACGGGGTTGTTGCGCTGCAAAAGGCAGGGGCGGACGTCGTCTTGATGAATTTGCAATATAGCCCGCGCACCGAGACCATGATCTCGGCGCAGCCTTTTCTCGATAATATGCGCGTCGTGGCACAGGAGCACGACATCCCGCTGTTCGATCGTTTCGCGATCATGCGGCAGTGGAATGAACAGGGCCAGTTCGACCTGTTCAACCCGTCCCGCGGGCCTGAGCTGGCGAAGCAGGTCCATGATTGCCTTGGCCGGGCGTTGGCACAGTTCGTGATTGACGCTGCTCATCTGGAGCCGGCCCAGCAGCAAAATTGAGGTCTAGCGTTAATGAGTTCTCTCCGCCCTTTTTGCCTGACGTCATGGCTGGCCGTGCCTGCAACAGCAGTGCTGTTGTTGCTGACGCCCGCCTCGCATGCGCAGACGCCGGCTGCACAGCCGGCGACCCCCGCACCCGCCCAGTCGCCTGATCCCGCGCCCGCTACGCCGTCCCAGACCACCGTCGCCGCGAGGTCGCCCGAGCAGCGCGGCGTCACCTCGCGCGCCATCGACAAGGTGAAGGAGGTCGCAAAGTCCGCCGCCGACATCTTCAGCCGCGTGCCCTGCCTGCCGCCGAAGGGCGGCTCCAAGGCGATGGGCTCGCTGCCGCATGTTGCGAGCAAGCTGGTCGCCGGCCAGCCCGTCGTCATCGTCGCTTTCGGCTCCTCGTCGACTCAAGGGTTCGGCGCGAGCTCGCCGGAGTTCAATTACCCCAATCGTCTCGCCGCGCAGCTGCGCCGGCACTATCCGACCGCCGACATCAGCGTCATCAATGCCGGCGTCGGCGGCGAGGACGCCCCCGAGATGATGAAGCGTCTGCAGACGCAGGTGATCGACAGGCATCCGGATCTCGTGATCTGGCAGGTCGGCACCAACGCCGTGCTGCGCAATCTCGATCCTGCCGATACGGCCAAGCTGGTCGAGGACGGCATCAGCCGCATTCAGGCCGCCGGCGGCACCGACATCGTGCTGGTCGATCCGCAATATTCGCCGGCCGTCAACCAGCGCAAGGAGAGCGCCGGCAAGATGATCAAGCTGCTCGGCAACGTCGCCGAGCTCCGCAAGGTCGGCATTTTCCCGCGCTTCGAGGTGATGCGCGACTGGCACGAGAACCAGTCGATCCCGGTAGAGGGCTTCGTCATCGCCGACGGCCTGCACATGAACGATTGGGGCTATGCCTGCTTCGCCCAGCTGCTCGGCGACGACATCATCCGCTCCGTCGGCCAGATCAAGCTCGGTGTGAGCGTGCCCGCCGATGTGAGAACGTACCGGCCGATGTGAGAGGGCGCGTAGGGTGGGTTAGGCGAAGCCGTAACCCACCACACTGTCTATCTCCGCGGATGCAGCAGAGGTGGATTACGCCTTCGGCTAATCCACCCTACGAGACCTCGCTTCCCTCACGCCTTCTCCAGCGCCGCGGTGAGATCCTCGATCAGGTCATCCGCGTGCTCCAGCCCCGCCGAGAAGCGGATGAAGCCCTCGCTGATGCCGAGCGCGGCGCGGTCTTCCGGCTTGAGGCGCTGATGCGTCGTGGTCGCCGGATGCGTGACGAGGCTCTTGGCGTCGCCGAGATTGTTGGAGATCTTGGCAAGCTTCAATTCGTTGAGCACACGGAACGCCGCCGCCTTGCCGCCCTTCACCTCGAAGCCGACCAGCGTCGAGCCGCCGCGCATCTGCTTCTTCACCAGCGCCGCCTGCGGATGATCGGCGCGGCCGGGATAGACCAGTCGCGAGATCTTGGGATGGCTCGCCAGCACCTCGGCGACGCGCGCGGCATTGTCGGTCTGCGCGCGCACGCGCACGCCAAGCGTCTCCAGGCCCTTGAGCAGGACCCAGGCATTGAACGGCGAGATCGACGGGCCGGTCTGGCGCATGAAATTGTGGATATGCTCGGCGATGAAGGCTTCGGAGGACAGGATGATGCCGCCGAGACAGCGGCCCTGGCCGTCGATGTGCTTGGTCGCAGAGTAGACGACGACGTCGGCGCCGAGCGCGAGCGGGCTCTGCCAGATCGGGGTTGCAAACACGTTGTCGACGACGAGCCGCGCGCCGCCCTTGTGCGCGATCTCGGCGATCGAGGGGATGTCGAGCACGTCCAGCGTCGGGTTGGTCGGGCTCTCCAGGAAGAACGTCTTGGTGTTGGGCCTCAGCGCCCGCTGCCACTGGTCGAGATCGAGCCCATCGACCAGCGTGGCCTCGATGCCGTAGCGCGGCAACAGGTCCTGGATGACGTAGAGGCAGGAGCCGAACAGCGCACGGGAGGCGACCACGTGATCGCCGGCCTTGAGCGGCGCCAGGATCGCGGTCGTCACCGCCGCCATGCCGGTTGCCGCCGAGCGCGCGGCCTCGGCGCCCTCGAGCTCGATCATGCGGCGCTCGAACATTGCAATCGTCGGGTTGGAATAGCGCGAATAGATGAAGCCGGGATCCTCGCCCTTGAAGCGCGCCTCGCACTCCTCCGCGCTGGCGTAGACATAGCCTTGCGTCAGGAACAGCGCCTCCGAGGTCTCGCCATATTGCGAGCGCAGGGTGCCGGAATGGACCAGGCGGGTTTCGGGGCGATAAGTGGCAGACGACTTCGACATAGGACCCTCTCCGACATGACCGTCGAGGCGAAAACGGTCACAAAAAAACCGGCCTGGATATCTCCACGGGCCGGGATCACAGAGGTCCCCGGCCTGTTTAGCGACTTATTTAACGTGGCTGCAAGCCGGCCGGCTCAAATCACCACGGGATAAGTGATGCTCATATTCCGCAATGCTCTTTCCGTCAAGGCGTCCATCGGATAGCCGTAAAAGACTTGTATTTCCGGCATGGTCCGGATGCATTCGGCCCCTGATGAGGACCCCCCGGTTGACGTTCACGGTCGCCGCCGACGCCAATGGTATCCTGCCCGACCGCATGATCGCGGCGATGGCGGAAGAAGGTCTCATCCTGCCCACCTACGACTTCGTCGAGAGCCAGATCCAGCCGGCGAGCCTCGATCTGCGCCTCGGCGACATCGCCTATCGGGTCCGCGCCAGCTTCCTCCCCGGGCCCGGTGCCACCGTGGCAGAGCGCATCGACGAGCTGAAGCTGCACGAGTTCAGCCTCGCCGACGGCGCGGTGCTCGAGACCAACTGCGTCTACATCGTGCCGCTGCTCGAGAGCCTCGCGCTGCCGCCGGAGATCGTCGCTGCCGCCAATCCGAAGAGCTCGACCGGCCGGCTCGACGTCTTCACCCGCGTCATCGCCGACGGCACCCGCCGCTTCGACATGATCGGCGCCGGCTATCACGGCCCGCTCTACGCCGAGATCAGCCCGAAGACGTTTCCTGTGCTGGTGCGCGAGGGCTCGCGTCTCAGCCAGGTGCGCTTCCGCACCGGCGATGCCATCCTCAATGCCGACGAGCTCGATGCGCTGCACGCCAGCGAGCGTCTCGTCGACATCGACGATGCCGATCTCTCGGGCGGCGTTGCCGTCTCGGTCGATCTCTCCGGCGAGAAGGCGAGCGGCTTCGTCGGCTACCGCGCCAAGCGCCACACCGGCGTCGTCGATGTCGACCGCCGCGCGGGCTACGCGGTGGAGGATTTCTGGGAGCCGATTTCGGCGCGCCCCGACGGCAGCCTGATCCTCGACCCCGGCGAGTTCTATATCCTCGCCTCCAAGGAAGCGGTGCAGGTGCCGCCCGATTACGCCGCTGAGATGGTGCCGTTCGATCCCCTGGTCGGCGAATTCCGCGTGCACTATGCCGGCTTTTTCGATCCCGGCTTCGGCTATGCCGGCGCTGGCGGGCTGGGATCGCGCGCCGTGCTGGAAGTGCGCTCGCGCGAGGTGCCGTTCATCCTCGAGCACGGCCAGATCGTCGGCCGCCTCGTCTACGAGAAGATGCTGGCCCGCCCCGACGCGATGTACGGCCAGCGCATCGGTTCCAACTACCAGGCGCAAGGCCTCAAGCTCTCGAAGCATTTTCGGGTGTAGCCCGATCCTGTAGCCCGGATGGAGCGCAAGCGTAATCCGGGAAGGTCTCACTTGTGGCGCGATCCCGGATTACGCTTTGCTCCATCCGGGCTACAAGGTGGTGACATGATTGAGCCATCCCAACTCGACGCACAGATCATCAACGACGTCGCGGACGCGCTGATCTATTCCGATCGCTCCGGCACGATCACACGCTGGAATCGCGCATCGACCGCGCTGTTCGGCTTCACGGCCGACGAAGCGCTCGGCCAGAACCTCGATCTGATCATTCCCGAACATCTTCGCGCCGCGCACTGGAAAGGCTTCGACGCCGCGCTCGCGAGCGGCACCATGAAGCTTGCGGGCAAGCCGACGCTGACCCGCGCGCTGCACAAGAGCGGGCGCAAGCTCTACATCGAGATGACCTTCGCATTGGTGCGAGACAACGATGGCGCGGTGCAGGGATCGGTGGCGATGGCTCGCGACGTCACGGAGCGCGTTGAGCGCGAACGGGCGGCCAAGGCGGCGCAAAATTCGTGATGCGGAATTGACGGAAAGCCGCGCAGGGAGGCCTGCACGCGCGTCATGTTGCCTGTCACCGGCGGCGGTGACACACTCGATCAAAACCATGATCAGGGAGCGAACATGACCACCGCACCAGACCTCGCGCGGGAAGCGCAATGGAAGCGCTGGCGTGCGATCGCCGATCTCTATCACGCCTGTTTCACCGGGCTGATCCTCACCGTCGTCACGCGCCGCGGCACGGCGGATGCCGCAGAATTCGTCTTCCGCGTGTTTCGTCGCCAGCAGCAGGAGCGTTTCCTGCCGGGGCTCAGCAAGCTCGGGATCGACCATCTGCCGCCGGCGGTCGCGGCTGCGCAATACCACTATCTCTCCAACTGGATCGGCGGCGTGCATGTCGAATACATGTACGAGAGCGACACCAAGGCTTGGATCCGCTATCCGCCGCCGCGCTGGATCTGGAAGGGCACCGCGATCTGTGGTGTGCCGGGCGAAGTCTCCCGCGCCATGCTGCGCGGCTGGCACGCCAACAACGGAGTTGCGCTCGGCGATCTCAGGCTCGGCTTCGTCTGCACCAAGCAGAGCGTCGACGGCCAGGACGGGCTCGAAGGCTATTACCATCTTTACGACCATCCGCTCGAGCTCGACGAGCGCCTGGTGTTCGCGCGGCACCTGGAGGCGCCTTTGTTCGATGCGACGACGGCGCCCGCATTGCCGGTCGCGAGCTGGCCAAGACCGCGGCTGGAAAAGGCCTATCGCAATTACGCGATGGAATATGTCCGCACTGCCGCGCCCGTGATGGTGCAGCTGTTCGGTCCGGAGGATGCCGGCTATCTGCTGCACCTCACCGGCAAGCTGATCGGCATGCAATATTTCGACGAGGTCGCCGCGGCGCTGGCGACGACCCGCGGCGGCGCGCGAGAATTCGCATCGTTCCTGAACGCGCTGCTCGCCGCGCAGGATGATGCGGCCGAGATTACGGAATCGGAAGGCACGTTCGAGATCCGGCAGCAGAGCTGGAAGCTGATGGACGACATCGCCGATTATCATCGCGCCTGCGCGAAGGTGCTGGAGGGATTGTTTGAGGGTCTCGCCGCAGGCTGCGGACGGCATATCGGCGTGCAAGTGCGCACCGCGGTAGGCGGGCGCCCGCCGCTGGTGTGGACCATCGGTTAGGCGACGGCCGCAACGGACTTCACCTCGCCCCGCTTGCAGGGAGAGGTCGGATTGCATCGAAGATGCAATCCGGGGTGAGGGGGAGTCTCCGCGAGTCCAGCTCTCGCCGTCTTCGCGGATAGAGCCCCTCACCCCGACGCTCTCAGCGCGAGCAAAGCTCGTCGCGGCCCCGTAAGAACGGAGAGAGGGAGAAGAACGAATTCCACCGCTTGAAATGCGCTGCCGCAGGGCACGCCTGCATCGGGCGCAGGCAGAATCGGAGCACGCCGTGCTAACACGCCTCAGCCGCGCCATTCGCGCGAACGACGCCATTGGCACACCACGCGATTGCTGCGCCGCAAACGACGCCTGCGCCCGGGAGAGGACATGTCCGACATCGCCGAAATCCCGGTCGATGAGCAAGAGCGCCCGCTGCCGCCGCCTCCGGCGCCGATCAGAAGCGCTCTGACGGATGGGCCGATCCTGCGGACGCTGCTCTCGCTCGCTTGGCCGAACGCGATCGGTCTGTCGGCCGGCATTTGCGTGGTGATCGCCGAGACCTCCTATGTCGGCCGGCTCGGCGTCGAGGCGCTGGCGGCGATGGCGCTGGTGTTTCCGACGATCATTCTGACCATGACGATGTCCGGCGGCGCCATGGGCGGCGCGGTGGCCTCGGCCATCGCGCGTGCGCTCGGCGCCGGCAATCGCGAGCGCGCCGGC
Organism: Bradyrhizobium sp. IC3195; assembly: GCF_020193585.1. Taxonomy (NCBI): domain Bacteria; kingdom Pseudomonadati; phylum Pseudomonadota; class Alphaproteobacteria; order Hyphomicrobiales; family Nitrobacteraceae; genus Bradyrhizobium; species Bradyrhizobium sp. IC3195. The sequence goes on along the minus strand of NZ_JADYVG010000007.1, from coordinate 176,502 downwards.
ACATTGGCCGTGCACGCGATGCTCATCGGCATCAGCTTCGGATTCGTCTTCATGCTGGGCATGTTGATCTTCGGGCCGAGGCTGCTCGAGATGCTCGGCGGCCGCGGCGATGTGTTGACGCATGCGATCGCCTACACGCAGGTGTTCTTCGGCGGCGCCGTGCTGCCCTGGCTGCTCAACACCATGGCGGGCATCTTGCGCGGTACCGGCAACATGAAGCTGCCGTCGTTCCTGATCCTCAACTCCGCGGCCTGGCAGATCGTGCTCGGCGGCACGCTCGGTCTCGGGCTCGGGCCAGTGCCGCAGTTCGGCATGCGCGGCGTCGCCGCCGGCGCGCTGATCGCCTACACCATGAACATCGGCATCATGACCTGGTACCTGTTCTCCGGCCGCGCGCGGATCACGCTGAAGCTGCGCGGCCTGCGCATCCAATGGGCGATGTTCTTCGACATCCTCAAGGTCGGCGCCATCGCCTGCTTCTCGCCGCTGCAATCGGTGCTGACGATCTCGATCTTCACGCACATGCTGGCGCAGTTCGGCACTGCGATCCTCGCCGGCTACGGCGTCGGCGCGCGGCTCGAATTCCTGCTGACCTCGATCGCATTCTCGTTCGGCATCGCCTGCGTGCCGATGGTCGGGATGGCGATCGGCGCCGGCCGCATCGCGCGGGCCCGGCGCATCGCCTGGACCGCCAGCGTTGCTGCTTTCGTGGCGGTCGGCGTGCCGGCGTGCCTCGTTGCGATCTTCCCCGATCTCTGGGTCAACATGTTCACCGACAGTGTGGCGGTGCGCGCGGCGAGCCATCAATATCTTTCGACGGTCGGGCCGTTCTACGCCTTCTTCGGCCTGGCGACGACGATGTATTTCTCCTCGCAAGGCGCGGCCAAGGTGATCGGGCCCGTGCTGGCGCAGACCGCGCGGCTGATCTACATCGCCGGAACCGGCTGGTGGCTGTCGAGGCACGGCGCCAGCGCGCAGAGCTTCTTCTGGCTCGCCGCGAGCTCGATGGTCGTGCTCGGCCTCTTGTCGTGCTCCAGCGTCGTGCTGACACGCTGGGGACCGCGCGAGACGCCTGCGATGAAGCCGGCGCTTTCGGCTGCCGATTAACGGTGCTTGCGGCGATGGCCGCCGCCGCCGGTATTGGCGAGCCGCATCAATTGGGGGATCATCGCCATCATGTCGCTGCCGCCGCTGCCGCCGAGCATGCCCATGATGTCGCCGCCGCCCATGCTGCCGATCCCGACCGGCATGGTGCCGCCGCCCATCGGCGTGTAGCCGCCGTAGCTCGGTGCACCGAATCCGCCGCCGAAATTGCCGCCGCCCATCATGCCGCCGAGCCCGCCGCCGCCGTTCTCCATCATGCGGCTCATCATCGGACCCATGGTCTGCATCAGCATGGCGAAGCGGCGCTTGCCCATCTTCGCCTTCATCATCTCCAGCATCGGCGCCATCTGGGTCATCATGTCCTCGCCGCCGGCACCGCCGCCGCCGAGGAATTGCGCCTTTGCCGGCACGCTCGAGATCGAAAACAGCAGCAGCACCGCGGCCGCCTGGCAGATCACCTTGTCCGCACCTCTCATGGCATGCTCCTCGCGTGCGTGGCGCCGCCGGGAGAGCAGAGCCAACCGGACGCACGCGGGCATGGTTACGGCCGGCGAGGACGGGCTTCTGTGAGAAAACTCACAGTGAATGATCAGGCTGCCGCGGGCGGAAACGCCTTGTGCATGGCGGCCACCGCCTCCTTGGTTTGCCCCTGAACGTAAGGCGCGAGCTCGTTCGGCAGCATGTCGATGATCCAGACGAGGCGGCAGCTCGCCTCGCCCTCGGCAATGACCTGCACCGAGGCGCTGTAATGCCTCAGCCGCTCGTTGCTGATGGCATAGACGAGGCGCCGCCGCGCATCATCGCAATCGACCAGCACTTCGCGCGCGACCGAGCCGTTGGCGAAGGTGACGATGCGCGCATCGCCATCGAGCGTGCACGCGGTGACGAAGCCCGGCACCAGCCGCCGATGCAGCGCGCCGAAATCGCGCACCGCGTCCCAGACGTCGCGCGCGGAGGCGGGGAGGGAGATGTCGTTGTGGATGGAGGCCATGATCTCTCCTGGAATGCGTAGGGTGGGCAAAGGCGCGCTCTTCGCGCGCCGTGCCCACCATTCATCGGGCGTTGTCGCGAGCAATTGGTGGGCACGCTACGCTTTGCCCACCCTACGCGATCTCGCAATGACGGAGCGAGTGGCTAGCGCTCACACACAAACCGCCTCGACATTGTTACCATCGGGATCGATCAGGAACGCGGCGTAATAGGTCGGGCTGTAATCCCTGCGCGGGCCGGCGCCGCCATTGTCGCGGCCGCCGCTCCTGAGGCCTTCGCTATGAAATGCCTTGACCGCATCATGATCCCCGGCGCGGAAGGCGATGTGGACGCCGTCGGCCTTGCGGCCCTTGTTCAGGTGCAGCCACAGCGCCGGCTCGCCCTTCGGCCCGAAGCCGGCATAACCGTCGCCGCTCGAGCACAGGACAAAGCCGAGTGGCGCCAGCACTGCGCTGTAGAAGCGCGTGGCGGCGTCGAGGTCGGCAACGCGCAATCCGATGTGGTCGTACATGTTCGTCTCCATTGCGACGGAGCGTGCCGCGAAGGGCACGCGCCGGAGACGACCCTAGTCAGTTGAGGGCAAGCTGCTCTTGGAGAATCTTGCGCTCCCCCTTCGACGCCTGCCGGAACTTGGTCGGCGACACGCCGGCGGCGCGATGGAAGGTGCGGACGAAATTGGAGAGATCGCCGAAGCCGACGTCATAGGCGATGTCGGTGGCGGCGATGTCGTCGTCAGCGAGCAGCCGTGCCGCGTGGCGCAGCCGCGAGCGCACGAGATATTGATGCGGGGTGACGCCGAGCACGGCCGAGAACAGCCGCAGGAAATGAAACGGGCTCAATCCCGCCTGCTTGGCTGCTTGCTCGAGGTCGAGCTCGGCATGCGAGTTGTCGTCGATCCACAGCGCCGCCTCCACCGCGCGGCGGCGGTCACGTGCGGTGGGGGTGGCCGGCTTGCGCGCTTTGCCCGAGACAGCGTCGACAAAACGGCCGGCCAGGATCTGGCCGATCTCGTCGAGGCCGAGATCGCTGTTGCCATCTGCTGCCGCCTGGGCCAGCTCGCCCAGCACCATCAGCTCGGGCAGCGGCGGCGTCGCGCCGATCTCCCAGACCTCGCGCGGCCCGCCGAGGGCGTCGACCAGATCCTCGCTGAAGAAGAAGCCGAGGCAGACGTCGCCGGACACGTGCTCATGCGTGCAGGTGTATTCCTCGCCGGGGGCGCCGATCAGCATCGAGCCCGCCACCAGCTCGAAGAAGCCGGCGCGGCAATGGCAGCCGAAGCTGCCGGAGCGCACATAGGCGATGGAATGGCCGGTGCGGCATTCCGCAAACGGCCTGTCGTCCGGTCCCGCATCGCAGCGAAACTCGGAAGCCGTGATCGAGGGCGTCGTCAGCAACGTGGTGGCGTGCATCCCGCGTATTTAGGTAGGCGGGCGGGGCGGAGCAACCGGCAGCAGCACCTCGAACAGCGTCTTGCTGGCGATGGGATGGGCCCCTTCCAGCGCCAGCAGCCGCCGCTTGGAGATCACGCCGCCATAGGGCGAGAGCCGGTCGGTGTAATTGCCAGCCTCCAGCACCCGGTGGCAGGGCACGATCAGCATGAAGGGATTTTTCGCAATCGCCTGCGCCACGGAATAGGACGCGCCGGAGGCGCCCAGCGCCCGGGCGACCTCGTGATAGGTGCGCGTCTCCCCGCGCGGAATGCTGCAGGTGTACTCGTAGACGCGCCGGTCGAAGCCGGGCACCCCGCCGGCGTCCAGGCTGACCTCGGAAAAATCGGGATCGTGACCCTGCAGCAGGCCCGTGATGCCCTCGACCGCAAGCTCGGCGTTCTCGGACGGGCGCTGCTCCCGCGCCTCGGGATGAACCTGGAAGATCCGGCGGCGGGTGTCGATCTCCCGCGCCTCCGGCAATTGCACGGCGACCACGCCGGTGCCGCTCCAGATGATGCCGCAACGGCCGATGGCCGTGTCGAATATCGCGTAAGCCCGCCCCACCATGCACACGCCCCACTCAGTGCACGTTTCTCCCCGGAGAAGCGATCATAACACCGCCACAATCCGGCGCACCTGGAATCTTATCAGGACGTTAACAACCGCCCCGCTGGTCGCGCCAAACCGCTTGGCGGCAGGCGCCGTCTCGGCTAATCAAGAGGGGCGCAAAGCGCACATCGCGGGCGTAGTTCAATGGTAGAACGGCAGCTTCCCAAGCTGCATACGAGGGTTCGATTCCCTTCGCCCGCTCCAAGCTCCTGAAAAGATAGCATCGGCCGTATCCTATCCAGCAGTCGGAGCTAGGCGAACTGCAACTGGCCTCAAGGTGTTGGTCCATGTGGGCATCCGTCAAAAAGATTCTGGCGAAATCCAATCTCCTGAATCAGGCCCTGGGCGACGTCGTGTTTGAAACGCCTGAAATCAAAGGCGGATATCCACGCTCTTTCCTTCAATGGCGAGTCAAGAAGAGCGTTGAGGGTGACCAATATTTCGTCGCTCTCAGAATGCGCCCCGACGCCTATGCAGGCCCGGAAGGGGAGCCGGTCAACTATATGAACTTCGACATCGAAGCCGCGCAGCGCCTACGGTCCGATCTCGACCTTTGTATTCGCGAGTATCACCGGCTGGTGGGCGATGCCTCCGCGCAGGGGCGAGCAAGGGGCGAATGACGCCGCGCTCGCGAACAGGATCAAGATTCTAATATATTGGTCTTGGAGACCCCGCATTGGCCACTCGTTGGCTTAAACTCCCTCATGCTTTGGCGGGGTGCGGTCCTCCTGTCGGGCCATATTCGGATGAAACCCATGGACCAGCAGAAACTCGATCGCGCCATCGGTCGGCGGCTGAAGACGCTGCGGACGCAGGCGGGCATGACGTTGAACGAGCTTGCAGGGCGCTCCGGCGTCAGCCGGGCCATGATCGGGCGGGTGGAGCGGGCGCAGAGCAGTGCGACGGCGGCGCTGCTGAACAAGCTCTGCGCGGCGCTCGACGTCACGCTCAGCGATGTCGTCGCGCTCACCGAGAAGCCGCCGGAGCGCCTGGTGCGGCTGGCGGACCAGCCGCTCTGGCGCGACCCCGACAGCGGCTATCGCCGGCGGCACGCCTCGCCGCCGGATGCGGCCAGCGGCATCGAGATCATCGTGGTCGACCTTCCCGCCGGCGCGCGCGTCTCCTACAGCCCCTGGGGCCGCAACGCCTTCACCCAGCAGCTCCTGATGCTGGAGGGCGCCATCGCCGTGCATATCGACGCCAAGGCGGTGCGGCTGCGCGAGGGCGATTGTCTGGATTTCGACGTGATGCGCGCGGTGATCTTCGAGAACGAAACCAAGCAGGACGCGCGCTACGTCATCATCGTCAGGCGCGGCGCGTCCTACGGCAAGATGTGAGGGCAAAGCGTGGAGACGAGCACGATGCAGATCCGGACCGGCGACACCTATGATCCGCGCGTCGTCGCGCTGCTCGATCACCACGTTGCTGCTGCGCGGGCGCAGACGGCGCCGGGCAGCGACCATGCGCTCGATCTCGCGGGCCTGCGGGCGCCCGACGTCGCATTCTGGACCGGCTGGGACGGCGAGACGCTGGTCGCCACCGGCGCGTTGAAGACGCTTTCGGCTGAACACGGCGAGGTCAAGTCGATGCACACGCTGCAGACCGCGCGCCGGCGCGGCTATGGCGGCCAGATGCTGCGCCACATCATCATGGAGGCACGCGCGCGCGGCCTGACGCGGCTCAGCCTCGAGACCGGCTCGTGGGACTATTTCAAGCCGGCGCACGCACTCTATCTGGCGCACGGTTTCGTCGCCTGCGGCCCGTTCGAGGATTATGTCGAGGATCCCAACAGCCTGTACCTGACGCTCGATCTCTCGGCGCCAGACTAGGAGCGCGTCTCCTCGATCTTGTCGAGCACGCGCTCGGGGGCGATGTCCCGCTCCGCTTCCTGCAGGTCGCGCTCCGCGTCCGGCTTGACGTCGAGCCGCTCGGCGATCTGGGTGAGCAGGTGGGCAAGCTTGGTCAGCTCGTGCTCGGCGAGCAGGCTGATCTGGAGATCGAGATCGGCGCGCTTGTCGGCCGCCGCGGTCATGCGGTTCTGCGAGATCAGCACGAACGTGGAGAGGAAGATCGCTTCCACCGAGGCGATCATCGCCAGCACGACGAAGCTCTCGTCCCAAGCCGGAATTCCCGGGATCCAATGCAGGTTGGCGATGATCCAGAACCCGAACAAGGCGAGGTGCAGGTAGACGAAGATCATGCTGCCGGTGAAGGCCGTGATCGCGTCCGCGACCTTGTCCTGGCCGCTTGCCGCCTGCTGCTCCCGGCGCCGCCGCGCCACCAGCGCCTGGATGTTGCGCTCGAGCGTCGGGCTCAGCCCCTCGCCGGAATCATGGGTGATGTCGTTACGCACGCCCCGGCAACGGCCCGCCGGGGAAGCCGTTCCTGGAAGGGGAAGCAAAAAGACCGATCCCCTCATCAAATGAGTTGCGTACCTCAAAACACCTCTGCTAGCCTTCAGCCATGGCCGAGACCCTGAGCCCGACTGTGCTGACGCTGAAGGACATCGCCCGCGAGGCCGGTGTCAGCCTCGCCACGGTCGATCGCGTGCTGCACAACCGGCCGGGGGTCCGCCCGGATACGGTCCGGCGCGTCAAGGATGCCATCGCGCGCAATTCGTTCCAGCCGCATGTGGCGGCCGCCGAGCTCGCGCGCGGCCGCGCCCGCCGCTTCGCCTTCGTGATGCCGTCGGGCCCGAACCCGTTCATGCAGCAGATCGAGGCCTATCTCGGCGAGATGGCGGGCTGGCTGTCGGCCCGCCGCCTCAATGTCGAGATGATCGCAACCGACGTGTTCGAGCCCGCCGCGCTCGCGGCCTCGCTCGAGGCGCTGTCCGGCGACTATGACGGCGTCGCCGTGGTGGCGCTGGACCATCCGAGCGTCCGCGCCGCCATCAATGACCTCGTCGATGCCGGCGCCAAGGTCGTGACGCTGGTCTCGGATGTGCCGTCCTCGCGCCGCCACCATTATGTCGGCATCGACAACATCGCCGCGGGCCGCACCGCCGGCGCGCTGGTCGGGCGCCTGGTCGGCCAGAGGTCCGGCAAGGTCGCGATCATCGCGGGCTCGCAGGGCCTGCGCGATCATGCCGAGCGCATCTTCGGCTTCAACCAGGTGATGGCGTCGGAATTCCCCGATCTCAGCGTGCTGCCGGTGCTGGAAGGGCGCGACGAGGACGATCGTTCGGAGCAGCTGCTGGCGCGGCTGCTTGGCAAGCATGGCGACATCGTCGGCCTCTACAACGTTGGCGCCGGCACGCAGGGCGTCGCCAAAGCGCTGAACGACAAGGCCCAGAACGCGAAGGCATCCGGCGCGGCCGGGCGCGACAAGCAGGTGGTGTTCGTCGGGCACGACGTCACCGCGCTGACCCGCCGCTTGCTGCTGCAGGGCGTGATGGATGCCGCGATCTCGCAGAACCCCGGACATGAAGCGCGCGCGGCCGTCCGCGTGCTGCTCGCGCTCGCCCGCGGCGAGCCGATCTTGAGTGAACAGGAGAAGATCCGGATCGACATTGTGATGCGGGACAATCTGCCCTAGCGGCAGGTGAACTTGGAAACGGGACCGCCAGCGGGGAAAAGCGACGCAAGATCGCTCTCCCGCGGCAGGCGAAAGGGAGGACGATTTGTATCTCGGGATCGACATCGGCACGTCCGGTGTGAAAGCGGTGCTCGTGAGCGAAGCCGGCGCGGTGACCGCGACGGCGGCGCGCGAGCTTGCGCTGTCGCACCCGGCGCCGCTGTGGTCCGAGCAGGATCCCGACGCCTGGGTCGATGCGGCCGTCGGCGCCGTCGACGATCTCGCCGCGCGCCATCCGCGCGAGGTTGCGCAGGTGCGCGGCATCGGGCTGTCGGGTCAGATGCACGGTGCGACGCTGCTTGGCGAGGACGGCCGGCCGCTGCGTCCGGCCATCCTCTGGAACGACGGCCGCTCGCAGGCCGAATGCGCCGCGCTGGAGCGGCGCTGTCCCTCGCTGCACGCGATTGCCGGCAATCTCGCGATGCCGGGCTTCACCGCGCCGAAGCTACTCTGGGTGGCACGGCACGAGCCGAAGATCTTCGACCGCGTGGCAAAGGTGCTGCTGCCGAAAGCCTATGTCCGCTATCGCCTCACCGGCGAGATGGTCGAGGACATGTCGGACGCGTCAGGCACGCTGTGGCTCGACGTCGGCCTGCGGCGCTGGTCCGCGCTGCTGCTGCATGCCACCGGGCTCGATCTGCACCACATGCCGCGCCTCGTCGAGGGCAGTGCGGTGAGCGCGGTGCTCGCGCCTGAATACGCGCAGCGCTGGGGCATGGCGAAAAATGTCGTGGTCGCGGGCGGCGCCGGCGACAATGCGGCCAGCGCGATCGGGCTCGGCGCCATCGCGCCGGGCGATGCCTTCCTGTCGCTGGGAACGTCGGGTGTCCTGTTCCGCGTCACCGATCGCTTCGCCCCCGCGCCGGCTTCGGCGGTGCATGCCTTCTGCCACGCGCTGCCCGGCCTCTGGCACCAGATGGGCGTGATGCTGTCGGCCGCAGCTTCGCTCGCCTGGCTGGCCGGCGTGATGGAGACGCCGGCCGCAGCGCTCCTGGCGCCGCTCGGCGAGCGCGTCGATGCACCTGGCACGGTCCAGTTCCTGCCTTATCTCGACGGCGAGCGCACGCCGCACAACGATGCCGCCGCCAGCGGTGCCTTCGTCGGCCTGCGCGGCGCGATCGGACGTTCCCAGATCGTGCAGGCCGTGCTCGAAGGCGTCGCCTTTGCCGCGCGCGACAATCTGGCGGCGCTGAGCACAGCCAGCGGGCCGATCGCCGAGGTCGATCTCGTCGGCGGCGGCTCGCGCTCGCCGCTATGGGCGCAGATCTGCGCCGACGTGCTCGGCATGCCCGTCCACCGCGTCGAGGAAGGCGAGGTCGGCGCCGCGCTCGGCGCCGCGCGGCTCGGCCGGCTCGCTGCGACCGGCGAGAACCCCGCGGACGTCTGCACGCGCCCGCGCAGGCTCGCAAGCTTCACACCCCGCCCGTCCGTCGCTGCGGCCTATGACGAGGCCTATCGGCGATGGCGCGCGCTTTATCCCGCATTGAAGGAGCCTTAAGTGAACGCGCCAGCCAAATTCTTCGATGCAAGTGCACCCGTCGCCTTCGGCGGCAAGGAGGCCGAAGGTGCGCCCGCCTTCCGCTGGTACGACAAGGACCGCCTGGTGCATGGCCGCCGGCTCGAGGATCACTTGCGCTTTGCGGTCTGCTATTGGCATTCGTTCTGCTGGCCGGGCGGCGATCCCTTCGGCGGCGAGACCTTCCTGCGGCCTTGGCACCACGGCACCGACGCGATGACGATGGCCCGCGCCAAGGCCGATGCCGCCTTCGAGCTGTTCCGCCTGCTGGACGTCCCCTTCTTCACCTTCCACGACGTCGATGCGGCGCCGGAGGGCGCTTCGCTCGCCGAGTCCGTCGCCAACCTCAACGCCATCGCCGATCTGTTCGAGCAGAAGATGGCATCGAGCAAGGTCCGCCTGCTCTGGGGCACTGCGAACCTGTTCACGCACCGCCGCTACATGGCGGGCGCCGCGACCAATCCGGATCCCGACATCTTCACCTATGCCGCCGGCCAGGTCCGTGCCGCACTGGAGGTGACGCACCGGCTCGGTGGGCAGAACTACGTGCTGTGGGGCGGACGCGAGGGCTACGAGACGCTGCTCAACACCGATCTCAAGCGCGAGCTCGACCAGCTCGGCCGCTTCGTCTCGCTCGTCGTCGAGCACAAGCACAAAATAGGCTTCAAGGGCCCGCTGCTGATCGAGCCGAAGCCGAAGGAGCCGACCAAGCACCAATATGATTTCGACGTCGCCACCTGCTACGGTTTCCTCGAACGCTACGACCTGCTCAAGGACGTCAAGCTCAACATCGAGCAGAACCACGCCATCCTCGCCGGCCATTCCTTCCATCATGAGGTGGCGCTGGCCGAGGCGCTCGGCGTGTTCGGCTCGCTCGACATCAACCGCGGCGACGATCTGCTCGGCTGGGACACCGACCAGTTCGCGATGAACGTGCCGGAGCTGGCGCTGGTGTTCCACGAGATCCTGAACCGTGGCGGCTTCACCACGGGTGGACTCAATTTCGATGCCAAGATCCGCCGCCAGTCGATCGATCCCGATGATCTCATCCATGCCCATGTCGGCTCGATGGATGCCTGTGCGCGGGCCTTCCTCGCCGCCGCCGACATGCTCGACGCCGGCACGCTGAGTGCGCCGCTCGCAAAACGTTACGAGGGCTGGGCGAGCCCGGAGGGCCGCGCCATTCTCGGCGGCCAGCGTTCGCTCGCCGATCTCGCCGACCGTGCGATGTCTCCCGGCTTCGATCCGCAGCCGCGCTCGGGCCGGCAGGAATATCTGGAAACCCTGGTCAACCGCTATGTCTGAGGAAACGCCGCTGATGACGAAGACTGACGCGACGCCGGTGCTCGAGCTCACCGGCATCGGCAAGGAGTTCGGCGCGATCCGCGCGCTGCACGACGTCGATATGCAGGTCTGGCCCGGCGAGGTGGTCGGCCTGATGGGCGACAACGGCGCCGGCAAGTCGACGCTGGTGAAGATCATCGCCGGCAATTTCCGTCCCACGCATGGCGAGATGCGCTTTGCCGGCAGCGCGGTGCATTTCAACCGGCCGGTCGATGCCCGCGCCGTAGGCATCGAGGTCGTCTACCAGGACCTCGCGCTGGCGGATAATCTCACGGCCGCCGCCAACGTCTTCCTTGGCCGCGAGTTGAAGCGCAGGTTCGGACCGATTGCCTTGCTCGACCACAAGGCGATGGCATGGCGCGCGCTGGAGCTGTTCGGCGAGCTGCGTTCGGAGACGCGCCCGGACGATCTCGTCAGACAGATGTCGGGCGGCCAGCGCCAGGCGGTCGCGATCGCGCGTACCCGGCTCTCCAATGCGCGGCTGGTAATGATGGATGAGCCGACCGCCGCGATCTCGGTGCGCCAGGTCGAGCAGGTGCTCGGCCTGATCCACCGGCTCAAGGAGCAGGGCGTCGCCGTGATGCTGATCTCGCACCGCATGCCCGACGTGTTCGCCGTATGCGACCGCGTCGTCGTCATGCGACGCGGCGAGAAGCGCGCCGACAAGTCGATTCACCAGACCTCCCCCGAGGAGGTCACCGCCCTCATCACCGGTGCGAAGGAGGCGGCGTGATGGCCATGCCCTTGGAATCCCCGATCAGCTTCACCAATGTCGGCAAGATCAGGTGGTGGCAGCGCGGCATCTTCGCCTCGCAGACCGGCTACGTCCTGCTCGCGCTGGCGGTGCTGCTGGTGATCATGCATTTCGCCAGCCCCTACTTCTTCACCCAGGGCAACATGCAGAACGTGGCGAAGAACTTTTCCTTCATCGCCATTGCGACGCTCGGCGTCACCTTCGTGATCATCACCGGCGGTATCGACCTGTCGGTGGGATCGATGATGTGCTTTTCCGCCATGATCACATCGATGGTGATGACCGAGTTGTCGGCGCCCGGATCGCCGCTGGTGCACATGGCCGCCGACGGCAAGACCGTGCTCGCCAATGTTCCGGGGCTGATCCTGCTTGTCTCGATCCTCGCCGGCCTCGGCGCCGCGCTGATTGCCGGCCTCGTCAACGGCTTCTGCATCGCCGTGCTCGGCCTGTCACCCTTCGTCACCACGCTCGGCATGCTCTCGATCGTGCGCGGGCTCGGCTATGTCGTCTCCAACGGACGCGGCAGCTTCCCGGGTGGGCCCGACGCCGATTATTTCTATTCGCTCACGTCCGGTGACGTGCTCGGCGTGCCGGCGCCGTTCATCTATCTCGTGATCCTGGCGCTGACCATGGCGGTGGTGCTGCACCACACCTCGTTCGGCCGCCACGTCTTTGCGCTCGGCGGCAACGAGAAGGCGGCCGAGCTCACCGGCATTCCGGTGGTGCGGGTGAAGATCGAGGTCTACGTGATCTGCGCGCTCGCCGCGGGCCTGCAGGGCATCATCATCTCCGGCTGGCTTGGATCGGCGCCGGCCAACATGGCGATGTCCTACGAGCTCAACGTGATCGCGGCGGCCGTGATCGGCGGTGCCAATCTCGCCGGCGGCATCGGCGGTCCGCTCGGGGCCATCGTCGGCTGCGTGCTGCTGGAGGTGATCCGCAACGGCCTCGTGCTGGCCCAGGTCTCCTCGTACTGGCAGCAGACGCTGGTCGGCGTGATCATCATTCTGGCTGTGCTGGTCGACCGCGTCCGCTCGCGGATGACCTGACATGACGACATCTCGGGAAGGCAAGGAAAACGTCGCCTATCCGCTTCCCGGGGGCTTTCGAGGGGATAGGCACCAACAAGAGTGGAGGAGACAATGAGGAAACTGCTTCTTGCCGGCATCGCGGTTGCGATGATGGCCACGCCGGCATTTGCTGCGAACTACCGCTTCGTCATCGTGCCGAAGGCGATGAACAATCCGTTCTTCGATTTTTCGCGCGACGGCTGCCTGAAGCGCGCCAAGGAGCTCGGCAACATCGAGTGCATCTACAAGGGACCGGTCGAGCATGAGCCGGCGAACCAGGCCCAGATCATCCAGGACTTCATCACGCAGAAGGTCGACGGTCTCGCCATCTCGGTCGCGGACGTCGCGGCCATGACCAAGTCGATCGAGGCGGCGACCGCCGCCGGCATTCCCGTCATCACCTTCGATGCCGACGCGCCGGGCTCCAAGCGCATCGCCTATATCGGCACCAACAACAAGGAGTTCGGCCTGGCCCTCGGCAAGGAATTGCTGAAATTGCGGCCTGACGGCGGCAAATACGCGATGGTCTCTGGCGGTCCCGGCGCAAAGAACCTGGCCGAGCGTGTCGACGGCGTGCGCGAGGCGCTGAAGGGCTCGAAATGGACCGAGGTCGCGGGTTCGCCGAGCTTCTGCAACGACGATCCCGCGCTCGCGGTCCAGCAGATGACGGACATGCGCACCGCAACGCCGGATCTCGCCGCCATCGTTCCGATCGGCGGCTGGCCGATGTTCGCGCCCGAAGGTTTCAAGGCCTTCGCCAGCAGGAACAAGAAGGACATCGATTCCGGCAAGTTCACGCTGGTCGTCGCCGATACGCTGAAGATGCAGCTCGAGCTGCTGCGTGACGGCTATGCCAATGCGCTGGTCGGCCAGCGTCCGTTCGAGATGGGCGAGAAGGCGATGGACACGCTGCTCGCCATCAAGAAGGGCGAGAAGGTGCCGGAGATCGTCTACACCGGCCTCGATCTCGTCACCAAGGACAACGTCGCGAAGATGTTGAAGTAGGAGCGCTGCCCAGCCCCGCGCTTCTGCATGCCTCTCCCGCTTGCGGTTTCCGCAAGCGGGAGAGATGATTTGGAATGGACGACGACTGCTGGAAGGCGATGGGAATGAAAAGGTCGCGGCTCGGCGCTCTCGATGTCACCTCGATCGGCCTCGGTTCAGCCCCGCTCGGCGGATTGTTCTCGCCCGTCAGCGATGCCGATGCGCAAGCGACGATTGAACGCGCCTGGTCGCTCGGTGTCCGATTCTTCGACACCGCCCCGCTTTACGGCTTCGGCCTCGCGGAGCGGCGGCTGGGCGCCTTCCTGCGGCAACAGAGGCGCGACTCCTACGCCATCTCGACCAAGGTCGGCCGCCTGCTGCGCGCACCGGACAATGCTGCGCCGGAGGACGAGCACTACAAGGGCACGCCGCGCGAGCGGCCGGTGTTCGATTTCAGCTATGACGGCGTGATGCGGTCGGTGGAGGAGAGCCTGCAGCGCCTCGGCCTCGACCGCGTCGACGTCCTGCTCGTGCATGATCCCGACGATCACTATGACGATGCCGTCACCGGCGCCTTCCGCGCGCTCCAGCGCCTGCGCGAGGACGGCACGGTCAAGGCGATCGGCGCCGGAATGAACCAGTCGGGGATGCTGGCTCGCTTCGCCGAGGCCGTGCCGGTCGACTGCTTCCTGCTCGCCGGCCGTTACACGCTGCTCGATCAGGGCGCACTGGATGCGCTGTTTCCGCTGTGCCAGGCCAGCAATATCGGCATTTTGCTCGGTGGCATCTACAACAGCGGCATCCTGGCCAATCCGCGGGCGAGCGCGAAATTCAACTATCAGGATGCTGATGTTGCGCTCGTGGCACGCGCGCTGGAGCTCGACGAACTCTGCCGCAGGCACGGCACCGAGCTGAAAGCCGCCGCGCTGCAATTCTGCATGGCCCATCCGGCGGTGACGGTCGCCGTGATGGGCGCGCGCAATGCCGCCGAAGTCGCCGACAACATCGCGATGTCCGAGAAGGCGGTGCCGCCGGCATTCTGGCAGGAGCTGCGGACGCGAAAGCTGGTCGATGCGCGCGCGCCGCTTCCCGGCGGAGATTAAGGCATGATCGTCGATGCCCACCAGCATTTCTGGGACCCGGCGCGCGCCGATTATCCCTGGATGGAAGCGGACGAGCTGGCGCCGATCCGCCGTGCCTTCGGCCCGGCCGATCTCGCGCCGCTGCTACAGGCGAACGGCATCGAGGCCAGCATCCTGGTGCAATGCCGCTCAGCGCTGGAGGAGACCGAGGAGTTCCTGCGTATCGCGGATGCGACGCCCTCGGTGATCGGCGTGGTCGGCTGGGCCGATCTCACCGATGCGGCGCTCGGCGAGACGCTCGACCGGCTGCGCGCTCTGCCTGGTGGCGGCAAGCTGGTCGGCATCCGCCACCAGGTCCACGACGAGCTCGATGCGGATTGGCTGCTGCGCGAGGACGTCCAGCGCGGACTCACGGCCGTGTTCGCCCACGATCTCGCTTACGATTTCCTTGTCCGCAGCCGCGAGCTGCCCGCGGCGGTCGCAACCGCGCAGGCCTTTCCGCACGCGCGTTTCGTGCTGGATCACGCCGCCAAGCCGCCGATTGCCGCCGGCGGGAGCGCGGAATGGACCGAGCGCATCGCAGCGCTGGCTGCCTGCGGCAATGTCTGGTGCAAGATCTCGGGATTGGCGACCGAGGCGGTCTGGGACGACTGGAATGCAGAACGGCTGTTTCCGTTCGTGGAGCACGCCGCGAAATGTTTCGGCGAAGACCGGCTGATCTTCGGATCGGATTGGCCCGTATGCCTGCTCGCGGGAAGCTACGGCGAGATCAAGACCGCGCTGGAGACCTGCCTGGCGAGGCTCGGCCCGCGCGTGCGGGGCAAGGCTTTCGGCGTGAATGCCAAGGCTGTGTATCGCTTGGGTTAATCTGCAGTGGATGTGCGCTCTTACCCTCTCCCCTTGTGGGAGAGGGTGGCTCGCCGCGAAGCGGCGAGACGGGTGAGGGGTCTCTCTCCGCGAGCTCGCGTGTGGATAGATACCCCTCATCCGGCGCTTCGCGCCACCTTCTCCCACAAGGGGAGAAGGAAAAGGCGACGGGGCCCGCCTCGCTACTCCGACATCGGCTTGTCGGAGATGTCCCAGTCTTTCCCGGTGAAGGTGGAGATGAACAGCGTCTTCATCGGTGTGTAGTCCTCGGGCGTGTAGCTGTAGGTGACGCCATCGAGGAAATACGGCGAGTGGAAACCTTGCAGGTTCGATGCCTGCTTCAGCACGTTGGCGCGGGTGAGCTCGTTGCCGCAGCGGCGCAGGATCTCGGCCATGGTGGCGGCCTGCCCGTAGCCGGCGAAGGCGATGGTGTTGTCGGGGTCGATCGCCGGCGTGTACTTCTTGCGCAGCTCCTCGAACGCCATCACGTCCGGGTCCTTCTCCCATTTGGGCAGGCCGACCTCCTTGTTGTAGCGGATCGCGACGATGCCGGTGGCGTTCTCGAGCCCCGCGGCATTGAGGATCGAGCGGCCGGTGGAGCCGGCGGACAGGAGGTGCAGCGGCTTCCAGCCGAGCTCGGCCACTTTCCGGATCGACTGCGACGAGGCCTTGCCGGTCGAGATGTTGTAGAAGACGTCGGCTCCGGACTTCGAGAGATTGATGAGCTGGGAATCGACGGTCGGCTCGGTGAGATCGTAGGTCTGCTCCATGATCACTTGCGCGGTGCCGCCGGCGTCCGCCAGTACTTTCTTGAACGGACCGAGGAAGTCGCGGCCGAAATCGTCGTTCTGGTAGAGGATGCCGATCTTCGCGTTCGGCTTCACGCTGACGACGTGCCGCGCCAGGATGCGCGCCTCGGTCGGATAGAGCGGCAGGCCCGCCATCGTCCACTTGAACTCTTTCGGATTATTCCACTTCGACGCGCCGGTGTTGAGCAGGAGCTGCGGCACGCCCTTGGAGTTCAGGTATTTGTGCACGGCGGTCTGCGGCGCGGTGCCGAGCGAGCCGTACAATGCGAGCACTTCCTCCTGCTCGACCAGCCGGCGCGTGGCCTCGACGCATTTCGGCGCGCTGTAGGCGTCATCCATGGTGAGGAACTTGACCTTGCGCCCGTTGATGCCGCCCTTCTCATTTAGCATCTGGAAATAGGCTTCGCCGACGCGGCCGAGCACGCCGTAGAGCGAGCCGGGGCCGGAATGCGGCACGGTCTGACCGATCTTGATCTCGGTGTCGCTGGCGCCCGCATCGTATTTCTTCTCCGCGGCCCAGACGTAGGGCGCGGGCAATGTCGATGCGGCGATGGTGGCGAGCGCGCCGGCGCTGAAATCGCGCCGTGATGGATTCTTGGTCATTGTTGTTTTCTCCCTGATGCGCGCATTGTGCTGACATCGCAGCTCGGCTCGCAAGTGGGAAGTCGCAGCTTTGCGACGCAATGACGCTCAAATCATGAGACGTTAGCGCCTAGACTCAAGTTTTCTCGGCGACGACGACGAGGCCACGCACCGGCTCGTTGTTCTCGTTGCGTGGCGAGGCCGGCTCCAGAGTCAGCAGCTTCATCCCCGCCTTCGCGATGGCGCTGCGCACATATTCCGCGGAATGGGCATAACGCAGGCCATCGCCGAGCACGATGCCGTCGCCCGCATGCGTCTCCACCGTGAAGGCGAGCACGCCGCCTGAGACGAGCACGCGCCTTACTTCGCTCAGCACCGGCGCGAGATCGGAGAGATAGACGAACGCATCCGCGGCCACGACGAGGTTCGCGCTCGCGTCGGCCTTGCCGCGCAGGCCCTCGATCATGTCGGCGACTTCGAGTTCGGCATAGAGGTTCGTCGCCCGCGCCTCCTTGATCATGCCGGATGACAAATCGATGCCGGTGAAATGGTCGACCTGCTTGGCGAAGGCAGCGGCCGCGAGCCCGGTGCCGCAGCCGAGATCGATGGCGCGCTTGAAGTAGGCGGGCTTCTTGGCGGCGACGCGCGCCGCCAGCACCGCCTTGAAGATCAGCGTCGGGGCACGATAGCCGAGATCGTTGATCAGCGCGTGCTCGAACCGCGGCGCGTATTGATCGAACAAGGCCTGCACGTAGGCCTTGGGCATCTCCGCCATCTCGGTATCGCCGAGCCGCATCAGGTGCAGGCCGGCGCCGTGCTGATCCCCGGGGTCGCATCGCCGCGCTTCACGAAAGGCCGCGATGGCCTTGTCGCGCTCGCCGAGCTGCTGACGAATCTCGCCGAGCGTGAACCAGGCCGAGGTGAAATCAGGTGCAAGCTCGATCGCCTGCTCCAGGAGGTCGGCCGCGGCGGGAAGGTCGCCCTTGAGCTGGAGATCACGCGCGAACTCGAAACGGCGGTCGGCCATGAGATCGCCGGAGGTCAGGAACAGGCGGAGCGGCATTGAGGAACCAGGAAACGAAACGGGTAAGTGACTCGAAGATGTGATGGCTCGACTTATATAACAGGCATGCGTCCGCAAGACATCCTGCTGCCAAATGCTGCCGGCCTGTGCTGCAAGCCCGGCGGCTTCCATATCGACCCCGTCCGCCCCGTGGAGCGGGCCGTGATCACCCACGGCCATTCCGACCATGCCCGTGCGGGCCATGGCGCGGTGCTGGCGACGCAGGAAACGCTGGACATGATGCGGCTGCGTTACGGCGAGAACTTCGCCGGTTCGACCCAGGCCATCCGCTATGGCGAGGAGATCCGGCTCGGCGACGTCAAGATCAAGTTTCACCCGGCCGGCCACGTGCTGGGCTCCGCGCAGATCGCCGTCTCGTGCAAGGACACGTGCATCGTCGCCTCCGGCGACTACAAGGACGCGCCGGACCCGACCTGCGCGCCGTTCGAGCTGGTGCCCTGCGATGTCTTCATCACCGAGGCGACGTTCGGCCTGCCGGTCTTCAGGCATGGCGATGCGAGCGACGAGGTCAAGAAGCTGCTGGCTTCGGTCGCGCTGTTTCCGGAGCGCGCGCATCTCGTCGGCGCCTACTCGCTCGGCAAGGCGCAGCGCGTGATCAAGCTGCTGCGTCTGGCCGGCTATGACGCGCCGATCTACCTGCATGGCGCGATGGAGACGATTACGCATTACTATCAGAGCCGCGGGATCGACCTCGGCGAGCTCAAACCAGTGAAGGGCATGAAGAAGGCGGCGCTCGCCGGCACCATCACGCTGGCACCGCCCTCGGCCACCTCCGATCTCTGGACGCGGCGCTTTCCCGATCCCGTCACCGCCTTCGCCTCGGGCTGGATGCGCGTGCGCGCCCGGGCGCGGCAGCGCGGCGTCGAGCTGCCGCTGGTGATCTCCGATCACGCCGATTGGGACGGCCTCACCGCAACCATCGCGGCGACCGGCGCCGGCGAGATCTGGGTCACCCACGGCCAGGAAGATGCGCTGGTGCATTGGTGCCGGAGCAAAGGCCTGAAGGCACGGCCGCTCGACCTCGTCGGCTATGGCGACGAGGAGGAGAGCGAGACGCCGATTCAAGGCGAGGCCGAAGCATGAACCGCTTCGCCGAGCTGCTCGACCGTCTCGCCTATGAGCCCGGCCGCAACAACAAGCTGCGGCTGATCACCGGTTATTTCCGCGAGGTCGGCGATCCCGACCGCGGCTATGCGCTGGCTGCGCTGACCGGCGCACTCAGCTTCAAGCACGCCAAGCCCGCGCTGATCCGCGACCTCATCGCAGCACGCACGGACGAGGTGCTGTTCGGGCTGAGCTACGACTATGTCGGCGATCTCTCCGAGACGGTGGCGCTGATGTGGCCGAAGGCCGCGCTCGCCGCCCACAACAACCCGCCGCCACCGAGCCTCACCGAGGTCGTTACCACGCTGCGCACGCTGGGCAAGACCGAGCTGCCCAAGCAGCTCGAGCGCTGGCTCGACGAGTTAGATGAGACCGGGCGCTGGGCGCTGCTGAAGCTCGTCACCGGGAGCTTGCGGATCGGCATCTCCGCGCGCCTTGCCAAGACTGCGGCCGCAGCGCTCGGCGACAAGGACCCACACGAGATCGAGCTGATCTGGCCGGGGCTCGTCCCGCCCTATCTCGACCTGTTCGCCTGGCTGGAAGGCCGCGGCGACAAGCCCGTCAATCGCGATCCCGCGCCGTTCCGGCCGGTGATGCTGGCGCATGCGATCGAGGACAACGATTTCGCCGCGCTCGATCCCGCCGACTACATCGCCGAATGGAAATGGGACGGCATCCGCGTGCAGGCGGTGGCCGGGCGCGACGAGCGCGGCCATATCACCGCGCGGCTCTATTCGCGCACTGGCGAGGACATCACGGGAAGCTTTCCGGATCTCGTGCCGTCGCTGCGCCTGCCGGGCGCGATCGATGGCGAGCTCTTGATCCTGCGCGAGGGCCGGGTGCAGAGCTTCAACGTGTTGCAGCAGCGCCTCAACCGCAAGGTCGTGTCGCCGAAGCTGATCAAGGAGTTTCCGATTCACCTGCGTGCCTACGACCTGCTCGGCGACGACGAGAACGATCTGCGCGAGCTGCCTTTTGCCGAGCGGCGCGAGCGGCTGGAGCGATTCATCGCAAAGCTCGACGATCCCCGCATCGATCTCTCGCCCACCGTACCCTTCGATAGCTGGGAGGCACTCACCGCCGCACGCGCGGATCCTGCGAGCGCCGGCGCCGGCGAGGACGCGGACGCCGTCGAAGGCGTCATGCTGAAGCGGCGCGATGCGCCTTATCTGCCGGGGCGGCCGAAGGGGCAATGGTGGAAGTGGAAGCGCGACCCGCACATCATCGACGCCGTGCTGATGTATGCGCAGCGCGGCCACGGCAAGCGCTCGTCCTATTATTCCGACTACACCTTCGGCGTCTGGACCGAGACCGAGAATGGCGAGGAGCTGGTGCCGGTCGGGAAAGCCTATTTCGGCTTCACCGACGAGGAGCTCTTGCAGATCGACCGCTTCGTCCGCCGCAACACCACGGAAAAGTTCGGCCCCGTGCGTCATGTCGTGCATGAGGGCGACAAGGGGCTGGTGCTGGAGGTCGCCTTCGAAGGATTGCAGCGCTCGCCCAGGCACAAATCCGGCGTCGCCATGCGTTTCCCCCGCATCAGCCGCCTGCGCTGGGACAAGCCGCCGCGAGAGGCCGACCGGCTGGAGACGCTGGAGAAGATGCTGAAGGCCGAGGCGGCGGAGATCGAGGTGTGAACTGTTGCCACGAGGACGGTGCGCTCCCTCTTCCGCCCGAATTAAACTCCCGTAACCCGATTGACGGCCCCTTGCGGGTTCCCCATGTCCCCCGCCGTGCCTATAATGGGTTCGAATCCGCTTCAGGAGTTTGCGATGGTCCAAGACGTCAGAGATTTGCCGGCCGGCCGCAGCGACGGCCTGCACCGCTTTCTCGGCGGCTCGCCGCTGGCGGTCGCGTTCCGCCTGGTGCTGCTCTCGATCCTGGTCGGCGTCGTGCTGGCGACGATCGGCTTCGATCCCTGGAACATCATCCACAGCATTCGCCTGTTGTTCCAGCGGCTGTGGGACCTCGGCTTCGATGCGGTGAACTGGCTGTGGCGCTACTTCCTGCTCGGTGCGGTCATCGTGATTCCGATCTGGCTGCTGTCGCGCGTGTTCGGCGCGCCGCGCGGCAGGTAAGGATCGGATTGAGGGAGTGCGCAGCCGATGCAATTGCGGTTCGTCGGCTGCGGTGATGCCTTCGGCTCCGGCGGCAGGCTCAACACCTGCTTCCACGTCTCGGGGCGCAAAGCGAACTTCCTGATCGACTGCGGCGCGTCGGCGCTGCCGGCGCTGAAGCGGCTCGAGATCGATCGGGGCGACATCGACCTGATCCTGATCACGCATTTCCATGGTGACCATTTTGCCGGCCTGCCGTTCGTTCTGCTCGACGCGCAATTCTCGCGGCGAACGCGGCCGCTGACGATCGCGGGCCCGCAAGGCATCGACAGGCGGCTGCGCGAGGTGATGGAGGCGCTGTTCGAGCATTCCTCGAACACCAAGCAGCGCTTCGAGCTGAACGTGGTCGAGCTCGCGCCCGGGCAAAGCCAGCGCTTCGGCGCGGTGAATGTGACGCCCTATCCGGTAGTGCACGGCGAATCAGGCGGACCGTTCCTCGCCTATCGCATCGCGGCCGAGGGCCGCACGCTCGCCTACACCGCCGATACCGAATGGACGGAGACGCTCATTCCGCTGGCGCATGGCGCGGACCTTTTCATCGCCGAAGCCTATATGTACGAGAAGGTGGTCAAGAATCACCTCAGCCTGAAGACCTTGGAACAGCATCTGCCCGACATCGGCGCCAAGCGGCTCGTCCTCACCCATATGAGTGACGACATGCTGTCGCGCCTGGGCGAGGTCGAGCACCTCGCCGCCGAAGACGGCATGGTGCTCGTGTTCTGAAAGATGCACGCACCCGTCCATCACCGCGTCGGTAGCCGGCAGGTCTTCGCCATTGCAGGTCCGGCGATGGTCGCGAACCTCACGACGCCGCTGATCGGCGTGGTCTCGACCACCGCGATCGGGCGGCTCGACGATGCCGCGCTGCTCGGCGGCGTCGCGATGGCCTCCGTCATCTTCGACTGCCTGTTCTGGTTGTTCGGCTTCCTGCGCATGAGCACGCTCGCCTTCACCGCGCAGGCGCTCGGCGCGGGCGAGACGCGCGAGCAGACCGTGATCCTGGTGCGCGGTTTCATCGTCGCCGGCCTGATCGGTGCGGCGCTGATCGTGCTGCAGCTGCCGCTGGCAGGCGCACTGTTCGACCTGATGGGCGGCAGCGAGGGCGTGACGCAGGCCGCAAAGACCTATTTCATGATCAGGATCTGGTCCTCGCCTTTCGCCTTCGCCAATTACGTCATCCTCGGCTGGCTGGTGGGGCAGGCCCGCGCCAATCCGGCCCTTGCGCTCCAGGTCGTCATCAACCTCATCAACATGGTGGCGACGATCCTGCTGGTGCTGGTCTACGACACCGGCATTGCCGGCGCGGCGATCGCCGCGCTTCTGTCCGAGACGATCGGCTTCATGCTCGGCGTGATCGTGTGCAGGCGCCATGCACTCGGCGGTTTTGCCATACCTCGCGCAACGCTGTTCGATCGCGACAAGCTGATGCGGCTCCTGGCGGTGAATACCGACATCCTGATCCGCACCGCGGCGCTGATCGCCGTGTTCCTGTTCTTCACCGCCAAGGGCGCGCGGGCCGGCGACGTCACGCTGGCCGCGAACTCCGTGCTCAACAATTTCCTCCTGGTCAGCGCCTTCTTCCTCGACGGCCTTGCCAATGCGGCCCAGCAGCTTTGCGGCCGCGCCTTTGGCGGCCGCGACGCCAAGGGATTTGCGGATTCGACCAGGCTGGTGCTGCTCTGGGGGCTCGGCTTCGCAATTGTCGTCGCCGTGCTGTTCGCCGCGTTCGGCCCTGACATCATCAACGTCATGACGGCGAGCGAGGACGTCCGCCGCGCGGCGCGCGAGTTCCTGCCCTTCATCGTGCTGGCGCCGCTCCCCGGCGTGTTCGCCTTCGGTTTCGACGGCATCTATGTCGGCGCGACCTGGGCGCGGGAGATGCGCAATCTGATGCTGCTCTCGCTCGCGATCTTCTTCGCCGCCTGGCTGGCGCTGCAATCGTTCGGCAATACCGGCCTGTGGAGTGCGCTGATCGCGTTCTACGTCGCGCGCGGCGGCTTGCAGGGCGCGAGGTATCCGGCGCTGTACCGGGCGACGTTCGTGAAGCCGTAGAAGAACCGTAGCCCGGATGGAGCGCAGCGTAATCCGGGGGCTTTGTCCATGCCGATAGCTTCCCGGATTGCGCTGCGCTCCATCCGGGCTACGAAGTCTGCGCAGGCGAGGAGAGGCGAAGGACGCCTCACATCCCCGGCCAGTCTTCCGCCGTCAGCGTCGCCGCGTCGGCGCCGACGATCTCCGACAGCGAATCCCGCCCTGTCCGCAGCAATGTCGACGTCAGGTCGCGCTTGATCTCGTCGACCAGGCCGAGGCCCTTGTAGACCAGCGAGGAATAGAGCTGGATCAAGCTGGCGCCGGCGCGGATCTTGGTCAGCGCGGCGCCGCCCGAATCCACGCCGCCGACGCCGATCAGCGGGAATGCGCCCTCGACGCGCACATAGGTTTCCGCGACCATGCGCGTCGACAGGCGGAACAGCGGCCGGCCGGACAGGCCGCCTTGTTCCTTCGCCCGCGTCTCTTCACGCAACGTGCTCGGCCGCGCGACCGTGGTGTTCGACACGATCATGCCGTCGACCCGGCGCGAGCGCGCGACCTGCACGACATCGTCGAGCTGGGCGAGGCTCAGATCCGGCGCGATCTTGAGCAGCACGGGCGTGTCGCCGGCCTTCTGCCTGACACGCTCGCGGGCCTCGATCACGCGCGCGAGCAGATCGTCGAGCAGCGCGCCTTCCTGAAGGTTGCGCAGGCCCGGCGTGTTCGGCGAGGAGACGTTGACGGTGAAATAGCTCGCCACCGGCGCGAAGGTCTCGATCAGCTTGACGTAGTCGCCGACGCGGTCCGGCGAATCCTTGTTGGCGCCGACATTGACGCCGACGATGCCGCCGTGCTGCGCGCGCGCGGCAAGCCGGCGCAGAGCCGCCTCCGCGCCGTCATTGTTGAAGCCCATGCGGTTGATGATCGCCTCGTCGCGCTCGAGACGGAAGAGCCGCGGCCGCGGATTGCCGGCTTGCGGCTTCGGCGTCACCGAGCCGATCTCGACGAAACCGAAGCCGAGCCGCAGCAGCGCGTCCGGCACCTCGGCGCTCTTGTCGAAGCCCGCGGCCATGCCGATCGGATTGGGAAAGTTCAGCCCGAAGGCGCGCACCGCGAGCTTGGGATCATCGGCGCGCGGCTTGACCGGCGGCAGGAAGCGCAGGCCCTGGATCGCGAGGCGATGCGCGTCCTCGGGATCGAGCCAGCGCAGCACCGGCAGCGAAAAGGCGTCGAACGCGCGGATCACGGCAACAGCTCCGGAACATCGTGACTGCCGTCAGAGCGCATGTTGAGGTTCATCACCGCCAGGACCGCGCCGAGATCGAGCTCGCCATAGAGATGCGGGAAGAGCTCGTCATTGCGCGAGCGTTCCCAGCGCAACTCGCTGCCGAGCGCGTCGCCATCGACCTCGACCAGGAACAGCGCGCGCTGCCCGAAATAGTGCTTGCGCAGGGTCTCGGGAACCTGGGCCGCGGTCGAGAAATGGATGAACCCGTCGCGCGCGTCATCTGCGCTGCCCCGGTAGACACCCTGCCGTTCCGCCTCGCGCCAGGCCGAGGCCGGACAGATTTTGTAGATCTTGACCACCGCTACCGCAGCCTTGTTTGTTCTTTGAGTCTCTTGGGTTTTTTCGCTTTTCGCGGGTCCTCGAAACCCCGGCGCGACCGTAAAGCCCGCCCCTTCCGAACTCAAGGCTTAGAGCCTTTTCCGCGCCGATGAAATCGGCACGGGGCTCCAGATTCCCGTTTTGCGCGCTTTCCTGACGCGAACGGCTACCCGCTTCGTTTGCGAACGCCGCCTCGGTCGCCTCTTGCGCGAAAAACGGAAAACCGGTTGATTTGAGGACAGTTTTCCTGAGTTGCGACGGGCTGGACCTTCCATGGTCAGACAGGCCAAAGCGCAGAGGGTGCTGACTCACGACCAGATCTGGGCCGCGCTGGACCGGCTGGCGGCGCGCGCCGGATTGTCGCCGTCCGGCCTTGCCAAGCGTGCCGGGCTCGACCCTACCACCTTCAACAGGTCCAAGCGCGTCACCGCCGACGGCCGCGAGCGCTGGCCCTCGACCGAATCGATCGCAAAAGCGCTGGCGGCGGCCGACGCCTCGATCGATAGCTTTGCGAAGCTGATTGATGACGACGGTGGAAGCGGCCGCGGCTCGGTGCCGCTGCTCGGCTTTGCACAGGCCGGAATGAGCGGCGCCTTCGATGAGGCCGGTCTTCCAACCGGCAGGGGCTGGACCGAGATCGCGCTTCCGATCGGAGAGGACGGTCAAGTCTTTGCGCTGGAGATTTCCGGCGCTGCGCTACTGCCTGCCTATCGCGACGGTGACATCATCCTGGTCTCGCCTGCGGCGCCGATCCGCAAGGGTGATCGCGTGGTGGTCAAGATCAAGACGGACGAGATCACGATTGCGACCCTGAAGCGCCGCACGGCAAAGACCCTGGAGTTGGCGCCCCTCGATGCGTCACAGGCGGCGCGAACGGTCGCGGCAAGCGATGTCGCCTGGGTTGCGCGGATCCTCTGGGCGAGCCAGTGACTGCGCCGCTCACGCACTCCTCGCCAGGGCGCCGTCGATCATGTTGACCGCGTTTTGCACGCCGTAGACCGCGACGAAAGAGCCGAAGCGCGGGCCCTTCTCCTGGCCGAGCAGGACCTGGTAGAGCATGTTGAACCAGTCCAGCGTGACGCCGGGGCGGCCGTCCTTGCCCTTCTTGACCTGGTCGAGGAACGGCTCGCGGCGGCCGATCTCGTAGACGACGTTCTGGATGTCCTCGGCGGATGCGTCCTGCGCAAGCTGCGACAGCGCATCGCGCAAATCCTGCAGCGCGGCGCGCTCGCTGTCCGTGGGTACGCGGAACTGCTTCGTCGGCGCGACGAAGTCGCGATAATAGTTGATGGCATAGCCCACCATCGCATCCAGCTTCGGATGGGTCTGCGGGCTCACGCCGGGCCGGTAGCGGCCGATGAAGCCCCACAGCGTCTCGGCGTTCTCCGCGTTCGACGATGACACCAGCGTCAGGAGCAGCTGGAAGGTGACGGGCATGTCGCCCGTCGGCGGCTTGCCGTTGTGGATGTGCCAGACCGGATTGCCGAGCTGCTGCTTGCCGTCCTGCTTCGGAAAACCGTCGAGGAATTGCTGGTAGTCGTCGACATTGCGCGGGATGACGTCGAAATACAGCCGCTTGGCCGCCTTCGGCTCGCGGTACATGAACAACGAGAGCGATTCCGGTGAGGCGTAGCGCAGCCATTCGTCGATGGTCAGGCCGTTGCCCTTCGACTTCGAGATCTTCTGGCCCTTCTCGTCGAGGAAGAGCTCGTAGTTGAAGCCTTCGGGCGGCGTGCTGCCGAGCGCTCTGGCGATCGCGCCGGACAGCTTCACGGAATCGATCAGGTCCTTGCCCGCCATCTCGTAGTCGACGCCGAGCGCGACCCAGCGCATCGCCCAGTCGGCCTTCCACTGGCACTTGACGTTGCCGCCGGTGACGGGCGTTTCAACTTCCTGGTTGGTATCGGGATCGACGTAGGTCACCGTGCCCGCCGCGACGTCGCGGCGGATCATCGGCACCTGCAGCACGACGCCCGTGGTCTTGCTGATGGGCAGGAACGGCGAATAGGTCGCGCGGCGATCCGGGCCCAGCGTCGGCAGGATGATCGCCATGATCTTGTCGTAGGCGGCGAGCATCTTCAGCAGCGTCGCATCGAAGCGGCCCGACGTGTAATAGTCCGTCGAGCTCGCGAACTCGTAGTCGAAGCCGAAATGATCCAGAAACGCGCGCAAGCGCGCGTTATTGTGCGCGCCGAACGACGGGTACTCGTTGGAGAACGGATCCGGCACCCGCGTCAGCGGCTTGCCGATATGAGCAGCCAGCATCTCCTTGTTCGGAACGTTGTCGGGCACCTTCCGGAAGCCGTCCATGTCGTCGGAGAACGCCAAAAGGCGCGTCTTGACCTTGTCCTCGGTGAGCACGCGGAAGGCGTGGCGCACCATCGAGGTGCGCGCCACCTCGCCGAACGTGCCGATATGCGGCAGGCCGGACGGACCATAGCCGGTCTCGAACAGCACCTCGTCCTTCGGGCTTTTCTTCAGCCGCGCGACAATGGCCTTCGCCTGCTCGAACGGCCAGGCGTTGGATTGTTCGGCGAGCGCACGCAACTCGCTCGGGTTTGCGGCTAGATCAATAACGGACATCAGGGGCCTCCGGGCCGCGGAAAATAGCGATTTCCCGGCAGAATGCAAAAGCTGCGAGCTAATACCCCCAGCCGTCTCCCGGTTGCGCAGGGCTATCGTATTTGGGAGCTTTTTCCTGCGGCCATCCTTCGAGACGCCCGCTTTGGGCCGGCTCCTCAGGATGAGGGCGGAGTGCGCGGCAGCGGTTTCAACGAGCACTGATGCTGATTAGCCTCATCCTGAGGAGGCGCGTTAGCGCCGTCTCGAAGGACGAGGCGTGCGCGCAGCCGCCGCCACAGGTCATATGCGGTAGCCATGCGCTTGCGGAGAGGGTCGGGGTGTCTCAGCGTTGGATCGAATGCGATGCGGCTCAATGCGCCGCTGAGGCCGAGCGTTTCGTCGCCACTTGCTTGGGGGCCGGCTTCGCGCTGGCCTGCGGTGCGCTGTCCCAGCCGCCGTTCGGGGTCGCAACGTTGACGGCATCGTCGGGCTGCGGCTCGGCGCTGAAGGTCTGGATCGCGAGCTTGGCGGCCGCCAGCGATTGCGGGTCGAGGCGCTTGGCGACGTCGTCGCGCTTGCCGGCGGCATCCGCATCGCCCTGGGCAGCTGCCAGGTTGAACCATTTGTAGGATTCGGCGAGGTTCTGCTCGACGCCGATGCCGCGGGCATAGAGGATGCCGAGGTTGAACTGGCTGTCGGCGACGCCGCGATCGGCCGCTTTCCGGAACCACTGCGCCGCGCTCTTGTAATTGGCGCCGCGACCGCCGCCGTCGGCATCGAGCACGGCGAGATTGTGCATCGCCTTGGCGTTGCCGCGCTCGGCGGCCTGGGTGTAGTAGCGGCGCGCGATGTCGGCGTCCTTCTTCACCCCTAGGCCCTTTTCGTAGAGCGTGCCGAGGCGGAAGATTGCGGGGACGACCCCGGCCTGCGCCGCGCGGTCGTACCACTTCGCCGCTTCGTCGTAATTCGTGGCGACGCCCTTGCCTTCGGCAAAGCGCACACCGATCTCGTAGGCCGCGGTCGCATCGCCCTTCATCGCGGCGCTGCGCAAGGCCGGGCCGCCGATGCCGTCAGGCAGCTTCTCGCTCGGCGGCACCTGGACGACGCCGAGCTTGGCGCGACTCGTGCCCGACAGCGCGCCGGTGACGTCGCTTGAGGCCGGCGGCATCGCCGCGGCAGGCGCTTGCGGGATTTCAACCGAGGCCGAGCCGCCGGAACCGGGAAGAGGCGCCGGCGCGGCATTGTTCTGCGATTGCCGTCCGATCGGTGTCGGCGATGTCATCGACGGGGTGACCTGCTCGGGCGCGGCTGGCTTGGTCTCGACCGGCGGCGGCGCCGGCTGCGGTGCCGGCTCGCTCGGGATGTTTTGCATCGCCTGCGGCGTCGGTGACGAGCTGCCGCCTTCGAGCAGGTTCATCGCCATCTTGAAGGTGCCGAGCACGATCACGACCACGCTCGCGCCGACCAGCAGCGAGCGGATTTTTGAGGTGATGGTCGAGCCGCCTTCCTGGCCCTTCTCCTTGGCGCGGGCGATCGCGGCTTTGGCGCCGCGGGCCGGCTTCTCGGGCGGCTGTGCGGCGGCAGCTTGCGCCGCGCGGCGGGCGGCCGCGATGAAGCTCGACGACGACACCGGCTCCTTCGGTGCGGCGGCAATTCCGCTGATCGCGCTTTCGGAGGCGGCGATGCGTTCCGACGGCGTGGCGACGCGCCCGCCCGGCCGTGTGCCCGGCTCGAGCGGGTGATCCGGCGGCAGCTCCGGCGCGAGTGCAGCGCGCGCCGTGTGCGGCTCCAGGATCTCGCTGATCGCGCGCGGCGGAACCGGCGGCGCCGCCGGCACGGGCGGCGGGGCGGCGGGGGTGGCGGCGTGGAACTCGCGCGGTGCGGCGACGAAGGCAGCCGGCGGCGCCTGCGCGGCAGCCGGATTGGGTAGCTCGGGCTTCGGATCGTATTTCGGCGGCTGTGCTGGCGGTTGCGGCTGCGGCTCGCGCGCCATCGGCGCCGGCTCCATCGCCGCTGCCATCGGCGTCGACATCGGCTGTGGGGCGGGGGGAGGCGGCGCGGTGCGCACCGCGCGCAGATCGCCCTCGATCATCGAGAGGCGATCGACGACGTGACCGAGCGCGCTGTGGACGGCCTCGAGCGAGTCCTGGGTGTGCCGGTTGGTCTCGGCCTGACTGAAGCGGATGTCGGAGAGCTCGCGCTTGACGAGGTCGACCATGCCGGAATCGGGCGGCGGCGCGGAGCTGCGGCTCTCGGCGAGGGCCGCATAGGTCGCCTGCTGCCGTTCCAGGTGCCTGAGGATGTCGTGCAGCCCGTCCTCGACGCGGCTCAAATTGCCGTTGCGCGGATCGGCGGCGGCCTCGATCCGCTCCAGGAGATAGGAAACACGCTGCTCGAGATGGGCGAAGGTCGAGGCGGAATCGTTGCCGACCTGCATGCGGTCGAAACGGTCCGACAGCGCGCGGATCGCAGCTTCGAGATGCTCGGTGCTCTCGGACGGCTGCGGCCGCTCGCGGGTTTCCAGCGCCGCCGTGAGCGCCGCGATGCGCTGCTCCAGCGCCGCGAAGCTGTCGCCATGGCCGGAGGCGCGGGTGATCTGGTCGACCTTGGACGACAGCAGCTGTACGTCCTCGGATAGCCGCGCCAGCGCCTCGTTGGAGGCGACGTTGGAGACGATGGCGCGCAGCGCCGCGATCGCGCCTTCGAGCTGCTGCACGGTCGAGGGATCGTCATTGGCGCGCAGGATCAGGTCGAGCTTGGCGCCGAGATTGCGGATCGCCTCGTCGTAGCCGGTGAGCTGCTCGGCCGGCGTCAGTGTGCGCAGCACCTGCTTGATGTCGGACAGTGCGCGCTCGATGCCGGCAAGAACCTGCCCGTCGGTGCCGTTGGAGCGGGTCTCGTCGATCCGGCGATGCAGCGAGCGGATCTCGTTCTCGATCGATTCGATCGCGCGCCGCGGCATCGCCTCGGTGATGGCGGCGCGGATTTCGGCCAGCTCGCTGCGGAAGGCGTTGATGGCCTGCTCGGTATTGTCAGGCCGCTGCAGCGATTCGATCTGGCTCGTGATCTTGAGCAGATGGCGCTCGAGCGCGGAGAAATCCGGCCCCGGCTGCGGTGGCGGCGGCGCATAGTTAGGGGCGGGCGGTGCCATCGGCGGCGCGTAAGGAGCCGTTGGCGCAAGCGGCGGCGCGGCACGCGGCGGCATCTGCCGCGGCGCAAAGCCGTCGAGCTCGCTCTGGCGCGCGGTGATCTCGGCGACCGCGACGTCGAACGAAGCCGGGCTCAGGGGTGGTGAGCCGCGATAGACCTGCGCGGCGGCGCGCTCGACGGCATCGGCCTGGCGCTGACGCGTCTCGGCCGGGGTGGGGCGAGGGGCCTGCGGCTGCGGCGCTTGCCGCTGTGGACGGGAGATTTGCGACAGGCGCGCGTCGAGCCGCGAGATCGCATCGTTGAGCTGGCGCGCGACGCCCTGCTCACGCGAGACGTCTGGTCGTGAGGCGTCTTGTCTTGAGGCGTCTTGTCTTGAGGAGTCTTGGCGCGGCGCGGGTTTCGAGATCCGCTCGATCTGCTGGGTGATCGCGTCGAGCCGCTGGTGGATGTCGGCGACTTCGCGGCTCTCCTGACTCGGTCCTTGGCTCGGCACGTGCTGCGGACGCTGATCGTAGGATCCGCGGAAGTTGGGCGGGGCAGTATCGCCGAGCGTGGAGTTCAGCCAATCGTTGAGCGACATGCCGGCACGGCGCGCAGCAGCCTCGGCCCGCTCCCGGACGGATGGATCGATGCCGTCGACACTCCACGATACGCGCGAATTCATGACTCTGTCCGGTTCCGACTTCGGCACCCCACCCCGGCGCCTCCAGCTTCCCCACGCGTGCCGGTTGCAAAGACAATCGAATTTGGCGCGGGTCGTCTGCCTCGAAAACCGACTTTTTCCTGTTACGGTAAATAACGAGTTAAGGAATGCGGAGCCGCTGTCTTAAAGTTGGGCGGCGGGAACTGGGGGGCGGTGTTGTGTCGCTCATCCGGTCCCGAAACAAACCGGT
Organism: Bradyrhizobium sp. IC3195; assembly: GCF_020193585.1. NCBI lineage: Bacteria > Pseudomonadati > Pseudomonadota > Alphaproteobacteria > Hyphomicrobiales > Nitrobacteraceae > Bradyrhizobium > Bradyrhizobium sp. IC3195. The sequence continues at coordinate 145,238 of NZ_JADYVG010000007.1, read as the reverse complement.
GTCATGCCCCGCGAAGGCGGGGCATCCAGTACGCCGCGGCTCCTCGGCTCTAGCCGCGCCGTCTCTGGAATACTGGATCGCCCGCCTTCGCGGGCGATGACAGCGAGGAGGCGGAAAGGGCTCGCGTAACGTCGGCGCCCTCAGCCCTTCTCGCGCTTGCCATCCTCCAGCGGTACCACCGTCGCCTTGCCGCTCATCGCCGACAGCGCTTCCAGCGCCTCCTCGCAGAAGTCGGCCACCATCTGCTCGTGGCGGGCGCCGAGCTGGAGCAGCAGCAGATTGCCGAGATCGAGCCGTCCCTCCGCCGTGCCGTCGGGAAAGCGCTTCTTCAGGATGCGCTCGTAATTGGCGTGGCGGTCGCGGTGGTGCTCCAGGCGGGCCATCAGGTCGGTGCGCATGGGCTCGATGTCGATGCTGTCGAGCGCGTGCAGCCGCACCAGGAGGTCGTCCTTGATCGAGGGCGGCGTGCTTGGCCGCGCGGCCCAGTGCCGCAGTGCTGTTCGGCCCTCGGGAGTCAGCGTATAGATCAGTTTATTGGGCTTGCCCGACTGCACGACCTCGCGGCCCTGGATGTAGCCGCGGTCCCGCAGCTTGGAGAGCTCGCGGTAGATCTGCTGATGGTCGGCCTTCCAGAAGAAGCCGATCGAGGAATCGAACGTCTTGGCGAGTTCGTAGCCCGTCATCGGGCGTTCCGTCAGGCATGCGAGGATTGCGTCGCCCAGTGCCATGATCGGCCCCCTTCTTTAGGTTTGACCAAGCTGCTTGACTTTATGCGCATCGGCGCATATGCGTCAATGTGCATATGAGGCAGCGTGCAGGCGGGCCACAGGCCCGACTGAATAATCAAGTGAAATCAATCTCCTCGCTACTGTGCATGGGGTTGTTTTCGCACTTTTGCCCTTAGCCTAGGGAGGCACCTGAGAATGACCGGCCTCGATTCCTGGTACGCCTACATGAAGTCTCACGACCGCGCTGCGCTCTGGGACTTGCTGCATCCCGACGCCGTGTTCGAAAGCCCCGTCGTGCATACGCCGCAGCGCGGCCGCGACATCACCTTCAAATACCTCTCCAGCGCCGAGAAGGTGCTCGGCGGCCCCGGCTTCACCTATGTCGGCGAGTGGCGCAGCGACAATGGCGCGGTGCTCGAATTCAAGAATGTCATCGACGGCATCGAGATCAACGGCGTCGACATCATCAGCTTCGATAGCGAGGGGCGCATCACCCACTTCAAGGTGATGGTGCGTCCGCTCAAGGCGATCAACATGCTGCACCGCCTGATGGCGGAGCAGCTTGCCGCCGCCCAATCATAAGCCCAACATCCTCCTCAAGCCCCATGCCGGGAGACCACCATGCCGATCTATAAAGCCCCCGTCGAAGACGTGAACTTCCTGCTCAACGACGTCTTCCAGATCGATCGCTACGACAATCTCGCCGGCTTCTCCGATGCGTCCAGCGACGTGCGCGAGGCCATCCTCGGCGAAGCCGCCAAGCTCGCCGAAGAGGTGCTGCAGCCGCTCAACCGCGTCGGCGATCTCGAAGGCTGCAAGCGCGCGGATGATGGCAGCGTCGCCACGCCGAAGGGGTTCAAGGAGGCGTTCAAGCAGGTCGCCGAGGGCGGCTGGCTCGGCCTGTCGGCGCCGACCGAATATGGCGGCCAGGGCCTGCCGGTGACGCTGAGCCAGGCGGTCAATGAATTCCAGATCTCCGCCAACATGGCGTTCTCGATGTATGGCGGCCTCACCATGGGCGCGACCGCGGCGCTCTTGGTGCACGGCACGCCCGAGCAGAAGAAGACCTACGTGCCGAAGATGGTGGCCGGCGAATGGACCGGCACCATGAACCTCACCGAGCCGCATTGCGGCACCGATCTCGGCATGCTCCGCACCAAGGCAGTGCGGCAGGCGGACGGCAGCTTCAAGATCACGGGCACCAAGATCTTCATCTCGGCCGGTGAGCACGATCTCGCCGACAACATCATCCATCTCGTGCTCGCCCGCATCGAGGGCGCGCCGGCCGGCATCAAGGGCGTGTCGCTGTTCGTGGTGCCGAAGTTCCTGGTCAATGCCGACGGTTCGGTGGGCGCGCGCAACGGCGTCGTCTGTGGCTCGATCGAGCACAAGATGGGCATCCACGGCAATTCGACCTGCGTGATGAACTACGACAACGCCACCGGCTGGCTGATCGGCGAAGAGAACAAGGGCATGCAGGGCATGTTCGTGATGATGAACGAGGCCCGGCTCGGCGTCGCCGTGCAGGGCCTCGCGCAGTCCGAGGTCGCCTATCAGAACGCGGTCGCCTATGCCCGCGAGCGCATCCAGGGCCGCGCGCTCACCGGCGCCAAGGCGCCGGACAAGCAGGCCGACCCGATCATCGTGCATCCCGACGTGCGCCGCACGCTGCTCTCGATCCGCGCGTTCAACGAGGCTGCGCGCGCTTTCGTGATGTGGACCGCGCTGAAGAGCGACGTCGCCCATCGCTCCGAAGACCCCAAGGACCGCCAGGCCGCCGACGATCACATGGGCCTGATGACGCCGGTGCTGAAGGGCTTCCTCACCGATTACGGCTTCGCCAACGCGGTGCAGGCGCAGCAGATGTATGGCGGCCACGGCTACATCGCCGAGCAGGGCATGGAACAGTTCGTGCGCGATGCGCGCATCGCCATGATCTATGAAGGCGCCAACGGCATCCAGGCGCTCGACCTCGTCGGCCGCAAGCTGCCGCGCGACGGCGGCCGCGCCATCATGGCCTTCTTCGGCGAGGTCATGGCGTTCGCCAAGGAGAACGGCGGCGACGAGGCGCTGAAGCCCTTCATCACGCCGCTCTCGACCTCGCTCGGCCATCTGCAGCAGGCGACGACCTGGCTGATGCAGAACGCGATGGCTAAGCCCGACAATGCCGGTGCCGCCGCAACCGATTACCTGCATCTCTTCGGCTTCGTCGCGCTCGGCTACATGTGGGCGCGGATGGCCAAGGTGACGAATGCCAAGATTGCCGAGAGCGGGGCGACGCCCTATCTCTCCACAAAACTCGTCACCGGCCGCTTCTTCATGGAGCGGATGCTGCCGGAGACCGCCGCCAATCTCGCGCGCATCCAGGCCGGTTGCGCCACCATCATGGAACTGCCGGCGGAAGCGTTCTGAGCCTGCTTCCGCTGCCTGCTCCCAATCGTACCGAACATCACATCAGGAGGGCGTCATGCCTGAGGCATTCATCTACGACCACGTTCGCACCCCGCGCGGCCGCGGCAAGCCGGACGGCGCGCTGCACGAAGTCACCGCCCTCGCGCTCGCGACCGTGCCGCTGAAGGCGCTGAAGGACCGCAATAATTTGCCTGAGGATTCGGTCGATGACGTCGTGCTCGGCGTCGTCGATCCGGTTGGCGAAGCCGGCTCCGACATCGCGCGCTTCGCGGCGCTGAAGGCCGGCCTCGGCGAGGCCGTCCCGGGCGTGCAGATCAGCCGCTTCTGCGCCTCCGGCCTCGATGCCGTGAACTTCGCCGCAGCGCAGATCATGAGCGGCCAGCATGAGCTCGTGATCGGCGGCGGCGCCGAGTCGATGAGCCGCGTCGGCATCGGCGCCTCCGGCGGGGCCTGGCCGATGGATCCCTCGATGGCGGTGCCGGCCTATTTCATGCCGCAGGGCGTGTCGGCCGATCTGATCGCCACCAAATACGGCTTCTCGCGCGACGACGTCGACGCCTACGCCGTGCAGAGCCAGCAGCGCGCCGGCAAGGCCTGGGACGAAGGCCGCTTCAACAAATCCGTGGTGCCGGTGAAGGACATCAATGGCCTCACCATCCTCGCCAAGGACGAGCACATGCGCCCCTCGACGACGATGCAGTCGCTGGCGCAGCTGCAGCCGTCGTTCACGATGATGGCGCAGATGGGCGGCTTCGACGGCGTCGCGATCCAGTCGCACCCGGAGATCGAGCGCGTCAACTACGTGCACCATGCCGGCAATTCCTCGGGCATCGTCGACGGCGCCGGCGCCGTGCTGCTCGGCAGCAAGGAAGCTGGCAGCAAGTACGGCCTGAAGCCGCGCGCCAAGATCCGCGCATTCGCCAACATCGGCTCGGAGCCGGCGATGATGCTGACCGGTCCGGTCGACGTCACCGAGAAGCTGTTCGCGCGCTCCGGCATGAAGAAGTCGGACATCGACCTGTTCGAGCTCAACGAGGCTTTCGCCTCGGTCGTGCTGCGCTACATCCAGGCCTTCGACATCGACAATGCCAAGATCAACGTAAATGGCGGCGCGATCGCGCTCGGTCACCCGCTGGGGGCCACCGGCGCAATGATCCTCGGCACCGTGCTCGACGAGCTCGAGCGCACCAACAAGTCCACCGCCCTGGTCACGCTGTGCATTGGCGGCGGCATGGGCACCGCGACCATCATCGAGCGCGTCTAAGGGTTGAGGAGCAACCAACATGTCGTACAAGAACTTCAAGGTTGAGACCGATTCCGACGGTATTGCGCTCGTCACCTGGGACATCCCAGGCCGCTCCATGAACGTGCTCGACGAGACCTCGACCAACGAGCTCGAGGCGATCGTCAAGGCGACCACGGCGGATGCCGCGGTGAAGGGCGTCGTCATCACCTCGGCCAAGGAAGCGTTCTGCGCCGGCGCCGACCTGTCCATGCTCGAAGGCATGAACCAGGCCTATGCGAAGGTTTTCAAGGAGCAGGGCGAGACCGCGGCGAACCAGATGCTGTTCGACCAGAGCCGGCGCTTCTCGCAGGTGCTGCGCGGAATTGAAACCTCAGGCAAGCCGTGGGCGGCGGCGATCAACGGGCTCGCGCTCGGCGGCGGCTTCGAGATCACGCTGTGCTGCCATTATCGCGTCGCGGCGGAGAATCCCAAGACGCGCCTCGGCCTGCCCGAGGTCAAGGTCGGCCTATTCCCCGGCGCCGGCGGCACGCAGCGCGTGCCGCGCCTGGTGCCGCCGCAGGACGCCATGACCATCCTGCTCAAGGGCGACCCCGTCACCGTCGACAAGGCCAAGGCGCTGAATTTGATTCACGCCATCGTGCCCGCAGCCGACCTCATCAAAGCCGCCAAGGACTGGATCAAGGGCGGCGGCAAGGCCGTCGCGCCGTGGGACGAGAAGGGCTTCAAGCTGCCCGGCGGCCCGGTGTTCTCCAAGGCCGGCATGATGATGTTCCCGGCCGGCAACGCGATCTATCGCCGCGAGACCTACGACAATTACCCGGCCGCGCGGGCGATCATGAGCTGCGTCTATGAGGGCCTGCAGCTGCCGATCGACGCCGCGCTGCGGGTGGAGTCGCGCTACTTCACCTCGGTGCTGCGCTCCAAGGAAGCGGCTGCGATGATCCGCAGCCTGTTCCTGTCGATGCAGGAGCTCAACAAGGGCGCGCGCCGTCCCAAGGATGTGCCCGCGACCAAGGTGAAGAAGATCGCCGTGATCGGCGCCGGCTTCATGGGCGCGAGCGTCGGCTATGTCTCGGCCCGCGCCGGCCTCGACGTCGTCCTGATCGATCGCGACCAGGAGAGCGCCGACAAGGGCAAGGCGCATGCCCAGAAGGTGATCGAGGAGCAGATCAAGAAGGGCCGCGCCAAGCCCGCGGACGCCGAAGCGCTGCTCGCGCGCATCACGCCGACCGCGGACTACGCCGCGCTGAAGGACGTCGACCTCGTCATCGAGGCCGTGTTCGAGGACCGCAAGGTCAAGGCGGAGACTTTTGCCAAGGCGCAGCAATATCTGAAGCCTGATGTGATCTTCGCCTCCAACACTTCGACGCTGCCGATCACCTCGCTGGCCGAGAGTTTTAAGGATCAGGGGAAGTTCATCGGCATTCACTTCTTCTCGCCGGTCGAGAAGATGATGCTGGTCGAGATCATCCTCGGCAAGAACACCGGCGACGTCGCGCTCGCGACCGCGCTCGACTACGTCCGCCAGATCGGCAAGACGCCGATCGTGGTCAACGACTCCAGAGGCTTCTTCGCCAATCGCTGCGTCGGCCGCTACGTCGCCGAAGGCAACGAGATGTTCCTGGAGGGCGTGCCGCCCGCGATGATCGAGAACTGCGCCAAGATGGCCGGCATGCCGGTCGGCCCGCTCTCGCTCTCGGACGAGGTCGCGCTCGATCTCGGTCTCAAGATCATGAAGGCGACCGAAGCCGATCTCGGCCCCAACGCGATCAATCCCGAGCAGAAGAAGCTGATGGTGGAGATGGTCGAGAAGCAGGGCCGGCTCGGCCGCAAGAACAGCAAGGGCTTCTACGATTACCCCGAGAAGGGCAAGGGCCAGAAGAGCCTGTGGCCGGGCCTCTCGGCCTTGCAGCCGAAGCAGCTCGATCCCGATACGCTCGATATCGAGGAGCTGAAGCAGCGCTTCCTGGTGGTGCAGGCGGTGGAAGCTGCGCGCACCGTTGAGGACCACGTCATCACCGATCCGCGCGAGGCCGATGTCGGCTCGATCCTCGGCTTCGGCTTCGCGCCGTTCACGGGCGGCACGCTGTCCTACATCGACTTCATGGGCACGAAGAAGTTCGTCGAGCTCTGCCACAGACTGGAGGCGAAATACGGCTCGCGCTTCACCCCGCCGAAGCTGCTCGAGGAGATGGCCGCGAAGGGCGAGACCTTCTACGGCCGCTTCGCGCCGAAGAAGGCGGCGGCCTGACGAGAGGCTTGTAGCCCGGATGGAGCGCAAGCGAAATCCGGGAGCAGTCCTTCAACGCGAGAACCCCGGATTGCGCTTCGCTTCATCCGGGCTACGCAAATAAAGGCCGGATCATCGATCCGGCCTTCTTCATTTGCTGTCTCCGAACGGCGAGAAGGCGCGCCCTCCGACGACATCGTCGTCGAGACGGGCCTTCCAGCTGCCCTCGTCGCCGCGGCCGATGCGCACCTTGAAACGCCAACCATTCTGGTTGGTAAAGGCGACGTCCGCGCCGCTCTTCGTCCTGGCGTAGCGGCAGGGATATTCGGTCGGCCGGTCCGGAAAGACGATCTTGCCTTCCTTGCTCTCGAACACAGCCGAGGTGATCTGCGGATGGATCATGAAGATGCAATTGCGCTGCGACGCGACCGGCGTCGAGAGCCCGAGCATCGCCAGCGGCGCGCCGGCGGCGGTCATGAGGACGATCATGTTCATGGAGGCAATTGTCTCCTGGAGATGCTCCTTCGACGTCGCCGCGGATCAGATGGTTCACAAAAGGAAGGGCTGGATCATCGCTTGGGCGCTCTGCCTTGAGCCTTGTCACATCGATTGATGCGCTTTCGTCTCACCCCAGCACCCAATCCTCCACCCCGGCCACGCTCGCTTCGCCCTGGCACCGCTCTTGCTGATGATCCACCGGATGGCCCATCGACATTGAAGGTGTCTCGCAATGATCCCCACGGTGTCTCAAGACAGCGCAGCCGGCGTTGCGGTAAGATACGCCCCCTTGTTGCTGCTGGATCGGCCGTGGCGCCGCCGCAGGCTCCTCCGGTGGCGCAGAAAAATTCCTTCGTGGTTTGGCCTGGTCTTACTCGTCCTCGTCTTTGATGTTGCGCTGGCCGTGCTTGCCTGGTTCGCCGTCGATCTCGTCCTGCACTGAAAGCTCACCTCTGTGCACGTAGAACGTCGCCGCCAAATAGGCGACCTGGCCGGCAATCAGGCAGCCGACGATGATTGGAACGCCCGTCCAGAATCCAAAGCCCGAGGTCTGAAGCACCGTCGCGGCAAGGATCGCAGTCGCCGGCGAGACCAGCAATAGAGTCCAGACTCGGAAGAATAGACCCGTCGCCAAGCCGGTGATTGCGCTCGCGAGCAGGAGGAGGATTACAGTCGTCACAATAGCTTTCCGGTCCGACGGTTAGCGTCCTGTCCCGCGCTGAAGTTGAGGCACAGGAGGATTGCTCTCACAAGGATGGCGACGTCCGCGGAGCGCAAAAGGCGGAGTTACTGTTAACCCGGACAATGCTCGTAAAATCCCCGTCAGCGCATCGCGAATCATCGGATTAGCGAATGACGCAAGCAAAGAGCCGAATCATCGGTCCGGCTCTTCGTCGACCCCGCCCGTCACGCTTCGCGAACGGCGGACCAGAGCTGACCGGCGATCATCTGGACAATCACTTGGCCTTCCGTCACGATCTGATTGCCGTCGAGGCCCAGCGCAGGGACTTGGCCCGAAGGAGGCCCCAACTTCAGATAATCCTCACCATTTCGGGCTTCTTTGCGCCGCTATCGACCTCGACCAGGCCACAGAGCGGGCTGGCCTCCAGGAGCACGAGGCGGGGACGGCGGGCACACACCGGGGAAACCATCCGGTTTCGAGGAATTTCCTTCCCCTGACGCTTGGCTCGGCCGAAAGAACGACTACATGCACCTGCTTGAAATAGTCAAGATTGATGCAGGTGCATCGAATGGAGTAAGAGACGGGCGACGAGCTTGAGCGGGACCATGAAACGCAAACCATCGACCGAGGCAACCGCCGCCTGGATCCGCCTGATGCGGGTGCAGAGCCGCGTGCTCGATTGCGTCGAGCAGGACTTGAAGAAGGCCGGCTTCCCACCGCTGGCCTGGTATGACGCCCTGCTCGAACTGTCGCGGGCGCCCTCGGGCGAGCTGCGGCCGGTCGAGCTCGAGCGGCAGATGCTGATCCCGCAATATTCGACCTCACGCCTGATCGACCGCCTGGTCGACGAGGGCCTCGCCTCGCGGCGCGAATGCAAGATCGACAAGCGCGGCCAGTTCGTCGAGATCACCGAAGCCGGCCGCGAGCTGCAGAAGCGAATGTGGGGCGCCTATTCGGCCGCGATCGAGAAATATGTCGGCTCGAAACTGTCGGACGCCGACGCCGTCAAGCTCAGCAATCTGCTCGATCGCCTGGGCTGCTCGTGCGGCGAGATGAAACTGCCGCCCGCGGCCGCCAACGAAACCATGCCATCGCGATGATCGCGCGGCAAACCCGCTCGCCCGTGCAACCGGTGGGTTCGCGGGCCGTCCCTGTCACCCGCGCGCGTTCGGTCGAAGCGCTTTTGATTAGAGTTTGATATGGCGCGAGACCAGATCGACATGACGCCGCTGCAATCACGCGACGAGCTCGTCGCGTGGTTCGAGGCAGGCTGCAAGGACCCGTCCGAGTTCCGCATGGGCACCGAGCACGAGAAAACGCCGTTCACGCTCGACGACCATCGTCCGGTGCCTTACGAGGGCGCGCGCGGCATCGGCGCGCTGCTCGAAGGCATGAAGCTCCTGCTCGGCTGGGAGCCGATCATGGAGCAGGGCAACATCATCGGCCTCTACGACGTCACCGGCGGCGGCGCCATCTCGCTCGAGCCCGGCGGACAGTTCGAGCTGTCCGGCGCGCCGGTCGAGAACGTGCACCAGACCCAGAGCGAGCTGATGGCGCACTTGGCGCAGGTGCGCGAGATCGCAACCCCGCTCGGCATCGGCTTCCTCGGCCTCGGCATGACGCCGTCCTGGTCGCGCGCCGATATCCCGGTGATGCCCAAGGGCCGCTACAAGATCATGACCAATTACATGCCGAAGGTCGGCCAATACGGCCTCGACATGATGTACCGGACCTGCACGGTGCAGACCAATCTCGACTTCTCCTCCGAAGCCGACATGGTCAAGAAGCTGCGCGTCTCGCTCGCGCTTCAGCCGGTCGCAACTGCACTGTTCGCTAATTCACCGTTCACCGAGGGCAGGCCGAACGGCTTCCTCTCGTTCCGGTCCGAGATCTGGCGCGACACCGACAATGCGCGCGCGGGCATGATGCCGTGGGCGTTCGAGGACGGCATGGGGTTCGAGCGCTATGTCGATTATGCGCTGGACGTGCCCATGTATTTCGTCAAGCGCGGCGAGGAGTACATCGACGTCTCGGGCTCCTCGTTCCGCGCCTTCTTCGACGGCCGCAACAACAACCTTCCCGGCGAGCGTCCGACCTTGTCGGACTGGGCCAACCACCTCTCGACGATCTTCCCGGAAGTGCGGCTCAAGCGCTATCTCGAGATGCGCGGCTCGGACGGCGGCCCGTGGGGCCGCTTGCCGGCGCTGCCGGCGTTCTGGGTCGGGCTGCTCTACGACGATGCCTCGCTCGATGCCGCCTGGGAGATCGTCAAGCACTGGAGCGCGCATGAACGCCAAGCCCTGCGCGACGACGTGCCGCGCATGGGCTTCAAGGCGCGGATCAAGGACCGCTATCTGTTCGAGATCGCCAAGGAATGCCTCGTTCTTGCCCATGCCGGCCTGCGCCGGCGCGGCCGGATCGATCAACTCGGCCGCGACGAAACCCGGCATCTCGAGCCGCTCGATCGCATCATCGATTCCGGCCGGACGCCGGCCGAGGAGATGCTGGATAAATTCAACGGACCCTGGAAGGGCTCGGTGGAACCGGCCTACGCAGAATACGCGTTCTAGACTCTGCAGCCGGGCACCCAGGATTCAGCCGTTCATCGCCCATACAGGTTTGCGGCGATCAAATGACCGGCTGAAAAACCTGAGCGTCGTCAATAATTCGAAAGCTGTTCCGATGTGGAAGGGCCGCCTGTCCGGGGCCATCATGGCCAGCGCCGCGGCATGTGTCACGCTGCTTTCGCTTGCGTTTGCGAGCGCGCCGGCGCTTGCCCAGACGGCGTTCGACCGGCCCGGCGGCGACTATTTCAGTACGCCCGTCACCTCCGGCGATCCCGAGGATTGCGCGCTGCTGTGCGAGCGCGATCGCCGTTGCCGCTCCTGGAGCTTCAACTATCCCGATGTCGAAGGCGGCTCGGCCGTGTGCTGGCTGAAGAACACCGTGCCGGCCCGCGTGCCGGGTAGCTGCTGTATCTCCGGGGTGCGCGGCGCCGGCGTGATCGAGCCGCGCGTCGAAGGCGTCGAGACGTCGATCGACCGTCCCGGCGGCGACTTGCGCAATTTCGAGCTCAAGGACGGCGAAAGCGTCGAGGCCTGCAAGGCCGCCTGCACCGCCGACAACAAATGCCGCGCCTTCACCTATGCCCGCCCCGGCTACACCGGGCGCGAGGCGCGCTGCTTCCTGAAGAAGGAAATCAAGCCGCCGCGAAGGAAGGCGGGGTTCACGTCGGGCGTGGTGCGGTAGCATCCATACTCGTGCCCCGGACGCCATCAGCGCGTTTACGCGCGTCTTCGACGCGCTATGGCGGCGCTTCTTCAGCGCCGCACTGCAGAGACGGGACACGTGAGGCACCTCACTCCGCCGCGATCACCGTGATCTCCGGCCACAGCGCTTTCCAGCGCTTAGCCTTCGCTTCGTAGTTCGCCGCGGAAAAATTCGGTCCTGGATTTGGCCGCGCGATCAGTGCCGCAATGTCGTCAAACCCGCGCGGTGCGTAGACTTCGTGGCCATCGCTTGCGCGCCTGACGCCGACCTGTGTGTTCTGCGTGAGGAAGCGGTCGATGCCTTCCCTCGAGCTTCTCAGCGGCGGATACGGCAGGCCGTGCTTGGCCGGGTACCACATGTGCACGCGGGCCTGGTTGCGGACCTCGATCTTGGCGCCGAGATGCGCGAGGCGCGCATGGAGGGTGCGGATCACCGCGTCCTCGGCCTCCCACGATGTGTCGGCGCCGAAATAGAACACGTCGTAATCGGCGATGCCGTGGTCGATCGGGCGCCCCGTGAGCACGTTCCATACCGTCTGCACCAGGCATCCCGACACCAGCCATGCATCCGGTAATGCAAGTCGATGCAGCTCGTCGGCGATCGCGGCGTTGACCGGATTGCGTAAGGCGAGCGCGAGGAATTCGTCCTTGCTCACCTGCGACCGGTCAGTGCACGGCGGTGAAGAACCGCGACAGCCTGAATCCGGACAGCCAGGTCCATACCGGCTGGCTGCGCATGCCGAGGTCCCAGGAGCCGACCACGGCGTCCGCACGGCCGATCAGATTGTCGATCGGCAGCAGGCCGACGCCGCCGGAGCGCAGCGGCACGCGGCTGTCGGCGGAATTGTCGCGGTTGTCGCCGAGCACGAACAGATGCCCGGTCGGGACCGTCACCTCGGGCGTGTTGTCGAGCGGACCGCTGTCGCGCATCTTGAAGATCAGATGCGAGACGCCGTTCGGCAGCGTCTCGACATAGCGATAGGCGGGCTCGCTGCCGCCGCTGTCGTTCTCGGCGGCGCCGACGCCGTCCGGCTTCAGCTCGGCCGGACGGTCGTTGATGAAGAGCTGGCCCTGCCGCATCTGGATGCGGTCGCCGGGCAGGCCCACGACGCGCTTGACCCAGGCCTGCGAACGATCGCCGGGCCAGCGGAAGACGACGACGTCGCCGAGCTTCGGCGTCTCCGCGAACACGCGGCCGCTTTCCGGCAGGCTGATCTGGATCGGCAGCGACGAGGTGCCGTAGCCATAGGGGAATTTCGAGGCGAGCAGCGCATCACCGATCAGGAGCGTCGGCTCCATCGAGCCCGAAGGCACGTAGAACGGCTCGGCGAGCGCGCCCTTGGCGATGAAGACCGCGGCGACGATGCCGGCGAGCTGAGCGATCTGTCCGCCCCAGCCGCTGCTTTTGCGCTTGGGGCTGACCGTGACCTTGTCTTCAACGCTCATGCGCCGGTTCCACCCACGGTGATGCGTTCCATCAGCAGCGACGGCTGGCCGACGCCGACAGGCACGCCCTGGCCGTTCTTGCCGCAGGTGCCGATGCCGGTGTCGAGCGCGAGGTCGTTGCCGATCATGCGGATGCGATGCAGGTCGGTCGGTCCGTTGCCGATCAGCATGGCGCCTTTCAGGGGCGCCCCGATCTTGCCGTTCTCGATCTTGTAGGCCTCGGTGCACTGGAACACGTATTTGCCCGAGGTGATGTCGACCTGTCCGCCGCCGAAATTCGCGGCGAACACGCCGTTCTTCACCGAGGCGATGATCTCGGCCGGATCGCGGTCGCCGGCGAGCATGTAGGTGTTGGTCATGCGCGGCATCGGCAGATGGGCATAACCCTGGCGACGGCCGTTGCCGGTCGGCTTCATGTTCATCAGCCGTGCGTTCTGGCGGTCCTGCATGTAGCCGACCAGGATGCCGTCCTCGATCAGCACGGTGCGATTGGTCGGCGTGCCCTCGTCGTCGATCGACAGCGAGCCGCGGCGCGAGGCGATGGTGCCGTCGTCGACCACGGTGACGCCCTTGGCCGCGACCTGCTGGCCCATCAGGCCCGCAAAAGCAGATGTCTTCTTGCGATTGAAGTCGCCCTCGAGGCCGTGGCCGACCGCTTCATGCAGCATCACGCCGGGCCAGCCGGCGCCGAGCACGACGTCCATCTCGCCGGCGGGCGCCGGAATCGACTCCAGATTGACCAGCGCCTCGCGCAGCGCGCCGTCGGCGGCCTCGCGCCAATTCCTGCTCTCGATGAACTCGGCATAGCCGGCGCGGCCGCCATAGCCCTTGCTGCCGCTCTCCTGGCGGTCGCCCTGGCCGGCGACGACGGAGATGTTGACGCGCACCAGCGGACGGATGTCGCGATAGCTCTCACCGTCGGGCCGCAGGATCTCGACGACCTGCCAGGTCGCGCCGAGACTGACGCTGACCTGCCGCACCCGTGGATCCTTGTCGCGCAGGTAAGCGTCGATCTCGGCGAGCAGTTTTACTTTTGTCTCGAAGCCTGGGGCATCCAGGGGATTGTCGTCGCCATAGAGGCGGACATTGGTATGCGGCGGCGGCGCCGAGAAGCTGCCGGAGTAGCCGCCGCGCACGGCGGCAACCGCATCGGCAGCGCGGATCAGCGCCGGCAGCGAGACGTCGGAGGAATGCGCGTAGCCGACCGCATCGTCCTTGACGGCGCGCAGGCCAAAACCCTGCGAGGTGTCGTAGGTCGCCTGCTTCAGCCGCCCATTGTCGAACATCAGCGCTTCGGTCTGGCTGTATTCCAGGAACAGCTCGCCGTCGTCGGCGCCGGAAAGCCCACGCGCGACCTCGCTGCGAACCTGGTCGCGGTCGAGATTGGCACGGTCGAGCAGGGAGGTCGTGGCAGGATTGGTCATGCGTCCGTCCATTAGCCGGGGATGTGGGGCAAGATAATGGTTTCGGATCGGTTCCGCGAGAGCGCGAAGCCTCACATTACGGAAACAAAAGGATTGTCAAGGTTAGCCGCTGCTACGGCAGCTTGTCATAGCCCTCACCCAGTCCGTTCAGGCTAAGCGGGAAGCCGATGCCTTCTTCCGGCGTCTCGAAGATGATGAAGGTCGCGGTCTTGGCGCTGCGGAGCTGGCCGAGCAGCTTGTCTTCCAGCACGACCTCGGCGACGCAGCCATTGGGCAGGCAGCGGACGAAGCCGGCGCGGCCGACGTCCTGGTTGTCGAGCTTGAGCCCGAGGCCGGAGGGCAACAGGACCCCGAGCGGAGCGACCACGCGCATCAGCCGGCTCTTCTGGTCGGCGGTCTTGAGCACGATCACGGTCAGGCCGGCATTGGAGCGGTCTTCCGCCACCACGCTCTGGATCAGGGCGCATTGCTCGGTCTGGGCGCCCGGCGGGGTGTCGCAGCGGATCTGCCAGTCGCCATGGACGGAGCGCACCGCGCCCTGCGCATGGGCGAGCCCCGGCAGCGCCAGCAGGACCATCGCAGCCACGAGGCCGGCGAGCGCCGGGAGGCCGTTCGCCGGCCTTGCCATCGATCTCGAAAGCCCCATCGGGTCGGTCCCTCTGCTCGCCTGGGTTGCTCGCGCTTGGCGGACTGATCTGGCGGACTGATACGGAATGACGGCGTCTTGAAGGCGATTCCCAAGCAAATTCCGCGCCGCCCACACCGCCATTGCCCGCACGAATCAGGCTGCCGCGTGGCAGTCTTCCAGTGCCTACCGCGGGCAATTCCGCTGTCAAGCCGCAGCGTCCCGGGAAACGGTATTTTTGTCTGATCTTGCTGGGAAATATCTTGCCGGTGATGGCTGGCAGGCGGGGCTCAAGACTGCATTGCGATAGATCAAGAATTATGGTTTGAGAGGCTTGATTTCGCGTTCTAGCGATCTGGCCCCAATTCCTCTTAGAGGTATTCTTGCGTGGCGGTTTGTCGGACTGGCGGATCGAATAAGCGTTTCCCGCAAGCAGGGGAATGCACGTGGGGTGATCTCGGAAGGGGAGCGCGAACGACATGAGGATGTCGATGGGTCGGGTGGGCCGGCAATTGCTGGGATTGGCCACCATCGCCTTGGTGGCGACTGGAGTCACGCTGGCGACGGGTGGTGCGGCCTTGGCCGAGCTCGGGCAGCCGGCGCCGTGGGAGTGGACGCTTCAGCAGTCCGGTTCCCCGGTGATGGACAACATCGTCTGGTTCCATAACTTCCTCTTCGTGCTGATCACTCTGATCACGCTGTTCGTCCTGGCGCTGCTCGTGATCGTGGTCGTCAAGTTCAACGCGAAGGCCAATCCGGTGCCGTCGCGGACCACCCACAACACGCTGATCGAGGTGGCTTGGACGCTCGTCCCGGTGCTGATCCTGGTCGGCATTTCGGTGCCGTCGTTCCGGCTGCTGTTCCTGGAGCTCGACATTCCGAAAGCGGACCTGACCGTGAAGGCGACCGGCAAGCAGTGGTACTGGTCCTATGCCTATCCGGATAACGGCAAGTTCGAATTCGATTCGCTGATGGCGCAGGACAAGCAGCCCCGTCTGCTCGGCGTCGACAACGAGATGGTGGTGCCGGTCAACAAGGTGATTCGCGTCCAGACCACGGGTGCGGACGTCATCCATGCGTTCGCGCTGCCGGCTTTCGGCGTCAAGATCGACGCCATTCCCGGCCGTCTGAACGAGACCTGGTTCAAGGCTACCAAGACCGGCATGTACTACGGTCAGTGCTCGGAACTGTGCGGCAAGGATCACGCCTTCATGCCGATTGCGATCCGCGTGGTGAGCGACCAGGAGTTCGCCTCCTGGGTCGAGACGGCGAAGAAGAAATTTGCGAGCGGCGGCACCAGCACCTACGCCTCCGCGGCCGGCCCGACGCAGTAAGCGCCGGGGGCGGCCTGAGGGACTGAAAGCGATAAGGGTGGGACCTCCAAAGGTCCGAATGGGACGCAAGGCAGGATTTGAAAATGGCAACGAGCGCAGCGGCACACGGCGATCACGCGCATCATGACGAGCATGCCCATCCGACCGGATGGCGGCGCTACGTCTATTCGACCAATCACAAGGACATCGGCACGATGTACCTGATCTTCGCGGTCGTCGCCGGCATCATCGGTGCGGCGATGTCGATCGCGATCCGGGCCGAGTTGATGTATCCGGGCGTGCAGGTCTTCCACGAGGCCCATACCTACAACGTGTTCGTGACCTCGCATGGCTTGATCATGATCTTCTTCATGGTCATGCCCGCGATGATCGGCGGCTTCGGCAACTGGTTCGTGCCGCTGATGATCGGCGCGCCAGACATGGCGTTCCCGCGCATGAACAACATCTCGTTCTGGCTGCTGCCGGCATCGTTCGCGCTGCTCTTGATGTCGACCTTCGTCGAGGGCGAGCCGGGCTCCAACGGCGTCGGGGCGGGTTGGACCATCTACGCGCCGCTGTCGACCTCGGGCCATCCCGGCCCGGCGGTTGACTTCGCGATCCTGTCGCTGCACCTCGCTGGTGCTTCCTCGATCCTGGGCGCGATCAACTTCATCACCACCATCTTCAACATGCGCGCGCCGGGCATGACCCTGCACAAGATGCCGCTGTTCGTGTGGTCGATCCTGGTGACGGTGTTCCTGCTGCTGTTGTCACTGCCGGTGCTCGCCGGTGCGATCACCATGCTGCTCACCGACCGCAATTTCGGCACGACGTTCTTCGCCCCCGACGGCGGCGGCGACCCCGTGCTGTTCCAGCATCTGTTCTGGTTCTTCGGTCACCCCGAGGTCTACATCCTGATCCTGCCCGGCTTCGGCATGATCAGCCAGATCGTCTCGACCTTCTCGCGCAAGCCCGTGTTCGGCTATCTCGGCATGGCCTATGCCATGGTCGCGATCGGCGGCATCGGCTTCGTGGTGTGGGCGCACCACATGTACACGGTCGGCATGTCCTCGGCGACGCAGGCCTATTTCGTCGCCGCCACGATGGTCATCGCGGTTCCGACCGGCGTGAAGATCTTCTCCTGGATCGCCACGATGTGGGGCGGCTCGATCGAATTCCGCGCGCCGATGATCTGGGCGGTGGGCTTCATCTTCCTGTTCACGGTCGGCGGCGTCACCGGCGTCGTGCTGGCGAACGCGGGTGTCGATCGCGTGCTCCAGGAGACGTACTACGTCGTCGCCCATTTCCACTACGTGCTGTCGCTCGGCGCGGTATTCGCGATCTTCGCCGGCTGGTACTACTGGTTCCCGAAAATGTCGGGCTACATGTACAATGAGGGCCTTGCCAAGCTGCACTTCTGGGTCACCTTCGTCGGCGTCAACCTGGTGTTCTTCCCGCAGCACTTCCTCGGCCTGTCCGGCATGCCGCGCCGCTACATCGACTATCCCGATGCGTTCGCGGGCTGGAACCTGGTCTCGTCGGTCGGCTCCTACATCTCCGGCTTCGGCGTGCTGATCTTCCTCTACTGCGTGCTGGACGCCTTCATGAAGAGGGTGCCGGCAGGCGACAATCCCTGGGGTGCCGGCGCGACCACGCTGGAGTGGACGCTGTCCTCGCCGCCGCCCTTCCACCAGTTCGAAGTGCTGCCCCGCGTGCAGTAACCAATCCCCCGCGGCGCCCGTGACGGGCGCCGCGGCGCTGTAACGAAGCGAGTAGATCTAAGTGTCCGTCCTCGACCACAACGCCATCGACATCAATCCCCACATCTCCGAAGCGGAGGTTGGCGATTATCTCGCATTGCTCAAGCCGCGGGTGATGTCGTTGGTGATCTTCACTGCGCTGGTCGGGATGGCGATGGCCCCGGGGCATTTCCACCCGGTGCTGGCGATCACCTCGCTGCTCTGCATTGCCGTCGGCGCCGGTGCCTCCGGGGCGCTCAACATGGCGCTCGAAGGCGACATCGACGCCAAGATGTCGCGCACGGCGAACCGGCCGATCCCGCGCGGCCGCATCACCCGCCCCGAGGCGATGGCGTTCGGCATGACGCTCGCCTTCTTCTCGGTGATGACGCTCGGCATCCTCGTCAACTGGATCGCGGGTGCGCTGCTCGCCTTCACCATCTTCTTCTACGTCGTGATCTACACGATGTGGCTGAAGCGCTGGACCGCGCAGAACATCGTGATCGGCGGCGCCGCCGGTGCGCTGCCGCCGGTGGTGGCCTGGGCCTCGGTGACGGGCACGGTCGATGTCGAGCCGCTGCTGCTGTTCGCCATCATCTTCTTCTGGACCCCGCCGCATTTCTGGGCGCTGGCGCTGTTCCGCTCCGACGACTACGCGCGCGCCGGCATTCCGATGCTGCCGAACGTCGCCGGTCCCGACGCCACGCGTCTGCAGATCCTGCTCTACACCATCGTGCTGATCGCGGTCGCCGCCGCGCCCTGGGCGCTCGGCTATTTCGATGCCGTCTACGGCGTGGTCTCGCTGATTCTCGGTGCCGGCATGCTGGTGCTCGCCATCAACGTCTATCTGCGCCGCGAGCGCAGCCAGTCGCTGCGCGCGACCCGCAAGCTATTTGCCTTCTCGATCCTGTACCTGTTCGCGCTGTTTGCGACCCTGCTGGCCGAGGTCGTGTACCGGGCGCTTGCTCCGATGGTTGGGGGCGCATGATCACCGCGATGGCCGACAAACCCGAGCCGGAAGGAATCGTCCTCACCGAGGCGCAGCGGAAGAGCCGTCGTCAGCGCTCCATCGCGATCGCTTTGGCGCTCGGCGTGCTCGTGGTGCTGTTCTTCGCCGTCACCATGGTCAAGGGGCCGGCCGTGCTCGTGCGGCCGATGTAGGAAACATGGATCACGAGCCCACCATATCGCAGGACGTCAGCGCCAGGCCGGGCCATCGCAACCCGGGCAAGGGCCGCGGGCTGGGGCGCGATGTGGTGGTCGCGTCCATCTGCGGCGGCGTGGTCGCGCTGATGGTCGGCGCCTCCTACGCGGCGGTGCCGTTCTACAATTGGTTCTGCCGCGCCACCGGCTTCAACGGCACGACGCAAGTGGCGACCTCTGCGCCGGCCACGGGCCCGATCGCGCGGAAGATCTCGGTGCGCTTCGATTCCAACGTCGCGCCCGGCCTGCCCTGGAAGTTCGAGCCGGAGCAGAGCGAGATCGAGGTCAATATCGGCCAGGTCGTGACCGTCTTCTACACCGTGACCAACCAGGCGGCGCGCGCCACCGCGGGCCAGGCCGCCTATAACGTCGCGCCCCTGACGGTCGGCGCCTATTTCCAGAAGATCAACTGCTTCTGCTTCACCGAGCAGACCATGGCGCCCGGTGAGAAGCGCGAGATGCCGGTCGTGTTCTACGTCGACCCGTCGATCGCCGCCGACCACGAGAACGACGGGCTGAGCACGATCACGCTGTCCTACACGTTCTATCCGGTGCGCGATCCCGTAGTGAAACCGCTGGCATCGGGCGAAGCCGACAAGCGCAAGGGAAATCTTTGACCGCAGGGCTCACGCGCAGGCGGTTGGACGCAAGGGGATAAGTGCCGGACAGGCACGGGATTGAGGAGAGAGACGGAATGGCCACGGCGCACACCAAGCATCACGACTATCACCTGGTCGATCCCTCTCCCTGGCCGGCGGTCGGCTCGCTCTCGGCCTTCATCATGGCGGTCGGCGCGGTCGCCTGGATGCACCACATGTTCTCGGCGGCACCGATCGTATTCGGCGTCGGCACCGTGGGCGTGCTCTACACCATGGCGAGCTGGTGGGCCGACGTGATCAAGGAGGCCCAGTACAAGGGCGATCACACCCGGGTCGTGCAGCTGCATCACCGCTACGGCATGATCCTGTTCATCGCCTCCGAGGTGATGTTCTTCGTCGCCTGGTTCTGGGCCTATTTCAACGCGGCGCTGTTTCCGGCCGATGCCGTCCACGCCACCCGCGATGCGGTGTTCGGTTGCGGCCTCGGCACGCAGCCCGGCGCCTGCGCGGTCCCGGGCACCTGGCCGCCGAAGGGCATCGAGACCTTCGATCCCTGGCATCTGCCGCTGCTGAACACGCTGATCCTGCTCACGTCAGGTACCACCGTGACCTGGGCGCACCATGCGCTGCTCGAGAACGACCGCCAGGGCCTGAAGTATGGCCTGATCCTCACCGTCGTGCTTGGCGCGCTCTTCACCTGCGTGCAGGCCTATGAGTACGCCCACGCGGCGTTCTCCTTCGGCGGCAACGTCTATGGCGCGACGTTCTTCATGGCGACCGGATTCCACGGCTTCCATGTGCTGGTCGGCACCATCTTCCTGCTGGTGTGCCTGTTCCGCGCCTATGCCGGCCACTTCACGCCGAAGCAGCATCTCGGCTTCGAGTTCGCGGCCTGGTACTGGCACTTCGTCGACGTGGTCTGGCTGTTCCTGTTCCTCTGCATCTACGTCTGGGGACGCGGCGCCGAGACCATGGCCAGCGCCGCGCACTGAGCCCGATCGAACCGATCAGGAAGGGCGGCCGCAGGGCCGCCCTTTCGCTTTCCGGCCGCCCGAAGTTTCGTCGGAAACTGTGATAGAGTCCGCCATCATGAACGACAGTGCCGGCACACCCCCGTCCGAAACCACCGTCCTGCAAAGCGCGCTGCGTGGGCTTGCCTGCAAATGCCCGCGCTGCGGCCAAGGCAAGCTTTATGCGGGCTTTCTGACGCTCGCGCCCGCATGCGACCGTTGCGGGCTCGACTATGCCTTCATCGATACCGGCGACGGCCCGGCGATCTTCATCATCATGCTGGCCGGCGGCATCGTCGTCGCGTGCGCCCTCATCGTCGAAGTCAAATACCAGCCGCCATATTGGCTGCATGCGGTGCTCTGGCTGCCGCTCATCCTCGCCACCACGCTGTTGCCGCTGCGCTCGATGAAGTCGTTGCTGATCGCGCTGCAATTCCACCACAAGGCGGCGCCGGGCCGGTTGGTCGATCGCGCGAAATGAATGAGCCTGCGTCGCGCAAGGCCCCCGTGGCCGGCTTCGCGCTGTTCACGCTGTTCCTCACGGCTGTGTTCGTGGCGCTCGGTGTCTGGCAGCTGCAGCGCCGCACCGCCAAGCACGAGTTGATTGCGGCGCTCACCGAGCGGCTTGCGGCCGCGCCGGTTGCGCTGCCGCCGTCCGCGCAATGGGTCGCGCTCAATCCCGCCCGCGACGAATTCCGCCGCGTCAGCTTCACCGCGACCTACGCAGCCCTCCCCGATGCAATGGTCTATTCCTCCGGCTCGGCGGTGCGCAAGGACGCCTCCGGCCCTGGCACCTGGGCGTTCCTGCCGGCGCGGCTTCCCGGCGGCGAGATGGTCGTGATCGACGCGGGTTTCGTCGAGAACACGATGCAGGACCGCGGCGTCGAGGATCGCGCGGTGAACAAGCTTATCACGGGCCAACCGGTTGAGCTCACCGGCTATCTGCGCTTTCCCGAGGCGCCAAGCTGGCTGACTCCGGCGGAGAATCGCGGCAAGCGGCTCTGGTTCGTGCGCGATCATCTGGCAATCGCAAGCGTGCTGGGCTGGGGCACGGTTGCGCCGTTCTATATCGATCTCGAACGGCCCGCGCCGGCGAACGGCATCCCGCGTCCGGGACCGCTCCAGGTGAATCTCAAGGACGACCATCTGCAATATGCAATCACCTGGTTCACGCTTGCAGGCGCCGTGCTCATCGCCTTCGGCGTGTGGGCAAGAGGCCGGCGGCAGAGCTGAGCTCATTGGCAGGTCCATCGAGGGAACCCGGTATCGCCCGGGGTTTATTATTCAGCGCATATTCACGAGGGTGGTTCTAAGCCGCCAATATTGTCCGCGGCAGATTGGGTGCGGCGTGAGTGATTTCGACCAGATGGGAATTATCGTCGACTGGGTGGATGCCTGCCGTAAGGGCGACCTCACAGCCCTGCTCGACCTCTATGCCGACGACGCGCAGCTCGAATGCACCTGCGACGGCGCGCGGCGCTTTCGTGGCCGGAGCGAGATCGAGGCCTATTGGCAGCCGCGGCTCAGCGCCTTCTCCTCGGCGGGGTTCGGGCTGGAAGAGATCAATCCCGCGCCCCACGGCGTCCACCTCGAATATTCCGTCGCCGGCGCGCTGCGCATTCAGGCCTCGTTCCGCTTCAGCCCGGATGGCAAGATCCGCAGCACGCTGTGCGAACCGGCGCGACAGAATGCGCATGATGGTTGCGCCTGCTGAATTAGCCTGGTGACGGAACGTCCCGCATCGTCTCCGCCGGAAGGCGGCAGCGCACGTAGGTTCGGTCATCCACGCGCAACAGCGATAGCGATCCGCTGAGCGCGCGCACGCGCTCATGCATGCCGGTCAGGCCCCGGCCGAAGACGTTGTCCGCAGGGAAACCGCCGCCATCGTCGGAGATCTCGACGACGAGCGTCTTGTCGGCAACCGTCGCCTGCACATGTGCGTTGCCCGCGTTGGCATGTCGCAGCACGTTGGTCAGTGCCTCCTGGATCACTCGATAGACGGTCTGCGCCAGCGGTCCGCCGATTGCGCTGAGATCGCGATCGATCGCATCCGTCAGCACGATATGAGGTGCCTGCTTGCGAAAATTCCGGAGCAGCGTTTGCACGCTGCTCGAAAGGCCGAGCTCTTCGATATAGAGCGGCCGCAGCCGGTCCAGGATGCGGCGGTTGGTCTGCTGCAGGGCCTCGACCGATTGCAGCAGGTCCTGTGCCGAATTGCCGAGATGTCCCGTTGGCTCGGAGGCATCGGTCAGCGCGATCGTGCCGGCGCGGATGCTGAAGAGGAGGGGCCCGAGCTCGTCGTGCAGTTCGCGGGCGAGATCGCGCCGCTCGTCATCCTGCAGCGACACCAGGCGGTGCATCAGATAGCGATTGTCCTGGCTGAGTTGCGCCAGTGTCGCTGCCAGCGCATTGGCTTCCTCGCAGCTCTGCCGGATCTCCGGCGGTCCTCCGACCGGGATCGGCCTTGCGTAGTCGCCGCGCCGAATCCGCGTAAGACCGTCGCCGAGATGTTGCAGGGGGCGCAGGGCCGAACCGGCGAAGACATAGGCAACGGTGCCGGTGAGCACCATCAGGACAGCGACCAGGCTGGTCAGCGCAAGGAAGCCGATCCACTTCTCGAACAAGTCGGCCGATATGTCCGGGAAGAACACGATATCGCCGACATGTCTGCCGTCTATGACGATCGGAAACGCCGCTTCCATCTCTGGTATGGTGATGAGGTTGACGAACCATTGCGGAACCTTCTTCAGGTTGCGCAAGTCTTTCGGAGAAGGCGGGGGACCTCCGTCCATGCGGCGGAATTGAATATCCGTGGAGGCGTCCAAGGACTGAACAAATGCATCGAGGGTCTTTTGCGGATTGTCCGATGCGCGCAGGGTGCTGTTGAGCGCGGCGGCGATGGTCTGGATCGAGCGTCGAGCCGGCTCGTGTTCATCAGCTACCTGACCTGGTGCAAATATCCGCAGTAATATGCCGCCCAGGATCAGGGCTGCGAGAAGGCTCGCGCCGAGCGGGAGAAACAATTGCGTTCGGAACGAAAGTCGTCGCCACATTAGGTCAATTCTAACGCGTATCGGCCGGATTTGCTCTTTCCATTTATTCCCGGCGGGCTATGAGTCGAAAAACAAGAGAGTGCGCGATGCAAGATACCGCCAAGCTGGCGACGAGGGTCCTGATCGTCGACGACCATCCCGTGGTGCTGTCCGGCTGCCGCACCCTGTTCGCATCCGACCATTCAATCCGCATTGACGAGGCGAGCGATGCCAAATCCGGGCATCGCGCCTATGTCAGCAAGCGGCCCGACGTCACCGTGATCGACATCAGCCTGCCCGACGTCTCCGGGTTCGAGCTGATGCGGCGCATCCGCAAGGACGACCCCGACGCCAAGATCATCATGTTCAGCATGAACGACGATCCGGCGTTCGTCGTGCGGGCCGTCGAGCTCGGGGCGCAGGGCTATGTCTCCAAAGGCGACGATCCCAGGATCCTGCTCAAAGCGGTGCGCAAGGTGGTCGCGGGTGACAACTTCATCTCGCCGCAGCTTGCGGAAGCCGTGACGTTTTCCGGCGCGGCGATCAAGGCCAACCCCGCGTCACAGATGACGCCGCGGGAGCTCGAAATTCTTCGCTTGCTCGGACGCGGCGACAAGATCGTCGAGGTCGCCGAGGCGCTCGGCATCTCCTACAAGACGGTCGCCAACACCACGTCCCTGCTCAAGCAGAAGCTTGGCGCCAAGAACCATTCCGACCTGATCCGGATCGCAGTGGAAATCGGAATGAACTGACTTTCGCCATCGACCGAACCGGCTGCTCCGGGATGCAGCGGTTCGGCCGACGGATCGACGCCGCCGTTGGCCGGGCAATGCATTGGACAACGGGCTGACACCCATCCGCCGACACAATGGGCCGAGGCTGTATTCGTTCCCGCGACTGATTCGGGAAAAAGCGGAATTCAGGGTCAGGATCACGGCCGGGGCTTGGCTGCAACTGCCAAAAGCGAACCAGAGCCGGATCGGGAAGAATAGGAACATTTTCGACACGCGCGGGGTTTTGGACTTGACGATTTCATGACAGGCGACGAAAGCTTGCCGGAACAGTTTTGAGGGCTCGGCGACCCCGACGAGGCAACTGGTCTGCACACAACGACAGGCCTTCCAAGAGAAGGGCTGCGGCAATGCCGCAGCCCTTTTTCATTGGGCGAGGGGTACGCCGGAAGCGGTTTCCCGATGCCGCAAAACACTCTATGGTGGTTCAAAGCCACCGGCTGTTGACAAGTAATTACGTAAAATCAAAGGCTTAAGGGTCGAGCTCCGGCCCGGCCGCCTTTGGAGGGCAGTTTGACTCGCTATATCTCGACCCGGGGCGAAGCCCCCGAACTCGGCTTTTGTGACGTGATGCTGACCGGGCTTGCCCGCGACGGCGGCCTGTATGTGCCGGCGGTGTGGCCACAGCTTCCGAGCGAGACGATCGCCGGCTTCTTCGGCCGCCCCTATTGGGAGGTCGCGGTCGACGTGATTCGTCCCTTCGCCGGTGGCGAGATTTCCGACGCCGAGCTCGGGCGCATGGCGAACGAGGCCTATGCCACCTTCCGCCATCCTGCGGTGGTGCCGCTGCGCCAGATGTCCCCGCACCAGTTCGTGCTGGAGCTGTTCCACGGTCCGACGCTCGCCTTCAAGGACGTGGCGATGCAGCTGATCTCGCGGCTGATGGACCATGTGCTAGAAAAGCGCGGCCAGCGCACCACCATCGTGGTCGCGACGTCAGGCGATACCGGCGGCGCCGCGGTCGAAGCCTTTGCGGGCCTCGAGAACGTCGATCTAATCGTGCTGTTTCCGCACGGCCGCATCTCCGAGGTGCAGCGGCGGATGATGACCACGACGGGCGCGGCCAACGTCCATGCGCTCGCCATCGAGGGCACCTTCGACGACTGCCAGGCGCTCGTGAAGGGAATGTTCAACAACCATCGCTTCCGCGATGCGACCTCGCTCTCCGGCGTCAATTCCATCAACTGGGCGCGCATCGTCGCGCAGGTGGTCTACTATTTCACCTCTGCCGTCGCGGTCGGTGCTCCGGCGCGCGCGGTCGATTTCGTCGTTCCGACGGGCAATTTCGGCGACATCTTCGCCGGCTACGTCGCCAAGCGCATGGGGCTGCCGGTGCGCACCCTGCGCATCGCCGCCAACGTCAACGACATCCTGGCGCGCACGCTGAAGACCGGCATCTACGAGGTGCGTGAGGTGCACGCGACGGCATCGCCGTCGATGGACATCCAGATCTCCTCGAACTTCGAACGGCTGCTGTTCGAGGCCGGCCGGCGCGATGGCGCCGGCGTGCGTCGCCTGATGGAACAGCTGAAGCAGTCCGGCCGCTTCGTGCTACCCGATGCGACACTCGCCGCGATCCGCGAGGAGTTCGATGCCGGGCGCGCTGACGAGACCGAGACTGCGGCTGCAATCCGCGCCGCCTGGCGCGAAGCAGGCGAGCTGGTCGATCCTCATACCGCCGTGGCGCTCGCCGTCGCGGACCGCGACACCACCGATACGAAGGTGCCGAGCATCGTGCTCTCCACCGCCCATCCGGCCAAGTTCCCCGACGCCGTCGAGGCGGCTTGCGGCCAGCGGCCGCAACTGCCGGCCTGGCTCGACGGCCTGATGACCAAATCCGAACACATGAGGGTGATGAAGAACGATCAGGTCGAGCTCGAGCGGTTCGTGCTGTCCGCCAGCCGCGCCGCAAAGCAGGGAGTTGCCGGATGAGCGTCGAGATGTCCAAGCTTGCCTCCGGCCTCACCGTCGTCACCGACGAGATGCCCCACCTCGAGACGGCGGCGCTCGGCGTCTGGGCCGGCGTCGGCGGACGCGACGAGAAGCCGAACGAGCACGGCATCTCGCATCTGTTGGAACACATGGCGTTCAAGGGCACGACCAGGCGCTCCTCGCGCGAGATCGTCGAGGAGATCGAGGCGGTCGGCGGCGACCTCAATGCCGGCACCTCGACCGAGACCACGTCCTATTACGCGCGGGTGCTAAAGGCCGACGTGCCGCTCGCGCTCGACGTGCTCGCCGACATCCTCGCCAATCCGGCCTTTGAGCCCGACGAGCTGGAGCGCGAGAAGAACGTCATCGTGCAGGAGATCGGTGCCGCGCAGGACACGCCCGACGACGTCGTGTTCGAGCATCTGAACGAGCTCTGCTATCCCGACCAGCCGATGGGCCGTTCGCTGCTCGGCACCGCCAAGACGCTGCGCGCCTTCAACCGCGACATGCTGCGCGGCTATCTGTCGACGCATTATCGCGGGCCCGACATGGTGGTGGCCGCGGCCGGGGCGGTCGATCACGGCCAGGTCGTCGCCGAGGTCGAAAAGCGCTTTGCGAGCTTCGAGGGGACGCCCGGGCCGAAGCCGCAGGCCGCTCGGTTCGGCCAGGGCGGCGCCAAGGTGGTGCATCGCGAGCTCGAGCAGGCGCATCTGACGCTGGCGCTCGAGGGGGTGCCTCAGACCGATCCTTCGCTGTTCTCGCTGCAGGTCTTCACCAATGTCCTCGGCGGCGGAATGTCGTCGCGCCTGTTCCAGGAGGTGCGCGAGAAGCGCGGCCTCTGCTACTCTATCTACACCTTCCACGCCCCCTACACCGATACCGGCTTTTTCGGCCTCTATACCGGCACCGATCCCGCCGATGCGCCGGAGATGATGGAGGTCGTGGTCGACATCATGAACGAATCGGTGGAGACGCTGACTGAGGCCGAGATCGCCCGAGCCAAGGCACAGATGAAGGCGGGGTTGCTGATGGCGCTGGAGAGCTGCTCCTCCCGCGCCGAGCAGCTCGCCCGGCATGTGCTGGCCTACGGGCGGCCGCAGACAGTGCAGGAACTGGTTGCCCGGATCGACGCCGTCAGCATCGAATCGACGCGGGACGCGGCCCGTGCGCTGCTGTCGCGCAGCCGGCCTGCGGTCGTCGCATTGGGCAGCGGCAGGGGTCTGGACACGGCGGTGTCTTTTGCGGAAGGATTGACACGGGCGCGCGCCAAGGCGCGGCTGCATTAGGAGCCGCGCGTGGGCCTCGCCCCGGGAAGCATCACATGGCCCTCTTTCGCCTGCCATCCAGTGGACCCGCCGCCCTGGCGCCGCGCGGCAACGGGCTGCTCCTGCGCGCGCCGCAAATGTCCGACTTCCTGCAATGGGCTCATTTGCGCGAGACCAGCCGCGACTATCTGACGCCTTGGGAGCCGATCTGGCCGTCCGACGATCTCACCCGCTCCGGCTTCCGCCGGCGCCTGCGCCGCTATGCCGAGGACATTGCCGCGGACCGCTCCTATCCCTTTCTGATCTTCCGCGAGCTCGACGGTGCCCTGGTCGGCGGCATCACGCTCGCCAATGTCCGGCGTGGCATCGTGCAGGCCGGCACCATCGGCTATTGGGTCGGCCAGCCTTATGCCCATCGCGGCTACATGACGGCCGCACTGCGAGTGCTGCTGCCGACGCTGTTCGGCGAGCTCAATCTGCACCGGGTCGAGGCCGCCTGCATCCCGACCAATGCGCCGTCGATCCGGGTGCTGGAGAAGTGCGGCTTCTCGCGCGAGGGCCTAGCGCGCCGCTATCTCTGCATCAACGGGGTCTGGCAGGATCACCTGCTGTTCGGCCTGCTGCACGAGGACTTCCGCGGCTGAGCAGCCTGATGGATGCAGCCAAATCCCTTTTTGCCGCCTTGGGTTCGCCGATATTGGCGATATAACCCGGCCGGAACATTGTCATGGAGTACGGGTGTTGATGGTGCAGGAGCTTCGGTCATCGCGGACGAGGTTGCGGCGGGGCGCAGCGGTCGTGCTGGCATTATCGGTCGGGCTCGCCTCCGTCTCGCCGGTGGCGGCACAGTCGTTGACCGACCGCTTCAAGAGCCTGTTCGGCGGCAAGTCCGACGAGCCGGCGGAGCCGAAGCCGGCGCCTGCGCCCGGGCAGCCGGCCGAAGACGACCTCGATTGCCCCCAGGTCACGGTGCGCGCGGGCGCCTCGACCTACGCGGTCGGCGCCAGCGGCAAGCCGGCGGTCGGCAATGACATCCGCTTCCAGGCCTCGATCACCAAGATGGCGCGCGAATGCTTGCGCAGCAGTGCCGGCATCACGGCCCGGATCGGCATCCAGGGCCGTGTCATCGCCGGCCCCGCCGGGGCGCCTGCCTCCGTCGAGGTGCCGCTGCGCATCGCCGTCGTGCAGGGCGGCGTCGGCGAGAAGGTGATCGCCTCGAAGGCCTACCGGACCACGGTGGCGATGTCGGAAGGCGGCAGCGTGCCCTTCACCTTCGTCGCCGAGGATCTGGCCTATCCGGTGCCGGCGCCCGCGGTTGCCGATACCTACATCTTCTATGTCGGCTTCGACCCGCAGGCGCTCTCGCCGGAGCCGAGAGGGAAGAAGAAGAAGTAGGGAGATCTTGCGGCAATGTCAGCTGTCATTGCCCGCGAAGGCGGGCAATCCAGTATTCCAGAGGCCGCGGTGCTTGAACTGAGAAGCCTCGGCGCAATGGATCACCCGCCCCAGTGCGCAAGTGCGCACAAGGTGGGTGATGATACCGCACTTGTGGATGCTGTTACCCGACAGACAAAAAAGCCGGCGCTCGTCGCGCCGGCTTTTTGATTGGGTAAGGCAAATCCCTCAGTTCAGCTTCTGCCTGACTTCGTTGATGCCCTTGGCGAGCAGGTCGTCGGCGATCTGGCCCTTGACCGACTGCGACAGGATCGTGGAGGCAGCCTGCACGGCGGCTTCCGCGGCGGCTGCCCGGACGTCCGCGAGAGCCTGAGCCTCGGCGAGTGCGATCTTGCCCTCGGCGGTCTTGGTGCGGCGGGTGACGAAATCTTCCAATTTCGCCTTGGCCTCTGCTGCGATGCGCTCCGCTTCGGCATTCGCGTTGGCGATGATGTCGGCGGCCTCGCGCTCGGCACCGGCAGTGCGCGCCTTGTAGTCGGCGAGCACCTTGGTGGCCTCCTGCTTGAGGCGCGCCGCCTCGTCCAGCTCGGCCTTGATACGAGCGGCGCGATGATCGAGCGCCGACATCGCCGTCTTGAACACCCCCACATAGGCGAAGATCACCATCAGGATCACGAAGGCGACGGCGACCCAAAACTCAGGTGTGAAGAACATCGAGACTAACCCTTCAAGGTTGCATCAACGGCGGCATTGACCGACGCTGCATCCGGAACGACGCCCGTGAGCTGCTGAACGATGGTGCCGGCTGCATCGGCCGCGATGCCGCGGACGTTGCTCATGGCGGTCGCGCGGGTCGAGGCAATGGTCTTCTCCGCCTCGGCGAGCTTGGCGGACAGTTGCTCTTCCAGCGCCTTGCGTTCGGCTTCCGCCTGCGCATTCGCCTTCTCGCGGGATTCGTTGCCGATCGCCTGTGCGCGTGCGCGCGCCGACGCGAGCTCGCCTTCATAGGCCTTGAGCGCCGCCTCGGACTGGTCCTTCAGCTTCTGCGCTTCGGCGAGATCGCCCTCGATCTTGTTCTGACGCGCCTCGATCGCACCCCCGACACGCGGCAGCGCGAACCGGGAGACGATCAGATACAGCGCGACGAAGGCGATCGCGAGCGACACCAGTTGCGAAGCAAAGGTGCTGCTCTCGAAAGGCGGAAAGCCACCGCCGTGGTGACCGCCATCGGCCTCCGTGTGAGCGCCGGTACCTTTGGCGCCGCCATGACTTTCAGCCATGGAGTTCTCCTGTTGCTGTCAGACGCGCCGCCTCCCACCTGGAAGCGGCGCGAAACGCGTTCAGAGCGGGACGAACAGCAGCAGCAGAGCGATCAGCAGCGAGAAGATGCCGAGCGCTTCGGTCACGGCGAAGCCGAAGATCAGGTTGCCGAACTGGCCCTGAGCAGCTGCCGGGTTGCGCATGGCTGCGGACAGATAATTGCCGAAGATGAAGGCCACGCCGATGCCGGCGCCGCCCATGCCGATGCACGCGATGCCCGCGCCGAGAAACTTAGCTGCTTGCGGATCCATTTTTGACTCCTTGGAAGAAAGACAGGTGTGGGTGGAAAAGCACCCGGATCACTCAGTGTCCAGGGTGAATGGCGTCGTTGAGGTAGATACAGGTCAAGATCGCAAACACATAGGCTTGCAGGAACGCGACCAGCAGTTCGAGCGCGGTGAGCGCGACGGCGAGCGCCAGCGGCATGACACCGCCGATCCAGCCGACCACGCCAAGAGACGCGCCGAGCATGGCAACGAAACCGGCGAACACCTTCAGCGCGATGTGGCCCGCGAGCATGTTCGCGAACAGTCGAACGCTGTGCGAGACCGGCCGCAGGAAGAACGACAGCACCTCGATCGCCATGACCAGCGGCAGGATGTAGCCCGGAACGCCCGAGGGCACGAACACTTTCAGGAACTTCAGGCCGTTCTTGTAGAGGCCGTAGATCAGGACCGTGAAGAACACCAGCAGCGCCAGCGCCGCAGTGACGATGAGATGGCTCGTCACGGTGAACGTGTACGGAACGATGCCTACGAGGTTCGAGACGCAGATGAACATGAACAGCGAGAAGATCAGCGGGAAGAACCGCATGCCATCCGCTCCGGCAGTGCTGCGGATCATGCTGGCCACGAACTCATAGGAGAGCTCGGCCACCGACTGCAGACGCCCCGGAACCAGCTGCTTGCCGCTGGTGAGCAGAAGCAGCGCGATGATCCCCACCGCGACGAACATGTAGAGAGAGGCATTGGTGAAGGCGATCGTGTGATCGCCGATACGGCCGATCGTGAAGAGCGGTTCGACGTTGAACTGATGGATCGGGTCGATTTTCATCCGCGCGGCATCTCTCGTCTGCTGGACAAGCCGACCAGTGAAGATTGGTCGGCCGGCTGTGCCGGCGAGCGGCACGACAGTTAACCCGGCTAGGCCAATTACGAACCACCGCGCCTGTTCGGACCCGCGCCTGCCGTTCTCACCACATTCACCACGCCGGCGATGAAGCCCAGCAGCAGGAACGCGATGAATCCGAAAGGCGACGTCGACAGCAAGTGGTCGAACCCCCAGCCAATCCCCGCTCCGACAGCGACGCCGGCGATCAACTCCGAGGATAGTCGGAAACCAAGCGCCATCGCCGAGGCTCTGGCCGCTTTGTCTCCATCGTCACCTGCGGGTTGCTCGGTCTTGGCCCGGCGGTCGCGAAATTCGGACAACCGCTGATCAAGATTTCCGAGCCGATCGGAAAGCGCGGCTTCCTCGGGCGATCTATCGCGATCTCCATCCTCGCCGTGTCCCGTGCCCTGTGTCATGCAACGAAGACCCGAAACGCTGCGGCTGAATGGAAATTGCGCCCGTCACCCTCAAAAGCCGCGCGGACCATACTGATGGCCTATAATCAAGTCAAGCCAAGTCACGATTGCGTCCCTTCCGATTATGTATTTGATTTACTTGATGATATTGACGCGCACGGCAGCGCTGCACACAGCGTGACGCCGCACCGCAGCAGGTCTGCTTGCGAACGGCGGACGCAGCCGTGCTTTCGCCGCGCTCGCGGGATCAAAGAAGCCGCCGCGTTCGTTAATTTCGGGGGCGGCTTTTTGGCGGCGGATTGCCGGCTGGGGGTGTAGAATTGCAACCGCAGCCGCAGCAGTGCCGGGCGGAGACAATGATGAGACCTGCGACGTCATCCACGACATCATGGCTCGCGGCGGCGGCCGCGGTGATGGTAGTCAGCGGCGGCCTCGCGGCCGCGCAATCTACGCCCGACGGCGAAAATGGCCGCTACAGCATGACGCCCATCCCCGAGGGCGTGCTGCGGCTCGACACGCGCACCGGCACGGTGTCGACCTGCACCAGGAACGGCGCCGGTTGGGCCTGCTACGCGGTGCCCGACGAGCGGACCGCACTCGACGCCGAGATCGGCAGGCTCCAGGCCGAGGTCGAGCGGCTGAAGGCACAGCTCGCGGCGGGGCCAACGGTATCGGGCAAGATCGACGAGGCGCTGCCGAAATCCGATCCACTCAGGAAGCCCGAGCCCAAGGTCGCCGAGGGCGAGCGCAAGATCGAGATCCCGCTGCCGAGCGAGCAGGACGTCGACCGTGTGATGTCGTTCCTGGAAAAGGCCTGGCGGCGGCTGATCGACATGGCCAACCGCGTGCAGAAAGACGTGTCGGGGAGGATCTGATGCGGGCCCCTCCATGACATCTGCCAGATCCGTCACCCGCTCCGCACCATCGTCCGTACAGGCCACGACCGTCACATCGGCACTGCTCACCGTGCAGACGCCTGGCCGCGGCTTCACCGATCTGACCAGCGAGGCCGCACGATTCATCGCCGAGGCGCGGGCGGGCGAGGGTGCATTGACGCTGTTCATCCGCCACACCTCGGCCTCGCTGACGATCCAGGAGAACGCCGATCCCTCCGTGCTGGTCGACCTTACCACGGCGCTGTCTCGGCTCGCACCGGAGAACGCCGGGTGGACCCATGATACCGAGGGGCCCGACGACATGCCGGCCCATATCAAGACCATGCTGACGCAGACTTCGCTTCAGGTCCCGGTCCTGAGCGGCAAGCTCGCGCTCGGCACCTGGCAGGCGATCTACCTGATCGAGCATCGCAGCCGCCCGCACCGCCGTGAGATCGTGCTGCAATTCATCGGCAGCGATCGATAACCACACAAAGCAAAACCGGCCGCGGAGACCGCGGCCGGTTGGTGTCGTCGATTGCTGCTGCGATCAGGTCGCCTTGATGTCGACGTCCTTGGTTTCCGGCAGGAACAGGAAGCCGATCACCACGGTAATCGAGGCGAAGATGATCGGGTACCACAGACCGGCATAGATGTCGCCTGTCGAGGCCACGATGGCGAAGGCGGTGGCAGGCAGGAGGCCGCCGAACCAGCCGTTGCCGATGTGGTAGGGCAGCGACATCGAGGTGTAGCGGATGCGGGTTGGGAACAATTCGACCAGCATCGCCGCGATCGGGCCGTACACCATGGTCACGAACAGGACCAGGACGAACAGCAGGCCGATGATCGCCGCCGGCTGCGGACGGAAGACGTCGAACGGATGCGACATCTTCACGATGCCGGTGTCACCCGCCTTGGGATAGCCAGCCGCCTGCACCGCGGCGAGAACCGCCGGGTTGCTGTCCTTGGCGTTGGCGTAGGGCACGTCCTTGCCGTTGACCACGACCTTCACGCCCGAGCCGGCCGGACCCGAACTCGTCGTGTACCTGACCGACGATTGCGACAGGTAGGCGCGTGCGGTGTCGCAAGGAGCGGTGAAGACGCGGGTACCGACCGGGTTGAACAGATCGCCGCAGCCGGCGGGATCGGCCACCACCTCGACCTTGACCGACTCGATGGCCTTTTCCAGCGCCGGGTTGGCGTTGGACGTGATCATCTTGAAGATCGGGAAGAAGGTCAGCGCCGCGATCAGACAGCCGCCGAGGATGATCGGCTTGCGGCCGATCTTGTCGGACAACATGCCGAACACGATGAAGAAGCCGGTGCCGAGCAGCAGCGACCATGCAATCAGCAGGTTGGCGGTATAGCCGTCGACCTTCAGGATCGATTGCAGGAAGAACAGCGCGTAGAACTGGCCGGTGTACCAGACCACGCCCTGGCCCATCACACCACCGAGCAAAGCGAGCAGCACGAGCTTGCCGTTCTGCCAGTTGCCGAAGGCCTCCGTCAGCGGCGCCTTCGAACCCTTCCCCTCTTCCTTCATCTTCTGGAAGATCGGCGATTCGTTCAGGCGAAGCCGGATCCAGACCGAGATGCCGAGCAGCAGCACCGAGACCAGGAACGGAATGCGCCAGCCCCACGCTGCGAAATCGGCCTCGCCGAGCGCGGTGCGGGTGAACAGAATCACCAGCAGCGACAGGAACAGGCCGAGGGTTGCCGTGGTCTGGATGAAGGAGGTGTAGAAGCCGCGCTTGCCGTTCGGCGCATGCTCCGCGACGTAGGTCGCCGCACCGCCATATTCGCCGCCGAGCGCCAGACCCTGGGCGAGGCGCAGCACGATCAGGATGATCGGGGCCGCGATGCCGATGGTCGCCGCGTTGGGCAACAGGCCGACGATGAAGGTCGACAGACCCATGATCAGGATGGTGACAAGGAAAGTGTATTTGCGGCCGACGATGTCGCCGACGCGGCCGAACACGATCGCGCCGAACGGACGCACCAGGAAGCCCGCGGCAAACGCCAGCAGCGCGAAGATATCGCGGGTTGCCGGGGGATAGGCCGAGAAGAACTGCGCGCCGATGATGCCGGCCAGCGAGCCGTAGAGATAGAAGTCGTACCACTCGAAGACGGTACCGAGCGAGGAGGCGAGAATGACGAACCGTTCGTCCTTCGTCATCCCGGCGCCGGCAGATGGTGCCGATGTTGCAGTTACTGTCGTCATTCAGATTCGCTCCCGCTTGTTTTCTTTTCAAGAACCGATTCGCGCCACGCGGGCGCGCCACCAATCGGGGGCGAGCAATTACATGCCTATCGCGTCCGGCCCAATAGTACTTTCGACGCGAATCGGAAGGATCGCGGAGATGTCGGACGGGAAATCACGGAGCCGCGGGAACGAAATACCGTGGGGTCTGCAGCCTCAAACTAAAGTCCAAGGACGGAAAAGCCCATCGCGACAATCCACATCACTACTGACACCAGGGCAGACCAGTATGCGAACACCAGATAGGTTTCTCGCATCACCGCCGAGACTGTTTTTTGTGCATGCGGCTGAGGCGGGCGTCTGTCTTTTGGAAGATACAGCCACATCTCGGTGCGGCGGTGGTCTTTGGTCCGCGCCTCCTGCGCTTTCAGGAGAAGCACCAGTGTCATGATCAGGCTCAGAAAGCCTCCCGCCTGAAACGCGGAGCGCGGCAGAAACGAAAGGCCGATCATGACGCAGAATATGGCGAGGGAGGCAAATCCGCACGCGCGCAGGACCGTTTCAAAGGCGATGCGGCGCATTTCTTCCATGAGGAGGAACTCCGTCGCCTGGCTCATTGGGATCGAGATGCGTCTAGGGTAGTCCCTGCGGGGCCTGCCTTCAATGGTTCCCGCCCGCCGTTCAGAGGCCGATGCTGATGAAATTGCCGGCGGCGGGGAGCGCCAGGATAGCCGTGCCGGCCAGCCAGATCCAAAGCGAGACGCCGTTCGACTCCTGTGCGCCGGTGACGCGTTCGTAGATGGCGGCGGGAATGCCGCCCAGGATCACGGTGGCGGTCGAGACCATCAGCGAGGCGAACATCAGCGTCAGCGACATGTTTCCGAACAGAAGAGGGCCTGCGAGCGGTTGGACGTAGAGCAGGGCGAAGATCAGCCAAAGCTGGTTGAAGAGGCCGTTGATCATTCCGAAGAAGGCAATACCGATCAGGAAGAAGTTGCGGTTCATGATCCTCCTCCCGCAAGCCGCGGCGCGAGGTTGAGCACGAGCAATGTGTAGTGGAGCACGATCCGCAACCAGAACATCCAGACAAAACCGAACAGCCACACGATGGCTGGAGGAACTGCCTTCGGCGTGACGGTTGCGATGGCGGTGAGCACCGGATCGGTGAGGCGGCAGAAGAAGCGCCAGATATAGTTCGGCGAGTCGGCGTCGACGAAGAGGCCGAGCAGGAAGCGGCCGAGCATGGTGTACATCAGAGCCGCCAGAACGAAGTTCGGCAGGTGGAAATACCAGTATCTGGCGAACGAGTCGGCAATGTCCAAAATCTGTCCTCCTCCGGACCTCGCTCTGGCGCAGTATGGTCTTGCGAGGGCTGCCTGCTCGGCCCGGCCCGTCGGGCATTCTGCACCGGCCGCCGCACCCAACAATGTCAAGGCAGACGGTTCTGGGCAAGCGAGCGCCGCCGGTCGCAAACAAGAACGGGGCCTCGCAAGGCCCCGTTCGTCGCAATCGATCCGATCCGCTCAGGTCGTTTTCTCTTCGAGCACCGTGCGGCCTCGCGGCTTGCGAATCTCGTCAACATAGGCCTGCATTTCCCGCGACGGCGCCCTTCCCAGCAGGCTCACGATGATGATCACCGCGAAGCCGAATGGCGTCCCCAGCAAACCGCATGCGATGTTGTTGAGGTTGAACCAACCCACCTTGTTGGCGAGCGGGTGGGCCAGCGTCGGCCAACTCTCCATGGCGTTGGGCAATGCCATGGCCTTGGCGATGTCGACCAGCGGTGCGCCGGTGACCGGATTGAGCAGCGACGTCATGCCGAAATACTTGACGCCCGCGCCAGGGAAATAGCGCGTGACGAGCAGGTAGAACATGCACAGCCCAAATCCGGCGATGATGCCGCAGATCGCGCCCGTGGACGTCGTGCGCTTCCACCACACACCCATCACAAGCGCCGGGAAGTTGCCCGCCATCGCCAGGGAGAACGCCCAGCCGACCATGGCCAGGATATCCCCGGGCTTGGTGGCAGCCGTCGCCGCGGCAATGACTGCGACCGCCAGCAGCAGCACGCGCGCGATGATCAGCCGGCGTGCCGTCGGCGCGTTCGGATCGATCATCTTGTAGTAGACATCATGCGACAATGCATTGGCGATCGCGAGCAGCAGCCCGTCGGCGGTGGACAGAGCCGCGGCCAGGCCGCCGGCCGCGACGAGGCCCGAGATCACGTAGGGAAGCCCCGCGATCTCCGGTGTCGAGAGCACGATCACGTCCGTGTTGATCACGAAGTCCTGCAGCCGGACCACACCGGGGTGACCGGCAACGGCCTTGCAGGCGGCAATGACGGCGTCGATGTTGACGGCGTTCTTGCCGCAGATCTGGATCAGCCCGAGCTCGCCCCAGCTGAACAGCCAGGGCCTGATCGCGGACAGATCGCGCCCGATGATGTTCGTGTACACCTCCAGCTTCGAGAACGCCGCATAGGCAGGCGCCGAGAAGTACAGGAGGAAGATGAACAGCAGCGACCATGCCACGGATTGCCGCGCCTCACGCACCGACGGTGTCGTGAAGTAGCGCATCAAGATGTGCGGCAGCGAGGCCGTCCCGACCATCATGCACAGAATGATCGCAAAGAAGTTCAGCGGGCTATAGCTGAAGAACGGCTGAATGTGCGGCTTGAGGCTTGCCGCCGCCGCCAGTCCGTTCGCGAGCATGTCCTGTTCGCGCGCCGTGATGTCCGCGATCGCGTGCCCATAGGTCAGCTGCGGAAGCGGTATCCCGTAGATCTTGGTCGACAGGATCACGATCGGTGTCAGGTAGGCTATGATCAGCACGATGTACTGGGCCACCTGCGTCCAGGTCACCGCGCGCATGCCGCCCAGCATCGAGCAGACCAGGATGCCGACCAGTCCCGCGAAAACCGCGAGCTCGAACTGCATTCCGAGGAAGCGCGAGGCAATGATGCCCGTGCCGTAGATCTGCGCCGTGACATAGGTGAACGAGCAGGCGACGAGCACGACGACGCCCAGCGCCCGGGCGAAATTGCCGCCATAACGGAAGGACAAGAAGTCGGGCACCGTATAGGCGCCGAATTTGCGCAGATAAGGCCCGATCAGGATGGAGACCAGCACGAAGCCGCCGGTCCATCCGAGCACCCAGGCAAGTCCGTCATAGCCGAGCAGGAACAGCGTGCCCGCCATGCCGACGAAGGACGCTGCCGACATCCAGTCGGCACCGGTGGCCATGCCGTTGTAGAACGCCGGTACGCTGCGACCGGCCACATAGTATTCCGAGACTTGCGCCGTTCGCGACAGAATGCCGATGATGGCGTAGACCGCGAGCGTGAAGAACACGAACAGGTAGCCGAGAACCTTGTTCGGCACCCCGATCACTTCGAGGGCGGCGAGCAGAAGGACGAACGCGACGAATCCACCGGTGTAGAAGCCGTAGATCCGCCCGAGGTTGCTGAGAAAGTCGGAGCCGCCGGTTGAGGCCTGCGTAGCCATGTTCAATCCCCCTAATCGTCTTCTGCGAAGCCGAATTCTCGGTCGATCTTGTCCTGCTGTCTGGCGAAGACGAACAGGATGACCACGAAGGCGATCAGCGAACCCTGCGCGGCCATATAGAAGCCGAGCGGGAAGCCAAGGATCGGCAGCTTGATGGCGTTGAGCGGAACCACGAACATGTGGATGACGTATCCGAAGAAGAACCAGATGCCGAGGTTGATCAGCATCAGGCGCGAGGTCTTGCGCCAGTGGGCTTCTTCTCGTTCTTTGAGATTTTGGGAGTCAGGCATGGGCTGCATTTCCTCTGTCAGCACTCCGGCATGCGAGCCGGAGGAATCGAGGGGTTGCATACCCGTCGCTGCGGCCCCCCCGTGCCGCCTTCCAACCGGTCTTTCGCCAATTTGGAATGTCGGAGGCTAACATCAGGAGTGCCGAGGTCTTTCTAATACTTTCGGAGGGAACCGATGTTGCGGATGCGAACGGCGCTGCGGCCGTTGACAATTCGGGCGCGGCGAGCGCGGGATAGCACGGCGATTCCGTTTGGCAGGATCGGATTGCGATGAAGCTGCTGCAGAAATTCTTTCGTCCCCGGCCGCCGATTGGCGATCGCAAGGCGCTTGCCGACTTCATAGACGCGCAGTCGGCATTCATCGTGCAAAAGGGTATTTACGAGTATTCGCGTGCCCGCGCGGGCCATTACGCCAAGGTGCTGTTTGCCGAGGAAGGCTTTGCACAAGCCGTCGAACGGTCGCGCTGGCAGGCTTATCCGCTCGGGCTTGCGATGGTCGGCGAGATGGTCGAGGGGGTATTGCGCCCACATGCCGGCATGCACCGCCGGGCGGTTCTCGACCAGATGATCCTCGTCGTCCTCTCGGTTTTCGACCGTTACCCCGTGCCGCCGTCGCTCGGCGAGGACGCCTGGCTTGAGGCCCGGCGCGAGCTGGAGCAGAGGCTCGACCTTGTTGGCGGGCATGCGCCCAAGCGCGTGATGGACATTCCCGAGCCGCTGGCGGAAACCTATTTTGCGATGATGCCGATCCACGAAAAGCTGCGCGGACGGGATTTCGAGACGATCCGCAATTACCTGCGCGTCAGCCTGTGCAACATCCATGACGAATTGGTCGATCGCATCGATGCGGCTGCCGTGACCAACAGGCTGCTGGCGTAGGATCGCCCGGCCTCTGCCAATGCCCGGTTTGCCGGCCAGCATCGCACGGTCCGGGCCTTCCGAGGGAGGACAATGGATACGACGAGTGGTGCCGCCCCGCTTTTGTCGCTCGACGCCGTTGTCATCGATGCCGAAACGACTGGGCTCGATCCGCGCAAGGCGCGGGTGATCGAGCTTGCCGGCGTGCGTCTGTCGGCCGGAAAGCTGGTCGACGGCGGTTCGTTCGTTCAATTGCTGCGGCCGGCCGATCAACCGATCCCCGCCGAAACGACGCGCATTCACGGCATCGATGATGCCATGGTCGCTGAATCGCCGCTATTCGTGGATGTGTGGCCGCGTTTCGAGGCATTCCTCGGCCGGACGGTCGTCATCGGGCACATGATCGGTTTCGATCTGGCCGTCCTGAAGCGCGAATGCGATCTGGCGGGATTGCCATGGTCCCGGCCTCGAACGCTCGATACCAGACTGCTTGCGGAGATCGTTGCGCCGGACCTCGGCGGATACCAGCTGGAGAATCTTGCGGCCTGGCTTGGCATTGACGTAGCCGGCCGGCACTCCGCTCTCGGCGATGCGATCACGACGGCACGGATCTTCCTTGCGCTGCTGCCGAGGCTGCGCGAGCACGGCATCCGGACCGTCGCTCAAGCCGAGCGGGTCTGTCGCGCGCTCACCACGGTGCTCGACGATCAGGTGCGGATGGGTTGGGTCGAGCCGGTCGAAGCGACGGCTCGTATCGATGCAGAGCAAACGCTGAAGCGATTCGACGCCTATGCCTATCGCCACCGCAACCGCGACATCATGCGGTATCCCGTCATTTTCGTCGGTCCGGACGTTTCGGTGAGCGAAGCCCTGGCGCGAATGACCAGCGAGAGAATATCGGCTGTGTACGTCGGTGCGGCGGATGCGGCCGCCGACGATATCAAGGCCGTCGAGGCCGGGATCGTTACCGAGCGTGACGTGCTGCGGGCGATCGCCCGGCTCGGTGCCCCCGCGCTGGAGCTGCCGGTGCACCGCATCATGAGCAGGCCGCTGGCGGCGATTCCCGAGGACGCGCTTGTCTATCGCGCGATTGGCCGGATGATTCGCCTCAAGACCCGCCATCTCGGCGTCGTCGATGAGGCCGGCCGGGTGGTCGGTGCGTTGTCCGCGCGGGACCTGCTGCGTCTGCGGGCAGGGGAGGCCATATCGCTCGGCGACGAGATCGAGGATGCTGCGGATACGCAGGCATTGGCGCTGGCCTGGGCGAAGCTGCCGCGGGTTGCGGAGGTGCTCCTGGCGGAAGGATTGTCCGGGCGTCAGATTGCGGAGGTGATCTCCAGCGAGCTCTGCGCCCTCACCCGTCAGGCCGCTGTGATCGCCGAGCGGATCATGCGGGATCGCGGTCGGGGCGCGGCCCCCACGCCCTACACGCTGATCGTGCTCGGGTCTGCCGGGCGCGGCGAAAGCCTGCTGGCGATGGATCAGGACAATGCCGTGATCTTCGCGCAAGGCGAGCCGGGAGGCGACGAGGATCGCTGGTTTGAGACGTTCGCAGCGCACGTTGCAGATATTCTGCACGAGGCCGGTGTGCCTTATTGCAAGGGGGGCGTCATGGCGAAAAACCCACCCTGGCGCGGCTCTGTCGCAACCTGGCGGGACCGCATCGAGCACTGGGTCTGCCGCTCCAGTCCAAAGGATCTGCTGTCGGTCGATATCTTTTTCGATCTCCGGGCCGTTCATGGCGACGGCAGCCTTGCCGTCGCGGTCAGGCAGGCGGCTTTCGCGGCAGCCGAGGGGCAGGTCGCGTTCGCCAAGCTTCTGGTCGAGGGGATCAGCGTCCCTGCGAGCCTGAAATTCTTCGGCGGCATTCGCACTGACGGCGGTCGCATCGACCTCAAGGCGGCAGGGCTGTTCGGCCTGGTCGCTGCAGCGCGTGCGATGGCGATCCGATACCATGTGATGGACCGATCGACATCGCAACGCCTCGCGGGCGTGAAGGCCCTGGTTGGCCGTGGCCAGACCGATCTCGATGCGCTCGACGAGGCCCATGGTATCTTTCTGGAGCTGATCGTGTCGCAACAGATTGCGGATGTGGCGCAGGGGACGGCGCCCTCCAATGCGGTGTTGGTCAAGCCGTTGTCGGCCCGTGATCGCGAGCGATTGAGGGCAGCGCTTCAAGCGGTCGCCGTGATCGATGAGTTGACCCGAGACCTGCTGTTCAGGGATTGATGAGACTCGTCAGCGGCTTTTTGCGCTGCAACATCAGTTGGTTGACGCCTGTGATTAACCGCCTTGCGACTACGGGCGGAAGGTTGCCTTGCAAGACGGCTCCAGTCAGTAAACAATCGCAATTGCTGCATGATCAGCAACGAGTTGAACTTCTTTCCCGATCTTTCGTCGGCCTGCGGAACAGATGACTGCAACAGCCAATGCAAACACCCATCTCGTCATCGCCGATGATCATCCCCTGTTCCGCGATGCGCTGCGGCAGGCGGTGGCGGGCGTTCTCCCCGCGGCTCGGATCGACGAGGCCGGGTCCTTCGAGGATCTGACCAAGCTTCTTGAGCAGGCCTCCGAGGTCGACCTGGTCCTGCTCGACCTCTCCATGCCTGGGATCTCCGGCTTTTCCGGCCTGATCTATCTGCGTGCGCAATACCCGGCGATCCCGGTCGTGATCGTCTCGGCCTCCGACGACAGCGCCACGATCCGCCGTTCGCTCGATTTCGGCGCGTCCGGCTTCATCCCGAAGCGGTTCGGGGTCGAGACCTTGCGCGACGCCATCCTCAAGGTGATGGAGGGCGACGTCTGGGTCCCCGCCGATACCGACCTCTCCGCCGCCGCCGATCCCGACATGACCCGCCTGCGCGACCGCCTGGTGACGCTGACGCCTCAGCAGGTTCGCGTCCTGATGATGCTGTCGGAGGGCCTTCTCAACAAGCAGATCGCCTACGAGCTCGGTGTCTCAGAGGCCACCATCAAGGCGCATGTCTCGGCGATCCTGCAGAAGCTCGGCGTCGAGAGCCGGACGCAAGCGGTGATTGCCGCCGCCAAGATCGCCGGCGGCCAGTGGAAGCAGGGTACGCCCACGGAATAGGGCTGCTACAGCGTGGTCAGAAGCACGCTGGCCGCTTTGATATCCGCCGTATCGGCGCCCTCGGCAAAGCCCTCGAGCGCCGATTGGAGCCATCGCTTCGCCTCGTCGCGCTGCCTGCGTCCGGCAAACAGCCCGGCGAGATCGATCGCAGCGCGCAGCTCCCAGGCCGTGGCGCCTTTCCGGCGGCTGAGATCCAGGGATTGCATGAAGTGGGCTTCTGCCTGCTCGGCGTCGGGCTCCGGCAGCGACAACAGAACTCTGCCTTTCATCCGCAGCAACTCGGGCATGTAGAGATGATCGCCGCCCTGATCAACGAGGCGGATCGCA
This sequence comes from Bradyrhizobium sp. IC3195, assembly GCF_020193585.1. Lineage (NCBI taxonomy): Bacteria > Pseudomonadati > Pseudomonadota > Alphaproteobacteria > Hyphomicrobiales > Nitrobacteraceae > Bradyrhizobium > Bradyrhizobium sp. IC3195. The sequence continues at coordinate 102,407 of NZ_JADYVG010000007.1, read as the reverse complement.
TCGTCGATCAGGCGCGCACTCTGCTCGATCTGTCCAAGCGCCAACAAGCCTTGAACCAGCGCGATGTTGAAGGTCGTGGTGAGCAGTTCGTAGCCGGCCTCGTGGAGCTCGCGTAGGCAAGCCATGATCGTATCGACGCCTTGCGCGGCGTCTCCCCGACGGATCGCCAGTTCGCCTTTCACGCCGCGGCCCACCACGAGATAGGGACCCATCGAGCGAGATTCGGCATGCGCGATGAATTGGTCGATGCTCTGCTCGGCGCCGTCGAGATCGCCGTCCCAGAGCGAGATCGAGACCGCCCAGATCAACGCGATGCACAGCGTGATCGGATGCTCCATCTGCGCGGCTTCAGTCACCGTCTGTTGCGCCAGCTGCCGCGCGTCCGCGGGCCGGCCCTGCAACCAGAGTTCGCGCGCCAGCGTGATGCCGGCCCGGTTGCGATGATCGAAGCCATGGATGGTGCTGATTCGTTCGGCGCCCGGCCCTTGCCATGCGACCTCCAGCATCTTCAGCGCGTCGCGGTGCTCGCCGGCCAGATGCAGCGAAACCCCGAGCAGCGAATGGGCGAGGACGATCGAGCCGGGATCGCCGAGCGGCTGCGCGACCGCAAGGCTCTGCTGCGCATAGCCAAGCGCGGCATGGAACTGCCCCATCCGTTCGTGAAAGATATGCATGCGGCCGAGCAGCTGCAGCTGGTTCGGCGCGTCGCCGCGCGCCTCCGCCATCGCAAGGCTCCTGCTCAAGGCCGCGCGCGCCGCCTCGCTGCCGCCGCGCGTGAACATCAGGGTCAGCCCGAGGGCAGCCTGGATGTGCATTTCATCGGCGCTGCCGCGCGCGGACGGGGTCATCGCAAGCAGTGCCCGTTCCGACCAGCGCCGGCATTCGATCAAGAGGGACATCGCGAGGAAGATCGGCGCTGCCGCGGCGGCGAGCGCAATGCCGGCGGTGGCGTCGCCGCCCGCGCCAAAGCACCAGTCCAGCGCGGCACGCACATTGTGGAGCGCGGAGAAGTGGATCGCCCGTTCGTCGGCGTTCGGCGTTGCCGCCCATGTGCTGCCGGCCTGCTCCAGCCATCGCCGGTAGTAGGTCGCGTGGCGGGCGGCGAGCGCGGCGTCGTTCGGCTCGATCTCGAGCAGATAGGCGCGCGTGGTATCGAGCAGACGGTAGCGCATCATGGCGCCGACCGGCCGCGGCGCGACCATCGATTTGGCGACGAGACTGTCGATGGCATCGAACAAATGGGAGCGGTCGGCACGTTCATCCGGGACGACCTCGAGGGCGGCGTCGATGGTGAAGTGACCTGCGAAGACCGCCAGCCTGCGGAGGACGAGGCGCTCGATGTCGGACAGCAGCCCGTAGCTCCAGTCCAGCGTCGCCCGCAACGTCTTCTGTCGCGGGGGCGCGGTGCGCTGGCCCTGCCAGAGCAGATTGAGACGCTCATCGAGCAGCGCGGCCGTCTGCTCCAGGCCGTAAGCTTCGACCCGGCCGGCGGCGAGCTCGATCGCCAGGGCCATGCCGTCGAGGTTGCGGCAGATCCTCGCGATAGTCGCGGCGTTGGTATCGTCGAGCGCGATCTGCGCGCCGCCAGCGGTCGCCCGTTCGATGAAGAGCTGAAGCGCGGGATAGGTCTGTGCAGCCGCCGCACTCAGCCCGGCACTATCAGGCGGTACGGCGAGCGGCGCCAGTCGATAGACCTGCTCGCCCTCGACGCGCAGGGCTTCGCGGCTGGTGGCGAGGATGTGGACATCAGGCGCAGCGTGGAAGATCGCCGAAGCCAGCGGTGCCGCCGCGGCGATGACATGCTCGCAATTGTCGAGGATGAGCAGCAACCGCTTGTCCCTGACATGCGCGAGCAGCGCGGGCAGGGGATCGTCGGTCTCGGCCGGCAAGCCGAGCATCAACAGGATCGAGGTGATCACGAGATTGGGATCGCTGAGCGCGGCAAGGTCGACGAAATGCGCGGCGTCGGAGAACGTCGCGAGCAGGTCGTGGGCGATCGCCACCGCGACGGCAGTCTTGCCGACGCCGCCCGGACCGACGATCGTGACGAAGCGCGAGGTGAGAAGCTTGTCGGAGATGGTGGTGACCGCCTGGTCGCGCCCGATCATCCGTTGCAGCCGATTCGGCAGCTTGACCGGCGGCAGTTCCATCGGCGGGGACGAGCGCCGCGCCGCCGGAAGCTGCGTGTGCGAGATCGGTGCCACGAAGCAATAGCCGCGCCCGGAGAGCGTCGTGATGTATCGCGCGCCGTCCTTGCCGTCGCCGAGCGCCTTGCGGAGAGCGGCGATGTGAAAGCGCAGATTGGCCTCTTCGACAGTGATGCCGGGCCACACCAGCGCCATTAGATCCCATTTGCTGACGACCTCGTTCGGCCGCGACATCAGTGCGGTCAGCGCGTCGAACGCCTTCGCACCCAGCGGCACTGTGACGCCGTCGCGCGTCACAAGCCTTTCATGTGGCGCCACGGTGAATGGTCCGAACGAGAGTCTTGGCCCGGTCGGCGTGGTCATCGCGAAATCTTGCTCATTTGCGAACCGGATAGCCAGAGGGCAGCCATCCCGCAAGGCCTGCGTTGCATCGGCCTCAGACCTTGTTTGCAGGCCTCGCAACAGCTTCTGCGCCGGCCTCACAACTTCTCACAAGTCCAAACGGGTCTCCGGAGCGCGTCGCTGCTAGTCAGTTTGCGCGACTGCAAGGAGCTCTTCATGACGCAAACGGCAAAACTGCTCTACACGGCCCGGACCCACACCAGCGGCGGCCGGCACGACGGCATATCGCGCAGTTCCGACGGTCGCCTCGACGTCAAGCTGTCGCCGCCGGGCGGGGCCGGCATCGGCACAAATCCCGAGCAATTGTTTGCGGCCGGCTGGTCAGCCTGCTTCGAAGGCGCCATGGAACTCGCCGCGCGCAAGCAGAAGGTGACCCTTCCCAGGAAAAGCGCGATCGACGCGGAGATCGATCTGGTGCTCGACGAGGGCGCCTACGCGCTGAGGGCGCGCCTCAATGTCAGCCTGCCGGGACTCGACCCCGAGATCGCACGCGGCATCATCGATGAAGCGCATCAAACCTGCCCCTACTCCAAGGCCGTCCGCGGCAACATCGACGTCACGGTCGCGCTGATCTGACGCACCATCATAAATCACGACAAGGTCACATCATCATGAAGCAGCTCATCGATCAGCACCGCCGCCAGTTTCTCGGCATCGCCACCGGAGCCGCCGCCGCCGGCATCGGCGTGATCGCGTTCGCTCGTGCCGAGACCGAACCGCAGCGATCCCAAGCATCGAATGCGTCCTTCGGCGCGATCAAGCAGATCGATGCCGGCGTTCTCAACGTCGGCTATGCCGAGGCGGGTCCCTCGAACGGTCCGGTGGCGATCCTGCTGCATGGCTGGCCCTACGACATTCACGCCTTCGTCGAGGTCGCGCCGCTCCTGGCCAAGGCCGGCTATCGCGTGATCATCCCATACCTGCGTGGCTACGGCACGACGCACTTCCTCTCCAGCGAGACGCCGCGCAACGGCGAGCCTGTGGCCATGGCCGCGGACATCATCGCGCTGATGGACAAGCTCGAGATCAAGAAAGCCGTCGTCGCCGGCTTCGACTGGGGTGCACGCACCGCCGACATCATCGCCGCGCTGTGGCCGGACCGTTGTCGCGCGTTGGTAGCGGTCAGCGGCTATCTGATCTCGAGCCAGGCTGCCGGCAACGCGCCGTTGCCGCCGCAGGCGGAGCTGCAATGGTGGTACCAGTTCTACTTCGCGACCGAACGCGGCCGGGCCGGATACGAGAAGTACACGCACGATTTCGCCAAGCTGATCTGGAAGCTGGCCTCGCCGCAGTGGAAGTTCGACGACGCCACCTTCAACAGGAGCGCGGCGGCGCTCGACAACAGGGATCACGTCGCGATCACGATCCACAATTACCGCTGGCGGCTCGGGCTTGCCCAGGGCGAGGCGAAATACGAGCCTCTCGAAAAGAAGCTGGCCGCAGCTCCGCAGATCGAGGTGCCGACGATCACGATGGAGGGCGATGCCAACGGCGCGCCCCATCCCGAGCCGAGCGCCTATGCCAAGAAGTTCTCAGGCCGATACGAGTTTCGCCTGATCACCGGCGGCGTCGGCCACAATCTGCCGCAGGAAGCGCCACAAGCCTTCGCCAAGGCCGTCATCGACGCCGACGGCGCCTAGGCATTCGTCGGCACGTCCGTCCAGCCTCATTGATCGAGCCCGATGAAACATCATGACGATAGCCGAACCCGAAAAGAAGAAATCTCTCTACACCACGATGATCGCGCTGACCGTGGTCGTCCTCGTCGTGCTCCTGACCTGCATGCCCTACCTCGTCACGATCGCCTTCGCGGAAGGGCCAGCGGAACAGAGCGCGGCGGACGCCTCGCCGATCTTCGGCGTCACAATTCCAGCCGGCTATAAGCGGTGGGAGCTGATCGCGCCGGCCGAAGAGGCCGCGCCGCTCGACGAGCTGCGCGCTGTTGTCGGCAACCAGACCGCCATCGATGCCTATCAGGCTGGAAAACTGCCGTTCCCGGACGGCACCATTCTGGTCAAGCGCGCCTGGAAGCGGAAGCAGTCACCGGAGTTCGCGTCCGCGACGATTCCCGGCGCCGCCACCACGGTCCAGGTGATGGTGAAGGATTCCAGGAAATACGCGGCTACCGGCGGCTGGGGCTTTGGCCGCTTCGTCAACGGCAAACCGGTGGACGAGGCGCAGCACCGCACCTGCTGGGGCTGTCACGAAGCCCGGGCCAAGAGCCGCGACTATGTCTTCACGCGGCTTGCGCCTTGAGACATACGGTGACTGGCTTGAAGACTTGGTTCATCAGCGGCAGCTCTCGCGGGCTTGGCCGTGCCATCACGGAAGCGGCACTCGCCGCGGGCGACCAGGTGGTTGCCACTGCGCGGACGCTCCAACCGCTTGAACCGTTGCGGGAACGTTTCGCTGAAAGACTGTGCCTTGCAACGCTCGACGTCACGGATGAAGCTGCCGCGCCGGCAGCCATCGCGCTTGCTGCGGAGACGTTCGGCGGACTCGACGTGGTCGTCAACAATGCCGGCTACGGCGACCTCGGATCGGTCGAGGATACTGGCCTGGACTCGTTCCGGCGGCAGATCGAGGCCAATTTGATAGGCACCATTATCGTCACCAAGGCGGCGATTCCGGTGCTGCGCCGGCAGCGCCGTGGCCACATCGTGCAAGTCTCGTCCGTAGGCGGCCGGATCGGCGCCCCAGCCCGCGCCGCCTATTCGGCCGCGAAATGGGGTATCGAGGGCTTTTCGGAATCGCTGGCGCGCGAGATGGCGCTGATCGGCGTGAACGTCACGATCGTCGAGCCCGGCGGCTTTCGCACCGGCTTTGCGCGAGCCGCACATGGGACCGGCGAAGGACGCCCGGAATACGATGCGCTCGTCGGCGCTGCCGTCAGGATGCAGCGCGATTACGACGGCCGGCAGCCCGGCGATCCAGCCAAAGCCGCGGCCGTGGTTCTGAAGCTTGCCGATATGGAGCGCCCGCCTCTGCGCATTGCGCTCGGAAGCGATGCCGTCGACGCCATCGCTGCGATCGATAAGCTCCGCCTCGAAGAGCTGGAGAGGTGGCGAGCGCTCAGCGTATCGACTGACTATTGACCCCGGGGGCCTCACTCCGCCGCCACCATCTGCTGCGTGCGCCACTGCCCGAGCAGGGCACGCAGCGAAGCCGGCTTCACCGGCTTGTTGAGCACCGCGATCTTCTCGTCACGCGCGGCGACCTGCACGGCGGGGCTGCGGTCGGCCGTGATCAGGATCGCAGGGATGGTATCGCCGAAACGGCGGCGGATCTCGCGGATGGCGGCGATGCCGTTGCCGCGATCGAGGTGATAGTCGACCAGAAGGCCGGTGACGCGGCGGCCGGCGGCTTCGATCGCAGCGATCGCGCCTTCGGGATCGGCGACCGCGATCACCTCGGCATCCCAGGCCTTGAGCAGCGTGCGCATGCCGTCGAGGATCGCCGCATCGTTCTCGATGCAGACGATCAGCGCGCCCGAGATCGGTGTGCGCGCCAGCGGCGTCGCGCTGGTCACGGCCGCGGTGTGGGTGACCGCCTTCGCTGTCGGCACGGTCACCGAGAACACCGAGCCGCCGCTTCGGTTGCCGTCGATGGCGATGCCGTGCTTGAGCACGCGGGCCAGGCGTTCCACGATCGAGAGGCCGAGGCCCAGACCGCGCGCGATCCGCGCGCCCTGCTCCAGGCGATGGAATTCCTTGAAGATCTCGCCGCGCTTGACCGCGGGGATACCGACGCCGGTGTCGTAGACGCAGATCTTGAGCGAGGCGCCGCGGCGGCGGCAGCCGACCAGCACGCGGCCGCGCGGGGTATACTTGATCGCGTTCGAGATCAGGTTCTGGAGCAGGCGCCGCAGCAGGAGCCGGTCCGACTCGACCGGCAGCGAGCAGGGCACGAAGGCGAGCTCCAGTCCCTTGGCGCGCGCGATCGGCGCGAACTCGATTTCCAGCGAGCGCATCAGATCGGCCATCTTGAAGCTCGAGATCGAGGTCGCCATCGCGCCAGCGTCGAGCCTGGAGATGTCGAGCAGAGCGCCGAGGATTTCCTCGATCGCCTGCAAGGATTCGTCGATGTTCTCGACCAGCCGCGTCTCCTCGCCATTGTGCTGGCGCTCGACGAGGCTTGTGACGTAGAGCCGCGCCGCATTCAGCGGCTGCAGGATGTCGTGGCTGGCGGCGGCGAGGAAACGCGTCTTGGAGATGCTGGCGTCCTCCGCCGCGCTCTTGGCGATGGCCAGCTCGGAGTTCAGCCGCGTCAGCTCCTCGGTGCGGTCGCGCACGCGCTTTTCCAGCGTCGCATTGGCGCGCTCCAGCGCTTCGGCGGCTTCGAAGGTCGGCGTGACGTCGGTGAAGGTGATGACGAAGCCCCCGCCGGGCATGCGGTTGGTGAGCACTTCGATCACCATGTGGCGTTCCGGCAGCCGCTCGAGATAAGGCTCGCTGTCGGTGGTGTAGGCCGCCAGGCGCCGTTCCAGCAGGGCCTCGCGCTCGAGCGGATCGTTCGGATCGCCGAGGCCGATGAACTCCAGGATCTCGCGCAAGGGCGTGCCGAACTGGATCAAATGCAGCGGCACATTGAGGAGGTCACCGAACTGCCGGTTGGAGCAGATCAGTTGCAGATCGGCGTCGAACACGGCGATGCCCTGACGCACATGGTTGAGCGCGGTCTGCAGGATCTCGCGGTTGAAATGCAGCGCGGCGTGCGAATCGTCGAGCAGCTTCAGCGCGGCCTTGGCGGAGACCGTCCGCTTGCGCAGCAGCAGCGACATCACGAGACGGGAGGAGGCCGCGCCGATCGAGGAGGCAATCAGATGCTCGGCGTGTTGCAGCAGCTCGAAATCGGCGGGCGCACCGGGCTCCAGCCGCACGTTGCGCCGCGCCGAGAAGGCCTCAAAGGAATGTCGCGCGCGGTCGGGCCCGAGATATTGCGCCACTGTGGTCTGGATGTCCTGCACGGTGACGGTGCTGCGCCAGCGGCGGAAGCTCGGGGAGATCGGTGCGAGCGTATTGGGCACGAACAGATCGGCTTGCAGCAGCTCGATGGAGGATGGCCGGCGTGCCAGCGACAGCAGCACATAGGTCAGGATGTTGAGGGACAGCGACCAGATCACGCCGTGCATCAGGGGCGGCAGGTCGGCGCCGAACAGTGCCTGCGGCCGCAGCGCCTCGATGCCGAACGGGCCGTGCTGCAGCAGCAGGATGCCTGACGTCGAGGAATCCATGAAGCTCGGCATGAACAGCGTGTAGAGCCACACCGCAAACCCGACCAGCATGCCGCCGATCGCCCCGCGCGCGGTCGCGCGCCGCCAGAGCAGGCCGCCGAAGAAGCTCGGGGCGAGCTGGGCGATGGCGGCAAAGGAGAGCAGGCCGATCGCCGCGAGCTGGGTGCTGCCGAGCGCGCGATAGTAGAAATAGGCCATCACCATGATGGCGAAGATCGCGAGCCGGCGCGAGCGCAGCAGGAAGTTGCTGAAATCGGCCCCGCCGGCGCGCCCCTCCGGCCGACGTTTCAGCACCAGCGGCACCACGAGGTCGTTCGAGACCATGATGGAGAGCGCGACGCATTCGACGATCACCATGGCGGTTGCCGCCGACAGCCCGCCGACGAAGACGGCGACGCTGAGCAGGTTCGCGCCGCTCTCGATCGGCAGGGCCAGCACGTACATATCAGGGTCGGCCGTGCCGAACGGGAAGGTCACGAGGCCGGCGAGCGCGATCGGGATCACGAACAGGTTGATGGCGACGAGGTAGAGCGGAAACAGCCAGCGCGCGCGGCCGACCTCGGCATCCGAGGAATTCTCCACCACGCTGACGTGAAACTGGCGCGGCAGCAGCATGATCGCGCACAGCGACAGCAATGTCATGGTCAGGAAGTTGCCGATCGACGGCGAATAATTGATGGCGCGCACCGCTTCCGGCGTCCTCATCGCGCGCTCGATCAATTCATGCGGCGAGAACATCCAGAAGGTGACGAAGATGCCGGCGGCGAGGAAGGCGACCAGCTTGATGATGGATTCGGTCGCGATCGCCAGCATCAGGCCGTGCTGGTGCTCGGTCGCGTCGGTCTGTCGCGTGCCGAACAGCACAGCGAAGGCCGCCATCGTCAGCGTGACCATCAGCGCCATGTCGCCGAGGATCGGGATGTGCGAGAAGGCCTGGTCTTCGCTCAGGATTGTGCCCAGCGAAGAAGCCACCGCCTTGAGCTGGAGCGCGATATAGGGCACCGAGCCGATGATCGCGATTGCGGCGACGGTCGCCGCCACCGCCTGGCTCTTGCCGTAGCGGGCCCCGATGAAGTCGGCGATCGAGGTGATGTTGTGGGCTTTCGCCAGCTGGATCACGCGTCGGAGCACCCCGGCCCCCAACCCGATCATCAGGATCGGGCCGACATAGATCGCGAGGAAATCGGTCGAGGTGCGGGTCGCGAAGCCGACCGACCCGAAGAAGGTCCAGGACGTGCAGTAGATCGCCAGCGACAGCGGATAGATCAGCCCGGAGGCGCGGCCGCGACCGGCCGGCGAGCGGCGGTCGCCGTGGCTCGCCACCAGGAACAGGAAGCCGATATAGCCGAAGGCGGCGGCGATCACGCCCCAATCGTGCAGCATGGGTCGGGGGCTCTCTCCCTGGGCGCCGGCGGCGCCCGAGCTCATTTTCCTTGCAAACCTAGCGCGTTGAGCGAGTGCAGGCGACAGCGAAATGCCGTGCGGCGGTAGGAACTGCCGGCGTCGTTAAGCGGTGGGGCGAGCTGTCCGCCCGCTCTTACCCTCCAGGGAGGGTAAAAGAGGCCTATTCCGCGGCCAGCGACTTCGCGCGCAGCGGCAGGCCGAGGCGGTCCCACACTTGCAGCAGCGCTTCGGCGAGCTGATCGATCAGGCCGTCGTCGTGATAGGGCGAGGGCGTGATACGCAGGCGCTCGGTGCCCTTGGCGACGGTCGGATAGTTGATCGGCTGGATGTAGATCCCGTGCTGTTCGAGCAGCAGGTCGGAAGCCTGCTTGCACTTCTCGGGATCGCCGACGAACAGCGGTACGATGTGTGTGTCGCTCGACATCACCGGCAGGCCGGCGGCATTGAGGATCGCCTTGACCCGGGCGGCACGGTCCTGGTGGCGCTCGCGCTCCCAGCTCGACGTCTTCAGGTGCCTGATCGCGGCGGTCGCGGCCGAGCAGACCGCCGGCGGCAGCGCGGTGGTGAAGATGAAGCCCGGCGCATAGGAGCGCACGGCGTCGATGATCTGGCCGTTGGCGGCGATGTAGCCGCCGAGACAGCCGAACGCCTTGGCCAGCGTGCCCTCGAGAATGTCGATGCGATGCATCACGCCGTCGCGCTCGGCGATGCCGCCGCCGCGCGGGCCGTACATGCCGACGGCGTGGACTTCGTCGACATAGGTCATCGCGCCATATTTCTCGGCGAGATCGCAGATCCTGGCGAGCGGCGCGACATCGCCGTCCATGGAATAGAGACTCTCGCAGACGATCAGCTTCGGCCGATCGGGACCGGCCGCTTTCAACAGCTCTTCGAGATGCGCAACGTCGTTGTGGCGGAACACGATCCGCTCGCAGCCGGACTGGCGGATGCCCTCGATCATCGAATTGTGGTTGAGCTCGTCCGACAGGATCAGGCAGTTCGGAATGAGCTTTGCGATGGTCGGGATGCCGGTCTGGTTCGAGACATAGCCCGAGGTGAACAGCAGCGCGGCTTCCTTGCCGTGGAGATCGGCGAGCTCGGCTTCGAGCTGCACCAGCGGATGATGCGTGCCGGCGATGTTGCGGGTGCCGCCGGCGCCGGTGCCGACGCGCGTGGCAGTCTCGACCATGGCGCCGACTACCTTCGGATGCTGGCCCATGCCGAGATAGTCGTTGGAGCACCAGATCACGACGTCGCGCTTGCCCTTGGGCGAGTGCCAGACCGCATGCGGGAACCGGCCGGCCGTGCGTTCGAGGTCGGCGAACACGCGATAACGCCGCTCGGTGTGGAGACGATCGAGGGCGGAATCGAAGAATTGGGCGTAATCCATCGGCAAACCTGCAACGGAACCTGACCAAGGGGACGGGTCTACTTAGAGCTTTTCCAGCTCCAATGTCTATGCGCTATCCCACATTTGGATCTGTGGGGCATTTGGGCAAAATGCCCTATCCGGCGCGTCTCAGTTTGATCCCGATCAATCCTGCGCGACATATAATGCTGCTCTGCACCATCTGCCGGGGCGACCCAGCCTATGGTCTTCCGTCGCGGCCCGGCGCGCGCTTTCCTTGCTCAACCAAGCTCTCGAAAGGACCCTTCCATGAAGCGCGTGATGATCCTCAACGGTCCCAACCTCAACATGCTCGGCATCCGCGAGCCGCACATCTACGGCACGACGACGCTCGCGGAGGTCAACGCGAGCTGCGAGGACGCAGCCGCCAGGCTCGGCCTCAAGCTCGCCTTCCACCAGTCCAACCACGAGGGCGTGCTGGTTGATCTGATCCAGTCGGCGCGGCAGGACGCCGAGGCCATCGTGATCAATCCGGCCGGCCTCTCCTTCACCTCGGTCTCGATCATGGACGCGATCAAGACGTTCGAGGGCCCGGTGCTGGAGGTGCACATCTCCAACATCCACGCCCGTGACGAATATCACCGGCATTCCAAGATCTCGTTCGTGGCGACCGGCGTGATCTGCGGGCTCGGGCCGTTCGGCTACATCGCGGCGCTGCACGCGATCGCAAATATGAAGTGAGGCGCCAGCCGCGCCGGAGGTCTGCTCCCTCGCCCCGTTCTTACGGGGAGAGGGTTGGGGTGAGGGGCTGTTTCGGCAATGATGGTGAGAGTTGGACTCGCGGAGACTCCCCCTCACCCGCCACGCTTCGCGTGTCGGCCTCTCCCCGCATGCGGGGAGAGGCGAATAACTCACGTCGTCCGAAACTGCAGCACGCCGTCCTGCATCTCGGGCGTGAGGCGGCCCTCGACGATCATGTAGTTGACGTGGGCGACGAGCTCGCCGGCGGCAAAGCCCATCTGGTGCTCGTCCAGCACGTGCTTGTTGAACACCACGGGCACCAGAGCGCGCGAGGTTTGCGGCACCTCACGGCAGGCTTCCGCGATCAATCGGCAGCGCTCTTCATGGTGGTCGGCGAGCTGCTTGATGCGGGTCTTCAATCCGTAGAACGGCACGCCATGGCCAGGCAGCACCAGCACGTCATAGGGCAGCGTCGTGGTGAGGCTGGCGAGCGAGGCCAGATATTCGCCGAGCGAGTTCTGGTCGGGCTCGACCGCCCAGACGCTGACATTCGGCGAGATCTTGCTCAGCACCTGGTCGGCGGAGAGGAACAGCTTGTCGTCGGCGCAATACAGCATCACCTGGTCGAGGGCGTGGCCGCCGCCGGTGATGACCTTGAAGCGGCGCGTGCCGATCACGACGTCGTCGCCATGCGAGATGCGGCGGTAGGACGGCGGCAGCACCGAGACGCGCTTCAGATAGTCCTGGCCGCGGCCGAGCAGCTTTTCGGTGAGCGACTCGTCCATGCCATGGCGGCGGAAGAACAGCCGCTGCGCCTCGCGCCGCTCCTCGGTGCCGCGGTTCTGGTGATAGACCGATTGCAGATATTCGACCTGCGACATCACCAGCGGGCAGCCGAACCGCTCGACGATCCAACCGGCGAGACCGACATGATCCGGGTGGGAGTGGGTGACAATCAGGCGCGTGATGTTGACGCCTTTTAGCGGTCCGTCGAACAGCTTCGTCCAGGCCTCGATCGTCTCCTCGTTGCCGAAGCCGGCATCGATCATCGCATAGCCGTCGCCATCGGCGAGCAGGTAGATGTTCACGTGGTTGAGGCGGAACGGCAGCTTCAGCCGCGCCCACAACACGCCGGGCCGCACCTCGACCACCTGTTCGGGGCCGGGATGCTGTTCCCAGGGGTAGCGCAGGGCCTCGGCCGAGGACTGCGGGGTGTCGGTTTTCGAGCTCATGCTATCGGCTTAAACCCAGCGCGCGCGGGGCGCCAGCCGAAAAAGGATGCTGGGCGGCGACAGCATGGCGGTCATACCGAGGCAGTTTTCCGTAGCCCGGATTGCGCTACGCTCCATCCAGGCTACAGGACAGGGCCTTACGCCGCCCGCATGTCGTTGAGGAAGGCGTCGATCTCCCCGCGCAGCATATCGGCCTCGCGGCGCAGCGCGTCCGAGGCGCCCAGCACCTCGGTGGCCGCAGCGCCGGCTTCGGCGGACGCGGTGGAGACGCCGACGATGTTGCTGGAGACCTCGCTGGTGCCGCCGGCGGCATGCTGGATGTTGCGGGCGATTTCGCGCGTCGCGGCGCCCTGCTCCTCGACCGCTGCTGCGATCGTGGTGGTGACGTCGTTGATCTCGCCGATGATCCGGCCGATGCCCTGGATGGCGCCGACCGCGGAGGTCGTGACTGACTGCATGCTGGCGATCTGGGTGCGGATCTCGTCGGTCGCCTTGGCGGTCTGGCTCGCCAGGCTCTTCACCTCGGAGGCAACCACCGCGAAGCCGCGGCCGGCCTCGCCGGCGCGTGCCGCCTCGATGGTGGCGTTGAGCGCGAGCAGATTGGTCTGCGAGGCGATGGTCTGGATCAGGTCGACGACGACGCTGATGCGGCTCGCGCTGTCGGCAAGGCTCTGCACCGTGGCGTCGGTCGCTCCCGCTTCGTCGACCGCCTTTTTGGCGATCTCGGCGGAGGTCACGACCTGACGGCTGATCTCCTGGATCGAGGAGGACAGCTGCTCGGTGCCGGCCGAGACGGTCTGCACGTTGACCGACGTCTCCTCCGCGGCGGAGGCGACCGCGTTGACCAGCGCGTTGGACTGGTCGGCGGTGTTCGACATGCTCTGCGCGGTCGATTGCATCGAATTGGCCGATTGGGCCAGATTGTCGAGCGCGGAGCGCACCGTGCTTTCGAACTGGGCGATCTTCGCCTCCATGCGCGCGGCGCGCTCGGCCTTGGCGATACGGTCCTTGTCCTGCTCGCTCGTCAGCGCGCGGGTCTCGATCATGCTCTCCCGGAACACCTGCAGCGTGTTCGCCATCACCGAGATTTCGTCGTTGTGATTCTTCGAGCGGTAGATCTCGGTTTCGAGATCCCCGTTCGCGAGCAGCTGCATCGACTGCTGCAAGGCGCCGATCCGGCGCAGGATGTTACGGCCGACATAGAGCCAGACGAACAGCGCCGAGCCGACCAGCATCAGCGCGCCCAAGCCCAGCATGACCGACGTCGCGAGCGAAATCTCCTGCCGCGCCTGGAAGGTCGAGGTGTTGGTCTCTTTCTGCACGCCGTCGACGAGCTGCTGCACGCTGATGCCGAGCCCGACATTGAGCTTGCGGGTCTCGTCCAGGATGGTCTGGCCGTAGTCGATGGAGTCGAGCTCTTTCTCGCGCAGATTGAACACGCCGGTCTTGCCGGTGCCGAGCGCGAGCAGCTTTTCCGCGGTGTCGCGCAGCATCTTGTTGCCCTGGTTGTCCGGCAACAGATCGAGGTTCGACCGCAGGCGCCCCTGCGCCGTCTTGAATTCCTTCTGGATGTCATCGAGCTTGTCGCTGGTGTTCGCCGACAGCGCCGCGCTCATGTTGGCGGCGGCGAGATTACCGCTGGCGACGACGTTGCCGAGCTGACCGACGGTCTGCGCGGCGTCGGTCGCGTCTGCGGCTGACAGGTCGGCTGAACCGAGAATGGCATTGACGCGGGTCTGCGCGTCCAGCATCGCCGGACTCGCTGCGCCGACGAACGCGCCCTGCGCGGCGCGAAGCGCGTCATATTGCTTGTCGTGCAGCGCCGCGATGTCGAGCCGTTCGCGGGCGGCTTTCGTCAGGCTCTGAGCCGCCTCGTTGATGCTCTTCATCGTCTCGCTGAGCCCGGAGACGACGCTCTTGTCGCCGCCGAGCTCGATGATCTCGTTGAGCTTCTGCTGCGTTTGCTCCTGTAATTCCCTGAGTTTCTTGGTGCGCTCGTTCAGAGCGTCCTCGCTCTGCGCCGCAAGCAGGGCCGGTCCCTGCGCCGCGAGGCTCGCACTCAGCGCCGACAATTGCAGGCTGGCGGAAAGGCGCGGAATGTCCCGTCCGCTCAGTTCAGTCATGCGTCCGCCGAGATTCTGCAGCGCAAGGCCGGCGCCGGCCGCGATCACGAGGCCCATGCCCGCGATGACCGCAAACGCCGCGAACAGGCTGCCGCGCACGCCCCATTTGGGCATTTTGAAACGCGGACGGAAACTGCCAAGGAAGCGGCCAAGGCCCAAACGGATCGGCATCGAAAATTCCCCCAATGTTCTTCTATTTGTGGCTGCAGTATCGGCAGCACCGGTTAAGGAATCGCAATGAGCCCAATCGGTTGACGTTGTTCCGCAGAGCGAAAAAAGAGGGGCCGGCAACGAGGCCGGCCCCTTCATCTTGATAAGGTCCTGGTAACCGATCAGTAGCGCGCCATGGCCGGGCTCGCCCAGTTGAAGCGGTAGTTGACGCCCGCCTTGAAGGTATGGTCGTCGGTGGTGAAGGCGCCGGTGCCGGCGAGCGGACCGGCAGTGAAGCTGGCGTCGCCGAAATTGTAGTACTGGTACTCGGCCTTGGCCGACCAGTTCGGGGCGAACATGTATTCGAGGCCGGCGCCGACGGTGTAGCCGTTGCGGTGATCGCCGGTGATGACGAAGGCGGCCGGCACGCCGCCGACGGTGACCCTCTCGTTGTTGTCCGAATAGGCGTAGCCGCCCTTCACATAGACCAGGCCGGGACCCCAGGTGTAGCCGACGCGACCCGTGATCGAGCCGAGGCCGCGCTGGTCGTTGGTGTAGGCGATGCCGCCCGGGAACACGGCGCCGACGCTGCCGGAGAGCCAGGAATACTGGCCTTCGACGCCGACCACGAAGTTCGGGTGGAACTGCCAGTCCGCACCGACCTGCACGCCGCCGAGGAAGCGGCCGTTGCCGTTGTTGCCGGTGGAGAGGCCATTGAAATTGTTGTCGCTGGAGAACGCGCCGCCGACATGGGCGCCGAGATAGAAGCCCGTCCAATTGTAGATCGGCGCGGCGTAGGCCGGCGCGGGCGTCTTGTAATAATTGCGGTTGCCGAGATCGGCACCGACGGCCGGCGCAGCCGCGCCCAACACGAGCAGCGCCACGGTCGCAAACAGAATCTTCTTCATCGTCTTGAACTCCAACACGTAAGGTCCCCGGCAGGCGCGTTTGCTGCGCCGCATTGGTTTTGCAGATAGCTCGCTTTTGACGAAAATGCTGTCACATCCGTGGCACAGCGACGGCCAACGTAACTTGTTGGGCCGCAAATGATTTTCGTGCTTAATGGCAACTTAAGAAGTGGTGAAGGAAGGCTTAACGGCGCACCCTGTCGGTAACTTGCGCGCGCCTTGCGTTAACCAAGACGCCGCCGTGCCTCATCGCGCATCTGCGCGCGAAAGGCGGCGCGCTTTGCCGGCCTGTCTTCCTCACGCACGTCGTGTCGATCGAAGATGTCGAACTTCTCCAGGATCGGATAGCGCTCGCTCGCCATCGCGAGCACGCGCAGTATCCTGGTCCCCTCCGGCGTCGGGCCGCTGACCTCCCAGCGCCGGATGGTGTCGGCGCCGCCTCTTTCCGGCAGTCCGCAAAGCTTGGCCATGTCGGCCGCGCTGAGCTTGCGCTCGAGGGCATCGGAGAGGTCGTTGCGAAGCTGCTTCAGTTCGGCGCCGGTCATGCTTGCGTCCAGGGAAGTCACTGAAAGCAATGCACTAGCGCTGATTCGGGTCCATCCGAAGACGGTATGAGTCCGCCGCGCTCCGGCACCTTGGTCCGCACACGGAATTATGAAGGGAGAACCCATGGAAATTTGCCGATGCATGAACACTTGGCATATCGGGGCGCGCAACGGGTGAAGGGATCAGCCATGAAAACCATCAGACTCGCCATTTCCGCGCTGATCACGACGGGACTGCTTGCCGCACCATTCGCAGCTGAGGCGAAAAAGGTCCGGTCCAGCCGGCAATACAGCACTGGTGTGGTGGCTCCGACCTATGGCGGAGCCGGAGCGCCGGCCGCGCAACCGAGGGCGGCCTACGGATCGTCGGGACAGTCGGTTGGCACTGTCACCGCGCCGTCGATCGGATCATACAATTGGCCCTCGGTCGGCGTGACCAACTCGGCTCCCACCTGGAGCAACACCACGAGATAGAGGGCTCCGGCAAGGTGGAGGCCACTGGCGGATCAACGCATGCCGCTCGCCGATCCCGAGAGCAGATAAAGCGCGATGAGCAATGTCGCGACCGACAGCATCGTCGTGATCGAGACCGTGGCCGCAACCAGCTTCTCCTCGACCTTGTGTTCATGTGCGAGGACGTAGACGGTTTTCGCCGTCGGCACGGCCGCGCAGATGACCGCCGCAACCGTGTAGAGAGGGGTGAGGCCGATCACGACGCAAAGCCCGTAGACGATGAGCGGCATGACCACCAGTTTCACCGCCGCGAGCGCAAACGACGCTTTCAGGTTGGACCGCAAGCCCTCGATGGACAGGCCAAGCCCAATGGCGAACAGCGCGCACGGCGTGAGCGCGGCAGCGATCATGTTGAGATAGGCCGCGACCGGTGCCGGAATCGGCAGTCCCGTCACCGCCCAGGTGAGGCCGATGAACGTCGACAGCACCATGGGATTGAGCAGGATCTGCTTTGCCAGTCCCATAGAGCCCACGGAGGCCCCGCGTGCATCGCGCTTTTCCAGCAGGATCACCGTGATCGGAAACATCACCGCGGCCACGAACACCGTCGCGACGGCCGCGGGCAGGACGGCGGGTTGGCCGTAGATCGCATGCAGGATCGGCAGCGCAACGAACCCGGTGTTGGTCATCGCCGCCGCCATCCCGTGAATGGTGCTGCTGGCGAGGTCGTGTTTGCCGCCTGCGCGGACCGGCACGAACACGAGCGCGAAGCAGATCAGCGAGCCGCCGCCGAAGGCGAGCAGAAAACGCCATTCCAGGAGATTGCGCGCCGGCTCCTGGGCGATCGTGACAATCAACAGCGCCGGCATCGCCACGTTGTAGGCGAAATGCACCAGGGCATCGGCCAGCGCCCGCGAGAGATAGCCGAGCTCGCCGGCGAGCCAGCCGGTGACGATGATCGCGAATACGGGAAGAACGAGGCTGGCGACCTCCATCCGGCTTCCCCCTCATTTTCGAACAGGGAGGGTAGACCGGCAATGGACTGGCGTCACTCCGTGATTTGTGGGTCGCCTTGATTTGTCGGAGGAGAATCCGCCTCGCTAGATTCCCCGGCGCCCCTGGTCTCCGATCACGCAGCGCCAGGCCGCCAGGCGCTCGGCCGGATGCTGGTTCATCCATTCGGCAAGCTGCGGCGCGCCCATCAGGCAGGCCTGCACCGAAATTTGCGCAAAGTCCGACGTGGTGACGATCTGCTCGTGACAATTGGAGGGAGAGGCGAGGCTGCAAAGCACGGCGATGATCTTGATCACGATACGTTACCTCCGTCGCGGCCGATGAACGGGCGACGGATCGCCGGCTTTCCCTGGCCCTCGTCCGTCGGATCGACCGGCGGGAAGATGCTGTCGTAGATCGCCCGCGCTTCCTGGATGAGACGCGTTCGCTCGCGCTCGGACTTCGAGACAAATCGAATAACTTCGCCCATGTTGGCTCCGAATATCAGTGTGAGTCCGTCATGAGATGACGTCGATCATTCAAACGTCATCTATGGTCATGCCCTTAAGCTTTGAAGCGGCCGGTCCAGTCACGACCGGATAAAAAGCGCGTGACCAGGCTGCGCAGTTCCCAGCATCCCGGTGCGTCTTGCTTGCTGGGTTGTTGAGCTGCCCATCACATCACGTTCGTTGTACGACGCCAGCCGCGACGAGCGACTATGGCGTCAAGTCACCCCTTGCCGACATGAGCAAGGATGATCTCACGAAAGCAAATGCCGCTGAATCGAATATGTTTCGCCTCGCTCGGCGTGCAAGTTTTTGGAACCATCACGGAAATCAATGAACGAGGACGAGCCGCCTCAGGCCGCCGGCGCGTGCTCCTTCCGTCCGGGCACGGCTGCGAGCAATTCGCGCGTATAGGCGTGCTCGGGCGCGGCGAAGAGTTGCGCCGTCGGCTTCAGCTCGACGATGGCGCCGCGCTGCATCACCGCGATACGGTCGCAGATCTGGGCCGCGACGCGCAGATCGTGGGTGATGAACAGCATCGACAGGCCAAGGCGCGCCTTGAGATCTTCCAGCAGCTTCAACACCTGCGCCTGCACCGAGACGTCGAGCGCGGAGACGGCCTCGTCCGCGACGATGATCTCCGGCTCGAGCGCAAGCGCGCGGGCGATGCCGATGCGCTGGCGCTGGCCGCCCGAGAATTCATGCGGATAGCGCTCGAGCGCGCCGGCGTCCAGGCCCACCATCTTGAGGAGATCGCGGGCGCGGTCGAACGCCACCTTCGGATCGGTCCCGGCTGCGATCGGCCCGTCGGCGATGATGTGGCCGATTTTGCGGCGCGGATTGAGCGAGGCGAACGGATCCTGGAAGATCATCTGGATTCGATGGCGCTCGCCGCGCAGCGCCTTGCCGGAAAGCGAGGTCAGGTCGGTCTCGCCGATCCGCACCGTGCCGCGGTCGGCTTCGATCAGTCGCATCACCAGGCGCGCTACCGACGACTTGCCCGAGCCGGATTCACCGACGAGGCCGAGCGTCTCGCCCTTGAGGATGTTGAAGTTGACCGCGCGCGCCGCATCGACGCGGCGGGCCTGGCGGAACCAGCCGCCCGACGTGACGTAGGTCTTGTCCAGCCCGATCACCTCGACGGCCTTGGCCCGATCGTCCAATGGCTCTCGCGGCGGCGGATCCATCGAGGGCACGGCGGCAAGCAATGCCTTGGTGTAGTCGTGCTGCGGCTCGTTGAAGATGGCCGCGGCGGGACCTTCCTCCACGACCTTGCCGTGGCGGAGCACCACGACCTGGTCGGCGATGTCGGCGACCACGCCGAAATCATGGGTGATGAACATCACCGCCATGTTGCGGCTCCGCTGGAGGTTGCGGATCAGCTTCAGGATCTGGGCCTGCGTGGTGACGTCGAGCGCGGTGGTCGGCTCGTCCGCGACCAGCACCGCGGGCTCGAGCGCGAGCGCCATCGCGATCATGGCGCGCTGGCGTTGGCCGCCGGAGAGCTGGTGCGGATAGGCGCGCACGATACGCTCAGGGTCGGGCAGGCCGACTTCGCTTGCCAGCGCCAGCGCCTTGGCCCGCCGCTCCTTCGGCGTGAGCAGGCCGTGCGCCTCGAACATCTCCGCCATCTGGTCGCCGATCCGCATCAACGGATTGAGCGCGGTCATCGGCTCCTGGAAGATCATCGCCAGCCGACGGCCGCGCAGATCGCGCCAGCCGTCGTCAGCGAGCTTGAGCAGGTCCCGGCCCTCGAACTGGATTTCACCGGAGGTGACCGAGACCGTATCCGGCAACAGGCCCATCAGCGCATGCGCGCACATCGACTTGCCGGAACCGGACTCGCCGACGACGCAGACGATCTTGCCGGGCTGCAGATCGAGCGAGACACCGTCGACCGCGAAGGGGCGCTCGGCGCCCTTGGGCAGCGCGATCCGCAAGTTCCTGATGGAGACGGCGGGCGGGGCGGTCATCGTCAGCGGCCCTCCCGCGACAGGCGCGGATTGAGCGCATCGTTGAGGCCTTCGCCGATCAGGTTCAGCCCGAGCACCGAGATCAGGATGGCGATGCCGGGAAACACGGTGATCCACCAGGCCTGCCGGATCACGGTGCGGCCGGCGCCGACCATGTAGCCCCAGGAGATCAGATTGGGATCGCCGAGGCCGAGGAAGGACAGCGAGGATTCAAGCAGGATCGCGGTCGCCACCATCAACGAGGCCAGCACGATCACGGGCGACAACGCGTTGGGGAGGATCTCGCGCAGGATGATCCAGCTGTTGCTTTGGCCGGTGACCACGGCGGCCTGGACATATTCGCGGGTGCGCAGCGACAGCACCTCGCCGCGCACGAGGCGAGCGACCGGCGGCCAGCTCACCACCGCGATCGAGGCGACGATCGAATAGATCGAGGGCTGCAGGATGGCGACCAGCACGATCGCGAGCGCGAAGCTCGGAATGGTCTGGAAGAACTCGGTGAAGCGCATCAGGGCGTCGTCGACCTTGCCGCCGAAATAACCGGCCATGGCCCCGATCGGCACGCCCACGATCAGCGCCGCCAGCGTGGAGACGAGACCGACCAGAAGCGAGACGCGGGCGCCGAAGATCATGCCGGCGAAGATGTCGCGGCCGAGCGCGTCGGTGCCGAGCGGCACGGCCCCGAGCGTGAACGGCGGCAGGAACGGCCGCTGCACCATGCGCCAGGGCGAGTTCGGGAACAGCATCGGTCCGAACACCGCGACAGAGATTGCAACCAGGAGGATGACGAGCCCGATGACGCCGCTCGGGCTCTTCAGCATCGATTTCCAGAACTGCTTCATGCGGCGTATTCGATCCGCGGATCGACCAGGCGATAGACGAGGTCGGTGATGAGGTTGAAGGTGAGGACCATGGCGGAGCAGATCACGAACACGCCGAGCAGCAGATTGTAGTCCCGCTGCAGCAGCGCGTCGTACATCAGCCGCCCGATGCCGGGCCAGGCGAACACGGTCTCGGTGATGACGGCGCCGCCGATCAGCGTGCCGGAATGCACGCCGGCGAGCGTCACCACCGGCAGCAGCGCGTTGCGCAGCACGTGGCGGCGCTGGATCACGGCGTCGGAGAGCCCCTTGGCGCGCGCGGTCTTGACGAAGTCGAGGCGTTTCACTTCCAGCATCGAGGCGCGCGTCATGCGGGTGTAGGTCGCCATGAAGAACAGGCCAAGCGTCATCGCCGGCATGATCAGGTGCTTTGCGACGTCGACCGCATGGGCAAGGCCGGTGAGGTTGGCCCCGACCGTCTCGTAACCGAAGCTCGGCAGCCAATCCATCGTGACCGAGAACAGGAGGATGCCCATCAGCGCCACCCAGAAGATCGGCATGGCGTAGAAGATCAGCGCGAATACGGTGATGGCGGTGTCGAAAAAGGTTCCGGCAAAGCGCGCGGCGAAGGTGCCGAACAGGATGCCGAGCGTGAGCGAGATCGCGAAGGCGGTCAGCGTCAACAACAGCGTCGCCGGCAGCCGCTCGCCGATCAGTTTTGCGACCGGAGCCTGCTGGCGGAAGGAAAAGCCGAGGTCGAGGCTGACGACGCCCTTGACGTAGATGAAGAGCTGCTCGGGCAGCGGCTTGTCGAGCCCGAACTTCTCCCGGAGCTGCTTGACGAAGACCTGATCGCTGGCCCCGGCCTCGCCCGCCATCACGATCGCGGGATCGCCGGGCGCCAGGCGGATCAGGAAGAAATTGAGAACGACGATCGCGAGCAGGACGATCACGCCCTTCAGGACGCGCTGAGCAACGAAGGAGAGCATCTAGTGAGTCATATTGGTGATGTGACCTGGCGCCACGGAGACGGAATGACTCCCTCGCCCCGCTTGCGGGGAGAGGGTTGGGGTGAGGGGGATTCTCGGCGAGCGTATCAGCAGTTGGTCTCGTGGAGACTCCCCCTCACCCGAATGTGCGCTATGCGCACATTCGACCTCTCCCCGCAGGGGAGAGAGGTAAGAGGCTTCACTTGTCGAGCCATGCGTCCTTGAAGCCGTCATTGACCCCGATCCCCGTGGTGATCAGGTTCTTGACCTTGCAGCGCATGATGGTCGGAAATTGCAGCTCGAGCATCCAGGCCACCGGCACGTCCTCGACCAGGATCTTCTGCGCCTTCTCGTAGATCTCCTTGCGCTTGGAATCCGGCGTTGCAACCGCGCCCTCGGCGAACAGCTTGTCGATATCCGGGTTGGAGTAACCCTCGACGTTGTTGAACATCTGGCCCTTGGCGATGTTGCTGGAGATGTAGTTGCGTCCCACTCCGAGCGCGGGGTCGCCGTACTGGTAGAGATAGGTAAAGGCGATGTCGTAATCCCACTCGGCGATCTTCTGGTTGCCGCCGGCGACGTCGGTGGCGATCGTCTCGATGGTCATGCCGACATCCTGGAGGTTCTGCTTGACGGCTTCGCCCCAGCGCTGCCAGGTCTCGCCATAGGCGAGCGGCAGCAGGCGGATCTTTTCGCCCTTGTAGCCGGCTTCCTTCAGCAGTGCCTTGGCCTTGGCCGGATCGTAGGGGTATTTCTTCACGTCATCGGTATAGAACTTGATGGTCGAGGCCGACGGGCCGGTGGCGACCTTGCCGAGCCCGTTCCAGATCACGTCCTTGGCGAAGTCGCGGTCGACCGCATACATGATCGCCTGCCGCACCCGCTTATCGGCGAGCGGACCCTGGCGGTTGTTCAGCCACAGCCAGGCCAGCGGCGAGAAGAATTCCCAGCCGGCGCCGGTGACGCAGGTGTCCTTCAGCTTGGACAGCCGCGGCACGTCGAAATTCTCGACCGAGCCGCCGGGCAGCACGTCGACCTTGCCGGTCTCGTAAGCCACCGAGCGCGCGGCGGCGTCCGGGATGATCTGCCAGTAGATCTCGTCGAGATGGGGCTTGCCCTTTTCGTGGTAGTTCGGATTCTTGACCAGGCGGATGAACGAGCCCTTCTGCCATTCCTTGAACATGAATGGGCCGGTGCCGATGGGTGCGTTGTTGTAGGGGTTGGTCTTCCAGTCGGTGCCTGCATAGAGATGCTTCGGCACCATCGGCATCGAGCCGACCTCGAAGATGCCGAGGAACGGGCCGAACGGCTGCTTCAGCGTGAAGACCACCGTATGATCGTCCGGCGTCTCGACCTTGTCGACCTGCGCCAAATTGGTGCGGGCGCGCGCATGGGTCTGCTTCAGCATCTCGATCGAGAACAGCACGTCGGCGGCGGTGAAGGGCTTGCCGTCGTGCCAGGTCACGCCCTTCTTCAGCTTGAAGATGTAGGTCTTGGCGTCCTCGCTGACGCTCCAGCTCTCGGCGAGCTCCGGCAGGGGATCGAGCTTGGGGCTGTAGCGCAAGAGGCCTTCGAAGATGTTGCCCGAGACCATCTGGGTCGGGCCGTTCTGGACCTGTGCAAGCATCAGGCCGGGCGGCTCGGGCTGAATCACGGCATTGATCACACCCCCCGTCTTCGGCTCTTGCGCCAGCGCAGGGGCCGCAAGGCCGCAAGCCAGGAGGAGACCAAGCAACACTCGTTTTGGCATGTCGTAATCTTTCTCAAGCGAGACCAGCCGGAAACGCTTCGCACGCGCCCTCGCGCGCAAAGCGACGGTCGGTCCATCCCAATCCCCATCCGCCATCGAGGCTCACACAGTCCCGTTCAGCGCGGCAAGATGAAAGTCGCGACAGTGCTCGCACAAAAAATGTACAGCTCGTCCTGTTTCTCCGCCTGTGCGACGGCACGGTAGATCGGCCAGCTCCGAGGGATCAGGCGGCCTTCAGAAGTGATGAGAGCATGCCGGGCAGTGCACAAGTCCGCGCCTGCGACCAAAAGCATCAGCCCGTCATTTTGCGCCGAGCGCCCGCCGCAATTCGTCGAGCGCCTCTGCAAGCTGCTCGCGGTGCGCGATGTCGTCCTTGGGAAGCGCGGCGACGCTGCCGGCGAGCTCCCGCAGGATGCCGGCCAGCAGGCCGAAGTTGACGTGCAGATGCACCGATTTGCGTTCATCGGCCGCACCAGGATGTTGCAGCACCAGCGCAATGCCGCTGCCGTCGAGCTTCGCCTCGAAGCGGGACGAATGCTCGAAGGTGCCGACATAGAATTTGTCGGGATATTCGAGTGCGACCTCTGCCTTGTCGGGAACCGGCTTGGACATGCGAACCTCATCTATGCCCGCGCATTTTGGCCGGGAATGAGCCGGCCCGCCTTGCGCCAGGTCAGAGGCGGTCGACGCCAAATTTGATCCGGATCAAAGCCGGCCCGCCGCTTTTGCGATCGAATGGCAAGTAGCGGGACGCGGCTGCGCATCCCGTTTGCTTGAGCCGTGAGACGATGGATGGACATTCAGGCCACGACTATCCCTGCGGATGACGACGGCGGACCCGATATCGCCGGTTGAGCCGTCGCCGGATGCGGGCGTGCAGCACTGCCTGCAATTGCTCGGCAATGCCGGCTTGCGCCCGACACGCCAGCGCGTGGCGCTGGGCCGACTGCTGTTCCAGGGCGGCCATCGTCACGTCACCGCAGAAAGTCTCTACGCAGAAGCGATGGCTGCGAACGCATACCTGTCGCTCGCCACCGTCTACAACACGCTGAACCAGTTCACCGAAGCGGGCCTCTTGCGCCGGATCGCGGCCGACGGCATCAAGTCGTTCTTCGACACCGACACGTCCCTGCATCCGCACTTCTATCTCGAAGGCGAGGACGTGCTGGTCGACGTGGCCGAGGGCCTCGCCTTCACCAAGATGCCCGAGGCGCTTCCCGGCCACGAGATCGCGCGGCTCGATGTCGTCGTCCATTTACGCCGGAAGCGAACCTAGCGCTTGCGCTGCAGGGAGGCTAAGACGCCTCACTGCAACCCGGCGCGGCGGAATCCCTCCAGATAGTGTTCGCGATCTCGCTCATTGGCCCACGGCAGCTGCGTCGCGATCCAGTGTAGCGAGATGCCCGGCTGGGTGCGGCGGAGCTCTCCGAGTGCCATTTCCGCAAGCGTGCCATCGCCGGTCATGCCGGCGGAGACGGCGAGCACGCGGTATGCGCCGGTAAGATCGCCGCGGTGGCGGATCGCCTCGCGCGCCAGCGCGATGGCCTCGCCATAGTGCCGTTCGGTGAAGCGCGCATAGGCGGCGATACCGTGATAGATCGCCAATGACGGATCGCGCGGCGACAGCCGGATCGCCTTTTGCGCGGCCTCGAACGAGTCCTTCGACCGTCCGGCGTAGGACAGTGCCAACGCGTAATAGCCCTGCGCCAGCGAGAAGTTCGGATTGAGCGCGAGCGCCTGCTCGAACTCGGATAGCGCGTCGGTGAGCCTGCGGGTCGAGAAGCAGACGCTGCCGAGCGCGGCATGTGCCCAGGCATCCTCATGGTCGCAGCGCACCGCTTTGAGCGCGGCGGCTTCCGCGGACGGCGCAACCGCGGCCAGCTCGGTCCAGCCGAGATGCACGCCGAACATGTCGTTCACGGCCAACACCGACAGCGCCTGGCCGTAGTTCGGATCGATCGCGATCGCGCGCGCGAGCAGTTCCTTCGCGGCCGTCTGGTCCTGGCGGGTCACGCGCCAATAATGCGACAGCGCGCGCATCAAGAGGTCCCAGGCGTCGAGGCTCGCCGGCGGCTTCCGACGGCTGCGGAAATTTTCGGCGGCGTGGATCTGCGGCTCGATCGCGGCGGCGATCGCGTTGGTGATCTCGTCCTGCACGGCGAAGACGTCGACGAGCTCGCGGTCATAACGCTCGACCCAGAGATGACCGCCCGACACGGCGTCGTTGAGCTGCGCGGTGATGCGCACCCTTTTGTCCGCCTTGCGCACGCTGCCTTCGACGATGTAGCGGACGCCGAGCTCCTCGGCGATCTGCCTGATATGGACCGCGCGTCCCTTGTAAGTGAAGGAGGAGTTGCGGGCGATCACCATGAACCAGCGCTGCTTCGACAGCGCGGTGAGGATGTCCTCGCTGATCCCGTCGCCGAAATAGTCCTGCTCGGGATCCCCGCTCTTGTTCTCGAAGGCGAGCACCGCGACCGCCGGGCGGTCCGCCACCCGCGGGGGAGCGGATCTGGCTTCCGTCCGCGCGAGCGATACCGCCACCTCTTCCCGGACCTCGCCGATGAAGCGAAACCCCTTGCGCGGAATGGTCTTGATCAGGCGCTGGGTCGCGCCGTCGTCGCCGAGCGCCTTGCGCGCGGCGTTGATCCGGCTGTTGAGGGCGGAATCCGAGACGATGCGGTCGTTCCAGACCTGGCTGATCAGGTCATCCTTGCTGACCACACGCGCCCGTTGCGTGACCAGATAAAGCAAGAGATCGAACACTTGCGGCTGCAACGGAACGGTTTCCCCGTCGCAAGTGAGCTCCCGAAGGTCGCCGTCCAGCACGTTGTTTTCAAAGCGAAATCGCACGTTCTCGTCGTCTCAAGCAAAAATCAAAGTCGTCTCAGGCGAAAATCAATCGTCCGCGAAAGCCGCGGGACGTCCGATCCGGCATGGTGCGAAGACCAAACCGTGTCGATGCCTCGGCACAACGGAGTGTTTCATGACCCAAATTGATCACCAGGTTCATTCTCTCGGCCCGGAGGTTACGGGCTCTCGTATTTTCAGGTTCATCGCCTTTCTGTACGGAATTGCGGCGTATCTCGTGTTTTTCGTCACCATTCTCTACGCGATCGGCTTCGTCATGGGGGTGATGGTGCCCAAGACCATCGATACCGGTGCCGAAGCGCCCGTCGTTCGCGCGGTCGTTATCAATCTGCTGCTGATGTCGCTGTTCGCGGTTCAACACAGCGTGATGGCACGCCGGCAATTCAAGGATTGGTGGACGCAGTTCGTCCCCAAGCCGGTCGAGCGAAGCACGTATGTGCTGTTCGCGAGCCTGTCATTGCTCCTGCTGTTCTGGCAGTGGCGTCCGCTACCCGCGGTCATATGGGAGGTCGAGAACCCCGATCTTGCCGTGACACTGGTCACATTGTCCTTCGCTGGCTGGGTGCTGGTGTTCACCTCGACCTTCATCATCAACCATTTCGAACTGTTCGGCCTGCATCAGGTGACGAATCATCTCGTCGGCAAGGAAATGCAGCCGCCGCGTTTCAAGACGCCGCTGCTCTACAAATTCGTCCGCCATCCGATCTATCTCGGTTTCATCATCGCGTTCTGGGCGGCGCCAGTCATGACCGCGGGTCATCTCTTGTTCGCGGCCGTGACCACGCTCTACATCCTCGTCGGCATCGCGCTGGAGGAGAGCGATCTCGTCGATCTCTTCGGCGACGAGTACCGGCAGTACAAGCAACGCGTCTCCATGCTTATTCCCTGGCGCCGGTCGGTATAGTCTAGGTCAAGCCCCGCGCATCCAATCGAAACGGCGCGCGGGGCGCCGACGCGCGATAACGATCCATCAGAAAAAGGGAGACGTCCAAATGAAACATGTCGGAAACTGCTTCTGCGGCGCGGTCACGGTCGAGGTCACGGGCGCGCCGGAGGCGATGGGCTATTGCCATTGCCGCTCCTGCCGCTCGTGGTCGGGCGGTCCGGTCAACGCTTTCAGCCTTTGGAAGCCGGAAGCCGTGCGCATCATCGAAGGCGCTCAGAATGTCGAGACCTTCGTCAAGACGCCGCTCAGCCAGCGCAAATATTGCAGGAAGTGCGGTGGCCATCTCATGACCAACCATCCGCCGCTCGGTCTGGTCGACGTTTTCGCCGCCACCATCCCCACCCTCGCGTTCACGCCCGGCGTCCACGTCAACTATGCCGAGACCGTGCTGCCGATGCGCGATGGCCTGCCCAAGCTGAAGGATTTTCCCGCCGAGTTCGGCGGAAGCGGCGAAATGATGCAGGAATAGCGGCGCGCCTTTGGCATTTTTTCGAGAGGGCGGCAGAGCGCTGCCCTCTCTGGCTTCTTCCAAGAGAGAAGGATGAACGACTAGCCTCCGCGCGATTCGACCACCTTGCGGCAGGAATCGGACAGCTTCGACTTGTTCTCGCGCAGGCAGGCATTCATCTGCGGCGGCTTGCCGATATGCTCGGCGCAGAATTTGCTGGCGTCGCCGCGGCAGGCCATTTGCTCCTGGACAGATGGACCGGACTGCGCGGCAGCAGGCAGGGCGGCAGCTGCGAGCAGCAGCGCGGCAAGAACCGAAATCTTCATAGAGCACCTCTTTGGAATTCTCGTTGGTCCCGACCGGGATCAATCGGGCCGGACCATTCCGCAAAGGCCGGGCGCCGGTCCATGCCATGTTCATGGCAGCGGCCAGTCCTCCCGCCCGCGGTACCCCCATCTTCATGGCATGTATCCGCGCGCCGACTTTTGTCATTCAGGCTGCACCTCGGCTGCGAGACCCGGTGATTGCGTCGGGACGCCGAACGGAACCAGGAGATCAAGATGTCGAAGAGAGCTGGAGCGCTGGGCGCAGGGCTGACGGTCATGGCGCTGGCGGGCGCGGCGACGGTGTCGCTGGGCACGAGCCCGGCGCAGGCCGTGGTCTATTGCAAGACCGTTGGCGTGCCCAAGGGCTGCGTGGTGCGGCCGACTGGCGCCGTGGTGGTGGGAGCGCCGGTCGCGCGGGCTGCCGTCGCGACCCCCGGTGTCGGCGCGCCCGGTGTCGGTGTGCGTGCCGGCACGCCGATGAATCGCGGCGGCCCGGTCAATCGCGTCGGCGTGCGCTGATATTTCCGCTTCATTGAATTGATGCATCGCTTCGGGCCAAGGGGCCTGCGGACGAACCCCCCGTCCTCCGCAGGCAATTTTACCCGGCCCGTCCCCTCTCTCCGTGCGCCCCACACGTTCGGGGAGGGGGCCCTTTCAGCCCGCGGCCATGTCGCTGTCGGGAAAACGTTGCGGCAATTTCAGCCGCACGCGCGTGCCGGAGGAATCAGACGTCAGGTCGAGCACCGCGCCGCAGCGGGCGGCGCGGCTTTTCATGTTGCGCAAGCCGCGCGCGGTCTGGCCGGCCCCCGCGGCCTCGCCATTGCCGGCCAGCGCAAAGCCGCCTCCGTCGTCAGTCACGCTGATCACGCCGTACGGCCCCTGGCCCGCGTCGAACGTGTCGATGGTCACCGCGATGCGGCGGGCCTGCGCGTGCTTGACCGCATTGGTCACGGCTTCGTCGAGGATGCGCACGATCTGGACGACGTGCCATGGCCTGAGCTCGGGATGCAGCGGCAGGCCCTGCGGCGTCGCCACGCGCCAGTCGAGCGTGATGTCGTGCGGCCGCAATTGGGCCGTGGCGCGCTCGCGCCAGGAGCCGAGCGCCAGCATCAGGTCGCCGCCGATGTCGTCCATGGAAT
The DNA here is from genome assembly GCF_020193585.1 of Bradyrhizobium sp. IC3195. Lineage (NCBI taxonomy): Bacteria > Pseudomonadati > Pseudomonadota > Alphaproteobacteria > Hyphomicrobiales > Nitrobacteraceae > Bradyrhizobium > Bradyrhizobium sp. IC3195. Next base: position 72,959 of record NZ_JADYVG010000007.1, on the reverse strand, counting down.
CGATCACGAGACGGAGATCCTTCAGCGCCGCGCGGGCGGCGTCCGTGATGCTCGCGCTCGCGCTGCCGCGCTCGGACAGCGCGACGATGCTTACGAGCTGGCCGCCAAGGCCGTCGTGCAGGTCTCGCATCAGGCGCGTGCGCTCGTTGGCGAGCGCCGCCGCGCGGGCGCGCTCCTCCTCGCGGGCAAAGCTCGCCTTCAGCCGCTCCTCGGCCTCCCGCACCCGCGTCACCAACTGGCCGGCAAAGCTGTCGACCTGGTTCAAGGCGCGGGCAAAGCGCCAGGTCAGCCCGGCGCCGATCGCGACCAGCATCGCCGAATAGGACAGGCGCGAGACGAAGATGCGATCGTTGCTCACGATGTCGAGCACTGTGAGCATGTCCTGGACCCAGCAGACCAACACGATGGTCACCGCGCAGCCGATCGTGAAGCTCGCCGCGTCCTGCCGCCGCACCACCGCGGTTGCGGTGACGCAGGCCATCAGGAACAGGCAGAGCCCGACGGTGGGAATGCCGAGCACCAGGAACAGGATGCGCGGCAGCGGCGGGCCCCCGATCAGCCCGACCACGAACACGAGGACGCCGGGCACGAACAGCAGCGTGCCGTAGCGCGGCCAGCGCCAGCCGAAGAACAGCACGCCGAACACGACGATCAGCGCGCTCTCGATCGGTGCAGAGGCCAGCAGCACCGCGGCCAGGTGCGATACCGTGGCCGGCGGCACCGGCGGCGGCGCGAATGCCTGCACCACGCCGAGCACCATCGCCGTCGCCAGTACGCCATAGACCGGCTCGTGACGCCGCATCAGCCACATGATCGCGAGGATGACGGCAAGGATCGCCTGCCAGGCGGAAAACACCACAGGCAGCGTGACGAACAGCAGCGTGCGTGTCTCATAGGCCGGGCGCAAGGCGGCATCCGGCCCGACATAGACGGTGTCGAGGAAGCCCTTGAGCGGGCCCCATACGAACAGCCGCACCGTGATCTCGTTTCCGCCCTCGCGCAGCAGCGACGCGGGGATGGCGGCGATCTGCGGCGTGTTGCGGTCGGGCCGGTTGGCGTTGGTGTCGCGTCGGGAGTCGAGCACGACGACGCCGTTGACGGCGACCTCCACCGCGTTGCTGAAGCGCGGCAGGAACACCGACCAGCCCGAGGCCGCATCGCCGCTCCGGAACGTGAAGGTGCCGGCGTAGATCGGCGGGTCGGCCAGCGAATAGCGCGACGAGGTGAAATGCGGCAGCGTCACCGGGCGCGTCAGACCGTCCTCCCGCGCCGAGAAATCGTCCACCGCGTAGTCGTCGGGATCGCTCGGCTGCAGCAACCGAATCCCCAGGATCGTGACGATCACGATCAGCGCCTGAAGCAGCAGATAGGGCACGAGGCGCGAGGCGATTAGCCGGCGCCGCGGGCGTGTCGGTGCCTTCGTAGGTGCTTTGGCCGCGATCTCGCTCACAGCTTGATCAGGCCCTGCTGCACCGCCTCGAACACCGCCTCGCTGCGCGTATGCACCTCGAGCTTGCGATAGATGTTCTTGATATGCCCAGGCACGGTCTGCTTGGACAGGCCGAGATGGCTCGCGATCTCGGCATAGCTGAAGCCTTTGGCGATGCCCCACAGGATGTCGATCTCGCGCGGGGTGAGCCTTGCCGTGTTGAGCGCGGGGCCGGGCGGCGGCTCCGCCGAATTCTGCGCGGCACCTTGCGTCCTGCGCACGATGAAGCGGGCGATCGAGGCCGAGATCGGCGAATGTCCCGCGACCAGATCGCGCACCGTGGTGGCGATGTCGGTGGGGAAGGCGTCCTTGAGCAGGTAGCCGGTGGCGCCGACCGTGATCGCGGAGATCACGCTTTCCTCGTCGCCCAGCGCGGAAATCACCATGATTTCGGTGTCGGGGAAGCGCTGCCGCATCTCGCGGATCAGCTCGACGCCGTGGCCGTCGGGCAGTCGCAGGTCGGTCAGCAGCACGCGCGGCGCGCCGGCGGCGAGGGCTTGCCGCGCCTCTGCGAGCGTACCGGCGCTGCGCACCTCGTAACCGGCCTTGACCAGCGCATCCTGGAGCCGCCAGCAGGTCGGCGCATCGTCCTCGACGAGGAGGATGGTGATGGCTTCACCCGTCTCGCCTTGTTCGGTCATGATCATGGTCCCGCGATCCGCGTGTCCTCCGCGGCGCGAGGCAAGTCTAACCGCAGCCCGAAGGCCGTGACACCCATAATCATGGGGACGGGAAAGTCACGGGACTGCCATGTGCCGACCCAACGTTGCCGCGCGACGGAGTGCCGCCGCCAATCCAGCTTACGAAAGATCAACCCGCGGCGGCGGATATCGCCGCGCCAGGACCGATAGCGACAGCGGCCGTTCGTCTTCCGGCAGCTCCAGATAGGCCAGCACGAGCGGCCGCTTCCAATCGCCGACGCCGAAATCCATCGCCGTCCATTTCTGCGGCTCGGGCCCTTCGAGCCCCCGGACCCAGACGAAATAGCGGGGAAGGTCGTCCGTGTCCGTCGTGCGTCTCCTGGCCATCGAAGCGGTCCGCTGCGTCAAGATCGTTGCCGCACGATATAGGAAATATCTGGGGGAAGTCGAACGCCCCGGACGATCGGGGAAGCTTGCCGCCCGCGCCGGTGCCGGTTGGCGACAAAAGCGCTGTCGTTGCCCGTTAAGGTTCGATCCGTTCGAGAAATGATCGCGTCAGCGCGACAACCTCATCGAGGTTGGTTTCGAGCAGCCAATGGCCGCCATCCAGGAGATGCAGTTCGGCATCCGGCAGGTCGCGGAGATAGGCCCGCCCTGACTCCTCAGGCATGTAATGGTCCTGCGGCCCCCACAGGATCAATGTTGGCGGCTTGTGCTGCTGAAGATATCGGCGGTGCTCGGGAAACCATTGGCGGTTCGCCTTGAGGCCAAACAGAACGTCTGCGGCGGCGTCTTTCCGCCGCTCGGTCATCAGCGACCAGTGCAATCGCCAAAGGTCCGGCGCGATCAGTCCAGCCATGTCCGCACGCAAATCGTTCAGGAACTCGTCGCGGAAATTTTCCTCCGTAACTGCTTCCCTCATCGCCGCACGCATCTCCTGATCGGGCAGTGACCAGGACTTCTCGATGTCAGCGTATGCCGGGCCAAGCGCATCTTCGTAAGGTATGTCGCCGTTTTGAATGATCTGGGCCACCACCCTCTCAGGCCGCATGATCGCCAGCCTCGCTCCGATCGGTGAGCCAAAATCATGAAGGTAGATCACGAAGCGTTCGATCTTCAGCTGCTTCACGAACTGGTCGAGCCACGCGGCATAGCCGTCGAAGCTGTAGTCGAAGTCATCAGGTGTCCCGCTATAGCCGAACCCGGGATAGTCGGGAGCAATCAGCCGCCAATTATCGGCCAGTCGCGGCATCAGATTGCGGAATTCGTAGGATGAACAGGGATAGCCGTGCGGCAGCAGAACGACGGGCGCGCGTTCAGGACCGGCTTCTCGGTAGAAGGTATCCACGGATCCGATCCGGACCCTGCAATGTCTGACGCGTGTGTCCATGTCTTGCTTCCTTTGTAGATAAAGCAACTTCGGGGGCGGGGTTCCCAGCATCTGCTTCGTGGTGGGTAGAACCGCAGGCGGCTCTGCGGAACAACGACCGGAAGCTCACCGTTACGAAGCAACATCGGAACGGGAGGTCGTTGTGATCCACCATGTCTCGGTCGGTACGAACGATGTTCAGCGTGCGAAGCGCTTCTACGATGCCGTCTTGCCCATCGTCGGGATCACGCCGATGGCCGAGGACGAGGGTGGACTGGGCTACGGAAGCGGGACGTTTCACTTCAGCGTTCAAGTTCCGATCGATGGAAAGCCCGCGACCGTGGGTAACGGCAGCCACATCGCCTTTGCCGTCGAGAACCGCGCGATGGTCGATCGCTTCTACGCTGCCGCATTGAAGCATGGTGGCAGCGACGCTGGCGCTCCCGGGCTGCGGCCGAGTTACGACCTCAACTATTATGGGGCGTTTGTCCGCGATCCAGACGGTCACAAGATCGAGGCCGTGACCTACTCGGCACAATAGTCGCGAGCGAGCGGGAAGGCGCCATGCCGACCATGCCCTATGCAATTATCGAAGCTCCTTCGACGCTCGGCCTTGCGACCGACGGCGTGGAGCGCTTGCCCGAACAGCTGCTGAAGCTTGGACTTGCGGAGCGCATCGGCGCACGCCGCGCCGGGCGGCTGGTGGTGCCTTCGAAAGATCCGGCGCCGGATCCCGAGACCGGCATCTTGAACGCCGGCGCAATAGCGGCGTGGTCGCCCCAGCTCGCCGACGCGGTGGAAGCGGTGCTTGTCGCGGGCGAGTTTCCGCTGGTGCTGGGCGGCGATTGCACGATCTTGCTGGGCTCGATGCTCGCGCTTCGACGGCGCGGCCGCTATGGCCTGTTGTTCATCGACGGCCACGCCGATTTTTTCCAGCCCGAGGCGGAGCCCAATGGTGAGGGCGCCTCGATGGACCTTGCCTTCGTTTCCGGCTACGGCCCGTCCCTCCTGGCCGACATCGAAGGTCACGGTCCTCTGGTCCGCCCTGAAGACATTGTGGCGTTTGGATATCGCGATCACCAGGATCAGGCGGAATATGGAAGCCAGCCGCTTCCCGAAGAGCTCAAGGTGCTTGATCTTCCGGCTGTGCGGGCGCGGGGCATCGAGGCCGCTGCACGCGAAGCCGTCGATTACCTGATGCGAGCCGAGCTGGACGGCTTCTTCATCCATCTCGACGCCGATTGTCTCGACGATGCCATCATGCCGGCTGTCGATTTTCGCGTGCCGGGTGGGTTGTCGTGGGACGAGCTATCGACCGTGCTCCGGGTTGGCTTGGCGAGTGGCAAGGCGGTCGGCCTGGAGATCACCATTTACAATCCGGGCCTGGATGAAGACGGCAGCGCCGGGCGTGGCCTGGCCGATGTGCTCGCAGCAACGCTCGGGTCGTAGCTCGAGTTTGCTGAACCAGTTCGACTTCGCCAAGAGGCTTCGCCGGACACGCTTCGCCCTTCGAGCCCCGCCACGCGAAGCCCGAAGCGTGGTGCCCCTGGCCGGAATCGAACCAGCACTCCTTGCGGAACTCGATTTTGAGTCGAGCGCGTCTACCAGTTCCGCCACAGGGGCCCTCGGTCGGCCCCATAGGCGGCGTCGCGAAGCCGGCGGACTATAGCCATGGACGGGACGGGGTCAACCCGCGCCAAAGTGATACGGCCGTTCTCGACAGCCGCATGGGCCGGGGCTAGAGGCTTAGGGCGCGCGAGAGATACGAAAGAGGCTGCCGTGACCACCCAGAGTGCCGCCATACCTGCGTTCAAGCCGGGCGCCACGAGCCCCGCGCTGACCGCCGCGGTCCTGGTCACGCTGATCGGCGCAGCCACGATTGCGGGCGCCTGGTTCTTCCAGCTCGTCCTGGAGATCCTGCCCTGCCCGTTGTGCCTGGAGCAGCGCTACGCCTATTACCTTGCGATACCGCTCGGTGTGTTGACGGCGCTGGCGGCGCGAAGCGGCGCGCCGCGGCCGCTGCTGCTGGCTGGGCTGGCGATCCTCACCCTGGCCACGCTCGCCAATGCCGGCCTCGGCGCCTACCATTCCGGGGTCGAATGGGGGTTCTGGAAGGGGCCGACCGATTGCTCCGGTCCGGTCGTCAACCTCGGCAGCGCCGCCGATCTCTTGTCGAAGCTCGACACCGTGAAGGTGGTGCGCTGCGACGAGGTGCAATGGCGCTTCCTCGGCCTGTCGCTCGCCGGCTACAACGTGCTGATCTCCCTCGTGATGGCCGCGATCGCCGCGTGGGGATTCGTGCGGACCGCGAAGCGCTAAAGCTCAATCATCCACGTCGTCCTGCGTGCGCCCGAACAGGTGCACGATGCCCGGCGTTGCGATCGTCACGAAGACGAAACGCGACAGGTGGTGGGCGCCGACGAAGATCGGGTCGATGTGCAGCGTCAAGGCCAGCGCCAGCATCGCGTCCATCGCGCCCGGCGCGAAGGCGACGACGACGTCGGAGAATTTCACCGGGGTGGTCAGCGCCACGATGCCAACGAAGATGGCGGAGACGGCGATGGCCACGGCAAACGAGCCCAGCGCAGCGCGGAGGTGGCCGGCGAGCGTCTTGATCCGCATCCGCGCGAAACGGCTGCCGATCAGTGCGCCGATCCCGATCAGCGCAACGCCACGCACCCAGTCCGGCAGGCCGCCCTCGACCCATCCGGCACCATGCAGCACGCTGGAGGCGATCATCGCGCCGAACATCCAGCTCGCGGGAAACCTGATCAGCCGCAACACGAGCGCTGCGGCCAGCGACGCGGCGGCTAGCTCGAGCAGGTCGAGCGGCGAGGCGATGGTCGTCGTCAACGACGGTGCAGCGGAGGGCGTGACGCCTGCAATCGCCAGCACCATCGGCAGCGCGGCGGTCAGGATCATGACGCGCATGGTCTGCACCACCGCAATGCCCGGCAGGTCGGCGCCGCGCTCGACCGCCAGGATCGTGATCTGCGACAGCGCGCCGGGACTGCCGGCCAGGAAAGCGGAGGTGCGGTCCCAGCCATGCATGCGCTGGAGGTAATAGCTCGACCCGAACGTGGAGCAGAACGTGGCGAGCGCAAGCAGGCCGATGGTGACGGGGTAGGCGCTGACCTGCTGAAGCAAATGGCGCGAGACGACCGAGCCCAGCGAGATGCCGAGCAGCACCAGCACGGTCTGGGTCAAAATCGGCGGCAAGGTCAGCTGGCGGCCGGCGATCGCGGCGATCCCGACCGCGATCATCGAGCCGGAGATCAGCCCGCCGGGAAGGCCGGCGAGCAGAAACACAAGGCCGCCGGCGGTGCCGATGACGAGCGTCTCCACCGTGCTCAGGATCGTGGCACGGCTCGGCCATTCGAACGACAGGGAGGCGGTGATGTGCTTCACGCCACCTTATCGCAAATCAGCGCGAGGCGCACAATTGCAGGCTCATCATGCCGCAATGCGCGAGGCCTTCCGCGGAGGCTCGGAAGGAATCGTGACGGGCTTATTTCTTGTCGGCTGCGGGAGCGGCGACTGCGCTGCCGGCCTTCGCCTCCTTTTTGCATTCGCGACGGAATTTCTTGCGCTCCTTCCCCTTCAATCCCTTGGCGTCCGCCTGCCTGGAGCATTCCAGCGATTCCGCCGATCGCTCCTTCGTTGCCTTCTTGTCGTCGACGGTGGCGGCAGTGTCGGTCTTGGCGGCCGGCGCGGCGGTCTGCGCGAAAGCGGTGCCGGTGACGAGCAGGGAGGCGAGAGCAACGGCGGCGAGGCGGGACGTGAAGGTCATGTGGTGCACTCTGCTTGCGAGAATTGCGAAGGGCTGGAACGTTGGCTCGCGTTGCTGAACGCGACATGAATGAGTTGAGCGGCAGGATCACTATATTTTGCCGGCGCAACCCATCGCATCCTTGTCGCAAGCGGCCGGCACGCTAGGATAGCAATCCTCAATTCACTTCCGTCGGGGAAGATCAAGCAGGAGACCCAGGGATGACCATTCAGACGAAATTGTTGTATGCGATCGCAGCGTCCGGTGTCGCGGCATTGCTGACGAGCGCGCCGGCACAGGCACTGACAGCGCAGGAGTGCAGCGCGAAGTACCAGGCCGCCAAGAAGGACGGCTCGCTCGGCACCATGAAGTGGAATGACTTCCGCAAGGCCCAATGCGGTGCCGATGCGACGCCCGCCGCTGCGCCGACAGCGGCTGCGCCCACAGCTCCCGCGGAGCCGAAGCAGGCCAAGAAGGAAGAGGCACCCGCCGCCGCGCCGGCCCTGCCGGCCGGTCCTGCGGTCTACCCAAACGCGGTCGATCCGAAATATGCCAAGGAGACGCCCGGCAAGGCGCGCCTGCACACCTGCGTCGACCAGTACAATGCCAACAAGTCCACCAACGGCAACGGCGGCTTGAAATGGATTCAGAAAGGCGGCGGCTATTACAGCGAATGCACCAAGAAGCTGAAGGGCGCCGCCTGAGCTTCGCAGCGAAGGCCGGAGCAAGGCTCCGGCCGATTCGCCTGAATTCTCGCGCATGATCTTGGCAGAACACCTGCGCTCACCCGGCCCTTGGGGTCCGGATCATGCTTAGTCCAGCAGCTTCTCGGCAGATTTCGCCACGAGCTGCGACCGCTTGCGCGGACCGCTCTCGACGAACAACAGGCTCTGGCCGAAGATGAAGCAGTAGAACAGAAAGGCCTGCGCGTCGGCCTCCTCGGCCGCAAGACCGGTCGCCCGATAGAGGTCGCCGACGTGCCTGAGCCGCGCCGCGTCGACGCTCGCCACCGCCGCCGCGGCGTTGTCCTCCGATCGGGCCCATTGCCGGATCGCGAGCTCAATCGCCATCCCTTCTGGATTGAGCCGCTCGGAATAAAGCTGGATCACCGCCTTCAGCCGCTCGCGGGGCGCTTGTCCGTCGAGGCTCGTCTGCTGCGCGATCGCGGCGATGCGGCCCTTGCGCCAGGCTTCGAGCATGGCCTCGAGCAGTGCGGCGCGGTCGGCGAAGCGCCGGTAGAAGCCGCCCTTGGTGACGCCGAGATTCTTGGCGAGCACCTCGACCCGCACGCCCTCCACCCCCGCGCGGGCGAGCTCGGCAAACCCAGCCTCAACCCAGACGTCGCCCTTGCCGTCGCTCATGAAGAAAGCCTCACCCGGTCTTGATACGGTGCCGTATTGCTAACGTGACACGGGTTTGATACGCTACCGTATCAACGAGCAAGGACGAAATTGCGGGAGGAAATGCGATGGAGCAGGAGGCGACCTATCGCGGCACGGTCTATCCGTGGCAATGCGACCATATCGGGCACATGAACATCATGTGGTATGTCGGCAAGTTCGACGAGGCCAATTGGAATCTGTTCGCTCGTCTCGGCCTGACGCCGAGCTATTTGCGCATCTCCGGCCGCGGCATGGCCGCGGTGCAGCAGAACATCGCCTACAAGCGCGAGCTGCTCGCCGGCGACATCGTCGAGATCCGCAGCCATCTGCTCGAGATCAGGGACAAGTCGATCCGCTTCCGGCACGACATGACGAATGCGGAGACCGGCGAGCTCGCGGCGACGTGCGAGATCACCGGCGTGCACATGGACCGTCAGCTCCGCAAGTCCGCCCCGTTCGCCGATTGCATTCGCGAAGCTGCCTTGAAGCATCTTGCCGAACCAGCCGAGGTGTGAGCCATGACCGCATTCGAGCCGAAAAACCCGGGCTATCGCGCGGCGGCCATCGCCATGTTCGATGCCCAACCGGCCATGCGCACGCTCGGTATCGTGATCGTCCGGCTCGCGCCGGGCGAGGTCGAGCTGGCGATGCTGCATGCGCCGGCCCTCACGCAGCAGAATGGTTTCATCCATGCCGGCATCATCACGGCCGGGCTCGACAACGCCTGCGGCGTTGCGGCCTTCAGCTTGATGCCGGCGGAGGCCGGTATCCTCACCGTCGAATTCAAGACCACGCTGCTCGCGCCTGCCCGCGGCGAGCGTTTCGTCTTCAAGGCCGAAGTGGTCAAGCCCGGCCGCACGCTGACCTTCTGCGAGGCAAAGGCCTACGCCGAGCATGACGGCAAGACCACGCTGATCGCCATGATGAGCGGGACCTTGATGGCGATGCTGCCGGCGGCTTAGTCGAGCCGGACGCGATTCGCGTGGCAATCGCGCCCGCGGCATTCTATATGACCCGTAACAATGGCCGGGGCGCGGGCGTATATCCGCAAGACGGGACCGGAACGGGACGATATGACTGGATTTGGGAATAATGGCCTTGGGCCGAGCCGGCGCGCAGCCTTGACGCTGATCGGAGCGGGCGCTCTCGCCGTGGGTGGGATCGTTTCGGCGCGCGCCGCCACCGGCGATGACGAGGTGCTGACCGAAGCCAAGGTGCTGCGCGATCCCGACACGCCGGTCGCAGGCAATCCCGACGGCAACATCACCATCGTCGAATGGTCCGACTACAATTGTCCCTATTGCCGCAAGCTCGAGCCCGAGCTGCGCCAGGTGGTCCAGGACGACGGCAAGGTGCGGCTGGTCATGAAGGACTGGCCGATCCTCGGGCCGGTTTCGGTCACCGCGGCGCGGAGCGCGCTGGCGGCCAAGTTCCAGGGCAAGTATCACCAAGCCCATGACGCCCTGATCGGCGTCAGCTCGCGCCTGACCGAGCCGCGCATCAACGAGCTGCTCGCGGCTGCCGGGGTCGACATGGACCGCTTGAAGCGCGATCTCACCGGCCACGCCAAGGACATCGACGCCATCCTCAAGCGCAACAACGAGCAGGCTGAAGCTTTCGGCTTCCAGGGCACCCCGTCCTTCATCGTCGGCAAGTATCGCGTGCCCGGCGTGCTCAGCATGACCGAGTTCGAGCAGGTCATCGCCGACGCTCGCAAGGCCAAGATGAACTGAGCCGGCGATATTTCAGGACGCAATACAAAGGCGCCGTCGCGGGTCTGCGACGGCGCCTCGTTCATGTCGATCGGACGAAATTACTTCGACGAGATCCGGACCCAGTCCTTGTGCGCGCGATCGCGCAGCGCATCCCAATCGGCCTTGGCGACGTCCCAGTTCACGATCGTTCGGTTGGTGGTCGCGATGTCGCCTTTGGCGACTGACGACGTCTGCATGGAATCATAGACGTAGACGCCGCCCGCAAGCAGCAACGCGCCCAGGATCATTCCGAAAAAAGTCTGCATGGCGAACCTCCGGTGACGGGCGATAACGTCGGCCCGGAGTGATGGTTCCGCGACTATGCGGCGCATCCAAGTGAGGTTGTTCATTCTCCATTCAGCCACTCCATCAGCTCCGCATTGATCTCGCGCGGATAGGTGTGGCTGAGGTCGTCGATCTCTCGATAGGTGACTTGGGCACCGGCGGCGGACAGCGCCGCCTGCGTCTGCCGTGCGGTCTGCACCGGAAACATCCAGTCGAGCTTGCCGTGAGTGATGAAGACCGGCAAGCCTTGCAGGCGCGTTGCGTCGGCCATCTCCGCCATCAGCGGATGGAAGGTCGCCGCAACCGGGGCGAGATGCGTGAAGGGCGAGGCGCCGTCGAGGCCGGTGACGTAGCAGAAGGTGCCGCCGTCGCTCATGCCGGTCAGCAGCATGCGCGAGGGGTCGATGCGCCAGCGGCCGCGTACAGTATCGATGATGCGCATGAGGTTCGGTGTGTCGGTGTCGTCGCCCATCAGCGCCCAGGTCGGGCCGGTCGCGGTCGGCGCCACCAGGATCGACCCGAGAGTGCGGGCGTCGCGGAGCCAGCTCCACAGAAAGCCGCGTCCGTTGCCGCTGCCGCCATGCAGCGCCATCACCAGCGGCATGGCACGCTCGGGCGCATAATATTCGGGGACATAGACCGAGAAGCCGCCGCGGCTGCCAGGCTCGTTGTGGTCGTGGAAGATGCCGGTATCTTCGCCCGCGCTGGCTTGGAGCCGCGACAACAAATCCGCATTGTCGCGATTGGCGGCGTTGAGGAAGAAGCTGCTCACCGGCGGAAACTGCGCTGCCAGCGGATAGAGCGCCTCCTGCGCGCGCGGGACAAGGCGCAGCGCGCGGAACACCGCGACGAGATCGCCATGGCCACGCTCGACCTCACGAATGCCGGCAAAGGCAGCGAGCGTCTCGCCGCAGGCGCGATCGAGCCGCTCGCGCAAGCCTCCGAACTGCTCCGGCCAATCCCCGATTGCTGCGTGCGCCGTCTGCAGCGCCTCGTCCGGCGTGCCGATCGCATCCATCACCGAGGCGAAGGCCGGTGGATGCAGATGCCGCTGGAAGAAGCCGAGCGCTTCCAGCGCATTGAGCAGCGGCGGCAGCACGGCCACGATGTCGTCCACCACGGCCTCGGTCATCGCCCGCTTCCTCAAAGCCTTTTGGATCAGTGCAGCTTCGGCGCCTTCAGGAGCTTGAAGCGATCGGTCGACGTCACGGTGACGTCGAAGGTGACGCCTTCGTGATGAACGGTGAGCGGCACGTCGACGCCGGCGGCGCCGAGCGCCCACATCTTCTTGTAGAAGGCGGTCTGGCTCGTCACCCTGTCACCGTTCACGGCGAGAATGACGTCGCCGGTCTTGAGCTCGGCGCGGGCGGCCGGGCCATTGGCGGAGATCCCGATCACCACCACGCGGTTGTCGATCTCGGTCGAATAGAGTCCGAGCCAGGGTCGTGCCGGCTTGTTGACACGGCCGAACTTGCGCAAGTCCTCCAGGACCGGCTTCAGGAGGTCGATCGGCACGATCATGTTGACGTGCTCGGCCTCGCCGTCACGTTCGCGATCGAGCTGGAGCGAGCCGATGCCGATCAGCTCGCCGCGTTCGTTGAGCAGCGCCGTACCGCCCCAGTTCGGATGTGCGGGAGCGGTGAAGATGGCCTCGTCCAGCAGATATTCCCAGTAACCGGCGAATTCCTGCTTGGCCACGACCTGGCTCGCGACCGAGCGCGTGCGTCCGCCGGCGCCGCCGACCACGACGCGGTCGCCGATCCGTGTCGCCGCCGACGAGCCGAGCGGCAGCGGCGCAATGTCGAGCTGGCCGAGCGCCTGCACCAGCCCGAACCCGGTCTCGGAATCGAAGCCGAGCGCATGGCCCTCCACCACTCGTCCGTCGGCGCGGTGCAGCCAGACCGACTCTGCCTCGGTGATGAGATAACCTATCGTGAGCACCAGGCCGTCATCGATCACGACGCCGTTGCCGGCGCGTTCGGTGCCCAGCGTCTCGGCACTGAAGGCGTCCGGAGGGATGATGGCGTGCAGGCCGACGACGGAGCCGAGCGCGCGGTCGAGATCGAAACCATAGTCGCTCGCCCGCGGCTGGTTCGCCGGCGGCACTCTCCATTCGGTCAGAGCGCTCATGGAGTTCTCCTGGCTGAGAGCATCGCTCCGGCAAGGCTGGCGGAGCGACGCGCGAAGCACGCCTAATTTAGGCCGGAGCAGGCCGTCTTGAAAGCCTCGTTCCCAACTATTCGGGAGAACGCCGCGTGAAATCTTGGAAAGGCCCGGAAACACATCGTCATCTGATCCGGCGCATGGCTGCTGTCCGGCGCAGTGCTAGGCGCCGTGCAGTGAAGCTGCTAACCATTGCCGCCTCGTTTGACCAAGGGATCACGGACGACAAGCATGGACAACCGCAGCGACATCTGGCGTGGCATCGACACGATCAAGGCACGCTTCATCGACCTCAGCGACAGGGTCTGGGGCATGCCTGAGGTCTGCTACACCGAGGCGCGGTCCGCCGCCGAGCATCTCGCCGAGCTGCGTCATCAGGGCTTCCGCATCACTGAGAACGTCGCCGGCATCCCGACTGCGCTGATCGGCGAGTGGGGCGAGGGCGGTCCGGTCATTGCCTTCATGGGCGAGTACGATGCGCTGCCGGGCCTCAGCCAGGAGGCGGGTGTCGCCGAGCATCGCCCGATCGAGACCGGCGGCCATGGCCATGGCTGCGGTCACAACCTGCTCGGTTCCGCAGCGCTGCTCGCCGCGACCGCGGTGAAGGACTGGCTGGCCGAGAACAAGGTGCCCGGCCGCGTGCGCTATTACGGCTGTCCGGCGGAGGAAGGCGGCGCGGCCAAGGCCTTCATGGTGCGCTCCGGCGCGTTCGAGGACGCCGACATCGCCATCACCTGGCACCCGCACAGCTTCTGGGAGGTGGCGGTAACGCCCTCGCTTGCGAATACGCGCGCGGATTTCATCTTCACCGGCCGCACTTCGCATGCGGCGGCCTCGCCGCATCTTGGCCGTTCGGCGCTCGATGCGGTGGAATTGATGAATGTCGGCGTGAACTACATGCGCGAGCACATGCCGAGCGACGCGCGCGTGCACTATGCCCTGCTCGACACCGGCGGCATCGCGCCGAACGTGGTGCAGGCCCATGCCCGCGTGCGCTATTCGATCCGCGCGCGCGATCTTCCCGGCATGAACGAGTTGGTCGAGCGTGTGTCCAAGATCGCGCAAGGCGCGGCGTTGATGACCGAGACCAAGGTCGAGATGAAGATCATCTCCGCGGTCTCCAATATCCTGCCCAACACGCCGCTGGAGCAGGCGCTGCATCAGGTCATGGAAGAGCTCGGACCGCCGCATTTCGACGATGCGGACAAGAGCTTTGCCGGCCAGATCCGTGCGACCTTGAGCGACAAGGATATCGCCTCGGTCTATTACGCGATCGGCATGGAGCCGACCGATCGGCCGCTGGCCGACTTCCTGGTGCCGCTCGATGCCAAGCGCAATCCGCTGGTCGGCTCCACCGATGTCGGCGACGTGAGCTGGGTGGTGCCGACCGTGCAGGTGCACGCACCGACGGTTGCAATCGGCACGCCCTTCCACACCTGGCAGGTGGTGGCGCAGGGCAAGAGCCCGCACGCGCACAAGGCCATGGTGCAGGCCGCCAAGGCGATGGCAGGTCTCGGCATCAAGGCGTTGACGGAACCGGAGCTGATCAAGGTTGCCAAGGCGGATCTCCAGAAGCGGACGGCCCGCACTCCTTACGTCTGTCCGTTGCCGGATCACGTCGCGCCGCCGCTCGACATGTCCGTGGCGTAGGAATTCGCCTCGATACTTCGTCTGATCCAGCGAACAAATTTTCCGCAGTGCAGCGCGCAATCCGGCAGATTTTGATGCTGGATTGCCGAACGGATGGGCTGCGGAGCGCAATTTTGCCCAACGGACAGCCAATAGACCGTTTGCATACACACGGTCCCAGTTGACGTGCACCCCATTCGGTGTGCCATCTACCGCCAGCTAAACCAGGCGGTCGCGAGCGGCCGCCTGCATCCATGTCGGAACCAGACGGGGGACAACCATGCTGGACAAAGAGCTGCGTTCGATGATCGGTCAGGTGAAGGACGGGCGGATGGACCGCCGCGCCTTCGTCAAGCGCCTCGCCGCGGTCGGTCTCACCGCTCCCCTCGCCAACCAGCTCCTCGCGCTCGGCGGCGTTGCCATGGCGCAGAGCCCCGCGGTCTACAAGCCGACCAAGCGCGGGGGCGGCGGCCCTCTCAAGGTGCTGTGGTGGCAGGGGCCGACGCTGCTCAATCCTCATTTCGCCACCGGCACCAAGGACCAGGACGGATCGCGGCTTTTCTACGAACCGCTCGCCAGCTGGGACGCCGACGGCAATCTCAACCCGATCCTCGCGGCAGAGATTCCCTCGCTTGCAAACGGCGGTCTCGCCGCCGATGCCAAATCGGTGGTCTGGAAAATCAAGCCGGGAGTCAAATGGCACGATGGCAAGCCGCTGACTGCCGACGACTTCGTGTTCACCTGGCAATACGCCAGCGATCCCGCCACGGCTGCCGTCAGCATCAGCACCTATGGTGACATCACGGTCGAGAAGGTCAGCGATCTTTCGATTCGCATCCTGTTCAAGACCCCGACGCCGTTCTGGGCCAACGCGTTCGTCGGCGCTTATGGATGCGTTCTCCCCAAGCATCTGTTTGCCGACTACAAAGGCTCGAAGTCCCGCGAGGCGCCGAACAATCTTGCCCCGGTGGGCACCGGTCCCTACAAGTTCGTCGAGTTCAAGCCGGGCGATGTGGTCCGCGGCGAGCTCAATCCCGACTATCACATGCCCAACCGTCCGCATTTCGACACGATCGAGATGAAGGGCGGCGGCGATGCCGTCTCGGCGGCCCGCGCGGTGATCCAGACCGGCGAATTCGATTTCGCCTGGAACATGCAGGTCGAAGACGACGTGCTGCTGCGTCTGGAGAAGGGCGGGAAGGGCAAGACCGTCTATGCCACCGGCGGCGACATCGAGTTCATCGCGATCAACTTCACCGATCCGAACACTGAGATCGACGGCGAACGGTCCTCGATGAAGACCAAGCACCCGATCTTCTCCGATCCGAACGTGCGCAAGGCGCTCGCCCTGCTCGTCGACCGCGACTCCGTCAAGAAGGCGATCTATGGTCGGGCCGGCCGCACCACGGCCAACTACCTCAACGGCCCCGAGAAGTTCGTCTCCAAGAACACCTCGTGGGAGTTCAACATCGAGAAGGCGTCGAAGATGCTCGATGACGCCGGCTGGAAGGTCGGCGCCGACGGCATCCGCGAGAAGGACGGCAAGAAATTCAAGCTTCTGTACCAGACCTCGACCAACGGTCCGCGCCAGAAGACCCAGGCCATCGTCAAGCAGGCCTGTCAGAAGGCCGGCATCGACGTGGAGCTGAAATCGGTCGTCGCCTCGGTCTTCTTCTCGTCTGACGTCGCCAACCCGGACACCTATCCGAAGTTCTATGCCGACATCGAGGAGTTCCAGATCCCGATGACGCAGCCCGATCCGGCCCTGCACATGCGGCGCTACATCTCCGCCAATGTGGCCACCAAGGAGAACAAATGGCAGGGGCAGAACTTCCCGCGCTACGTCAACAAGGAGTATGATGACGCCATTGCTGCGGCTGAGACCGAGACCGATCCAGTCAAGCGCGCCGCGCTCTACATCAAGTGCAACGACCTGTTGTGGCAGGACACCGTGTTCATTCCGGTGATGCATCGCCTGCTGGTGGATGCCTGCTCCAACACGTTGCGGCCGGCGCTCTCGGGCTGGGCCAATCGGACCGATAACCTTCAGGACTGGTACCGGGAGGCATGAGCGCAGGCTAGACGGGATTCTTCCCTATGAGTCAGTATGTCCTGCGTCGCCTCCTGATCGCCGTTCCGAGCCTGCTGGCGATTTCGCTGGTGCTGTTCGTCGTGCTTGCGCTCGCGCCCGGCGATCCGTTCTCCGAACTGGCCACCAATCCGAACGTGCCGCCCGAAGTGCAGGCGGCACTCCGGGCCAAGTTCGGTCTCGACGACCCGATCTACCTCCGCTACCTGCACTGGCTCAACGCCATGCTGCACGGCGACTGGGGCTTCTCCTTCGTCAGCCGGATGAACGTCGACACGCTGATCCTCCAGCGCCTGCCCGCCACGCTCTACGTGATCGGCTCGGCGCAGATCCTGGCGCTGCTGATCGCGATTCCGGTCGGCGTCTATGCCGCGACCAGGCCGTATTCGCTGTTCGACCAGATCGCGAATACGCTCGCCTTCGTCGGCTTCTCGCTGCCGACCTTCTTCACCGGCATCCTGTTCATCCTGATCTTCTCGGTCACGCTGGACTGGCTGCCTTTCGTCTACACCACCGACATCAAGGCCACCGGCATCCGCTGGGTGCTGGAGATGATCCGTCAGGCGATCATGCCGGTGGCGGTACTCGGCCTGTTCCAAGCGGCGTCGATGACGCGCTTCGTGCGCTCGGCGATGCTCGACGTCATCCGGCTCGACTACGTCACCACGGCGCGGGCCAAGGGCCTCGGCCAGACCACGGTGATCATCAAGCACGTGATGCGCAACGCCATGATTCCCGTGGTCACGCTGATCGCGTTGCAGATGCCCGCGGTGTTCGGCGGCGCCATCGTCACCGAGCAGATCTTCCGCATTCCCGGCATCGGCTCGCTGCTGATCTCCTCCATCCTTTCCAACGACACGCCGGTGGTGATGGCCGTCACCTTCGTCTTCGCGTGCCTCGTGGTGCTGTTCAATCTCATCGCGGACGTGCTTTATGGCTGGCTTGACCCTCGCATCTCCCTCCGCTGAGCGGCGCGCCTATTCGCCCTGGCGCGAAGCATGGCGGCGTTACAGCCGCCACCGGCTCGCGGTGGTCAGCGCTGTCCTGCTCCTCATCCTGGTGCTCGCCGTCGTGCTTGGGCCGTTCGTGTGGCGTGTGAAGATCAACGAGATCGACATCGTCGCGGGCCTGCAGGGTCCGTCGCTCGCCCATCCCTTCGGCACCGACGATCTCGGCCAGGACATTCTGGCGCGCATGATCTATGGCGGCCGCATCTCGCTCGCGGTCGGGCTCGCCGCGATGCTGGTCGCTGTCATCATCGGCACAGTGATCGGCGCGCTCGCCGGTATGTCGCGCGGCGCGCTCGGACACGGATTGATGTGGCTCACCGACCTGTTCCTGTCGCTGCCGCAGCTGCCGCTGCTGCTGCTGCTGATCTATCTGTTCCGCGACGGGCTGAAGCAGGTGTTCGGACCCGAAGGCGGCATCTTCATCTTGATCGTGCTCGTGATCGGAGGTCTGCGCTGGATGCCGGTGGCGCGGCTGGTGCGTGCCCAGTTCTTGTCGCTCCGCGAAAAGGAGTTCGTCGAAGCCGCCCGTGCGCTCGGTGCCAGTCCGGTGCGGCAGGTGGTACGGCACATCCTGCCCAATGCGGTCGGCCCGGTTATCATCGCCGGCACCATCGACGTCGCCGCCGCGATCATCGCGGAATCGACGCTGTCCTTCCTCGGCCTCGGCTTCCCGCCGGATACCCCGACCTGGGGCCGGCTGCTGTTTGACGCCAAGGATTTTCTCGACATCGGTCCGCACTGGGCGCTGTTTCCGGGCGGCGCGATCTTCGTCGCGGTGGTGGCCATCAACTTCATCGGCGACGGTCTGCGCGACGCGCTCGATGCGCGACGGGTGATCTGATGGCGCCGCTGCTCGAGATCAAGGGCCTGAAAACTCACTTCTCCACGGACGACGGCATCCTCCAGGCCGTCGACGGTGTCGACATCTCCATCAACAAGGGCGAGACGCTCTGCGTCGTCGGCGAATCCGGCTGCGGCAAGACCGTGACCGCGATGTCGATCCTGAAGCTGATCGCAATGCCGCCGGGCCGGATCGCGGCGGGCCAGATCATCTTCGAGGGGCGCGATCTGGTGCCGCTGACCAGCAACCAGCTCGACGAGATCAGGGCGAAGGAGATCGGCTTCATCTTCCAGGAGCCGATGACCTCGCTCAATCCGGTGCTCACCATCGGCGAGCAGATCGCCGAGAGCCTGCGACGGCACGAAGCGGTGACCAGGAAGCAGGCGCTCGAGCGCACCATCGAGATGCTGAAACTGGTGCAGATCCCGAACGCCGAAGGCCGCGTGCACAATTATCCGCATCAGTTTTCCGGCGGCATGCGCCAGCGCGTGATGATCGCGATGGCGCTCGCCTGCAAGCCGAAGCTGATCATCGCCGACGAGCCCACCACCGCGCTCGACGTCACCATCCAGGCGCAGATCCTCGACCTGTTGCAGGACATGAAGGACCGCTTCGGCATGGCGGTGATGCTGATCACCCATGCCATGGGCGTCGTCGCCGAGACCGCGCAGCGCGTCGTCGTGATGTATGCCGGCAAGGTGGTGGAGGAGGCGCCCGTCGACGATCTCTTCGGCGATCCCCGTCACCCCTATACGCAAGGCCTGATCCGCTCGATCCCGCGCATCGATCTCGACAGCGAGCACAAGACGCGGCTCGAGGCGATCGGCGGCTCTGTGCCGATCCTGATCAACCCGCCGGCCGGCTGCCGCTTCGCGCCGCGCTGCAAGTTCGCCATGAATGTCTGCACCGAGAAGGAGCCGCTGCTGCGCGAGATCGCGCCCGGTCACCGCATGGCCTGTCATCTCGGAGATACCAGCGTGGGAGCCGCGTCATGAGCGAGCCCTTGCTCCGCGTTAGCGGCCTGAAGAAACATTTCCCGGTGCTCGGCGGCCTCTTGTCGCGCCAGGTCGGCACCGTCTATGCGGTCGACGGCGTGTCGTTCTCGGTCAACCGCGGCGAGACGCTCGGCCTCGTCGGCGAATCCGGTTGCGGCAAGTCGACGACCGGGCGCTGCGTGCTGCGCCTGATCGAGCCGACCGACGGCGAGGTCACCTTCGACGGCCAGGACGTACGCAAGCTCGGCGGCAACGATCTGCGCGCGATGCGGCGGAACATGCAGCTGGTGTTCCAGGATCCGTTCGCCTCGCTCAATCCGCGCATGACGGTCGGGGCCATTCTCGGCGAGGCCTTTACCATCCACAATCTCGCCTCCTCCTCGAAAGAGCGCGAGGAGCGCGTTGCGGGACTTCTGGTCAAGGTCGGGCTCAAGGCCGAGCACATGCGGCGCTATCCGCATGAATTCTCCGGCGGCCAGCGCCAGCGCATCGTGATCGCGCGCGCGCTCGCGGTCGAGCCGAAGCTGATCGTCTGCGACGAGCCGGTCTCCGCGCTCGACGTGTCGATCCAGGCCCAGGTCATCAACCTGCTGGAGGACCTTCAGGCCGAGCTGAACCTGACCTATCTGTTCGTCGCGCACGATCTCTCGGTGGTCGAGCACATCTCCGACCGTGTCGCGGTGATGTATCTCGGCCGCATCGTCGAGCTCGCGAAAGCCAGCGACCTCTACCGCAACCCGCAGCATCCCTACACCAGGGCGCTACTGTCGGCGGTGCCGGTGCCAGATCCAAAACTCAAGCGCGAGCGCATCCGCCTCAAGGGCGACGTGCCGAGCCCGATGAAGCCGCCCTCCGGCTGTCACTTCCACACCCGCTGCCCGATCGCCCAGCCACGCTGCGCGGAAAGCGCGCCGCCGCTGAAGGAGGGCGCGGGCGGCCATTTCGTGGCGTGCCATCTGGCGTAGTGCTATGTATCCGTAGACGGCCGATCAGCTCACGCGCTTTTCGCGGGCCATGCTATCACTTGGCCCGACATCACCAGCCGGTCTCGGCCGCTCTCCTTGGCGACGTAGAGCGCACGGTCGGCGGCGGCGACCAGCGTACTAGAGTCCATCGCGGTCTGGGACGGAAGAGCCGCGGCGCCGCCGATGCTCGCAGTCACCAGCCGCGAAGGCGGATTTTGCGCGTGCAGCATGGCGAGATCGAGCAGCGCCTGGCGAATCGCTTCGCCGACCTCGGCGCAGCCTTCAGGACCGGTGTTCGGCAGCAGCACGGCGAATTCCTCGCCGCCATAGCGCGCCGCGAGGTCGGCCGGACGCCTGGCCTGGGCGGATAAAATCCGGGCCAGCGCGCGCAGGCAGGCGTCGCCCGCCAGATGCCCATAGAGATCGTTGAATTTCTTGAAATGATCGACATCGATCAGTAGCAGCGAGAGCTGGGTTCCGTCGCGCCGAGCCCGCGCCCATTCGTCGGCAAGGTGGTCGTCGAAGGCGCGACGGTTGGCGAGGCCGGTGAGACCGTCAGTGATTGCCAGCGAGGCGAGCCTGTCCTGAAGATCCTTCTGCTCGGTCATGTCGCGCACGACCGCGACGACGCCGTCGATCACGCCGCTGTCGGACGCCACGGTGACGTGTAGCGCCGCCTCGGCCCAGATCTCGCCTTTGTCGCGATGACGCTGCCGATAGACGAACCGCGCTTCCTCCGCCTCGCCATTCTTCAGCGCGGCGATGGCCTGCTCAACTCGTTCCATGTCGTCGGCGTGAATGCCGGCCAGGGCCGAGGTGCCCATCAGTTCTTCGGCCGACCAGCCGGTGATGCGCGCGCAGGAGGGAGAGACGTAGAGCAACCGGTTATCCAGCCCGATGCGGGTCACCATGTCGCTGGATTGCTCGGCCAGCAGGCGGAAATTGGCTTCCTTGGCGACCAGGGCCTGTGCCGTGCGCTGCCGCTGCAGCAACTGACGGACCAGATAGTAGCCGATCACCGCGATCAAGAGGACGAGTCCGAGGACGAAGCTCATGCGTGCTGCTGCCGCGCGTCGCCAGGGGGCGAGCACGTCGGCCTGCGACTTGCTCGCCAGCACCATCAGGGGATAGCGGCTGCTGCGCTGGTAGTAGCTCAGCCGCTCCGCGCCATCGAGCGGCGATTTGAAGTAATAGACCGCTGCGGCGGGGCGGCTTTTCCAGCTTCTGAACAAGGGCGCATCGGACAGGTCGCGTCCGACGAAGGCGCCGCTCTCGTCACGGCTGCGCGCCAGCATGATGCCGCTGTCGTTGAGCAGAGATGCCGAGCCGTTCGGCCCGATGTCGAACCGCTCGTAGAATTTGACGAAATAGCTGACGTCGATCGTGAGCAGGGCGACGCCGGCGAAGCCGCCGTCGGAATCGTTGATCCGGCGGGATGCGGTGACGATCCACTGACCGCCGGAGCGGCTCTTGACGGGTCGCCCGATCAGCGTGCCCGTGTCCGTAGAATCGCGATGGCGTTGGAAATATTCACGGTCGCTGTTGTTGAGCTTGGAGAAATCGAGGTGCTCCGTCGTGGCGAGCCAGCGGCCGGTCGCATCATAGATGAAGATGCCGCGGATGCGTTCCGATGATTTGCGGGTGGGCAGATAGGCCTGGAGCTTCATGATCGTGTCCGGGCCCATCCCGTCGATCTCGAGCCGGTGGACCAGCCCGACGAGAATCGTATCGGCAAGCTCGAACGTGTCGTCCGCGTGCTGGATCAGCGACTGAGCGAGGTTGGTGACGTCGATTTCGGCGTTCCTCAGATCGGCGTTGCGCGCCTCCCATTCGCGCCACGCACTCAGGCCGAGGATAGCCACGCAAGTCAGCACGACGAATCCGGCCGCCCAGAGCGGAAGGCGCGTCTTGCCGAGTTCGCGGCTTGTGACCATCAGGCTTGCTCCAAATCGGAGCAAACCTCTCACTTTCGCCTTAACGGCTTGTTGCAATATCCGCGATGATTGTGCGGGGTCTGTACTCGACCGGGAACATGGCCGACATCGAGTTCCACTCTCGTCGGCCCGCTTTCATGGTGGTGTCGCCGCGCGATGGGCGGCCTGACGTCTCATCCTTCCAACGTGAAGCCGACGCGCAGCGTCACCTGAAAATGACGCACGGCGCCGTTCTCGACATGGCCGCGCGTTTGCACGACCTCGAACCATCTTATTTCGCGAACGGTCTTGGAGGCGCGGCTGATGGCGTTCTTGATCGCATCCTCGATCGAGGTCTCGGATGATCCGACGAGGTCCAGGATCTTGTAGACGTGATCGTGCTCGGCTGTGGGCATGGCCTTCCCTCATTTGGTATATTGCCATCCGAAACATGCGTATGGCGGAACGTGCGCAGGCGAGCGTGCCTGGCCCACGGTCTGAACGGTCGTGGGAGCTTCGGGTTCCTTGCTCCGCGATGGCCCGCATGCACCAGGCGAGGTGGAGCGGCCGGCGCCGGCCTGCTAAGCGCTGGGTATGGACACGGCGCGACGCGACAGGACGATCGGCTCTCTCTGCCTGTGCGTAACGGCGTTCGGCTGGGCTTTGAACTGGCCGCTGATGAAGCTGCTGCTGCAGCAATGGCCGCCTTTGTTCGCGCGCGGCCTTGCGGGTGTTTGCGCCTCGCTCATTCTCGGCACCCTGGTGCTGATCCGGAAGGAATCCTTCGCCGTCCCGCGCGAGGCGGTGCCGCGCCTCTTGTTTGCGACCTTCACCAACGTCTTGGCCTGGATGGGTCTCGGCACGGTCGCGATGAAATATGTGAGCGTGAGTGAGGGCGCGCTGCTCGCCTATACGATGCCGATCTGGGCGATGCTGCTCGCCTGGCCGGTGCTGCACACGCGGCCGGCGCGACGAGATGTTCTTGGGCTTGTCCTCGGCATTGCCGGCGTCACGCTGCTCCTGAGCGGCGACGGTCTTGCGTTCAGCACCGACAAGCTGGTCGGCATTGCGCTCGCACTGCTCTGCGCCATCCTGTTCGCGCTCGGCAATGTGCTCAACCGCAAGCCGCTGCCGATGCCGCCGCTGGTCGTCGTCGCCTGGCAGGTCGGGCTGGGCTGCGCCACGATGCTGGTCCTCGGCGTGCTGTTCGAGCGCCCTGACGTCACCGCCATCACTCCGCTGGGGCTCGGCTGCTTCGTCTACATGACGCTGGTGCCGATGGGCCTCTGCTACGTCACCTGGTTCGAGACGCTGCGCCGTCTGCCCCCAACCACGGCGTCGACCGGCATGCTGATCGTGCCCGTGATCGGCGTCGTCTCAGCGGCGATCATTCTCGGCGAGCCGCTCGGCTATCGCGAATGGACGGCGATGGCGCTCACGCTCGGCGGCGTGACGCTGGCGTTGCAGCGGGGGTAGCAGAGCGCGCTGACTCGCACCTACGGATCCAGCTCCGTATCCCAGTACAGATAGTCCAGCCAGCTGTCGTGCAGATAGTTCGGCGGAAACAGCCGGCCGTTGCGGTGGAGCTGGTGCACGGTCGGTGCGAACGCCGTCTGGCGCGGAAACATTTTGGACTGCGCCGGTGTGAGATTGCCCTTGCGCAAATTACACGGCGAGCACGCCGCGACCACGTTCTCCCAGGTGGTCTGGCCGCCTTTGCTGCGCGGGATGATGTGATCGAAGGTGAGGTCTTCGGGCGAGCCGCAATATTGGCAGGCGAAACGATCGCGCAGGAAGACGTTGAAGCGGGTGAAGGCGGGGTGGGTGGTCGGCTTGACGAAGGATTTGAGCGAGACGACGCTGGGCAGCTGCATTTCCAGCGTGGGACTTCGAACCGCCTGATCGTAATGTGCGACGATGTTGACGCGGTCGAGGAACACCGCCTTGATCGCGTCTTGCCACGACCACAACGACAGTGGGTAGTAACTCAGCGGCCGGAAGTCCGCATTCAGCACCAACACCGGCCAACTGCCTTGCGAGACATGTGCGTTCAAGTAACGCTCCCGGCCTCCAATATACGCTGCGAAGCAGCATGTAGTGACATACTACATGCAGCGTGACGGGATTGTGAAGCCCGTTGAGCGACTTATTCAAGCGCAAGCAATGCGGCGGCGGGGTGGCAAACGTGCTCAAAAAGCCGCGATCCGGGGGCGCGGAACCGCCCCAGCGTGGGCTGCCGTTGCCATGGCAGCTACTCCCGTACCCGCTCCAGCTTCTGCAGGCAGCGCGTCGCGCGCACCGCGGCCGGCATCTCCTCGTCCGGAAAGCTGGTCGTCCAATTGGTGACGCCGACCTCGCCGACATAGATGTCACCCCTTGAGTCGAGTGCGAGCCCATGCGGCGCGAGGAATTTGCCGCTGGCAACGCCCGGGCCCTCCTCGCCGCCAAGCCGTGCGATGCGTTTGCCCTGTGCATCGACGATCGACAGCCGCGGACCGAGATTGGGCACATTGCGGTTGATGGCAAGGCCGGGGCCGAGCTCGCCGATGATGAAGGTCGGGCTGTTGGCCCCGCCGCAGCAGCACAGCGCGCAGGGCCGGTGCAGATTGTTCCACTGCGTCTCGTATTTGCCCTCGCCGTCGAACACCTGGACGCGGTGGTTCTCGCGATCGGCGACATAGACCCAGCCGTCGGCATCGGTGGCGATATTGTGCACGATGTTGAACTGACCGGGATCAGTGCCCGGCTCGCCCCAGCTCTTGATCAGCTTGCCGTCAGGCGTGAATTTGTGCACGCGCGCATTGCCATAGCCGTCGGAGACGTAGATCTCGCCCTTCGGCGACAGCGCGGTGTGGGTGCAGCGGTGGAACGGCTCGCCGCTCATGAACGGCGCCGGCTTTGCAGGAATGCCGATCGTCAGCAGCACCTTGCCGTCAGTGGTGCATTTGCGCACGGTATGGTCGCCGTCGTCGGTGCAATAGAGATTGTCGTCGGCGTCGATATGTAGGCCGTGCGCGCGGGAAAACAGTCCTTCGCCCCAACTGCGCAGGAAATTGCCGTCGCGGTCCAGCACCACCATCGGGTGGGCGCCGCGGTTGAAGACGTAGACGCGGTCCTTGCTGTCGACCGCCACCGAGGCGACGTCGGTGAGCTGCCAGCCGTCCGGCAATTTCGCGAAGTTGTCGACGACGCGGTAGCGGTGCTCGCCGGTGCCGAGAATGGCTGGCATTGATCTCTCCTCTTGTCATTTCGGGGCGCGCGAAGCGTGACCTATGATGCGCAATTGCGCATCTGAGAATCCATTGGGCAGCATACTCTGTGGTTAGATGGATTCCGGGTTCGCGCTTCGCGGGCCCCGGAATGACGGCTGTAGCTATATTCGTGCCAAAATCCCTTCCTCGATCGCCTTGATCTGCAGCGCCAGATATTTCGAGTTGATCCGGCATTGCGCCAGGCTCCCGGCGATGAACCAGAGGCCGGGCTGCCTGGTGCGCGCATACATGTTGCGCAGCTCGAAGCCTTCGCCAAAACCCCAGATCGGCCCGACGCGGTCGGCGATGCCGTCGCCGAACAGCTTGCGCACCAGATATTCCTGCGGCTTGTAGCCGGTCGAGAGCACGACCAGGTCGGCGGTAATGATCGAGCCGTCCTTCATCCGCGCGCCCTCAGCGTTGAAGCTTTCGATGTCGGAGAACTGCCTGAGGCTGATCTTGCCCTCGACGATCAGGTTGGAGCAGCCGACGTTGAAGTAATAGCCGCCGCCGCGGGTGAGGTATTTGAACTGCCAGCCGGTGCCGGCTTCGCCGAAATCGAGCTTGAAGCCGACGCGCGCGAGGCCGTCGAGTAGCTCCTTGTCGAGCTGCTTGGATTGCTCGGTCAGCATCACATGCGTCTTCTTCGCGAGCGGCGTCGGCATCGACGCTGCGATCAGGTCGTTGTCCTCGAGCGTGCCCTCGTTGTAGGTCGCGTAGGCCAGCTGCGCCGACGGCTCGATGTTGGTGACCAGCGTCGGCGAACGCTGCACCAGCGTCACCTCGGCGCCGCTGGAATGAAGATCCTGCGCGATGTCATGACCGCTGTTGCCGGTGCCGATGACGATGGCGCGCTTGCCGGTCCAGTTCTCGCCGTCCTCGTAGTCGCTGGAATGCACCAGCGTCCCCTTGAAATTGTCGAGGGTCGCAATGTCGGGAATGTTGGCGATGCCGCTGACGCCGGTCGCCATGATCACATGGCGCGGATGCATGGTGCGCTTGCTGCCGTCGGCGCGCCGCAGCGTGACGGTCCAGTGGCCCTTGGCCTCGTCATAGGCGCCGCCCTCGAACTCGGTGCCGGTCCAGAAGTTCAGCTCCATCGCATCGACATAGGCCTCGAACCAGTTGGCGAGCTTGTCCTTGGGGATATAGACCGGCCAGTTCGGCGGAAACGGCATATAGGGCAGGTGATTCACCTGCACCTGGTTGTGCAGGGTCAGCGCGTGATAGCGCTTGCGCCAATTGTCGCCGATCCGCATCTCGCGATCGACGATCAGGGTGTCGACCTTCAGCTGCTTCAGCCGCGCGGCAATCGCGAGCCCGGCCTGGCCACCGCCGACCACCAGCACGGCCGGATCGTGATCGGCATAGGCGCGCGCAGCGTTGCGCTGGTCGAGCCAGTTCGGCCCGCGGAAGTCGCGCGAATAGGCCTGGCCGCGCGGGCGCGAGGTGCCGAGCTGTTCCTCGAAGCCCTTGAGTTCGTCGAGCGCGGTCAGCAGCGTCCAGGCCTTCAGGCGGTCGCCGTCGGCAGTATCAGGCACGAGCCGTACGATGCCGTTGCCGCGACCGAGCGCGGTCTCGAAGTTGAAAATCGCCTCGATGCAGTTGGTGCCGGCCCGCGTCACCCAGCGCGGCGGGGCCCGGTTCGGAGCGATCTTGAAACTGATCGGCTCTGCCTTGGACGCGAGCGCGGCCAGCGCTTGCGCAATCGTCTCGCGCCCGGCGAGCGTTTGCAGGTTCCAGCTCAGCGCCAGCACGTCGCGCCAGAAGCCGTCGGCGAGGAAGAGCGGGCCCAGCGTCGCGGGATCAGGTCTGCTTAAGGTGCGCTCGAAGTCGTCGAGCCAGGCCTGTGCGGCGATGGAAATATCCTGCGTCCGGTCCAGCATGCGCGACCTCATGGCCGTCTTCGCGGCGTTTCCTCAGAGATCGAACGCTATACGGTTTCGCCG
This sequence comes from Bradyrhizobium sp. IC3195, assembly GCF_020193585.1. Classification (NCBI taxonomy): domain Bacteria; kingdom Pseudomonadati; phylum Pseudomonadota; class Alphaproteobacteria; order Hyphomicrobiales; family Nitrobacteraceae; genus Bradyrhizobium; species Bradyrhizobium sp. IC3195. Next base: position 45,465 of record NZ_JADYVG010000007.1, on the reverse strand, counting down.
CCCGCCAAAAGCCGCGGACCTGAGCGAGGCCGGCATGCGGCCCTGCCCGGACGGAATATGGCCCGGAATTCCGCACGTGCGGACGCGGCCGGAGAACGACTTAAGCGCCGCCCGGCCTCCGGTCTGCCCAATAGGGGTCGCGCAGCTTGCGCTTGAAGATCTTTCCGGTTGCCTCGCGGGGCAGCGCATCCAGGAACTTGACCTCCTTCGGCACCTTGAAGTTGGCCAGACGCTCGCGCAGATAAGCCTGCACCGCGGCGGCGGAGAGCTGCTCGGCCCTGTCGGGCTCGATGCAGGCGCACAGCCGCTCGCCATATTCCGCGTCCGGAATGCCGAACACGGCGCAATCGCGCACGCCGGGCATCGCGATCAACACGTTCTCGATCTCGGCGGGATAGATGTTGACGCCGCCCGAGATCACCATGTCGCGCTTGCGGTCGCACAGGAACAGATAGCCATCCTCATCGAGATAGCCGACGTCGCCGACGCTGACGAGACCGTCGCGCCCGGCCTCGGCGCGCGCCTGCGCCTTGCCGTGATAGTCGAAATCCGGCACCGCGGTCTGGCGCATGTAGATCTCGCCGACCTCACCAGCATCGCAGAGGCTGCCGTCGTCGCGAAAGATCTTGACGATGCCACCTTCGATGGCGCGGCCGACCGTGCCGGGCTTCTTCAGCGCCTCTTCGGCCGAGTGCCAGACCGGGATGCCGGTCTCGGTCGAGCCGAAATATTCGTTGATGACCGGTCCCCACCACTCGATCATGGCCCGCTTCACCTCGGGCGGGCAGGGCGCCGCGCCGTGCACAACGAAGCGCAGCGACGACAGGTCGTAGCGCTGCCTGACCGCTTCGGGCAGGCGCAACAGGCGCACGAACATGGTCGGCACCATGTGGATATGCGTCACACGGTGGCGCTCGATCAGCGCCAGCAGCTCCTCGGCGTCGAACCGCGGCTGAAGCACGATGGTGCAGCCGTTGCGGAAGGCCATCATGCCGTAGGAATGCGGCGCCGAGTGATACATCGGACCGTTGATCAGCACGACCTGGTCCTCGCGCGGCTTGATGCCGTAGGCGATCGCGCCGACGCGCTCCGAGGCGGCGGCCTGCTCCGGCGGCATCGGCATGCGGCGTACGCCCTTCGGCATGCCTGTGGTCCCCGACGTGTAGATCATCGCCGCGGCCCGGCGCGGCGGCTCCTCTGTTTCCGTGTGCCCGTCGCGCCAGCGGTCCCAATCGGTCAGGCCGGAAGAGACCTCGGTCAGCTCACGGGGAATGGCGAAGGTCGCCGCCAGCTCGGGCGGCGTTGCGACCACGAGCAGGCGGACATCCTCCGGAATGCCGCCGCGGATTTGCGGCAGCAGATCGGCGTGGCAGATCAGGATCTTCGCGCCGCTGTCGGTCAGGATGTAGCGGACCTCCTCGGCCTTCAGGTGCCAATTGATTGGCACCACGGGGCTGCCCAGTGCGGCCGAGGCCGCGACCACCTCGAACAAGGCGAAGTCGTTGCGCAGCATCATGGCAACCGGTGCGCCCTCGGCAAGGTCGAGGGCGCGCAGCCCGCTCGCCGCGCGTCTGATGCGCGCCTGGATCTCGTCATGGCCGATCCGGCGTTCGCCGCTGATGATCATGGTCATTCCCATTCCGTTGGAGTCAGCGATCGTCCAGCACGTCGCCGAAGCCGACCCAGCTCTTGCCGTTGAAGCGCCGCAGCTGCAGCTGCTGGAACGGCAGATAGTCGTCGGCGGCGGTGCTGACGGATATGCCGGGCAGCAGCAGCGGCAGCTTCACCTCTTTCAGCGAGGCGGACTGGCGCATGATGTTGTCGCGGCTGAAATCGTCCTTGCACGCCTTCAGTACCGTCATCAGGAGCGTCGCGTAATGGTAGCCGGCCGCATAGTTGGAGTTGGAGAGGTCCGCGTTCGGCATGTACTGCTTCATGAAGGCGAAATACTCCTTCACGCCGGGATCGCTGGCCCATTGCGGGTCCATCGTGTCCTTCTGGTTGCTCGACGAGATCAGGCCGACGGCGTTGTCGAGCCCGGCCGGCTCCAGGAACGAGATCGACGAGGCCGAGGTCGGCACGAAGAACAGCTCGGGCTTCCAGCCGAGCTCGGCGACGCCCTTGATCATCTGCGAGGTGAACTTGCCGAGCACGACGCCGAACAGCACGTCGGCGCCCGATGCCTTCAGGGTCGAGAGCTGCGAGCTGATCGTCGGCGCGCTGGTCTCGTAGGTCGCTTCCGCAACGATCATGCCGGCAGCCTTGTCGCCGAGCGTGCGCTTGAAGCCGGCGACGTAGTCGCGGCCGAAATCGTCGTTCTGGGAGAGGATGGCGATCTTGGCGCCCGGCTTGGTGCGCAGCACGTGCTTGGCATAGACCACGCCTTCGGATTCATAGGCGGCCATGCCGGGCATGGTCCATGGATATTTCTGCGGATCGGCCCATTTGGTCGCGCCGGAAAGCACGAACAGCTGCGGCACCTTCTTGCCGTTGAGGTAGCGATGCACGGCGCTGTTGGTGGCGGTGCCGAGCGAGCCGAACAGCATCAGCACTTCGTCCTGCTCCACCAGCTTGCGGGTCTGCTCGACCGTCTTCGGCGGCGAGTAGGCATCGTCCAGCGTGATGAACTTGACCTTGCGGCCGTTGATGCCGCCTTCGGCATTGATCTTCTCGAAGAACGCCTCCTGCGTGCGGCCGATCGCGCCGAAGCCGGAGGCCGGGCCGCTATAGGGCAGGGTCTGTCCGATCCGGATCTCCGTGCCTTCGGCGTGGGTGCTGTCCGTGGCGAGCGCCAACAGGGACAGACCGATCAGTGCGGCTGCCAGCTTCATGATATCCTCCCGTTTGTCTTGTCAGTTGGAGACGTCAGGCGCTGACGCGCATCAGGAAATCCTGCCTCGCCTGATCGAATTCACGCTTCATGCGGTCGACGAGCTCCGCAACGGGCGGGGCATCAGTAATCTGGCCGATGCCCTGGCCCGATCCCCAAATGTCGCGCCACGCCTTGGATTTCATGTTGCCGCCGGAGCCGAAATTCATCTTCGATTTGTCGGCGGCGGGGAGGTTGTCCGGATCGAGGCCGGCGGCAGCGATCGACGGACCGAGATAATTGCCGTGCACGCCGGTGAACAGGTTGGTGTAGACGATGTCGTGCGCGGCGTGCTGCGTCAGCGCCGATTTGTAGGCTTGGTCGGCATTGGCTTCCTGCGTCGCGATGAAGCGCGTGCCCATATAGGCGAGGTCGGCGCCCAGCGTCAGCGCCGAGGCGATGCCATAGCCGTCGCTGATCGCGCCCGACAGCAGGACGGCGCCGTCAAACCATTGCTTGACCTCGCGCACCAGCGCAAAGGGCGACAGCGTGCCGGCGTGTCCGCCCGCACCGGCGCAGACCAGGATCAGGCCGTCGACGCCCTGCTCGGCCGCTTTGCGCGCGTGCTTGACGTTGATGACGTCGTGGAACACCAGTCCGCCATAGGAATGCGCGGCCTCGACGATCTCCGCCGGCGGCCGCAGCGAGGTGATGATGATCGGCGCCTTGTGCTTGACGCAGGCCTCCATGTCCTTCATCAGCCGGTCGTTGGAGGCATGGCAGATCTGGTTGACGGCGTAGGGCGCGACCTTCTTGCCGGGATTGCGCGATTTGTACTCGCCGAGCTCGTCCTCGATCCGGCTCAGCCATTCGCCGAGCTTCTCGACCGGGCGGGCATTGAGCGCGGGAAAGGAGCCGACGACGCCCGCCTTGCACTGGGCGATCACCAGTTCCGGGCCGGAGACGATGAACAGCGGGGAGCCGACCACGGGCAGCTCGAGCGAATCCTTCAAGAGATTGGGCAGTGCCATCATGTCCTCCCGAAACGCGGCCCCGCCGGCGGGCGGATCACGAGGCGTTTCCGTTTTGATTGTCGCGCGGGCGGATGGGCCGCCCGTGGCCGCGGATTTGATCCCATTATAAGGTTGGACGGCGCCGCCCGGACCGTTCAATAATGAACGGACGATCATTCAGGTATGAACAGGGCCGCCGATGGATTGGGACCTTTGCAAGACCTTCGTCGCGGTCGCCGATACCGGCAGCTTCACCGCCGCCGCCCGCCGCCTGCACACCAGCCATCCCACCGTCAGCCGCAAGATCGCGGCGCTGGAAGCCCAGCTCGGCACCAGATTGGTGGCGCGGGCTGCCGATGGCCTGGCGCTGACCGCGGATGGACGGACCTTGCGCGAGCACGCCGAGGCCATGGCGGCCGCAGCGCTGCGGGCCGAAACCGCAGTGGCGGCGGGTGGACACAAGGCGCGCGGCATCGTCAAGCTGTCGATCGGCGCGACGCTGGCCTCGCACTGGCTGATGCCGCGCTTGCCAGCCTTCCTGCGCGCGCACGATCATATCCAGCTCGAGATCATCACCCATCCATTTCCGGCGAGCGTGCGCCGGCGTGAGGCGGACGTGGTGCTGCGGCCCTTCGATACCGGGGAGGAGAACCTGGTCGGCCGCAAGATCGGCCGTCTCGGCACCGGCTTCTATGCCTCGCGCGATTATGCCGCCGGTCGGTCCCTGCCGGAACGGCGCGGCGACTGGAAGGAGCACAGCGTCATCGGCTTCGCCGACCAGACCTCCAATGCGCAGCTTGCGCGCTGGAGCGACGTCGTCACGCGGCAGGCAAGGGTGGCGATGCGCTGCTCGTCCCAGGGGGACATGCTGGCGGCGGTCCGCGCCGGCATCGGAATCTCCGCGCTGTCGTGCTTCGTCGCCGAAGCCTATTCCGATCTCGTGCGCGTCGCCCCGCAGAAGCTCGCCAGCGTTGCGGATCTCTGGCTGCTGGCCCATCCCGACCTCGTCGAGCTGCCGGCGGTGCGCGCCGTAATCGAATTCGTCGCCGAATGCGCCCGGACCGACCGCGCGCGGCTGCGGGGTTAGCCCGATTCCGCGAGCACGCCCTCGCGCTTCTTCACCGCGCGGTAATAGCTCCACCACAGATGCGCCGCCGCACCGCGCAGCGGACGCCAGGGCTCGGCAATCGGCGCCATCTGCTTCTCCGTCGGCCGCGCCTTGAGGCCGAGGCCGATACGGATGCCTTCCTGCACGGCGAGGTCGCCGGCCGGCCAGGCATCGCCGTGGCCGAGGCAGAACAGCAAGTAGAGGTCGGCCGTCCAGGGGCCGATGCCGGGCAGCGCGATCAGGGTGTGATGCGCGGCGTCGGCATCCTCCTCGGCGAGCACGTCGAGATTCAGCCGCTGCGCGGCGATCTCGCGGGCGAGATGCTTGAGCGTCTTGATCTTGGCGGCGGAGAGGCCGAGCCGCCCCAGCCGGTCGGCGCGGGCGCGGCGCACGGCGTCATGGTCGAGCGGATCGAATGCGGCCGACAGCCGCCCCCAGATCGCCGCGGCGCTCGCGGTGGAGAGCTGCTGCCCGCAGACGATGTGCGCGAGCCCCGTAAACCCGGGCTCGCGCCGCCGCAACGCCGGCATGCCCGCGATCTCGAGCACGGGCTTGAGCCGCGGATCGCGCTTGATCAGCGTGTGGACGGCCTCTTCGAGATCGGACTGGGTTTCGAGGTGGATGGTCATGGCGGGCGGGTTCTCTCCAGCGTCATGGCGGGCTTGTCCCGGCCATCCACGTCTTTCTCACCGCGAGGCACTGTGTAGCATGAGCGGTGATCGTGGTGTTTGTTCGTGACGTTGACACCATCGGTCTGTGGTACCGAAGAACGTGGATGGCCGGGACAAGCCCGGCCATGACGAGATTCATGTGATGGCACCACCCGTTTTCCGATTCGCCCCGAGCCCGAACGGCTTCCTGCATCTCGGCCACGCCTATTCCGCGCTGCTCAATTTCGACCGAGCGCGCGAGTCCGGCGGCCGATTGCTGCTGCGAATCGAGGACATCGACGCGACGCGGTGCCGGCTGGAGTTCGAGACGGCGATCTACGAGGATCTCGCCTGGCTCGGGATTGCCTGGGAGACGCCGGTTCGGCGTCAATCCGAACATCTCGCCGATTATCGCGCTGCGCTGGAAAAGCTCTCTGTGCTCGGTCTCGTCTATCCCGCCTTCGAAAGCCGCGCCGACATCGCAAGGCTGGTGGCGGCGCGCGAGGCCGCTGGCCCGTGGCCGCGTGATCCCGACGGCGCACCGCTTTATCCGGGCGAGGCCACATCACTCTCGGCTGACGAGCGCTCGCGGCTGATCGCCTCGGGCGCGCCCTATGCGCTGCGGCTCGACATGGCGGCCGCCTGCCGTCACGCCCCCGGCGTGAGCTGGAACGAGCTCGGCGAGGGGCCGGACGGCGAGCGCGGCGTGGTGCCGGCGCGGCCGGAGGCCTGGGGCGATGTCATCCTGGCCCGCAAGGAGACGCCGACCAGCTACCATCTCTCGGTGGTCGTCGACGACGCGCTCCAGGGCGCCAGCGAGATCGTGCGGGGGCAGGACCTGTTTTACGCCACCGCGGTGCACCGCCTGCTCCAGGTTCTGCTCGGCCTGCCCGAGCCGGCCTATCGCCATCACCGGCTGATTCGCGATGAGGCGGGTCGGAAGCTGTCGAAATCGGGCCGCTCGACCGGTCTGCGCGAATTGCGCGCGGCCGGCCTCACGCCTGCCGCGATCCGCCGGCTAGTGGGATTAGGTTAAGTTTCTCTGGGGGTTAGCGAAACGTCGCCGTGACTCCGGGCGTTCCTCCGTGCCATGCTTGGCCAGCGCGGGGTTCGAAGAGGGTACTTCGAAGGGGATTCATGGCGGCGAAGACGCGTCCAGTGCGCACCACCCGGACGTCCAGGCGGCGGCCGCTTCGGAAGCGGCCCAAGGGCGGTCAGCTGCGCAAGCGCAGCACCAAGGCGGTTGCGCCTGATGTCGTCCAGGCGGCGCTGGCCGCGTTTGCCCATGAGGTCCGCACCCCCCTGACCGGCATTCTCGCGATCAGCGACCTGCTCGCGACCTCCGACCTCGGCGAGCGGGAGCGGCGCTGGGCCGACACCATCAAGGCCGGCGCCGAGCATCTGGCGAGCCTCGCCACGCTGTTCGTGGATGCTGCCAGAACGGAGAAGGGCGGCAGCACGCCGCGCCAGGATCTGTTCGATCTCAAGGCGCTCGCCCGCACCGCCGGCGATTCCCTGGCCGGCCGCGCCGCGGCCAAAGGTCTCCAGGCCAAGGTCGAGATAGCCGACAAGATCCCAGGGCTCGTGGTCGGTGATTCCGTCCGCCTGCGCGCCGCGCTCGAGAACCTGATCGACAACGCCGTGAAATTTACCGACCAGGGCGGAGTGGCCCTCGCCGTCGAGCCGTGGCGTCCCGCCAAAGGCAAAGCAAAGGGCAGGGTCGGCGTCGCCTTCGCCGTGTCCGACAGCGGCATCGGCCTGACCATGGCCGAGATCAAGCGGCTGTTCCGCCCGTTCACCCAGGCCAATGTCACGATTGCCGCACGCTTCGGCGGCGCCGGCTTGGGGCTCTCCTCGGTCAAGCAATTGGCGCGGGCGATGGGCGGCGACATCACCGTCGCTCCGCGCCGCGGTGGCGGCGCCACCTTCACATTGACGGTGTCGCTGGACTTGGCGGGACGGGGCAAGACCCGCAAGGCAAAGGACGGCAGCGAGCCCGAGGCGGCCGCTGCGCTTCGCGTTCTCAGCGTCGAGGACAATCCGTTCGGCCGCGTCGTGCTCAACACCATCCTGACCGAGCTCGGCCATCACGCCGAGTTCATCGGGCGCGGTGAGGACACCGTGAACCGGCTGGAGCAGGGCGCATTCGACGCGGTGCTGATGGACATGGTGCTGCCGGGCATCGACGGCATCGAGGCCATCCGGCGGATCCGCAGGCTGCCAACGCCGCTGGCTCGGATCCCGATCATCGGCGTGTCCGGCCGCGGCGAGGACGAGGCCGCCTCGCGCGAAGCCGGGGCCGACGCCTTCCTGGTCAAGCCTGTGTCTCCGAGGGCTTTAGCGACTGCGCTGCTTGAAGCGACACGCCGTGAGGAAGCCGCGACTTGATGATCGCGGCATTGAGCTCGCCGCCGTAAACGAAGATCGCGGCGATGAAGTACAGAAACACCAGCGCGATGATCACCGAGGCGAGCCCCGCATACATGGTCACGTAGTTGTTGGCAAAGCGGGCCAGGTATTGGCCGAACACGATGCTGGAGATCAGTGACGCCACGATGGTGAAGACGATGCCGGGCAGTATCTGCAGGAAGCTGCGCCGTCCCGCCGGCAGCCAGGCGTGCAGGATGATCAGCGCCACCACCAGCGCGCCGATGGAGATGCCGTAGCGCACCCAGGTGAGGATGCTCTCGTTGGATTCGACGAACAGCGGAATGTGGCGCCGCGCCGCCTCGATAATGAGCGGACCGAGCACGATCAGGAACGCCATAGCGAGCGCCGTGAAGGCCGCAATGATCGTATAGGCAATCGACTCCAGCCGAAGCCAGTACCAGCTTCGCATCTCCACCACCGCATAGGCGCGGTTGAGCGCGACCCGCAGCGCCTCGACGCCGTTCGAGGCGAAATAGACCGACAGCGCCGCGCCGATGGTCAGAAGGCCGGTCCGAGTGGTGGTCAGCACGTCATGCACCTCGCCCGAGATCGAATCGGCGACCTGCTTGGGCCAGACCTGGAGCATCAGGCTAGCGGCCTGGTCGGCGAGTTCCTTGGAGCCGAAGAAGCCGGCGAGCGCGGTCAGCACGATCAGGAATGGGAACAGCGCCATCAGCGTCGAGAGCGCGATGTGGCTCGCGATCGCCCAGCCGTCATCGGCGAGGAACGTGTAGAACGCGTCCTCAGCGACGCAGTAGATGTAGCGGATGGCTTTCACTTGGCACCTACGCCGCTGCTGTCTCCTTCTGAACGTAGGGAGAGGCCAGGAGAACAAGCAATGGGCGCAAATCGAAAAATCATCGCGCTACCATCTGATATTCTTGGCCCAAAAGCCAGTTCGCGAAGCCCCCTTTGTCATTCCGGGCTCGACGCGCCGGGTCTCGCTTCGCTCGATCCCGCCGCGTCGCCCCGGAATGACGAGCTGGGGAGATGGCGGACCGGCACACACGGTGTTATCTACCCTCAAATGGCATCTTTTCTGAGTACTTTCATCCTGCCGGCCGCAGCCGGCGCCGTGGCGCTGGTGCTGCTGCTCGGGCTCATCAACATGATGCGCGGCGGCTCGCCCAACACCTCGCAGAAGCTGATGCGTTGGCGCGTGCTGCTTCAGTTCGTGGCGATCATCGTCGCGATGCTCGCGGTCTGGGCGATGGGACGCTGATCATGGTGGTGCTGAACCGCATCTACACGAAGACCGGTGACGATGGCACGACGGCGCTCGGAACCGGAGAGCGGCGTCCGAAATACGATCTGCGCATCGAGGCCTATGGCACCGTCGACGAGACCAACGCGGCGATCGGCGTGGTCAGGCTCTACACCGCGGAGATGCCCGAGCTCGATGCGATGCTCGGCCGCATCCAGAACGATCTGTTCGATCTTGGTGCCGATCTCGCCGTGCCGGAGCGGGAAGGCAAGGCCGAGCGGCTGCGGGTGGTGGCGAGCCAGGTCGAGCGGCTCGAGCGCGACATCGACATGCTCAACGACAAGCTCGCGCCGCTGACCTCCTTCGTGCTTCCCGGCGGCACGCCGGCCGCGGCCCATCTGCATGTGGCGCGCACGATATGCCGCAGGGCGGAACGCGTGATCGTGGAACTGGCGGCCCAGCCGGGCGAGCCGGTCAGCGCGGCTGGCATCCAATATATGAATCGCCTGTCCGACTTTCTCTTCGTGGCCAGCCGGGTCGTGAACGGCAATGGCGCCGGCGACGTGCTCTGGGTTCCCGGCCAGAACCGCTGACCCATCGCGCTCCCGCATTTCAGAAGGCCAAAATTAGACCCGTTCGCGCGTTGACCGGGGCAGATCGGGCCTTTAGGTTCCGCGCCAGTTGATAACCCCCCTCCCAAATTGAGTGAAAGAGGATCGATGAAGGTCTTAGTGCCGGTAAAGCGGGTGGTCGATTACAACGTCAAGGTCCGCGTCAAGGGCGATGGATCGGGCGTTGAACTCGCCAACGTCAAGATGTCCATGAACCCCTTCGACGAAATCGCTGTCGAGGAAGCGCTGCGCCTGAAGGAAGCCGGCAAGGCCACCGAGGTCGTGGTGGTCTCGATTGGACCTGCGCAGGCGTCCGAGACGATCCGCACCGGTCTTGCCATGGGCGCCGATCGCGGCATCCTGGTGAAGGCGGACGGCACCGTCGAGCCGCTCGCCGTCGCCAAGATACTGAAGAAGGTTGCGGACGAAGAGCAGCCGGGCCTGATCATTCTCGGCAAGCAGGCGATCGACGATGACTCGAACCAGACCGGCCAGATGCTGGCCGCGCTGCTCGGCTGGTCGCAGGCGACCTTCGCCTCCAAGCTCGAGATCGAAGGTACCGACTTCAAGGTGACGCGTGAAGTCGATGGCGGTCTGCAGACCGTGAAGCTGAAGGGACCGGCGATCGTCACCACCGATCTCCGCCTCAACGAGCCGCGCTACGCCTCGCTGCCCAACATCATGAAGGCGAAGAAGAAGCCGATCGCGGAGAAGACGGTCGCCGATTACGGCGTCGACATCGCCGCGCGTCTCGAAGTTCTGAAGACGGCTGAGCCCGCGGGCCGCAAGGCCGGAGTCAAGGTCAAGGACGTCGCCGAGCTGGTGTCGAAACTCAAGAACGAAGCCGGGGTGCTCTGATGACGACGCTTCTGATTGCCGAACACGACAATGCGTCGCTCAAGGACGCCACCAACAAGGCCCTGACCGCAGCTGCCGCGCTTGGCGCGGATGTCGAGGTGCTGGTCGCCGGCCAGAACGCCAAGGCCGCGGCGGATGCCGCTGCCAAGCTCGCTGGCGTGAAGAAGGTGCTGCTCGCCGATGGCGACCTCTACGCGCACGATCTCGCCGAGCCGCTGGCTGCGCTGGTGGTGTCGCTGGCGTCCGGCTATGACGCCATCGTCGCGCCGGCGACCTCGCGCTTCAAGAACGTGATGCCCCGCATCGCCGCTCTGCTCGACGTCATGCAGGTCTCGGAGATCACCAAGGTGGTCGCGCCCGATACCTATGAGCGCCCGATCTACGCCGGCAACGCCATCCAGACGGTGAAGTCGAAGGATGCCAAGAAGGTCATCACGGTCCGCACCTCGACCTTCGCCGCAGCAGGCGAGGGCGGCAGCGCCCCGGTCGAGACCGTGGCGGCGGCGGCCGATCCGGGCCTGTCGACTTTCGTCGGTGAGGAAGTCGCCAAGAGCGATCGCCCCGAGCTGACCTCGGCCAAGATCATCGTCTCCGGTGGCCGCGCCATGCAGAGCCGCGAGAACTTTGCCAAGTACATCGAGCCGCTCGCGGACAAGCTTGGGGCCGGTGTCGGTGCCTCGCGCGCCGCGGTCGATGCCGGCTATGCGCCGAACGACTGGCAGGTCGGCCAGACCGGCAAGGTGGTGGCCCCCGAGCTCTATGTCGCGGTCGGCATTTCCGGCGCGATCCAGCATCTGGCCGGCATGAAGGACTCCAAGGTGATCGTTGCGATCAACAAGGACGAGGACGCGCCGATCTTCCAGGTCGCCGACTACGGCCTGGTCGCCGATCTCTACCAGGCGGTTCCGGAGCTGACCGCCGAACTCGGCAAGCTCGGCAAGTAAAAGGCATCGAAAACACCGGCCGGAGGTATAAACTCCGGCCGGTGTTGCGTTTCTGAGGCGTTTTCTTTGGCGTGGGGCGCGCCTTGGAGGCGATCCAATCTAGGTTTCGAGCCAAGGTTCTGATTAAATCGGACCTCCCGGCTCGAGGGGAAAAGGCAGGGCGCGCCCCCCGCGCGCCGTTCCGGTGGATGACAATATGGCGGCAGTGATCAAGAAGGTCGGCGTGATCGGCGCGGGTCAGATGGGCAATGGCATCGCGCATGTCGCGGCGCTCGCTGGCTTCGACGTGGTGCTCAACGACGTTTCGGCCGACCGCCTCAAGTCGGGCATGGCCACCATCAACGGCAATCTGGCGCGCCAGGTCTCCAAGAAGGCCGTCACCGAGGACGACAGGGCCAAGGCGATTGCGCGTATCAAGCTAGCCGAGAAGCTGGACGATCTCGCCGATTGCGACCTCGTCATCGAGACCGCGGTCGAGAAGGAAGAGGTCAAGCGCAAGATCTTCCACGAGCTCTGCGCCGTATTGAAGCCGGAGGCGATCGTCGCCTCCGATACGTCCTCGATCTCGATCACGCGCCTCGCCGCCGCCACCGACCGCCCGGAGCGCTTCATCGGCATTCACTTCATGAATCCAGTGCCGTTGATGGAACTGGTCGAGCTGATCCGCGGCATCGCCACCGACGACGCCACCTTCGAGACCGCCAAGGACTTCGTCGGCAAGCTCGGCAAGCAGGTCGCGGTCTCCGAGGATTTCCCGGCCTTCATCGTCAACCGCATCCTGCTGCCGATGATCAACGAGGCGATCTACACGCTGTATGAAGGCGTCGGCAACGTCGAGGCGATCGACGCGGCGATGAAACTGGGCGCCCACCATCCCATGGGTCCGCTCGAGCTTGCCGATTTCATCGGGCTCGACACCTGCCTCTCCATCATGCAGGTGCTGCACGAGGGGCTAGCCGACTCCAAGTACCGCCCGTGCCCGCTGCTGGTCAAATACGTCGAGGCCGGCTGGCTCGGCCGCAAGACCCAGCGCGGCTTCTACGACTACCGCGGCGCCAAGCCGGTGCCGACGCGGTAAGGTGGCCTTGTGCCCCGGACGCAGCGCGGAGCGCTGCAGAGCCGAGGCCCAGGAGCCGCGCGCTGAAGGCTAGGTCCCGGCTCTGCGGTGCGTCACTTGCGTGCCGCCCCTTGTCCGGGACACGATTGCCCGTACTGCTCCATGACAATTCATGTCGCGTTAATCTCTCGCGCCTAGGTTACGGCCGGCACGAGGGTTCGCGTAATGGACATGATGGCAATGGTCAGCAGCATGCTGGCCGCACAGCAAGGCGCGCTGCAGTCGAATATCGCGGCGACGCTGACCAAGCAGAACGCGGATATGGAGAAATCCACCGTCCTGACGCTGCTCGGCACCGGCCAGCCCTCGCTCGCCAATGTCGCCCCCGGCGTCGGCGGCAATCTCAATGTGACGGCCTAAACCCTTAAAGCGCCGCGGCGGCCTTGCCGGTTGCCGCGCGGATCAGCTTGAGCGCGTCCTCACTCGCCCATTCCGCCGGCCCCGCGATCGTCGCGATTTCACACCCCTGCGGGTCGACCAGCACGGAGGTGGGCATGCCCAGTGCCCGTCCCACGGCCTTAAGATCCTGGAACACCTTGGCTTTCTGGTCGCTGAAATAGGCGAGCCGGGTCAGGTTGGCCTCTTTCAGGAAGGTTTTCGGCTTCTCCAGGTCGCGGGTGTCGATGTTGATCGCCACCACCTCGAAATTCGGGCCCGATAGCTTGCCCTGGAGCTCGTCCAGCGCCGGCATCTCCTTGCGGCAGGGCACGCACCAGGTGGCCCAGAGGTTCACCAGCAGGGTCTTGCCGCGGAAGTCGGACAGCTTCTTCGGCTTGCCCTCGGCATCCTCGAAGGTGAGGTCGGGCAGCTTCAGCGGGGCGCTTGCCATGGTCAGCGCCGCCACCTCGCCCTGGGCGAGCGGGGCGATCTTCTGCGCCGTCGCCACCGCCGCCTTGCAGGTCGGATCGCCCAAGGGCGCCCGGCTCGGGCCGAGCCCGTACAGCGCGGCGAAGCCGGCCAGCCCGACGATCGCCACGGCGGCGATGACGAAGGGGATGCGGCGCGTGGCGGAGGGCTTCTGGTCGAGCATATCGTTTGTCATCCGGTCGCAGATATGGCTATCAGGGGCCTCTTAATACGGCTGGCCGCGGCCAGCAAACGTGCGGCAAATCAGGCGTGAGCAGGGGATCATGAGCAACAAGATGTGGGGCGGCCGGTTCTCGGAACGCCCCGACGAGATCATGGAAGAGATCAACGTCTCCATCGACGTCGATCGTCACCTCTTCGCCCAGGACATTGCCGCGTCCAAGGCCCACGCCGCGATGTTGGCCAATCAGGGCATCATCACGGCTTCTGATGCGAAAAATATCGGCAAGGGTCTAGACACAATCCTGTCAGAGATCGGCAAGGGCGGCTTCGAATTCAAGCGCGCGCTCGAGGACATCCATATGAATGTCGAGAGCCGCCTGTCGGAGCTGATCGGCCCGGCCGCCGGAAGGCTGCACACCGCGCGTTCGCGCAACGACCAGGTCGCCACCGACTTCCGTCTGTTCGTCCGCGACGTCATCGACGAGACCGATGCCGCGCTCGCCGCGTTCCAGCAGGCCCTGGTGGACCGCGCGCTGGAGCACGCCGCAACCGTGATGCCCGGCTTCACGCATCTGCAAACGGCGCAGCCCGTCACGTTCGGCCATCACCTGCTGGCTTATGTCGAGATGGCGGCGCGCGACCGCGGCCGCTTCCAGGACGCCCGCAAGCGCCTGAACGAATCGCCGCTGGGCGCGGCTGCGCTCGCCGGCACCTCGTTCCCGATCGACCGCCATGCCACCGCGAAGGCGCTCCTGTTCGACCGCCCGATGGCGAACTCGCTCGATGCCGTCTCCGACCGCGACTTCGTGCTGGAGACGCTGTCGGCCGCCGCGATCTGCGCCGTGCACATGTCGCGCTTTGCCGAGGAGATCGTGATCTGGACCTCGCCGCTGGTCGGCATGATCCGGCTCAGCGACAAGTTCACCACGGGATCCTCGATCATGCCGCAGAAGCGCAACCCGGATGCCGCCGAGCTGGTGCGCGCCAAGACCGGCCGCGTCATCGGCGCGCTCAACGGCCTCCTGATCGTCATGAAGGGCCTGCCGCTCGCCTATCAAAAGGACATGCAGGAGGACAAGCAGGGCGCCATGGAGGGTTTTGCCGCGCTGTTGCTGGCAATCCGCGCCATGACCGGTATGGTCCGTGATCTCGTTCCGGACGAACCCAAGATGAAGGCGGCCGCGGGCGAGGGCTATGCCACGGCGACCGACCTCGCCGACTGGCTGGTGCGGACGCTGAGGATGCCGTTCCGCGAGGCGCACCACGTCACGGGCCGCATCGTCGCCAAGGCCGCCGAGGGGGGCGTCGCGCTGCACGAGCTGCCGCTCAAGGAAATGCAGGCGATCGAGCCCAAAATCACCAAGGACGTGCTCGGTGTGCTGTCGGTCGAATCGTCGGTGAAGAGCCGCACCAGCTTTGGCGGCACCGCGCCGAAGAACGTGGCGTCCCAGGCCAAGGCCTGGGCGAAGCGGCTGGAAAAAGAGCGAAAATTGGGCTGAGGGCAAAATTTCGCTTATGTTTCATGGTCATCCGGCTCTCGCCAGAACGCGCCAATCTCTGTATGGTGCGCCGCGCGTAGTGGGGATTTTCGTCGTGACGTCAAAGTTTCGCCCGGCCGGCTCGGGGTGGGCCATCATTGTCTTGAGCCTGACGGCGCTCGCGCTTGCAGGTTGCGGCCGCAAGGGCCCGCTGGATCTGCCGCCGACCGCCTCCAACGCCCCCGCAGCCACCGGCGCCGCACCCGTCGAGCCCGAGACCGCGGCCCAGAAGGCGCCGAGCCTGTTCGAACCCACGGCCAGCGCGGATGCTGCGCCCGCGGCGGCCAAGGGCCGGAAGAAATCGTTTATTCTCGACCCGCTCCTGGACGAACCTCCCGGCAAGAAATAAGCCGGGACAACCGAGCCTGCGCCATGAACCATTTCGACTATCGCAACGGCGTGCTGCACGCCGAGGCGGTGAACCTGTCCGAGCTGGCCGCCACCGTCGGCACGCCGTTCTACTGCTATTCGACCGCAACGCTGGAGCGGCATTACCGCGTCTTCACCGAGGCCTTTGCCGGCGAGAAGGTGCTGGTCTGCTACGCCATGAAGGCGAACTCCAACCAGTCGGTGCTGCGGACGCTGGCCAAGCTCGGCGCCGGCGCCGACGTGGTTTCGGGCGGCGAGCTGAAGCGCGCTTTGGCCGCCGGCATTCCCGCCAGCAAGATCGTCTTCTCCGGCGTCGGCAAGACCGAGGCAGAGCTGCGCGCGGCGCTCGCCGCCGACATCCTCTGCCTCAACGTCGAATCCGAGCCGGAACTCGAACTACTGTCGCGCCTCGCGACCGAGATGGGCAAGACCGCGCGCATCTCGCTCCGCGTCAATCCCGACGTCGATGCCGGCACGCACGCAAAGATCTCCACCGGCAAGTCCGAGAACAAGTTCGGCATCCCGATCGTGCATGCCCGCGAGGTCTATGCGCGCGCGGCGAAGCTGCCCGGAATCAAGGTGACCGGCACCGACGTGCATATCGGCAGCCAGATCACCGACCTGTCCGGCATGGAGACCGCGTTCCGCATCCTCTCCGAATTCGTGCAGACGCTTCGGGCGGACGGCCACGACATCAGCCACGTCGATTTCGGCGGCGGTCTCGGCATCCCCTATTACATGGACCGCGAGGCGCCGCCTGCGCCCGCCGCCTATGCCGCCATGGTCAGGCGCGTCAGCCACAATCTCGGCTGCACGCTGATGTTCGAGCCGGGCCGCATGATCGTCGGCAATGCCGGCATTCTGGTCGCCAAGGTGATCTATGTGAAGCACGGCGACGGCAAGAATTTCGTCATCATCGACGCGGCCATGAACGACCTGATCCGCCCGACACTGTACGAGGCGCATCACGACATCCTGGCGGTGAAGCAGCCGGCCAAGGGCGCCGCCACCATCAAGGCCGATGTCGTCGGCCCGGTCTGCGAGACCGGCGATTATCTCGCCCTCGACCGCACGCTGCCGACGCCCGCGCCCGGCGATCTCCTCGCCATCATGACCGCCGGTGCCTATGGCGCCGTGCAGGCCGGCACCTATAACACCCGGCCGCTGGTGCCCGAGGTGCTGGTGAAGGGCGACCAATACGCCGTGGTGCGCCCGCGCATCGAGGTGGAGCAGCTCATTGCTATGGACACGCCGGCGCCGTGGCTGTGAGGCCGCTACCAAAACCTGCAAAACAACCCCATGCACAGTAGACCGGGGCTTTCGCGATGATGCGTGGTCGTCAGGCAAAACCGCTTGAACTGTCGGGTAAACTCAGCACGACCGCGCTATTTCGCTGAACGTCAGTTTTTTCCGCCTACGATCACACCCGCTTTCTTCTCGATCGGCTTGATCGCCGCGGTGAAATCGGACTCGGCGCCTTCGGCGCTGATCACCGTTTCCCACAACCGTCCGACCGCGTCGGCGACCTCCATCGACAGGCCGAGCTGCTTCATCTCCTCCAGCGCCAGCCGCACGTCCTTCACCATCAATCCCGTGGCGAAGCCGAAGTCGAAGGTGCGCGGCAGCACCGCGCGCGGAAACTTGTCGCGGCTCGCGGTGTTCATGCCCGAGCCGGCATTGATGACGTCGATCATCACGGCGGGATCGAGCCCGGCCTTCACGCCCATCACCACGGCTTCCGACGTCGCCACGATCGCGGTGGCCGACAGGAAATTGTTGGCGAGCTTCATGGTCTGCGCCGCGCCCGGCTTCTCGCCGATGAAGAACACCTTTCCGATCACCTCGAGCGCAGGCTTGAGCAGCGCGAACTCGGCTTTCGGGCCTGACACCATCACGGCAAGCGTGCCCTTCTCGGCGCCGCCAACGCCGCCGGAGACGGGACAGTCGATCTGCACGATGCCGCGCTCTTTGAGCAGCCCGTGAATCTTCGCGGCCATCGCCGAGCCGACGGTTGAGAGATCGACGAAACGTTTGGCACGCGTGCCCTCGATCACGCCGCCAGCGCCGGTGGCAACGTCCAGGGAAGCCTGCAGCGAGGGCAGGCTCGCCATCACGGTCTCGACCTGGTCAGCGACGTCCTTCGGCGACGACGCGGCAGTGGCACCGCGCGCGACTAGCTTGTCCATGACCTCCTTGCGCGTGTCGAATACGACGAGCCTGTGCCCCGCCTCGATCAACCGCCGCGCCATCGGGAAACCCATGTTTCCGAGCCCGATGAATCCGATGTCCATGGTGTTTCCCTTTGGTTGTTGTTGAAAACGCGCACACCGATGTCGTCCCGGACAAGCGCGCCCTAAAGCGCGCGCCGGTCCGGGACCCATAACCACAACAAGGAGGAATCGTCCCGCAAAGGCGCCGCTCCGAGTCGTCGTAGCAACATCGTCCTGTGGCTATGGGTCCCGGGCTCGCGCTTCGCGCGCCCCGGGACGACAGTTGAGATTGGCGCTGGGTCTCACGCCTTCCCGTCGATCTCTGCGAACACCTCGCGCGCGATGCGGAAGCTGTCGACCGCGGCGGGCATGCCGCCATAGATCGCGACCTGCATCAGGATCTCGCGGATCTCCTCGCGGGTGACGCCGTTGGTCAGCGCGCCCTTCAGGTGCGCGCGAAACTCGTGCTGACGGTTGAGGATCGCGATCATGGCGATGTTGAGCATGCTGCGGGTCTTGCGCGGCAGCTCCTCGCGGCCCCACACCGTGCCCCAGCAATATTCGTTGAGCATCTCCTGGAGCGGGCGGTTGAAATCGTCGACGTTCTTCAGGGCGTTGTTGACATAGGCCTCGCCCAGCACAGCTTTGCGGACTTCCAGGCCCTTGTCGTGCATCTTCTTGTCCATGGCGTTTCCTTCGTTTCCCTCGAGATTGGCGCGCGGAAATTACGGGGTTGCACCCGGCCAGTCACGTCCTCGTGTTATGCGGGAAAAGGAGGCGCTCCCGTACGGGAACGGATGCCTCAGTGCTGCCGTTGTGATAGGCTCTGCTCTACCGGGCAACCTGGAGAGTTGATTGAACGGCGTCCCCCTCGAGCCGTCAGACGCGATCCGCAACGGCGATGCGCTGTCGCGGCTGAAGCTGGCGCAGGCCCTTGATCGGGCAACTTATGCCATCGCGTGGGAGCGTGCCTGGCCCAAGGCGGCGCGCCTTCTGACCGTCGTCGGCCTGTTCCTGGTGGTGTCCTGGGCCGGCCTCTGGCTGGCGCTGCCGTTCACGGCCAGGGCCGTCGGTCTCGCCCTCTTCGCCGCGATCGCGGCGGCCGCCCTGTTCCCGCTGATTCGCTTCCGCTGGCCGAGCCGCGAGGAAGCGCTGGCTCGGCTCGACCGTGGCTCCGGCATCCGGCACCGCCCGGCCACCGCGCTCACGGACACGCTGACCTCACAGGACCCGGTCGCGCAGGCGCTGTGGCAGGCGCAGCGCGAGCGCACGCTCGCCTCCATCAAGCGCATCCGCGCCGGTGTGCCGCAGCCCCGGCTCGCGCTTCACGACCCCTGGGCGCTGCGTGCCCTCGTGATGGTGATGCTGGTCGCGACCTTCTTTGCCGCGGGTGACGAGCGTGCGATGCGCCTTGGCGCCGCCTTCGACTGGAACGGGGTGCTGGCGCCGGCCAATGTTCGCGTCGATGCCTGGGTCACGCCGCCGCTCTACACCGGCAGGCCGCCGGTCATCCTGTCGGCCGCCAACAAGGAAGCCGCGGCGCTGCCCGCCAGCGGCCCGCTTGCCGTTCCCGCCGGCTCGACCCTGATCGTGCGCTCCTCCGGCGGCAATTTGGATGTCGCCGTCTCCGGCGGCCTCAAGGAGGTCGCCCCGGCCGAAGCCAGCCCCAAGGGGACCAACGAAAGGCATTTCGCGATTTCCGGCGACGGCACCGCGCATGTCCGGGCGCCCTCCGGCCAGCCGCAATGGGCCTTCGCCGCCACGCCGGATCGTCCGCCGACGATCGCGCTCGCGAAGGACCCGGAGCGCCAGGCGCGCGGCGCGCTCCAGCTCTCCTACAAGATCGAGGACGATTACGGCGTCACCGGCGCCGAGGCGAAATTCGCCCCGCGGCCGACCGACGCCAAAGATGGTGCCAAGGATGGCCCTAAGGATGGCCCCAAGGATGGTCCGAAGGCCGCCGCCGGTGATGGCGACAGCAGGACGGCGCCGCGGCCGCTGTTCCAGCCGCCGAAATTCCCGCTCGCCCTGCCGAATGCGCGCACCCGCAACGGCGTCGGGCAATCCGTGAAGGATCTCAGCGAGGATCCCTATGCCGGCGCCGAGGTCACGCTGACGCTCACGGCCAAGGACGAGGCCGGCAACGAGGCCGCCAGCGAGCCGTTCAACATGCGCCTGCCCGAGCGGCTCTTCACCAAGCCGCTGGCCCGTGCATTGATCGAGCAGCGCCGCATCCTCGCGCTCGACGCCAACAAGAATTCGGACGTCTATGCCGCGCTCGACGGGCTGATGATCGCGCCCGAGATGTTCACGCCGGAGCCGGGACAATATCTCGGCCTGCACAGCGTGGCCCGGCAGCTCGAAGCGGCGCGTACCGACGATGCCTTGCGCGAGGTCGTGGCGAGCCTGTGGGCGCTTGCGGTGACGATCGAGGACGGCAAGATCTCCGACGTCGAGAAGGCGTTGCGCGCGGCCCAGGAGGCGCTGAAGCAGGCGCTGGAGCGCGGCGCAAGCGACGAGGAGATCAAGAAGCTCACGCAGGATCTGCGTCAGGCGCTGAACGATTTCATGCGCCAGCTCGCCGAGCAGTTCCGCAACAACAATGACCCGCAGCAGCTGGCGCGGCCGCTCGATCCGAACACCAAGGTCCTGCGCCAGCAGGATCTGCAGAACATGATCGACCGGATGGAGCGCCTGTCGCGCTCCGGCGACAAGGATGCCGCCAAGCAATTGCTCGACCAGCTCCAGCAGATGCTGGAAGGCCTGCAGATGGCGCAGCCGGGACAGTCCGGCGAGAGCGAGATGGAGCAGGCGCTCAATGAGCTCGGCGACATGATCCGCAAGCAGCAGCAATTGCGCGACAAGACGTTCAAGCAGGGCCAGGATTCCCGGCGCGACCGCTCGCGCGGCAAGCAGCAGCAGGGCGATCAGTCCATGTCGGAGCTGCAGCAGGACCAGCAGGGACTGCGCGACCGCCTGAAGAAGCTGCAGGACGAGCTTGCCAAGCGCGGCCTCACTCAGAAGGGGCAGAAGGGTCAGCAGGGCCAGCAGGCACAGAAGGGCCAGAAGGGTCAGCAAGGCGAGCAGGGCCAGCCCGGCCAGAACGGCGATCAGGATGGCGACCAGGGCGATGACGGCAGCCTGGATGCAGCCGACGGTGCCATGGGCGATGCCGGATCAAAGCTCGGCGAGGGTAATGCCGACGGCGCCGTGGACTCGCAGGGCAAGGCACTCGACGCCATGCGCAAGGGTGCGCAGAAGATGGCCGAGGCGATGCAGCAGGGCGATGGCGACGGCCAGGGCCACGGCCCCGGCCAGCGTGCCGGCCGGCAGCAGAGCGGCGGCAACCAGACCGATCCGCTCGGCCGGCCGCTGCATGGGCGCGAATATGGCGACGATTACACGGTCAAGATTCCCGGCGAGATCGACACGCAGCGTGTCCGCCGCATTCTCGAAGAGCTCCGCCGCCGTCTCGGCGATCCCTCGCGGCCGCAGATCGAGCTCGATTATCTCGAGCGGCTGCTGAAGGAGTTTTGAGGGACGGCTCAGGTCTCGTAGCCCGGATGAGCGCAGCGACATCCGGGGCATTGTTCCCGCATATCGCTGAGCTGATGCGGGCTACGATCGCGCCACAGTTTGCGTCATAGCGAGCGCAGCGAAGCAATCCAGAGCCTTTCCGCAACGGCAGTCTGGATTGCTTCGCTGCGCTCGCAATGACGATGTGGGGATACCGCCGACGCTAGCCCTTCTTCGCCGCCAGCGCATCGGCGACCGCCGTGCGGATATCGGCGACCGAGAACGGCTTGGTCACGACGTCATGCACCAGCGCGTTCAGGTTCGAGGCGCGCTCGCGCTGGTCGGCAAAGCCGGTCATCAGCAGGATGGTCAGGTCGGGAAAATCGCGCGCCGCGGAGAGCGCCAGCGCGATGCCGTCCATCACCGGCATCTGGATGTCGGTGAGCAACAGGTCGAAGGCGCCATCCTCGCGGGTCAGGATCTCCAGCGCCTCTGCGCCGTCCTGGGCGGTGACGGTCTCGTGGCCGTCCATGGCAATGGCGCGCGCCACCAGCGCGCGCATCGAATCCTCGTCGTCGGCAATCAAGATCTTCGGCATGAGACGAACCTTGGTATCAACCTCCCCTGGGGGGCGATTATACGCTGCCGCCGGCAATGTCGCGCCGGTTGAAGAAACGAACGTCGATGTTGCGGCCTTCCGGCGGCGGTGAGGCCAGGCGCGAGCGGAAGAAGGCGCGCTCACCTGGCCGCAGCACGGTCTGCTCCAGCACCGCATTCCAGGCATAGATCTCCGCGCCCTGGGCGTCGCGCACGGCAAAACGCAGCCGCGGAATGTCGAGCGGCTTCTTGCCCTCGCCGACGATGACGCCCTCGATCACCAACACCTGTTTACCGTCCACGGTCTCGCTGGAGAGCTTGACGTCCTTGAAGGCGAGACCCCGCAAGTTCACCTCGAGCCCGACCATCTTGTAGAACGCTGCCGTCTGCGGCAGCAGCCGCACCACGTCGCCGCGCCAGAGCACCAGTGCCAGCACCAGCGCGCCCATCGCGGCGCAGGCGGTCGGCAGGCCAAGATAGGATTTGCGCGGAGCTGTGGTGGCGACCGGGCGGCTCACCCGCGCGCCGCGGCGGGGGAACAGGCTGCGGAACCAGGACTGGTGTTGCGCGCCGGCGGCCTCCTCTTCGGCCTGCCGGGCCGCTGCCGACCATTCGTCCTCGGTCTCGCGGGTCTCCTCATCCGGCCAGTCGCTGGCGATCGAGGGACTATCGACGACCGGCGTATCAGTGGCGCCGTCGTCCTTGGCATAGGAGTTCCATTGTTCGGCGAGGTCGGACTGGTCGTCGGCTCGGCTGGCCGCGGCCATGGCCGGAACGGACGCCTCCTCGATGGCATCCTCGGCGTGGGCGATCCAGGTCTCCTTGCAGCGGGAGCAGCGGACCGCCCGCCCGTTCGCCCCAAGGCTCGCGAGCTTGATGGCGTAGGATGTCATACAATGGGGGCAGACGATATGCATGGACGAGCCTTGATGCATGAACGAAGGTCTTGACGATGCCACGGTCGCGGAGACCGGGCGCCCCTTATGCTACTGGGCGACCGTTAACGAACCGGAAACCATAACGGCGGCAAAACCCGTTGATCGCGTATGGCGGACCGCCGCAATGCGGCCCGCGCCCCCTCTCGAACGGAGCTGAGCTTGGTTCGGTTCGAAAATGTCGGATTGCGTTACGGTCTGGGGCCGGAGATTTTGCGCGACCTCACCTTCCAGATCCCCGCGCATTCCTTCCAGTTTCTCACCGGGCCGTCAGGTGCCGGCAAGACGTCCCTGCTGCGCCTGTTGTTCCTGTCGCATCGACCGACGCGGGGCCTCGTCAACCTGTTCGGCCACGACATCTCGCAGCTCGGCAAGGACGAGATCGCAGACCTGCGCAAGCGCATCGGCATCGTGCTCCAGGATTTCCGCCTGCTCGATCACATGACGACCTATGAGAACGTCGCGCTGCCGTTCCGCGTCATGGGCCGCAGCGAGTCGAGCTACCGCAAGGAGGTGATCGATCTGTTGCGCTGGGTCGGCCTCGGCGACCGCATGGACGCGCTGCCGCCGATCCTGTCAGGCGGCGAGAAGCAGCGCGCCGCGATCGCGCGCGCCGTGATCTCGCGGCCGCAGCTGCTGCTCGCGGACGAGCCGACCGGCAGCGTCGATCCGACGCTCGGCCGCCGCCTGCTGCGACTCTTCATCGAGCTCAACAAATCAGGCACCGCCGTCATCATCGCCACCCACGACATCGGCCTGATGGACCAGTACGAGGCGCGGCGCCTGGTGCTGCACCAGGGACGGCTGCACGTCTATGAGTAGGCTGGACGAGCGCGGCGTGCTGGTCGATCTCGGGCAGGAGCGTCCGCAGCTTCCGGCCAAGGCGCGCAACATGTCGCCGATCGTGCCGCGCGCCTCGATCCACGGCAGAGCGCTGCTCGCGGTGGTCGCCATCATGACGTTCCTCGCCTCGATGGCCACGGGCACGGTGCTGCTGGTGAGTGCCTCCGCCGCCGAATGGCAATCGGATGTCGCGAGCGAAATCACCATCCAGATTCGTCCGCAGGCCGGCCGCGATCTCGATCGCGACACCGCCGCCGTGGCGGAAGCGATGCGCACGCAAGCCGGTATCGTCGAGGTCAAGCCGTTCACCAGGGACGAGAGCGGCAAGCTGCTCGAGCCCTGGCTCGGCACCGGCCTGTCGATGGACGATCTGCCGGTGCCGCGCATGATCATCGCGCGCGTGCAGCCGGGCACGCCGCTCGATCTCGGCGCCTTGCGCGCGCGCGTGGCGCAGGTCGCCCCTAGCGCCAGCGTCGACGATCACCGCGCCTGGATCGAGCGCATGCGCCTGATGACGAACGCCACCGTGCTGGCCGGCCTCGGCATCCTCGCGCTCGTCATCGTCGCAACCATCATCTCGGTGTCGTTCGCGACGCGCGGCGCAATGGCGGCGAACCGTCCGATCGTCGAGGTCCTGCATTTCGTTGGCGCCGGCGACCGCTACATCGCCAACCACTTCCTGCGTCATTTCCTCAGGCTGGGCCTGGAGGGCGGCGTGATCGGCGGCGGTGCCGCCATGCTGATGTTCGGCTTCTCCGAGTCCATCGCAGGCTGGTTTTCCGGGACTCCCGTCGGCGACCAGTTCGCCGCGCTGCTCGGCACCTTCTCGCTGCGCCCCTCCGGCTACATCGTACTCGCGGTTCAGGCCGTCCTGATCGGCGCCATTACCGCAGTCGCCTCGCGCCAAACGCTGTTCGCGACATTGAACGATGTTGATTGAGTTTCTTTTCTTCCCTTCTCCCCTTGTGGGAGAAGGTGGCGCGAAGCGCCGGATGAGGGGTTCTGTCCACGCGTACAAATGTCGAGGTGAATGCGCGGAGAGAACCCCTCACCCGTCTCGCCGCTTTCGCCATAGCCGATGCAAAGCATCGGCGTTCTTAAGAACGGCGGCCGGCGGCCGCCTATGCCACCCTCTCCCACAAGGGGAGAGGGTGAAGAAACCGGACTCCACTTCGCCTCAAAACGTCATAAAATCAGATCGGGAAGGGATCACCGACATCGCATGAGCTCGCCGACCGACGATCGATCGCCGAAACTGCCGCGCGGCTGGCTGCGCGCGGCAATCGTGTCGACGATCGCGCTCGCCTTCGTCGGCGCGGCGGCGGGCTTCATTGCGTTCCTGGCGCAATTGCGCGGGGCCGAGAAAGTACCCGATCGCAAGGCGGACGGCATCGTGGTCCTGACCGGCGGCTCCTCGCGGGTATCGGACGCGATGGAGCTGCTGGCTGCCGGCTACGGCAGGCGGCTCCTGATTTCCGGCGTGCATCCGACCTCGACGGCGAACGACATCTCCCGCACCTTGCCGGAGAATCAGTCCTTCATGACCTGTTGCGTCGACCTCGACCGCACCGCGCTCACGACCCGCGGCAACGCGGCGGAGGCGCGGCGCTGGGCCGAGGGACGCCGATTTACGTCTCTGATCGTGGTCACCTCGAACTATCACATGCCGCGCGCGCTGGTGGAATTCTCGCATGCGATGCCGCGGACGACGCTGATCCCGTTCGCGGTGGTCGGCGAAAAATGGCGCGAGGAGCCGTGGTGGATCTCAGGCTCGACGCTGCGGCTGCTCCTGTCCGAATACGTCAAGTACGTTGCGGCCGAGCTCAGGGTGCGGCTGGAGGATTTCGGGATTGACCTTTGGCCTGAGATGTCGGAGCAGCCTGCAGGTCAGCAACCGAAGAGGCCCGCCACCGCGCAGGCCAATTGATCGGACCATCGATGTTCCTGATTTTCCTGCGATCGCTCGTATTCAACGTGCTGTTCTATGCCGTGTTGGTCTGTCTGGCGATCGTTGCGCTGCCGACCTTTGCATTGCCGCCGCGCGCCATGCTGACGGTGGCGCAATGGTGGGCCAAGGCCACGCTGGTCCTGATGCGCCTGGTATGCAACATCAAGGTGGAATTCCGCGGGGTGGAGAAGATCCCGACAGGACCGCTGCTGATCGTGGCCAAGCATCAGTCGTTCTGGGAGACCTTCGTGCTGCCGGGTTTCTTCAACCGGCCGATCTTCATCCTCAAGCGCCAGCTGATGCAGATCCCGGTGTTCGGTCAGTTCCTGGTCAAGACCGGGATGATCGCGATCGACCGCAATGCCGGCGTGAAGGCGCTGCTCGAGATGACGCGGCGCGCGCGCGAGGCGGTGCGCAGTGGAAAGCAGCTCGTGATCTTTCCGGAAGGCACGCGCCGTGCGCCGGGCGCGCCGCCCGATTACAAGACCGGCTTTGCGCAGATCTATTCCTCCTGCGGCGTGCCGTGCCTGCCGATCGCGCTCAATTCCGGCCTGTTCTGGCCGCGCCGCACCTTCATGCGCTATCCGGGCACGCTGGTGGTCGAGTTTCTCGAACCGTTGCCGCCGGGCCTGCCGAAGGACGAGTTTCTCGCACGCGTGCAAGCGGCGATCGAGGACGCGACCGCCCGGCTCGTCGAAGCAGGACGGAAGGAGCAGGAGCAGTTGATCGGCTCGGCGCCGAGCTACGCGCCGACCGGCTAAAGCGCGATGAGATTGGGATGAATTACGCATGATCTTTTCGGAAAACCGCTTCGCACGTTTCCGGATCATGCTTTAGCGGCTTTCCCGATCCTGGTCCGGAGCCGTCGTGTGCAGGGAATGCGCATCACCATGCAGCATCAATGCAAGCTGATGCAGCTGCGTGTCGCGAAAGCCTTCGGCCTCGATCGCCTTCACCGTCGCGGTGACGTAGTCGCGGTTGGCGCCGGACTGGCCGTGGCCCTGGACGACATGGCGGTGCTGCTCGGCCAGCGAGAGGCGGCCGGCATATTGCACATGACCGCGGTCGACGACGTAGGCGAGCGCGGCGACGCGCTGGCGTGCATCGTTCTCCAGCCACACCGAGCGCATCACCTCGCGATAGACCGAGGTGACCTGCTCGCGTGCGCGCAAATAGGCGACCACTTCGGCACGGTTCTTCTCGGCGACGCGGAAGGCGATGCCGCGGCAGGCGCCGCCGCGGTCGAGTCCGAGCACCAGGCCCGGCTTCTCCGGCGTGCCGCGATGCACGAAGGAATAGACGCAGAGCGCGCGATGCTCGCCGACCAGCCGCGCCGGGACGCGCTCCTCGAAATCGAAGCCCGGCCGCCACATCAGCGAGCCGTAGCCGAACACCCAGAGGTCGCCGTTGGCTGTGGTGACGGAGGGTAGGGTGATTTCGGACATTTCGGGGACGGCTACCAGAACCCTGCGCCCAAGCGAAGCGATTTCTGCGCCTTTCGTCGCAGGCCCGCCCCGCTTACATTTGCCTGAATCTGGCGTCAAAGGGTCGCCGCATGTCCAATATGACCGTTGCCACTGGCCGCCGCTCCCGCTGGGGCCTTTTCATTGCCCCCGTTCTCGTCCTGGTCCTCGCCGTCGGCTGGACCTGCTTCTGGTTCTATGCGGCGTGGCAGGCCGAAATCGTCGCCGACGCCTGGCGGGCGCAGGAGGCCAAGGCCGGCCGCATCTATGATTGTGCCAAGCGCTCGATCGCCGGCTTCCCGTTCCGCTTCGAGGTCCAGTGCTCCGGCGCCAGCGTCGCCCTGGTCTCGCAGAACGCGAGCAAGACGCCGTTCACGGCCAAGCTCGACAACATCCTGGTCGTGGCCCAGGTCTACGACCCCAAGCGCATCATCGCCGAATTCGCAGCGCCCGCCACGCTGATCGACGGCATTACGCAAAACACCTTCACCGTGAATTGGAGCAAGGGCCGCGCCAGTGTGGCGGGTCTGCCGGCTGTGCCGGATCGCGCTTCCATCGTGTTCGACGACCCCAGCCTCAACCGTCTCGATGGCAGCGTGCAGGTGCCGCTTGCGCGCGCCAAGCAGGTTGAGCTGCACGGGCGCCTTGCCGATGGCTCGCCGGCCGATCATCCGGTGATCGAGACCGTGCTCCATGTCGCGCAGGGCAGCATCCAGGGCGTGCATCCGCTGCTCTCCGAGCCGTTCGAGGCGGACACCCGCGCCAAGATCACCGGCCTCTCCGACCTCACGCCCAAACCGTGGCCGCAGCGCTTCCGCGAGATCCAGGCCGCCGGCGGTCACATCGAGATCGTGCAGTCGCGCATTCAGCAGGGCGAGATGATCGCGGTCGCGGCCGGCACGCTCGGCCTGTCGCCCAACGGCCGACTCGACGGCGAATTGCAGATGACGGTGACCGGCCTCGAGCGCGTGATCCCGGCGCTCGGCATCGAGAAGATGCTGGAGGAGGGCGTGCCGCAGGCCACGCTGGACCGCGTTGCGCCGGGCGTGAAGTCGCAGGACCTCAACAATCTGTTCGGCGCGCTCGACCGCGCCGTGCCGGGCCTCGGCAAGGTCATCAAGCAGAACGCCAATGCCGGCGTTGCCGCCGGCATCAATTCGATCGGTACCGAGAGCACGCTGGAAGGCAAGAAAGCGCGGAGCTTCCCGCTGAAATTCGTCGACGGTGCCGTGCTGCTCGGCCCGGTCAAGGTCGGCCAGATCCCGCCGCTGTATTAGTTGGCTCCCGTAGCCCGGATGGAGCGCAGCGCAATCCGGGGTTCTTGATCACAGCTGGCACTGTCCCGGATTACGCTTGTGCTCCATCCGGGCTACGCAGCTTTGTCCGGGCTACAGGCTCACGGCTTCTTCAGCGCCGCATGCGGCCGTCCGAAATCGGGCGCGGCGGAATCCTGGCCGATCTCGACGATGCCGCGGCGGATGGCGCGGGTGCGGGTGAAGTGGTCGAACAGCGCCTCCCCGTCGCCGCGGCGGATCGCGCGGGTGAGTTTGGCGAGATCCTCGGTGAAGGTGCCGAGCATCTCCAGCACGGCCTCCTTGTTGGCGAGGAAGACGTCGCGCCACATCGTCGGATCGGACGCCGCGATGCGGGTGAAATCGCGAAAACCGCCGGCGGAGAATTTGATCACCTCAGATTCCGTCACCTGCGCCAATTCGTCGGCGGTGCCGACGATGGTGTAGGCGATCAGATGCGGCAGGTGGCTGGTGATCGCGAGCACGAGGTCGTGATGATCCGGCGTCATCACCTCGACCTTGGCGCCCATCGCCGCCCAGAACGCGCGCAGGTGATCGGTCGCCGCTGCGTCGCTGCCATCAGGCGGGGTCAGGATGCACCAGCGGTTGATGAAGAGCTCGGCGAAGCCCGAATCCGGGCCGGAATGCTCGGTGCCTGCCACCGGATGCGCCGGCACGAAATGAATGCCGCCCGGCAGATGCGGGGCCATGTCGCGGACCACAGCGCCCTTGACCGAGCCGACGTCGGAGACGATCGCACCCGGCTTGAGATGCGGCGCGATCTCCTGCGCTACGGGTCCGCAGGCGCCGACGGGAATGCAGAGGATGACGAGATCGGCATCCCTCACGGCCTCCGCATTGGTCGCCACCACCTGATCGACGATGCCGAGCTCGGCGACACGCGCGCGTGTCTTCTCCGAGCGTGCGGTGGTGACGATTTCACCGGCAAGCCCCTGGAGCTTCGCAGCGCGGGCGATCGAGCCGCCGATCAGGCCGAAGCCGATCAGCGCGACGCGCTGGAAGTGCGCCTGCGCGCTCATTTGCCGCCCATGAAGTCGCGCAAGCCTTCGACCACGAGGCGGTTGGCCTCCTCGGTGCCGATGGTCATGCGCAGCGCATGCGGCAGGCCGTAATTCTTCAAGCCGCGCAGCACGAGCCCCCGCTTGGTCAGGAAGGCATCGGCGTCATCGGCGGTCGTGCCCTTGTCGGTCGGGAAATGGATCAGCACGAAATTGGCGACGCTCGGCGTCACCTTCAGCCCGAGCTTGCCGATCTCCTCGGTGAGCCAGTTGCGCCAGGTCTCGGTGAACTGCTTCGACATCGCCTGATGCGCGGTATCCTCGATCGCGGCGACCGCGGCATACATCGCCGGCGTCGACACGTTGAAGGGACCGCGGATGCGATTGACCGCGTCGATGACGTGCTCGGGCCCGAACATCCAGCCGATGCGCAGCGCGGCAAGACCGTGGATCTTGGAGAAGGTGTGCGTCACCACCGTGTTCTCGGTGGTGGCGACGAGCTCGATTCCCATCTCATAGTCGTTGCGCGAGACGTAGTCGCAATAGGCGGCGTCCAGCACCAGCAGCACGTGCGAGGGCAGGCCGGCGCGCAGCCGCTTGACCTCGTCGAACGGAAGATAGGTGCCCGTCGGGTTGTTGGGGTTGGCGAGCCAGACCAGCTTCGTCTTCGGCGTCACGGCTTTGAGAATGGCGTCGACGTCGGCAGTAAAGTTGGTTTCGGGCGCGACCACGTTCTTGGCCCCGTTCCCCATGGTCGCGATCGGGTAGACCAGGAAGCCGTGCGCGGTCGAGATCGCCTCGTCGCCCTGGCTGAGATAGGTGTGCGCGAGCAGGTTGAGGATCTCGTCCGAGCCGGCGCCGCAGATGATGCGGTTGGGATCGAGCCCGAACGAGCGGCCGATCGCCTCGCGCAGCACGCGCGAGGTGCCTTCCGGGTAGTCCTCCAGATGATCTGCCACGCGCTTGAAGGCTTCGATCGCCTTGGGCGAGGGCCCGAACGGCGTCTCGTTGGCGGAGAGCTTGAACACCTTGCGGCCCGGCTCCGGCACCGGGCTCTTGCCGGGCGTGTAGGGCGCAATATCGAGAATGCCGGGATTCGGCACGGGGCGGGACATCTTGGACTCCGGATAGGCTGGGCTGTTCGCGACCTACGATTTCGGCCCGGTCGGGGGCACCGTATAGCGCGTTGCGTGGCTGCCGACGAGGGCCACAGAGCGCACCGAGGCCCCCGCCTCGATCAGGGCAGCCCTGATCTTGTCGATGCTGGTCGCGCCGGTGACCGAGACCAAGAGCGCCGCGCCGTCGAAGGCGGTATCAGGCACGGCCACGATCTCGGCGAGCGGCGACAGCGCGCGGGCGACCTCGGCGTTCCATCCCGAGACGCGCACGCTGAAGGTCTCGACCTCGGTCACCAGGGCGCTGTCGGCGACGCGCGAGATCGCGAACACCGGCAAGGCGGCCGGATGATCGGCACGCTCGATGAAGGGCATCCGCCCGATGATCTTCGGCGCGCCGTCCGCCTCCAGCTCCAGCCACCATGGCGTGCGGCTCGAGGTCGCCGAGACCATTGCCAGATCACCCTTGGATTTCGCTACCGCCTCGACCGCGGCCTGTGCGCTGAAATGCGCGACGTAAGGCACGGTGAAGCCGAAATTGAAGCGCACGGAATCGCGCATCGCCGCCTCGCTGGCCGAGATGTCGGCATGCACGGAGAACGGCGCCTGTACGTAAGTGAAGGTCGAGATGATGACGCGCCAGATGCTCTCGACCGTGTCGAGCGGCAGGATGCCGCGATGACGCTGCACGATCTCGCGCATCATCGAAGCTTCGCGCGCAGGCCGGAACGCCGAGCCGACCTCCTGGGTCTGCTTCACCTGGATCAGGCGATCGATGATCTCGCCGCGCTGCATGAGGAGGCGATGCATGCCCTCGTCGATCGCGTCGATCTCCTTGCGCAGTTCCTGCAGCGATGGTGGCGCGGGCGGACGTTGGGACATGTCTGGTCGTCGATCGTTCCGGTGGGGGATATCTTGATTAGGCAGTCGGGGCGGCGAAAGCAAAGAGAAATGACGTGCTTTGCGGGCGTCGCGGCAGAGGCGAATTGGGCCGATCCGGGCCGCGACTTGACGAAAACCGCCCAAGACGGTAGCTTTTGCCCGTTCCGTGGTCATTTGAGCCGGCCGGCTTGCAGCCACGTTAAAAAACTCGCTAAACAGGCCGGGGACGCTTCCGATCCCGGCCGAACCTATCGTTCAGGCCGGATTTTTCATGGCCTGATGTCAGCGGCGCGGTCGAGCAGCCAGTCGCAAACGAGGTCGATGTCCGAGATGGGTAGCGTCAAGTCGATACCGAGTCCTGCGATCAGCGCCGACGAGCGATCGCACGAGGTCGATCATCCAAGCTCGCTGGTTGCGCATTTCGGCACCGAGCAGCCGCTGCGGCTCGATTGCGGCGTCGATCTCACCCCGTTCCAGATCGCCTACCAGACCTATGGCGAGCTCAATGCCGATCGCTCCAACGCCGTGCTGATCTGTCATGCGTTGACCGGCGACCAGCATGTCGCCAACGTACATCCCGTCACCGGCAAGCCGGGCTGGTGGGAGACGCTGGTCGGTCCCGGCCGACCCATCGATCCCAAGCACTACTTCATCATCTGCTCCAACGTGATCGGCGGCTGTATGGGCTCGACCGGGCCGGCGTCGATCAATCCCGCCACCGGCAAGGTCTGGGGCCTGGACTTCCCCGTCATCACCATTCCGGACATGGTGCGCGCGCAGGCGATGCTGATCGACCGGCTCGGCATCGACACGCTGTTTGCCGTCGTCGGCGGCTCGATGGGCGGCATGCAGGTGCTGCAATGGACCGCCGCCTATCCGGAGCGCGTGTACTCCGCGCTGGCGATCGCCTGCGCGACGCGGCACTCGGCGCAGAACATCGCCTTCCACGAGCTCGGCCGCCAGGCCGTGATGGCCGACCCCGACTGGCATGGCGGCGGCTATGCCGATCGCGGGATCCATCCGCATCGCGGGCTCGCGGTGGCGCGGATGGCGGCGCACATCACCTATCTCTCGGACGCGGCGCTGCACCGCAAGTTCGGCCGGCGCATGCAGGACCGCGAGCTGCCGACCTTCTCGTTCGACGCCGACTTCCAGGTCGAATCCTATCTGCGTTATCAAGGCTCGTCCTTCGTCGAGCGCTTCGACGCCAATTCCTATCTCTACCTGACGCGGGCGATGGACTATTTCGACATCGCCGCCGACCACGGCGGCGTGCTGGCCAAGGCCTTCGCCGGCATCGAGACCCGCTTCTGTGTGGTCTCCTTCACCAGCGACTGGCTGTTTCCGACCTCGGAATCGCGCGCGCTGGTGCACGCGCTGAACGCTTCGAGCGCGCGCGTGTCATTCGCCGAGATCGAGACCGATCGCGGCCACGACGCCTTCCTGCTCGACGTGCCCGAATTCTTCGACATCTCCCGGGCCTTCCTGCAATCGGCAGGCAAGGCCCGCGGGCTCAACCTCGAGGACCGTTAGCGATGTCCGTGCAGGAAGTGTTGCCGCTGGACGGCGTTGCCGCCAGGCCATCCGGTGATTATCGCGCCGATCATCGGCTGGTCGCCGAAATGGTCAAGCCGGGCTCGAAAGTGCTCGACGTCGGCTGCGGCGACGGCGATCTGCTTCAGCTGCTGGAGACCCGCGGCATCGACGGCCGCGGCATCGAATTGTCGCGCGAGGGCGTCAACCGCTGCGTCGCCAAGGGGCTCGCGGTGGTGCAGGGCGATGCCGACACCGATCTCGTCAATTATCCCGACGATGCCTTCGACTACGTGATCCTGTCGCAGACGCTGCAGGCGACGCGGCAGCCGAAGGTCGTGCTGGAGAACCTGCTGCGCATCGGCCGCCGCGCCATCGTCTCGTTCCCGAATTTCGGCTTCTGGAAGATGCGGCTCCAGCTCCTGATCGGCGGCCACATGCCGCGCACGGAGAATCTGCCGGCGACCTGGTACGACACCGCCAACATCCATTTCTGCACCATCAAGGATTTCGTGCAGCTCTGCGACGAGATCAACGTCAAGATGGAGCGCTCGGTCGCGCTCGATCTCTACGGCCGCCCGGTGCCGCTGAACCTGCCCTGGTGGGTGTGGAACATGTTCGGCGAGCAGGCGGTGTTCTTGCTGAGCCGCGGCGGGGGGAAGTAGTTTCTCTCCGTCATTCCGGGGCGATGCGAAGCATCGAGCCCGGAATCCATCGTCCAACAGCGCCTGCAGCCCGATGGATTCCGGGCCTGCGCCTTCGGCGCATCCCGGAATGACAGCTAGTGGGAAACCAGCGACCGCGGGTCCCGCACCGGCCAACGTCCTGCTTCCACCAGCGTCACGAACCGCTCGACACTCTCGTTGAACAGCGCGGGCTCCTCCAGGTTCAGCACGTGGCCGGACTTCGGAAACATCGCGAGCCCCGCCGCTGGCAGGTGCTTCTTCAGGAACAGGCTGGCGCCCACGCAGGGCTCGTCCTCGTCGCCGCAGATGATCAGCGCGGGTGTTGCCGCGCCTCTGATCGCGTCCGTCATCGTGTAGATCGAGGGACGGCCGCCCTGGAATCCGCGCATGGTGCGCGCCGATCCCTTGGCATCGTGCCGCGCCAGTGCGGCGTAGAAATCGGCATGCCCGCGTGGATCCTTCACCAGGAACGGAATCCGGCTCGGCGCCTCGCGCGTGACTTTCGCGACCTCCACCGATCCCAGCGTCTCGAACTGCTCGGCATTGGCGCGGCACTGCGTGCGCCAGGTCTCCAGGTTCTCGAGCTCCGAGCCGGAGCCGACGCCGGCCAGCGTCATCGACAGTGCGCGCTGCGGCGCGTTCAACCCGATCTGCAACGAGGAATAGGCGCCCATCGAAAGACCGACGAGATGCGCGCGCTCGATGCCGAGATGATCGAGCACCGCAAGCGCATCGGTGTAGAAATGCGTGTAGGTGTAGACCTCGCCGTCAGGCACGTCCGACGGCGTGTAGCCGCGCGCCGAATAGGTGATGCAGCGATGGCCACGCGAGAAGTAGCGCATCTGCGGCTCCCAATTGGTGTAGTCCGCCGCGAACTCGTGCAGAAAAAGTATCGGCGTTCCCTGGCCCGCCTCCTCGAAATAGATGCGGACGCCGTCCCTGGTCGTGGCATGGGGCATTAACCGTTTCCCTCTGTTTCAAGCCGTGTTCGAGGATCGCAGTTAATTCTGTTGTCGGCAATGCGGCAGCAGCGCCGAGCACGAACACAAAATCATTGCAGCCATTCGCGGGCGTTGCGTCTTTTTCTCGCCACATCGGGCGGCTTAACGGCCAAACGGATGTCGGCCATTGCACGGGCCGGCGGGAAGTGGGGGTGTCAAGAAGGATGAAGAATGTTCGAGTTGTTTGCGTCTCGCCTGTCGCGTTGTGTTGTCGCGCTGGCGCTGTTCTTCGCGGCGTTCGCCGTGTTCGTTTCTCCGGCCTCGGCACGGCCGTATCATCGTCATAGCGCAGAGCGGCACGGTTACGTGCATCACGCCAGACATCATCACCACCGTCACTATCGCCATCATGCCCACAGTTCGCGCTTCGAGCGCAGCGCGGCGCAATTGCAGGCAAGCGGCTTCGCCGACACCCAGGCGAGCTATGATCCGAATGCCAATGCCAGCGGTGCCGGCATGAACGGAGGCTTCAGCGGAGGATCGGGCCTCGTGTCCGAGGCGCGCCGCTATATCGGCGGCAATCCGACCGGGCGCGGCCGCCTGTGGTGCGCGCGCTTCATGAACATGGTGCTGGAGCATACCGGCCATCGTGGCACCGGCTCCGACATGGCGAGCTCGTTCGCGCGCTACGGCACGCGCATCTCGGGTCCGCAGGTCGGTGCCATCGCCGTGATGTCGCGCGGCCGCCGCGGCGGTCATGTCGGCATCATCACCGGCATCGACGCGCAGGGTAATCCGATCATGATCTCCGGCAACAACGGCAACCGAGTCCGCGAAGCCCCGGTCTCGCGCGGCAAGATCTATGCGTATGTGATGCCGAACTGAGGCTCGTCGCCGTCATTGCGAGCGAAGCGAAGCAATCCAGAATCCCTCCGCGGTAATACTCTGGATTGCTTCGTCGCTTCGCTCCTCGCAATGACGGAGTGCGTGGAGACGGCGTTAGCTCACAGCAGCTTCGGCTCTTCCACCGCCACCACATCGCCGACGCCGACGTCACCGTCGGCGATCACCTCGGCATAGATGCCGCAGTCCATATGGCCGAGATGGCGCGAGAGCGTGGGCGGGATTTCGAGATCGCGCCTGGCGGTCTCGGGGTCGACATTGGTGGCCGGGCAGCGGACGATGCGCTTGATCACCTTCAGTCTGGCCTGCCCGATCGCGAGCGTCTGGCCGACGAGGTCGAGCTCCGACCAGGCCGGCCAGCCTTTCACGTAGAGATTGGCGCGGAAGCGCAGCGGATGCACGGCGACGCCGCCGAGCATGGTCTCGATGGCGCGGACGCTGTCGAGATTGATGATCGAGACGACCTTGCGGGCGACGTCGGAGAAGCTGTGGTCGCGGCCGGAGAGAATTTTGGGCGGGCCCTTCAACTCGGGTTGGAAGTTCTCGCGAAAATAGGCCTCGATGGCGGCGCGCCCGGCGGCGGTCTCGAGATCGCCGCTGGCGACGATCTGGCCGTCCTTGCGGATGGTCAGCACGTTGGTTTCGTCGTCGAACCGGCTGTCGAGCTCGGCCAGCCGCTCATTGCGCGCCAGCATCAGAAACTGGATTTTCGGCTTCCATTCGGGCGCCTCGGGGTCGAACCCGCTCGGGCCGTTCTCGATGGCGTAGCGGCGGTCGGCCGGCAGGGTCTGGCCGACCCGCAAAGTGACGCGCGACAGGCGTTCCGGCGTCAGGCCCTTGATCGGGTAGCGGTAGAGGCCGGTGATCTCGGCGGTATGGCTGGCTGTCATGCCGCTACTTAAGGGATTCGGCCCGCCACCGCCAAGCCCGCTCCCGCGCGCACGAAATTGTGAAGTTGCCTCTTTCGCATCCGCAACCTGCTTCCCACATCTGGCCCAGGCCGGCGGCAACGCCGGCAAAAGACGACCGTTACCGGTTGAGAAACGTCAATGCGGTAATTGGAAACCCAATGAAGATGCCGTTTGGGGTGCCTTACAGGGCCCCGAGGGCAGGCCGAGGGACAGAAAAGATGAATATCGAGAAGTATACCGAACGCTCCAGGGGCTTTATCCAGTCCGCGCAGTCGCTCGCGATGCGCGAGGGGCACCAGCAGTTCTCAACCCTGCATGTGCTGAAGGTCCTCTTGGACGACAATGAGGGGCTCGCCGCCGGTCTGATCGACCGCGCTGGCGGCAATTCCCGCGCAATCCTGAAGGCGACAGAGGACGCCCTCAACAAGGTGCCGAAGGTCTCCGGCGGCGGTGCCGGGCAGATCTATCTCGCGCCCGAGCTGGCCCGCACTTTCGATTCGGCCGAAAAGGCCGGCGAGAAGGCCGGCGACAGCTTCGTCACGGTCGAGCGGCTTTTGCTCGGCCTCACGCTGGAGAAGACCAGCGAGGCCGGCACCATCCTGAGCAAAGGCGGCGTCACGCCGCAAAACCTCAACGCGGCGATCGAGGCGCTGCGCAAGGGCCGCACGGCCGACTCTGCGACCGCCGAGAATGCCTATGATGCGCTGAAGAAGTATGCCCGCGACCTCACCCAGGCCGCGCGCGACGGCAAGCTCGATCCGGTCATCGGCCGCGACGAGGAGATCCGCCGTACGATTCAAGTGCTCTCGCGCAGGACCAAGAACAACCCCGTCCTGATCGGCGAGCCCGGCGTCGGCAAGA
The DNA here is from genome assembly GCF_020193585.1 of Bradyrhizobium sp. IC3195. Lineage (NCBI taxonomy): Bacteria > Pseudomonadati > Pseudomonadota > Alphaproteobacteria > Hyphomicrobiales > Nitrobacteraceae > Bradyrhizobium > Bradyrhizobium sp. IC3195. The sequence goes on along the minus strand of NZ_JADYVG010000007.1, from coordinate 8,130 downwards.
CCGCCATCGCCGAAGGCCTCGCGCTGCGCATCGTCAACGGCGACGTGCCGGAGAGCCTCAAGGACAAGAAGCTGCTCTCGCTCGACCTCGGTGCATTGATCGCCGGTGCGAAATACCGCGGCGAGTTCGAGGAGCGGCTGAAGGCCGTGCTGCAGGAAGTGACCGGCAGCGAGGGCACCTTCATCCTGTTCATCGACGAGATGCACACGCTGATCGGCGCCGGCAAGGGCGACGGCGCGATGGACGCCTCCAACCTGCTCAAGCCGGCGCTCGCGCGCGGCGAGCTGCACTGCATCGGCGCGACCACGCTCGACGAATACCAGAAGCACGTCGAGAAGGATGCCGCGCTGGCCCGGCGTTTCCAGCCGATCTTCGTCAGCGAGCCCTCGGTCGAGGACACCATCTCGATCCTGCGCGGGCTGAAGGATAAGTACGAGCAGCATCACGGCGTGCGGATCACCGATTCCGCGCTTGTTGCGGCGACGACGCTGTCCAACCGCTACATCACCGACCGTTTCCTGCCCGACAAGGCGATCGACCTCATGGACGAGGCCGCGGCGCGGCTGAAGATGCAGGTCGATTCCAAGCCGGAAGAGCTGGATTCGCTCGACCGCGAGATCATCCGGCTCAAGATAGAGCAGGAGGCGCTGAAGAAGGAGAGCGATCCCGGCTCCAAGTCCCGGCTCCAGACCCTGGAGAAGGACCTCGCCGAGCTCGAGGAGAGGTCGGCGGCGCTGACGGCGCGCTGGAGCGCGGAGAAGAACAAGCTCTCCGACGCCCAGAAGCTGAAGGCCGAGCTCGACGGCTTGCGTGTCGAGCTCGCCAATGCGCAGCGGCGCGGCGAATTCCAGAAGGCCGGCGAGCTGGCCTATGGACGGATCCCGCAGCTCGAGAAGCAGCTTGCCGATATCGAAGCCAAGGAGAACTCGGGCGAGATGGTGGAGGAGGCGGTCACCGCCAACCACATCGCGCAGGTGGTCTCGCGCTGGACCGGCGTGCCCGTCGACAAGATGCTGGAAGGCGAGAAGGAGAAGCTCCTGAAGATGGAGGAGCAGCTCGGCAAGCGCGTCGTCGGCCAGGCCGAGGCCGTGCGTGCGGTCGCAACCGCCGTGCGCCGCTCGCGTGCCGGCTTGCAGGACCCGAACCGCCCCACCGGCTCGTTCATGTTCTTGGGGCCTACCGGCGTCGGCAAGACCGAGCTGACCAAGGCTCTGGCGGAGTACCTGTTCAACGACGAGACCGCGATGGTCCGCCTCGATATGTCCGAATACATGGAGAAGCACTCGGTCTCGCGGCTGATCGGCGCGCCTCCCGGCTATGTCGGCTATGACGAGGGCGGCGCGCTCACCGAGGCGGTGCGGCGCCGGCCCTACCAGGTCGTGCTGTTCGACGAGATCGAGAAGGCGCATCCTGACGTCTTCAACGTGCTGTTGCAGGTGCTCGACGACGGCCGCCTGACCGACGGCCAGGGCCGCACCGTCGACTTCCGCAACACGCTGATCATCATGACCTCGAACCTTGGTTCGGAATATCTGGTGAACCAGCCGGAGGGCGAGGACACCTCGGCCGTGCGCGAGCAGGTGATGGGAATGGTGCGGGCGCACTTCCGCCCCGAATTCCTCAACCGTGTCGACGAGATCATCCTGTTCCACCGGCTGCAGCGCAGCGAGATGGGCCGCATCGTCGAGATCCAGTTCGCGCGGCTGCAGAAGCTCCTGACCGATCGCAAGATCGTGCTGAGCCTCGATGCCGCGGGCCGCGACTGGCTCGCTGCCAAGGGCTGGGATCCCGCCTACGGCGCAAGGCCCTTGAAGCGGGTGATCCAGCGCTACCTCCAGGACCCGCTCGCCGAGATGATCCTCGGCGGCGACGTCAGGGACGGCGACAATGTCGCGATCTCGTCCGAAGGCAACGTGCTGACCTTCAACGGCAAGGCGCCGCAGACCGCCGAGATCACCCAGTTCGAGGCGCCGGTGGCGAAGCGGAAGCTGAACTGATGAAATACACGCCCTCCGCGCCAACCTCGCGGAGGGCGTTTTCAATCCGCTAAGAACGCGTCCACCACTGCCTGATCGCGGTCGTAGACCCAGCATTCGCTCAGCAGGCCTTCACGCACGGCATAGACCAGCAACCGTTCCAGTTCAGCCGTGCGACCGTCCCGGCTGAATGATTCCCGTGCGAGAATGGCGCCGCGCCGCGGCCCCGCCATCACGTCATCTATGGCGAGAAGTTTTCGGTTGGAGCGGCGTGCGACCTCGGCCAGAGTGGCAAGCGCGGCCGCCTTGCCGCGGTGAGTGCCGGCGAGCGGATTATGGCCGGCATAGTGCAGCATGAATTCATCGTGGTAGCAGGCGGCGATCGCGGCGCGGTCACCGGCCTGCCAGGCGGCCGCGTAGCGCGTCACGGCGGCGCGGATAGCGGCGATTTGTGCGGCGTCGTCTACCAGAACTCTGTCCATCGATATGATCTCCCGGGTCATCGGCAGCGCTGTGCCGGTGCGCTATGATGAGGCATGACCTCGCCTTCCGGCTTTCAGGAACTGGCTATCAGCACGCCGCCCAGCGGCGGACCAAAGAGGGCGCGGATGCTCGATTGGGACGCGCGGGTGCTCTATCTCGGTCCAGCCTTCGGGCTGACGCCCCACCGCAATGCCACCGGCGTGCTGGCCGTCGCGCTCGACGGGGCGATAGGCGTAGCTAACGATCCGAGGGCGCGCTCACCGTCTTATCGCGAGACCCGCAGCGTGCTGATCATGCCCAACAGTCTGCACCATCTCCGCACCGATGCTGGACGGATGGCCTTCCTCTATGTCGATCCCCTCGGCCGCGATATCGAGGCGCTTCGCTCACGAATGAAGGAGGTCGGATCGAGGGCCGCGTTCGACATGATCGACGAGAGGTCGGTCGTCGCGCTGTTTGGCGCCATCGCGGAGCGACGCCTCGCATCTGAGGACGCGCAGCAAGCAGCCCGCGATATGCTTGGGATCGGATCAAGTCCGCAGCCAGATGCAAGAATTGCCGCCGCCATCGAGCGGATGCGCGAGCAGCCCAGCGGTTCGCACACCCTTGCTGAACTCGGCCGCAGGGCCGGACTTTCGTCCTCGCGCTTCCTGCATCTTTTCAAGGACGTCACGGGTGTGCCGCTCCGCCGCTACCGGATCTGGTCCCGGATCGGCGCTGCCGCGCGGGCGGTCGCACAAGGCCAATCGCTGACCGAGGCCGCGCATGACGCGGGCTTTTCCAGCTCCGCGCATTTCAGCACGGCCTTCCGCGACATGTTCGGTATGATGCCGTCGGAATTGTTCGCACGGGTGCGTGCGGGTTAACGTCTTCAATGTGCTGTTGCAGGCGCTCGGCGACGGCCCGCTGGCCGAGGGCCAGGGCCGTACCGTCGATTCCGCGACATGCTGATCATCATGGCCTCGAACCTCGGTCCGAGTATCTCGTGAACCAGCCGGAGGGTGAGGATCTGAAATGAAAGCCGCCCCGGAGGGTCACCTCTCCGGGGCGTCCTGTTTTGCTGTCTGGCTAGTTGCCAGGGGCCGAGGCGGAGCGCGGCTCGACGCCGTCCTCCTCGTCCTCCTCCAGCTCCGACAAAATATCCACCAGCTCGCGCACCCGGCCCTGCGCCAGCGGGCGCAGATCGTTGATCATCGGCTCATCGTTGGCGAGCCAGGCCTGGGCCTCAGCAAGCTCCTCAGCGGTCGCGCCGGTCCCGATGATCTGGGCAATGGTGACGTCATCGGCGCGGTCCACGGCCTTGACGACATCGTCGCGTGAGAGGCGCGTCATGAGCGATCCTCCTGCTGGCTTCCGTCAGCGTCTAACCGGGGAACCGGCGTGACGGTTCCCGCCAGTCCCGTGCACGTAGCTCCTACTTCTTCACCACCTTGTAGATCGCATTCTCGACATCCGAGCTGACGTAGATCGCGCCCGTCGCGCCGACTGCGACGCCGGTGGGGATATGCGTCGGCAAGCCGCCGGGGGCGCCGGTCAGGCCGATCGGGAGATTGGCTGCGATTTCGGTGACCTTGCCGGATTCCGGCACGATCTCGATCAGCCGCTTGGCGCCGACTTCGGCGACGATCAGCTTGCCGTCGCTTGTGCGCGCGATGCCTTCTGGCATCTTCAGATCCTTGGCGATCACGGTCTTTTCGCCGGTGCTGTTGATTTTGGAGATGATGCCAGCAAAAGCCTCGGTGACGTAAACCTCGTCGCCGGCCCCGCGGACGAGACCCATCGGACCCTCGAGCGCGCCGATCAGCGTGGTGCGATCCTTGCCGTGCTCGCCGCTCACCTTGACCAGCGACTTGGTGCCGAACTCGGCTACCAGGATGCTGCCGTCCGCGAGCACGACCGCGTCATGCGGCGCCTTGAAGTCGTGCAGCATGTCGCGCGTCGCGCCGGTCTTGCCGTCGATCACCTGCACGGTGCCGGTGAACCAGCTCGACAGGACCACGTCGTTGCCCTTCGCCGTCGCGCTCATCGGATATTCGAGCGTCGTGCCAGCGGCGTGCATGCGCGCCTTTTCGGTGACCTCGCCGGTCACGCCGTCCACCGTGCGATAGGCGAACAGGTCGGCGACGTGGATCGTGTCCTTGCCGTTCTCCGAGGTGACGCCGATGCCGCCGGGCAAAGCGAGCTTGCCGATGATGATCTGCTTGGCATGACCGGTCGCGGGATCGACCTCCTGGATGCCGTTGTCGGCCATGTTGGAGACGTAGATGCGGTCCTTGTCGTCGATGGCGAGATTGTCCAGCGACGGCTTCAGCTGCGCGACCATGGTCTTGGCGCCCGATTTGGGATCGACCCGGACGAGCTGGCCGAGCGCGGTGTCGATCACGACGAGATTGCCCTTGGAATCGAAGTTCACGGCGGCCGGGATCTTGAAGCCGTCGGTGACGACACTCAGTTCGGCCTTGTCGACGTCGACCCTTGCGACCTGGCCCTTGAACCAGAGCGGACCATAGAGCTTGTCGTCGGGACCGAACTCGAAGCCATTGAGGCCGCCCATCTTCTCCATGATCTGGCGGGGCGGTTTGACGCCCTCGACGTCGATCTCGTAGAGCGCATCGCCGAGGAAAACGGTGGTGGCGTAGAGCCTGCCGTCCTTGCGGAAGGCGAGCGAGTTGATGCCGGGCAGCCCGGACGCGAGCTTCTTGATCGGTCCGTCGCCCTTGCGCGCATAGAGATCGCCGGCGAGGAAGCCGGTCCAGGCCATGGTGCCGTCGGGCGCGAATGCAATGTCGTCGGCCATCCCCACCGGTGCCGGGATTGCAACCTTGGCGCTGCCGCCGGCAATGTCGACCTCGTAGAGCGCAGCGCCCGCGACGCTGCCGGCAAACAAATGGCCGGCCTTGTCGACACCGAGCCCGTGCACGCCGTGGAATGCCGAGCCCGGCACGAGTCTCGTGACCTCCCAGCCGTCGGCCGATGCGCTCGTTGTGGAGAACAGCGCAGCAATCAGGGCTGCGCAGGCGAGCCTGTTTCTCATGGCGTGACCTCCCATTTTTTGGAAAGTATTCGCGCGTCCTGCGGCTTTGGCAAACGAAACTTGACGTTGTGACGCCGCGAAGCGGCCTCGCTGCGCAGCGTACTTGCTTGAAATCCTGTTTGAAAATACCGGCCTTCTCGGCCGGTTGTCGGCTTACCGGTTGGTGACCTGCAGCGGCCCGCCGGTGGCGTCCGACATCCGGGCGATGGCGCCGCCGCGGCCGCTCATCATGCCGTCGAGCCGGTCGCGCTCCTTCTCGAAGCTTGCCAGCATCGGGCCCTCCAGCGAACGGCCACGCGGCAGCTTCACGCGCATCGGGTCGACGAAGCGGCCGTTGACCAGGATCTCGTAATGGACGTGCGGGCCGGTCGACAGGCCGGAGGAGCCGACGAAGCCGATCACCTGGCCCTGCCGCACCTTCTTGCCGGGCTCCATGCCCTTGGCGAAGGCCGACATGTGGCCGTAGGCAGTCTCGTAGCCGTTGGCGTGCTTGATGCGGATGTACTTGCCATAGCCGCCCTCGGGGCCGGCCTTCTCGATCATGCCGTTGCCGGAGGCGAAGATCGGCGTGCCGTAGGAGGTGGACCAGTCGACGCCGGTATGCATCTTCACGTAGCCGAGGATCGGGTGGCGGCGGCCGCCGAAGCCGGAGCGCATGATGGCGTTGTTGACGGGCTTTCTGACCAGGAACTTCTTCGCGCTCTTGCCGGTCTCGTCGTAATAGTCGACGAGGCCGTCGTCGGGGCTCTGGTAGCGGTAGTATTTCTTGGTCTCGCCGCCGACGGTGAGCGAGGCGAACAGCACCTCGTTCTTCTCGGTCGCGGTCACGCCCTCGTCCTCGCCCGCGTAAAACACGTCGAAGGAATCTCCGGGCTGCACCTTGCGCTGGAAATCGACGTCGTAGGAGTAGATCTTGATCATGTCCTCGATGACGGGCATCGGGACCTTGTTGCGCATCGCGGTCTCGTAGATACTCTGGTAGAGCCGCACGCCGGAGCCGTCATCGTCATCCTCGTCGTCGCTGCTGGCGTTGGCCGCAGTATCCGCGACGGTATTCATGCTGGAGACGTCGACGGCGACGTATTTGCCGAGATCGGACAGCGCCGCGATCGCTTCCACCATCGTGTCGTTTGCAACCACGACGCGATAGGGCTGCAGGCGGGCGCCGGGACTTGCGGGCGCCATCAGGATGCGGAGCTTCTCGCCTTCCTTCAGGCCGCCGTCGCGGCCGCGCGGTCCGAGCGTCGCGGTGATCGCCTTGATCTCGTCGGCATTGGCGCCGAGATCGCGCAGCACGCCGGCGACGCTGTCGCCCTTCTTGACCATGTGGACGCGTTCGCCGTTGGGATTGCCGCCGGTGATCTGCTCCTTGGTCTTGGGTAGCAGCGTGACGTTCTCCGGCACCACGCGCGTCTCGAAGCCGGCATAGGGATCGGACGGCGAGGCCTCGGCGGCGTAGGCGGTTCTGATGTCGGAAGGGCCGGTCGCGCCGGAGATGTCGGCAGCCGTGTTGGCGAGCGAGGCGTAGCGCACCCCGCCATTGCCGCGCCAATTGGCGGCATCGCGCACCCGCATCAGGATGTCGTCGAGTGCCACCACCGCGGAAATCTTGGCCTTCGGCAGCACCGGCGACAGGTCCTTGGTGACGAAGGACACTTCCGCGTCGGGCTCGACGGCTTCGGGATTGTTGGGATCGTCGGACGCCGTCTTCGGGTCGGAGCCGACATCGGTCAGCAGGCGCTGGGCGTTGAACGGCGGGATCTTCGCCGACAGATCGCTCGTCGTCATCGACAGATTGCCGGCGATCCGCACGAACGGACGCACCCGCATCACGTCACGGTTGCCGACGCGGGCAACCGTCGAGACGCGCATCACGTTGCGTGAAGCGGTGGATTCGCTCGGCGGCGGCAGGCGATCGCTCTTGTGCAGCGTGGCGGCACGATCGGCGGCGCCGAATGCTCCGCGTAGCGCGCCTTCGACCCGCTCCGGCACCTTGGCGAAGGTCATCTCGCCGTCGAGCGAAGCGAAAACGGCGCCGCCGATCAGGGCTGCGCCGCAGAGTCCGGTCAAAATTGTCCCGCTGAACCATTGCACCGAGACGCGGCGGCGGTCGATCACCGCGGCTTCAGAACCATCGACGGACAGCGGCGGCTCGTGGCCGAGATCGATGATCCCGGTCTCACGCCCGAAAGTGCCGCGTGACGTCCTGTGGTTCAACCCAAGTCCCCCAACTCAACGACCCAAGATGCCCGGTTTCGAACCTGTCCCAGGCTGCCCTCTTGAACGGGGATCGCCGGAGCAGGCAAGCCGCACAACTGTCCGCGCCCAGAAAGCCCCTTGATGGGGCCGGCCGAAATTACGAACAGCTGGACGGGTAAAGCTCTCTCGATGTCTTTCGAATGCCGAAGGAAGGTCGCGTCATTTGCAACATCGCCTTCCTCTGACCCCATGAAAATCGCCGGCAGCCCCCACAGGCGTCCCCGCGATTCAAGCTTGTCTCTTATCAGAACGCCGCGGGATTGTGGCTCAAGTACGGCGCCAAATATGGAAAAAGTTTCCTAAATGCCGGGCCGTAAAGGCCCCGTCAGATCACGGGCTGAGCTCGGGCGGGGTGGGGGACAGGGCCCCATCTAGCAG
>NZ_JADYVG010000079.1:0-898 GCF_020193585.1 Bradyrhizobium sp. IC3195 | reverse complement strand
TAACTCCATGTTTGAGATCATTCTGGAAGGCGCAATCTCTGACTGCGCTGAGCGGACCAGGTCGTCATAGACCGTAATAGCAACCAATGTGCCAACTCGCCTCCTGATTGAGCGCTCATGTGTGAGAGAACATGTTTGAGGCGATGGCTACGGGCGACCGGTTGAAAGTTTGGAAGATTGAGCAGGACCCATCTGAAATAATAGGTGGTCCCGGGGAATGCTCCCTAGGCATGCGAGGTGGCTGTCTAACAAAGGCGACCCACAGCGTCCGATCTCTGACAAGCTTGGTTCTCAATCGGACAAACGCTATGCAGCAGAAGAGGAAAGACGGAAGTTGCTTGGCCATCCTTCGTCTCGGCAGCAACGAGATGCCTGGCATCGACTTTGCACCGAGAGATCTGGGAACGTCGTGGAAAGTCACCCTGCTCGCAAAACGTCCTCTTGAGGTTACGCTTCCTTGGTCACACTTTGACCTCGCTTGCGAGCAGTTTGCCGGATGAAAGACGCCATCGATAGGCAATCCGGCACCACAGCGCAATTTAGTATCACGGGGCGGCATCGACTCTAGAACAGAGGAGGTTAGGCCATGTCTGACTCGTTCCAGCGCTCCAACCTGGCCCAGTCAATGGAAGCGCAACGTGCAGAAGTCGAGCACGCGCTCACCCGCAGCCCATTCAGAATCTACGCTGATCGCATGGGCCAACAGGGCGCGAAGACCATCAACATTCTACAAGTTGCCTGGATACTGCGGGTCAAGCGCGGCTGCGAAACGGTCTTTACACGCCTACCCGAGCTCTTGGCAAGCGGCGAACGTCTAGCCAAAGATCTGAGGAACCTGCGTGACGATGGACGGCTTGGCGTTTCTTGGCGTGAATACATCCGCGACGCGGGCGAGCGC
>NZ_JADYVG010000078.1:0-1031 GCF_020193585.1 Bradyrhizobium sp. IC3195 | reverse complement strand
CCGGACGGCGGCGCCGTATCCTGCGGAGCGGTGCATCCACGAGCTGTTCGAGGCGCAGGTGCACAAGGCGCCGGATGCGGTGGCGGTGGTCTGCGAAGATGAGCAGCTGAGCTACGGCGAGCTCAATGCGCGGGCCAACCGCCTGGCGCATCACCTGATCGCCCTCGGGGCCAAACCTGGGGATCGCATTGCCACAGTGCTGGACCGCTCCGTCGCTCTTCTGGTGGCGCAGCTGGCAATTCTGAAGGCCGGCGGCGTGTATGTACCGATCGATCGCGCCCTTCCGCCGGCACGACAAGAATTGCTGATGGCCGATTGTGCTGCACGCTTGGTGCTTTGCGCTGATGATCTGGTTGAGGCGACGATACCTGTTCGTACTATTGGGCCGCTCATAGCTGGAACGGGATGTAGTTCCGATCCTGGGCTGGCGTTGAGCGCTGAAACTGCCGCTTACGTCATGTACACCTCCGGCTCAACTGGCCTTCCCAAAGGAGTTGTTGTTCCTCATCGTGCCGTCAATCGGCTCGTGATCAACAGTGGGTATGTGAAGATCGATGCAGGAGATCGGGTGGCATGGGCTGGCAATCCCGCCTTCGACGCAAGCACGTTCGAAGTATGGGCACCGCTGCTTAACGGTGGTTGCATTGTTGCCATGCATGCCGCCACCGTCAGGGATACTCTTAGTTTTGCCCGCGCGCTTGAACAGCACCGGGTGACGACACTGTTTCTAACAACAGCATTATTCAACCAATATACATCAACGATTGCTCCGACGTTGGCGCAACTGAAGCACCTCCTCTGTGGGGGTGAGTGCGGTGATCTTGCCTCGTTTTTGAGATTGTTGAAGGAAAAGGGCCCCGTACGTCTCATTAACTGCTACGGGCCCACCGAGACGACGACGTTCGCGACGATCTGGACTTGCCCGGCTGATTTTAATGGGTCATTGGTCCCGATCGGGCGCCCAATCGCCAACACGCGGGTGTACTTGCTGGATGGCCATGGCGCGCCTGTGCCGTTCGGCGCGGTGGGCG
>NZ_JADYVG010000077.1:0-1056 GCF_020193585.1 Bradyrhizobium sp. IC3195 | reverse complement strand
CCGTCTGTCGACCGGCAAGAGCGTCAACTCGGCCCTGGACAATCCCACCAACTTCTTCACGGCCCAGTCGCTCGACAACCGCGCCAGCGACATCAACAACCTGCTCGACGGCATCGCCAACGGCGTGCAGGTGCTGCAGGCCGCCAACACCGGCATCACCTCGCTGCAGAAGCTGATCGACTCTGCGAAGTCGATCGCCAACCAGGCGCTGCAGACCACGGTCGGCTATTCCACCAAGTCCAACGTCTCCGCCACCATCTCCGGTGCGACGGCGGCCGACCTGCGTGGCACGACCTCCTACGCCAGCGCGACGGCGAACAGCAACGTCGTGTATAGCGGTGCGGCCGGCGGCACCACCGCGGCGACCGGAACCACGACGCTCGGCGCCACCATCGGCGTCTTCGCCAGCACGGGCGCAACGGCCGGCGACGGCACCACGGCGCTGACCGGCACCATGACCCTGATCGCCACCAACGGCACGACCGCGACCGGCCTCGCCGGCAACGCCCAGCCTGCCGACGGCGACACGCTGACCGTGAACGGCAAGACCATCACCTTCCGCAGCGGCTCGGCTCCGGGTGCGACCGGCGTTCCGACCGGCTCGGGCGTCAGCGGCAACATCGTCACCGACGGCAATGGCAACAGCACCGTTTATCTCGGCACCGCCGGCACTCCGGCAGCGAACGTCAACGACCTGTTGAGCGCGATCGATCTGGCAAGCGGCGTCAAGACGGTCTCGATCAGCTCGGGTGCGGCGACGATCGCCACGAGCAACGGCCAGACCGCTTCGACCGTCGCTGCGGGCGCCGTCACGCTGAGGAGCTCGACAGGTGCGGATCTGAGCGTCACCGGCAAGGCCGATCTGCTCAAGGCTCTCGCCCTGACGACGTCGGTGGGCGGCGGCAACGCCACCGTGAACGTCAACCGCACCACCAGCGCGGCTTCGCTGGGTGCGACGATCACCGACGGCTCGACGCTGAACGTCAACGGTAAAGTCATCACCTTCAAGAATGCGCCGATCCCGGGCTCGACCGGTGCGCCGAGCATTCCGACCGG
>NZ_JADYVG010000076.1:0-1079 GCF_020193585.1 Bradyrhizobium sp. IC3195 | reverse complement strand
CTAGCATTACAGTTGCATCTTCCTGAAGGTTCTGAATCCATGGGCGACCATGATTCGGGATCTGATGATTGGTGGCGCGTCAGTTGAAGATACGCTGACGCTGTGGGCTTCGGCGTTGCGAGATATCAAGCAACGCATCCGTCCGCTGTTTACGCAGGAGCGGGTCGCGGCCGCGGCGGGGCAGTTTCTCGACGGACTGTTGGGCAACGAGCCGCGCAAGACGGGTTGGATGCGGGCGGAAGCGGCCGGCGATCCAGGCCCGTGGCGCCAGCAAGCGATCCTGGGTCGGGGGCAGTGGGACGCCGATGCGCTGCGCGATATTGTCCGTGAATACGTGCTGGAAACGCTGCCCGATGAGGACGCGGTTCTGGTCATCGATGAGACCGGCTTTTTGAAACAGGGCAAGGCCTCATGCGGCGTCGCGCGCCAGTACACCGGCTCGGCCGGCAAGATCACCAATTGCCAGATCGGAGTGTTCGCCGCCTACGTGTCGCGGCATGGCCATGCCTTCATCGACCGGGCACTCTACCTGCCAAAGGACTGGACGGACGACCCCGCTCGCCTGAAGGCTGCGCATGTCCCGAGCGATGCGGGCTTTGCGACAAAGCCCAAGATCGCGCGTCACATGATCGCTGGCGCGATCGCCGCACAGGTGCCGTTCGCGTTCGTGGCCGCGGACAGCGTGTATGGCACCGGTGAGATCGAAACCCTGCTGCGCAAGGAGGGCAAGGGCTATGTTCTGGGTGTTGCGTCCAATCATGTGTTCCGTTCCTGGGGCAAGCCGCAGCCTGTCGCCGGCACCGCCTCCGCGATTGCGCAGAGCCTTCCCAAGAAGGCCTGGCGCCGCCTGGCGTCCGGCGAGGGGATCAAAGGGCCGCGCTGGCACGACTGGGCCTATCTCGAGCTGGCCGATCTCGACGCCGGTGAATACAACGACGACCTTGCCGGGGAATGGACGCGGGGTCTTCTGATCCGCCGCAACATCGCCGACGGCAGCTTGGCCTTCTTCTCCACATGGTGCCCCAAAGGCACGTCCATGCAGAAGCTGGTGTCGGTGGAAGGCCATCGCTGGGCCATCG
>NZ_JADYVG010000075.1:0-1095 GCF_020193585.1 Bradyrhizobium sp. IC3195 | reverse complement strand
CCGCTTCATGATCGGGCTGTTGCTGCTCAAGCACATTTACGGGCTGTCCGATGAGGGGGGTGTGCGAGCGCTGGGTCCACGACCCATATTTCCAGTACTTTACCGGCGAAGAGTTCTTCCAGCACGCATTCCCGCACGAGCGCTCGGACCTGAGCCACCGGCGCAAGCGGCTCGGCGACAAGCTGGAGCTGTTGCTGGCCGAGAGCTTGCGGGTGGCACACGAGGCCGGCGCGTTGCGCAGCCAGGACCTCAAGCGGGTCACGGTCGGTCGAGTAGCCCCCGGGGAATTGCACCCCGAGGCTCTCACGAAACCGGACGTGAACCTCTCGATTCATCCGGCTTCTATCTTCCAGCCGCAGGTCGAATGCCGACTCGCCACAAATAGAGTAGGTTCGGATCGCGCTGTGCGAGCCGTCCCAACCAATATACTGAGGCGACTTTCCGGCCTTTCAACCGCTTGTATTTCCGCCTCGTCCAGCGGGCGAGCGCGTCGTTTACGTGACGAAGGACGTTGACACATTCCGTCCGGTAAAACCGTCCGTAATAGTTCAGCCATCCTTGCACGACAGGATCAATCAGCTTGGCGAGTTCTTCAAGACTCCAGTGGTTTCGCGTCGAACCCAGTCGCCATGAGCGAATGGTTTGTCGGATTCCTTTGGCAGCCTTGTTGCTGATTGCCGGGAGGAAGTTGAGGAACTTCTCGCCCTTTCGATCGCGAGCGCTGCGCGGCTGGAAGGTGTAGCCAAGGAAGTCGAACGAGATGTGTTCGCATTCCTCTCTCCGTTTATTATCCTTGCAGTAGACGATCCGGGTTTTCTCCGGATGGAGCTCCAGACCGCATTCCGCAAGACGTTTTCGGATCGCCTCCATCACGGTTCGAGCCTCGCTTTCAGTTCTGCAATGGACTATCGCATCGTCAGCGTATCTTTCGAAACACAAACAAGGGAAGGTCCGCTGCATCCAGTGATCGAATGCATAGTGCAGAACCAAATTTGCGAGCAGCGGTGAAACCACCGAACCCTGAGGGGTTCCGCGTGTTCTCTCCACAGGGATTCCGTCTTCTTTCTCCACGGGAGCTTGCAGCCACCGCTTTAC
>NZ_JADYVG010000074.1:0-1096 GCF_020193585.1 Bradyrhizobium sp. IC3195 | reverse complement strand
CAGGTCGACGTAGCTGAACAGCTCGCCCGTTCGATTGTCGCCGCCGCGCACGCCCCATCTCCGAATCTCGTCGGAGCTAATGAATCACGGTCGCCGGTCGGCGGCGAGCACCTTTTTCAACAGCCTGTTAGGGGATTTGGATAACGGCTCTTCGAGACAATATCCAGACTTCGGGTATCTGATCGCCGTTAATTCAGCTCATCGTGCATCTGCACGCCGCCAGAGCGAAGAGAGTAGTCGAAGATCAGGCGCTTGGCCGCTCGCGCACTCTGAGCGCATAGGGCCGTTCGCGGCCCCTGTGCGTTGACGCTGGAGTCGGTCAAAACAGTGATGCACGACAGGCCGCCGCCCGCAATCGCGTAATCGAGCCAAGGTGATCTCTTAGAGTCTGCGCCCTGTCCAAGTGAATGCGCCCGCCCTGAGCAACAATGCAGGGTGATGTGTCGAATGTATCGCGGCAACTCTAGACGCTTTATTCTGATCAAGTGTCTCCCGAGCACGCTTGAACTCAGCGCGTCGGCTCACGCATGTGGGTTTCTTGCTCCATCTTCAGTGACCGGTCCGCGGCTGGCTTCGCGATCGAGCAGCGCGGGGATACCGGCGGCTGGAACGGGACCACTGAACAGGTAGCCTTGTCCTTCTGTGCAACCATTGAACACCAGATAGACGAGCTGGCGTTCGTCTTCGACTCCCTCGGCCGTGGTCGTCAAACCAAACCCTTCAGCAAGGCCGATTATAGCACGAACGATCACCCGGCTGTCAGTGCTGTCGTGGAGATGCGACACGAAGCTGCGATCGATCTTGATCTTGTCAAGACGAAACGAAAGCAGCTGGCTAAGCGTAGCATAACCTGTTCCGAAATCATCGAGCGCGATGCGGGGACGCCGGCTTGACGAAGTTCGTCAATTACGGTCTTCGCAGCCCCGTTTCTTTCCACGAACGCGCTCTCTGTAATTTCAATCTCCAGGCGGCGCGGACTAAAGCCGGTCTGCTCTAGGAGCGATATAATGCGCTCTCCAAGCGCGGAATCCCGCAACTGAACAGGCGAAATGTTGAAGGCAAGCGAAAACGTCTTTGGCCACGCAGTGGCATCAAG
>NZ_JADYVG010000073.1:0-1106 GCF_020193585.1 Bradyrhizobium sp. IC3195 | reverse complement strand
CCATTTCATCGTCGAAGGTGTCTGGGACGCATCACCGCTGGAATCTGAGCTGCTCAACCAGGCGGATCGGCTTGTCGGCGGCAAGGATGCGGTATTAGTCATTGATGACACCGCAATGCCGAAAAAGGGCGAACGCTCGGTTGGTGTCGCGGCTCAATATGCGTCCTCTCTTGGCAAAACGGCAAATTGCCAAACGCTGGTGTCGCTGACCCTTGCGCGCGGCGAAGTGCCCGTGATGGTCGCATTGCGTCTCTTTCTGCCCGAGAGTTGGACAGGCAATGTGTCTCGTTTGATGCGTGCTCGGGTGCCGATCGAACACCGAACGGCAAGATCCAAGCCAGAAATCGCTTTGGCTGAGGTTGATCGAGCGATGGCAGCCAACGTGCGCTTTGGATGTGTGCTGGCGGATGCAGGATACGGGCTCAGCGCACCATTTCGACAAGGGCTAACAGAACGCGGATTGGCCTGGGCCGTCGGCATCCCTCGGCACCTCAAGGTGTATCCGGTTGATGTGAAGCTCATTTGGCCGATTACCAAAGTCCGCGGGAAACCACGAAAGCACCACGTGCCGGATATCTTATCGATTGCGGCAGAACACATGCTGGCGAGCGCCAAATGGAAAACCGTGAGTTGGCGCAGCGGGACGAAAGGTCGGCTGAAAGCCCGATTTGCTGCTCTCCGTGTCCGCACCGCCGACGGCCCTCCCCAGCGAATCTGGGATAAGGGTCAGCAGCATCTCCCGGGCGACGAAGCTTGGCTCATTGGCGAGCAGCGTGCCTCAGGGGAGAAGAAATACTATCTCGCCAACCTCCCTGCGGCGACGGATCTGCGCACACTGGCCGCCACCATCAAGGCACGATGGATTTGTGAGCAGGCGCATCAGCAGTTGAAGGAGGAGCTTGGGCTTGATCACTTCGAAGGGCGATCATGGCAGGGTCTTCATCGCCACGCCCTGATGACAATGATTGCCTACGCCTTCTTGCAGCACCGTCGCCTCGCACATGCGGGACGGAAAAAAAAGAATCAATGGGCCTCCGCCTCAACCAACCATGCCCGCCGTACGCCACGCCATCGTCGATCTCATTCTTCGGCCGCCATCGCAGCGA
>NZ_JADYVG010000072.1:0-1154 GCF_020193585.1 Bradyrhizobium sp. IC3195 | reverse complement strand
GGCGCGGACTAAAGCCGGTCTGCTCTAGGAGCGATATAATGCGCTCTCCAAGCGCGGAATCCCGCAACTGAACAGGCGAAATGTTGAAGGCAAGCGAAAACGTCTTTGGCCACGCAGTGGCATCAAGACACGCGCGGCGAAACAGCTGATCTCCAAGAGCGTTGATGAGGCCTGTTTCTTCTGCAATCGGAATAAACACGTCAGGCGGGATATGGCCCGATGTCTTGCTCTCCCAACGCGCCAACGCCTCGAACCCGACGATGCGATTACTTACAAGTGAAACCACCGGCTGGTAATGGGGCTCGATAATATCCGTTGCGATAGCGCTCCGAAGCTCACGCTCAATATTGATGCGCCGCTCGACATGCACGTCCATGTCAGGTTCAAAAAAGCGAACACGCGACCTGCCGTCGCCTTGCGCGCGATAAAGTGCGCGTTCTGCGCGCCTAACCAATTCGTGGGGAGTGACGCCATCAAGCGGAGCGATGGCGATGCCAATTCCAAGACTAAGCTCGGCTGCGCCAGCCTCAATCGCGAAACTGTCGGCGGCAGACGCCACGATACGGCGCGCCAGATTGGCGGGATCCTCGAGGGAGCTAATGTTGGGCAGGACGATCCCGAATTCGTCGCCTCCGATCCTCGCCAGGAAGCCGTCCTTGCACAAGATGTCGGCAAGCCTAGTGGCAAGTTCGCAGAGTGCCTTGTCCACCGCTGCATGGCCGTGCGTATCCTTGATTCGCTTTAAGCCGTCGAGGCCGAGCATCAGAACAGCGACTTGATGCGTGTCGGTGGCGAGGCCAACGCACAGATCAAGTTTGTCATCAAACAGGCGGCGGTTTGGCAAGCCAGTCAATGGATCGTGTCGCGCCAAATCGCGGACTTCTCCTTCTGTGATGGTTCGTGCTTCAGTTCCGCGGGCGAGTTCTCGGTAGCGCCGAACACTAAAGATCGTGAGCCCAATGCTCAGCAAGAATGCAACGAACACGATGAAGATAATGTCGTCGAGTACCGACTCCACATAGCGCTGTCCCAGCTGCGCTAAACGAGGGCCAAGCCCATAGAGATGCGCTAAAAGTGAAGTGAGAACGACGCCACCGAAGAGAGCAATGAGGTCCCTCGTGGCAGAACTGCGCCAATCGAAGTGCAATACGCGC
>NZ_JADYVG010000071.1:0-1191 GCF_020193585.1 Bradyrhizobium sp. IC3195 | reverse complement strand
AAGCGGGACAATGTTGCTAGTATCGTTCATGGCGTATCGCTCTCCTCGAGAGGTTCTGGCAGGCTCGACACCCGCCTCGATACGCCGCCTATCTCATTCCGTCAGCACCCACTTTCCCGCATAGCTCCTTGCTCGGAGCTGAAGACCGCTCTCCACCCTTTAAGGCTTTGCGTCGATGCGGGTGCGGTCCGCCGGACGTCCTTCAGATAGCAGAACGTGGCCTCGCCGCCAGCACTCGCGGTAAGACCGCCGGTCATGCCGGTCCCGCGCGGGCGGGTGCCGGGCATCACCCAAGTGATGCCCATGCGCCGAAGATCGGCACGAAATAGCAGCGGCGGAGCCCACGGGAAATTCAAGAATTGTCTTAAGCGGGGGCACGCTTCTTTGTCCAAGGCTTCGAGCCGATCGTAAGCGTAGCGCCGAGCCCTTCAGATTGTCTGTGCGCCGGCCGTGATTTCGCTTCGGCAGGTCGAAGAGAGGACAACGGCGACCGACGGGGCGTTACTCTCCATAGGCGCGACGACCGCACCAATGTCCACGAATTTCGTGGGATCGGATCTGATCGGGAGCACGTTGCGCATTGTCCGGTTCGCCAGATGCTCACGTCCACGGTCGAGGGATGCGGATCTCGACGATCTGGAACGGGTTGATGTGAAAATGGAACGGACGGTCCGAGCACCTAGGCCGTGCGGGTCCATCCATCCGCCGATCCGAGAAGCTGCAGGCCAGGCACCTCTTGCCTTCGAAACGTCAGACTACGACCTAGCGCCCTCCCTTGGCGCTCGCGCTCCAGAGTGTTCAAAGTCGTGAAGCGGCATATTCAGGATATAGCTCGTTGCTTCCGCCGCACTAACGATGCGCGAGCCTGCCGGTCGCTCGAACACAACTGTTGCGGGAAGCAACTATCTCGACCCGAGGGCTCATTGCTGCTTGCGAAGCCGTTACTGAAGTTCGGCAATCGGCGCAACATCTGGTTCTCAACAATCATGCTGCGGGCAAGAACCTCACTGGGCCACCCTGCGTTGCGACGGTTTGACTGAGATGAGAATGTCAACTCCACGATGGCGCGTATTGCACTTCGATTGGCGCAGTTCTGCCACGAGGGACCTCATTGCTCTCTTCGGTGGCGTCGTTCTCACTTCACTTTTAGCGCATCTCTATGGGCTTGGCCCTCGTTTAGCGCAGCTGGGA
>NZ_JADYVG010000070.1:0-1224 GCF_020193585.1 Bradyrhizobium sp. IC3195 | reverse complement strand
CGGGCTGCTGACGATCTCGACCACCAACGACTACGCGTCCTCGACCATCGGTTCGAGCGCCGCGGGTGGTGCGATCGGCGGCACGCTGACCTCGTCGCTGACGTTCTCGACGGCTTCCAGCCCCGTCCAGGACGTCGTCGCGCAGACCTCGCGTGCCAACCTGGTGTCTCAGTTCAACAACATCCTGAACCAGATCGACACGACCGCGCAGGACTCCTCGTTCAACGGCGTCAACCTCTTGAACGGGGACCAGCTCAAGCTGGTGTTCGACGAGACCGGCAAGTCGAACCTCAGCATCACCGGCGTGACCTACAACTCCAAGGGTCTGGGCCTCGCCTCACTGACCAGCGGTGTCGACTTCATCGACAACGCTGCCACCAACAAGGTGCTGACCAACCTCAACGCCGCCTCGAGCACGCTCCGCTCGCAGGCCTCG
This sequence comes from Bradyrhizobium sp. IC3195, assembly GCF_020193585.1. Lineage (NCBI taxonomy): Bacteria > Pseudomonadati > Pseudomonadota > Alphaproteobacteria > Hyphomicrobiales > Nitrobacteraceae > Bradyrhizobium > Bradyrhizobium sp. IC3195. The sequence goes on along the minus strand of NZ_JADYVG010000070.1, from coordinate 788 downwards.
AGCCTCGGCTCGAACCTCTCGGTGGTGCAGGTTCGTCAGGACTTCAACAAGAGCCTGATCAACGTGCTGCAGACCGGCTCGTCCAACCTGACCCTGGCCGACACCAACGTCGAGGCGGCCAACAGCCAGGCGCTGTCGACCCGCCAGTCGATCGCGGTCTCCGCGCTGTCGCTGGCCAACCAGTCGCAGCAGAGCGTGCTGCAACTGCTCCGCTAAGTCGCGGACGACATCGCAAGCAAGATCCGGCGGCGGGGCTTCGGCTCCGCCGCTTTCTTTTTGCGCCGGCGTGCGAGTGCTGCCCGGCAAGGTCGCAGCGGTGCATTCGATGCAGCCAATTGCTCACTCTCAGTTATGGTTGACAAGTCGCAAATGCCTCATCGGTGCACGGAAAAGCACCGTCCTATCATGACGATATGGGTGAGAACGCTGAGGCTCCGGATGCGCACATGGTGAATCGGTGGAGGGCCTGGCGCGACTCGCTTCATGCTTTGTTAGCCCACAACGTTCACCGTCCCGGCCATCGATTAATCCTAATCGAAGTTTTGTTGCGTTGCGTACCAGAAGGGTAACACTCAATGTCCGGTATCGTTCTCTCCGCGTCGGTTCGCCAGAACCTGCTCTCCCTCCAGTCCACCGCTGATCTTCTCGCCACCACCCAGAGCCGTCTGTCGACCGGCAAGAGCGTCAACTCGGCCCTGGACAATCCCACCAACTTCTTCACGGCCCAGTCGCTCGACAACCGCGCCAGCGACATCAACAACCTGCTCGACGGCATCGCCAACGGCGTG
>NZ_JADYVG010000006.1:0-339031 GCF_020193585.1 Bradyrhizobium sp. IC3195 | reverse complement strand
TCCGGGAGGGGGTGGGGGCTGAATGTCTCTCCACTGTCATTCCGGGGCACGCGAAGCGTGAGCCCGGAATCCATCGTGCCGCAGCGTTGGTCGATGAATGGATTCCGGGCTCGACGCTGCGCGTCGCCCCGGAATGACGGAAGTGGCCTAGTCCGGCCGGACCATCTCGAACATGTTCTCCGGCTTGATCTCGAAATAATCGCCGCGCCGGCCGGCGCGGACGATGGGGCGGGCGGCGGCGGTCTGGTAGACGCCGTCCTTGATCAAGGCCTTGTCGATGTGGACGGCGACGACTTCGCCGAGCGTCAGCCAGGCGTCGGCCTCCTTGCCATTGGCGCCCTTGAGGCGGACGATGTCGGACACCTTGCACTCGAAGGCGACGGGGCTCTCGCCGACGCGCGGGACATTGACGAGCTTGCCGGGCACGGCGGTGAGGCCCGCGACCTCGAACTCGTCGACCTCGGGGGCGACATGTGCCGCGGTCGCGTTCATGTGCTTGGCGAGATCCATCGTCGTCAGATTCCAGACGAACTCGCCGGTCTGCTGCATGTTCTCGACCGTGTCCTTCCAGTTGGTCGAGGAGAAGCCGATGATCGGCGGCACGTAGCAGAACGCGTTGAAGAAGCTGTAGGGCGCGAGGTTGACGTGGCCCCTGGCGTCGCGCGAGGAGATCCAGCCGATCGGCCGCGGCGCGATGATGGCGTTGAAGGGGTCGTGCTTGAGTCCGTGGCCCTTGGAGGGTTCGTAGAAGTACAGGTCTTTGTCGGTCACGCGCTGCTTCCTTTCGTCATTGCGAGCGCAGCGAAGCAATCCAGAATCCCTCCGCGGAGACGGTCTGGATTGCTTCGCTGCGCTCGCAATGACGGAGTTTGTGGGTCCGTCCCGGTCCGCCTCCGGCGGTCGTGCCGGGGCGATCAGTCTGCTTATAGGAGAAAACGCCCCGCCCGTCAGTGGCGCGGCGACAGACCCGCGATGACGAAATCGATCATCTGGTCGATGGTCGGGCCCGGCTTGGTGGCGCACTGGGCGATCATCTGGGGGTGGAAGAAGCGGATCATCGCGGTGCAGGCGCACAGCGAGGCCAGTTGCAGGTCCGGCGCCTCGAACTCGCCGGAGGCGACGCCTTGCGCGATCATCTGGCCGATGACGCCGGCGATGCACTCCATATGGGCGACGCAGACCTCCCAGTCCTCCTCCATCGCGATCGCGACCATCTCGTGCAGCTTGTTGTCGCCGACATAGCGCTCGGTGTTCATGCGATTAATGGTGATGAGCAGCTCGCGGAAGCGCGGCAGCACCGGACCGGGCCTTGCCACGATCCGCTGCGCCTCCAGCTCGACCTCGCCCATCAGCGAGCGGGCCACCGCCTGATGGATCGCCTTCTTCGATTCGAAGAAGCGATACACGTTGGCGGGGCTCATCCTGAGCTCCTTGGCGATGTCGCCGACGGTCGTCTTCTGGTAGCCGATCTGGCGGAACAGCCGCTCGGCCACCTCGAGGATGCGATCCCGGGTGTCGACTTCGATATGTTCCGAAACAAGGGCCATCAGTCAGGACTCGCTGGTCAACAGTCTTCTCATCTATTCAGCCGCTTCGGCAAGCGGAATTGCGTGCGGGTCATCGCTCCCATGCTGCGGCGCGGCCGGCTGCTCGGGCGTTCCGGCCTCGTCCAGGCTCTTGCGGAACCACAGGGCATAGAGGCCCGGCAGGTACAGCAGCGTCAGGAAGGTCGCGACGAACAGGCCGCCCATGATGGTGATCGCCATCGGGCCCCAGAAGGCCGAGCGCGTCAGCGGGATCATGGCGAGAATGGCGGCGAGCGCCGTCAGCACCACCGGCCGGGCACGGCGGACGGTCGCCTCGACGATCGCCTCGCGCCGGGTCAGGCCGTGGCTGACGTCGGTCTCGATCTGGTCGACCAGGATGACCGTGTTGCGCATGATCATGCCGGCGAGCGCGATCAGGCCGAGCAGCGCCACGAAGCCGAACGGGGCATTGGCGACGTTGAGGCCGAGCGAGGCACCGACGATGCCGAGCGGCGCGGTCAGGAACACCAGGATCAGGCGTGAGAAGCTCTGCAGCTGGATCATCAGCAGCGTCAGCATCACCATGACCATCACCGGGAAGAGGATGAAGATCGAGGCGTTGCCCTTGGCGGATTCCTCGAACGCACCGCCCGGCTCGATCCGGTAGGCCGGCTCGAGGTGATCCTTGATCGCCTTCAGCTTCGGCGTGATCTGGTTGGTGACATCAGGGGCCTGCACGCCATCGACGACGTCGGAGCGCACGGTGATCGCCATGTCGCGGTTGCGCCGCCACATGATCGGCTCCTCATGGGCATATTCAATTCGAGCGATCTGCTGCAGGGGCACGGCGACGCCGTTGCGCGAGGTGATGGTGAGATCGCCGACGCCGCCGAGGTCGAGGCGCTCGGACGGGATCGCGCGGGCGACTACGCCGACCTTCTCGATGCCGTCGCGCACGGTCGTGACCTGCGAGCCCGAGATCAGCATCGCCAGCGCCTGCGAGACGTCCTGCGGGGTCAGGCCCATGGCGCGGGCGCGGTCCTGGTCAACGACGAGCTTGAGGTAGGGCGACTGCTCGTTCCAGTCGAGCTGGACGTCCTTGACGCTCTTGTTCTCCCGCATGACGTCGCGGACCTGGTAGGCGATCTCGCGGACCTTGTTGGCATCGGGGCCGATCACGCGGAACTGCACGGGGAAGCCGACCGGCGGACCGAAATTGAAGCGGTCGACGCGCACGCGTGCCTCGGTCAGGAAGCCCTCGGCGGCCGCGGTCTCGATCTTGGCCTTGATGCGCTCGCGCGCCTCGACCCCCTTGGCAACGATGACGATCTCGGCAAAGGCCTCGTTCGGAAGCTGCGGGTTGAGGCCGAGCCAGAAGCGCGGAGAGCCCTGGCCGACATAGGCGGTATAGGTCTCGATGTCCTTGTCGTCCTTGAGCAGCGTCTCGGCCTTCTTCACCGCCTTCTCGGTAACGTTGAAGGCGGTGCCTTCCGGAAGGCGCAGCTGCAGGAACAGCTCGGGGCGCTCCGAGAGTGGGAAGAACTGCTGCTGGACCTGGCCGAAGCCGACGATCGAGGCGGCGAAGACGCCGACGGTCGCGACCACCACGGTGATGCGGTGGTTGACGCACCATTTCACGATGGCGCGCAGGCCGCGGTACATGCGGGTCTCGTAGACCGCATGCGGATCATGGTTGTGGTGCGCCTTCATCTCGGGCAGCAGCTTGACGCCGATATAAGGCGTGAAGATCACCGCCACGAACCAGGAGGCGACCAGCGCGATTGCCACGATCCAGAATATGCTGCCGGCATATTCGCCGACCGCGGAATTGGCAAAGCCGATGGGGAGGAAGCCAGCGGCCGTGACCAGCGTTCCCGTGAGCATCGGAAACGCAGTAGATTCCCAGGCAAAGGACGCCGCACGCATGCGATCCCAGCCCTGCTCCATCTTCACCACCATCATTTCGACCGCGATGATGGCGTCGTCGACGAGCAGGCCGAGCGCGATGATCAGCGCGCCGAGCGTGATGCGGTGCAGGTCGAGCGACATCGTGTTCATGACGATGAAGACGATGCCGAGCACCAGGGGCACCGACAGTGCGACCACGATGCCGGTGCGCCAGCCGAGCGCCAGGAACGAGACGAACAGCACGATGACGAGCGCTTCCATGAAGGAGTGCACGAACTCGCCGACGGCGTGCTCGACCACCTTGGGCTGATCGGCAATCAGCTTGACGTCGACGCCCTGCGGCACCGCCTTCATGAAGTCGGCCGTCGCCTTCTCGACCTCCTTGCCGAGATCCAGGATGTTGGCGCCCTTGGCGGTGACGACGCCGATGCCGATGGCGGGCTTGCCTTCCTGGCGCACGACGAAGCTCGGCGGATCGACATAGCCGTGAGTGACGGTGGCGATATCGCCGAGACGGAACACGCGGCCGTTGCTCTCGACCGGCGTTTCGGCGACGGCCTTGGCACCGTCGAGCGCGCCGGTGACGCGCAGCGGCACGCGCTGCGAGGAGGTCTCGACCGTGCCGGCCGGCGTCACGTTGTTCTGCTTGGCGAGCGAATCGAACAGCGCCTGCGGCGTGATGCCCAGCGTGGCGAGCTTGGCGTGGCTGAACTCGACGAAAATGCGCTCATCCTGGTTGCCGTAGACGTCGACCTTGGTCACGCCGGGCACCTTGAGCAGGCGCTGGCGAAAACCTTCGGAGACCTTCTTGAGCTGGGCATAATCGGCGCCGTCGCCGGTCATCATGTAGAGGATGGAATCGACGTCGGAGAACTCGTCGTTGACGACGGGCCCGAGAATGCCGGACGGCAGCTGGCCCTGCACGTCGACCAGCTTCTTGCGCAGGAGATAGAAGAGGTAGGGCACGTCCTTCGGCGGCGTGTTGTCGCGGAAGGTGACCTGGAGCGCGGTGAAGGCGGGCTTGGAATAGGTCTGCACCTTCTCGAAATAGGGCAGCTCCTGGATCTTCTTCTCGATGGGATCGGCAACCTGGGTCTGCATTTCCTGCGCGGTCGCGCCGGGCCAGATCACGGAGACGTTGACCACCTTCACCGTGAAGAACGGATCCTCGGCACGGCCGAGCTTCTCATAGGAGAAGAAGCCGGCGACGCCGAGGATGATCATCAGGAAGAGCACCAGCGTCGGATGGCTGACGGCCCAGGCCGAAAGGTTGAAGCGCTTCATCGCACTCTCCGAAAGACGATCCAGTTGCAAACAACGACAGCCGCTCTGCTCAAACCGTCGTCGCGAGGCAGCGAAGCAATCCAGGGGGCTGGGCAGGTTCTGGATCGCTTCGCCGCTTCAGCCTTTGCTTAGGGACAAAGGCCGAAACTCACCTCACACGACGTAACTCACTTCTCTTGTCATTCCGGGATGGTCCGAAGGACCAGACTTTCAAACGACGGATCAGAACGACAAGGACGACACGATCCGCACCCGCTGGCCGGGATCGAGCTTCTGCACGCCGAGGGCGACGATCTTGGCACCCTCCTCCACGCCGCCGGTGATGACGACGTCCTTGCTCTCGTAGGACTTCACCGTGACCGGCTTGAGCGTGACGCCACCGTTGTCGTCGACAACGTAGAAGGAGGGCTTGCCGCCTTCGTTGAAGAGCGCCGACAGCGGCAACCGCGCGACGCGCTCGGTCGCGGCATCCGACAGCGTCAGCGTCGCCGTCATGCCGAGCGCGACCTTGTCGTCGGCCTCGGGCAGCGAGAACTTTGCCAGATAGGTGCGCGTGGCGGGATCGGCTGCCGGCGCGATCTCGCGCAGCTTGGCCGTGTATTTCTTGTTCGGCTCGGACCAGAGAGTGACGCTGGCGACGCCCGACTTGGCGCGTCCGACCAGCGTCTCAGGGATCGCGACGACCGCTTCCTTCTCGGCAAAGCGGGCGACACGGATCGAAGCCTGGCCCGCGGCAACCACCTGGCCGGGCTCGATCAGCGTTGCGGTGACGACGCCGCGGGCGTCGGCGTTGAGCGTCGCGTAGGAAAGGGAATTCTTGGTCAACTCGACCGAGCGCTCGGCCCGGTTCAAGCGCGCACGGGCTTCATCGGCGGCGGCGCGGCTCTGGTCGAGCTGGGCGTCCGTGGTCCAGCCCTTGGCCTTGAGATCCTTGGCGCGCTGCTCGGCGGCGGCGGCCTGGGCCAGCACGCCGGTTGCGGCGGTCTGCTCGGCAACGGCCTGCTCGGCCTGGAGCTTCAGGTCGACCTCGTCGAGGGTGGCGAGCGGCTGGCCGACTTCGACTGTCTGGCCGACTTCGACGAGGCGTTTGGCCACCTTGCCGGCGACGCGGAAGCCGAGATCGCTCTCGATCCTGGGACGGATAGTGCCGACGAAGCTGCGCTCCGGGGTCTCGGCAGCGTAGTGGGCGGTTGCCACCAGAACCGGCCGCGGCGGCTCGGCCTTCTCGGCGACGGTATCATTGCACCCTGCCAGCGAAACGGCCATCAGGGCGAGCGCGGCTCCTGCGAAAAGCTTGGAATAGCTCGACAAAATCGACCGGACCAACATCGAAGGACACTCCTGCATCTCGACTGAGAGGAATGTCGACTGTTCACTGATAAAAGTCAATAATCGTCAGTCATCAGGAATGCGTGATCGTGAAGGAGTTGTAAGGAGGGATAGGCTTGGCCGCGAGGTGTTATTGTAGGGTGGGCAAAGCGGAGCGTGCCCACCAGAACCGCTCTGCGGCGAAGATGGTGGGTACAGCGCGCGACGTGCGTGCCCCCTCACCGCTCCTGGTCGGCGAATTCGTGCTTGCTGTCGTGTCCGCCGACGAACACCAGGATGCCCGCGATCAACGGCAGCACGGCGAGCACCAAGAGGCCCGTCGAGGTCTGGCCCGTCGCCTCCTTGACCCAGCCGATCAGGTACGGCCCGCCGAAGCCGGCGAGGTTGCCGATCGAGTTGATCAGCGCGATGGCGCCAGCGGCCGCCGTGCCGGACAGCCAGGCGGTCGGCAGGGTCCAGAACACACCGAAGCAGCAGAACACGCCGATCGCGGCCACTGTCAGCGCCACCATCGTCAGCGTGGGATCGGTGAGATAGGAGGAGATGCCGAGCGCGACTGCGGTGAGCAGCAGCGGCGCGCCGACATGCATGACGCGCTCGCGGCTCGCATCCGAATGCCTCGCCCACAGGATCATGGCGATGGTGCCGAACAGATACGGGACCGCAGTGACGAATCCGGTTTGGGCGTTGGTGAGGCCGAACGCCTTGACGATCTGCGGCAGCCAGAACTGCATGCCATAGAGCGCGCCGACGAAGCCGAAATAGACCAGGCTGAGCGCGATCACCTTCGGTGAAGACAGCGCCTCGCCGAGCGAGAAATGCTTCACCGCTTGCTTGGCCGCGATCTCCGCATCCAGCTTCGCCTTCAGCCAGGCCTTCTGCTCGGCCGAGAGCCAGTCCGCCTTCTCCGGCTTGTCGGTGAGATAGAACCAGGTGACGATGCCGAGCAGCACCGATGGGATGCCCTCGATGATGAACAGCCACTGCCAGCCTTTCAGGCCCATCATGCCGTCGAGCCCGAGCAACAGGCCCGAGATCGGCGCGCCGATCACGGTCGAGACCGGCACCGCGATCGCGAAGGCCGCAAGAAAGCGGGCGCGATATTCGGCCGGATACCAATAGGTGAGATAGAGGATGATCCCGGGGAAGAAGCCGGCCTCGGCGACGCCGAGCAGGAAGCGCAGGACGTAGAAGCTGGTAACACCGCTCACGACGGCCATCAGCGCCGAGATGATGCCCCAGGTCACCATGATGCGGGCGATCCAGCGGCTCGCGCCGAATTTCTCCAGGGCGAGGTTGCTCGGCACTTCGAAGATGAAATAGCCGATGAAGAAGATGCCGGCACCCCAGGAGTAGATCAGCGGCGTGAATTTCAGATCGGCGTTCATGGTCAGCGCGGCGAAGCCGAGATTGACGCGATCGAGATAGGAGAAGAAGTAGGCCAGCACCAGGAACGGAATCAGGCGCCAGGAGATGGCGCGGATGGTCGAGGTTTCGATGTCCGACTTGGTGGCACCGGTGGAACCGGCATAGGTCGTGGTCTGGCTCATGGCTTCCCCCGGGGTTGTTGCTTTTTTCGGGTCTGCGGCCGTTTTCAGCATCGCGAGCAAAGAGTCAATGGAGCAAGCAATGCACGAGACGCAGCCGGGCACGCCTGTTGCGCCTCTACGGACCTCACTGATCCGCGCTGCTTTCGCGCTCGCAGTGATTGCCTGTGGGCTGTCCCTTCGCTGGTACGGCTTCCCGCTCGGCCTGCCTGCGTTCATCGTGAAGTACGGCGGCTCGCTGCTGTGGGCGACGATGGTGTTTCTGCTGGCAGGAGTCGTGCTGCCGCGGCTGACACGGAGCCAGCTCGCAGCCATCGCGATAGTGATCGCGGCAGTCGTCGAGTTCTCCCGCCTGATGCATACTCCCTGGCTCGATGCGTTCCGCCTCACCACCGCCGGCGCGTTGCTGCTCGGCCGCATCTTCTCGCTTTGGAATTTGCTGGCCTATGCGGTTGGGATTGCGTTTGGCATGTGGATCGATCGCGTTGCCATGCGCGGTCCCGTAGGGTGGGCAAAGGCGCCGTAGCGCCGCGCCCACGTCTCGTCATCGAATAGGCAAAACGTGGGCACGCTTCGCTTTGCCCACCCTACAAGACTGCCGTCGGAGCCTCACTCCGCGAGCTGAAACCGTTCGAAACGGTCGAGCTCCTCCTCGATCACGCGCTTCAGCTCCTTGCGGCCCGCCGTCTTCCTGCCCTGCCCGACCCAGGTCCATTTCTGCATCAACAGCTTCTTGTTCTGCCGGTCGGTCTTGAGATCGAGCGCGGCGACGATCTCGTCTCCGACCAGCACGGGCAGCGCGAAATAGCCGAGCTTGCGCTTGGCTTTCGGCACATAAGCTTCGAACAGGTGGTTGTAGCCGAAGATGAGGTTGGTGCGCTTGCGCTGGATGATCAGGGGATCGAACGGCGAGAGGATGTGGACGAGATCGGGCGACACCTCATGCGGCTCAAGCGCTGCGGGCGAAGCCCAGTGCTCCTGCTTACCGGCGCCCTCGATCGCGACGGGCACGAGCTCGCCGCGGCGGGCGCGCGAGGCGATCAGGCGCGCGACCGCCTTCTTGCTGGGCGCATCGAGATGGCAGACCGAATCGAGGCTGACCACGCCCTGCGAGCGCAACGCGCGGTCGAGCAGATAGGCCGTGATCTCGCTTGCCGGCGCCGGCTTCGGCAGCCTGTCCCAGCCGAAATGACGCGTCGTCAGCTCGTAGGTCTTGAGCATGCCTTGGCGCGCGCTGATGGTGACCGCCCCGGTATAGAAGGCGAGCTGCAGCGCCCGCTTCGAGGGCTTGCGGCTCTGCCACAGATGCTCCTTCTCGACGAGCACGTCGTCGTCGATGTCACGGATCGTCAGCGGCCCGCCGCGCAGCAGCCGCATCACCTTGCGCGTGTCGGCCGGCTTCACCGCGGCGAACCATTTGTGCCCCTCGCGGCGGTGCTCGCGCATCGCCGGCAGGAAGAAGCGGAAGTCGTTCGCCGGCACGTAGGAGAGCGCGTGCGTCCAGTACTCGAACACGGTCTTATCGATGCTCTGGGCCTGGCGCAGATCGGCGCGGCGGTAGGTCGGGATCCGGCTGAACAGGATGTGGTGATGGCAACGCTCGATGACGTTGATGGTGTCGATCTGCACATAGCCGAGATGGGCGACAGCGGCCGAGACGGCCTCTGCGCCTTCGCCGAACGGAGCGCGGTCGGTCAGCCGCTGGGCATGCAGCCAGATCTGCCGGGCCTGTGTCGTCGAGAGCGGAAGCGGTTTGGACGTGCGGGGCATTGCAGCGTGCAATGTAGCGGGATTCGCCGCGAGGAAAGAAGCGGGACACGAAAAGGCCGCGCTGCCATCTGCTGCCAGCGCGGCCATGACGTGTGGGGATCAGGCGGAAGCCTACTTCTTCATCGCCATCGACTTCTCGGCGTTCATATAGTGCTTGCATGCTCCACGCATGTTGCCCTTGCTCATGTCGGAATTGGCCGCGGCCATCGACTTCCTCGCCGCGATCTTGGCGGGCGTGTCTTCGCCGCCCATGCCGGCAACGAGCTTTGCCATGTTTGCACTGGTGCACGCCATCTTGGCGGCGGATGCGGGGGACAGAGCAAGTGCGGCGAATGCCGTCGCGAGCAACAGGGTCTTCATCAAGTTCTCTCCTCGAGTAGGCAGCCGGCCTGATGCCGGCCAACGCACCGCCATTCTTCAGCCACAAGTTTGCAGGGAAAAGACAATTTCGTTGCTGCGCTGCAGTGATACCCGCTTTTCAGCGTGCGGCTTTTGGGCGCTCCCCGACGCTGCCGGTGGCGACCTCCGGGTCGCAGATGGCCTTGCCACGTCCTTCTGCCTGGCAGCGATAGACACTGCCGGTGAGGCGATCGACCAGCCAGACGTTCTCGTCGGTCGGCCCTTCGAGCCCGACATAGCGGGAGGTCATCCCGGTGATCAGTGTCGAGAGCAGGATGGCCACCGCGATCATCGCCGCACCGATATAGATGGGCATTGCGTTCAGGGTCACTGTCCGATCCGGCGGGCCGCTGCGATGGAATTGATAGTCGCGCTGATAGTCACTTGGCCTCGGCACAGGACGGAACTCGGCTCCCCTCGCGTCAAATTATCGAATGATTGAAGTGTGTTAGGCGGACATCTGGACGAATTCTTGTTCGCGGGCGGGCGGTGAGGCGACGCCTTTGCGACGTTCGGGTTTCCCGGAACCCAGTACGGCCGGCTCGAAAGCAAAGTGCGAATGATTCGAACCGGAGCAAAGTGAGCTCGGCTCGCCGTTTCGAATGTGACCAAGATCACATCAGAGCCGTTGAACCTGCCCTACGCTCGCAGCATCAAATCGCCATCAGGCGTAACAGCGAGGATACCACCATGACCCATTTCACTAAGTCTTTTGGACTGACGGCGATCACCCTGACAGCCGTCCTGTCGATGACGGCCGGCCTTGCGCTGGCTGGCGACAACAACATCTCCGCCGGCCAGATCGTCGATGCGCTGAAGCCGAAGCCGGCGACCCGCGGCCTGTCCGTTGGCCCCCAGACCGACACGACCGTGCAGGCCAAGGAGGCGACCTTCCTGAACACCGTGCGCAACCGCTCGACCCGGTCGCTCTCGACAGGCGAGCGCGAGCAGATCGCCGAGCTCGCTGCCACCAAGCCGAAGATCGATCTGGAGATCCAGTTCGACTACAACTCGGCCGACATCGCCAAGACCTCGATGGCCTCGGTGCAGGCGCTCGGCAAGGCGCTGTCCGATCCGGCGCTGAAGGGCTCGACCTTCGTGGTCGCCGGCCACACCGACGCGACCGGTGGCGAAGCATACAATCAAGGTCTCTCCGAACGGCGCGCCGACACCATCAAGAAGTACCTGATGCAGAACTACGGCCTCAACGGCAACGATCTCGTCACCGTCGGCTACGGCGAGACCAAGCTGAAGGATGCCGCCAACGGCGCCGACGCCATGAACCGCCGGGTCCAGGTCGTGAACATGGACACCAAGACCGCAGCGAAGTGACTCTCGTCCCCTGAGTTAAGACACGCCGCCTGCCGCAGCCCGGCGGGCGGCGAAATCATATCCAGCTTTGGAACAGCATCAGCCGGTTGAATCCCCCCATCGAGGTGCCGACGAAGGCCGCGGAAATCGGCAGCATCACCGCAAAGCCGGCCGCCGCGACGCCGACATAAGCCCACAACATCCAGCGCGGCAGACCCTCGCGGCGCAGCACATAGACCAGTGCCAGGGACGCCGCGGTCGCGGCCGGCAGATAGTAATAGATGAAGCCCAGCGTGCGCGGCAGCAACGCCCAGGCGAGCCAGGGACCGAAATAGAATGTGGCGATCAGGAATGCATCCCAGCGCCGCACCACGATGAAATCGCGCAGCACCATGGCGAGTGCAGGCAGAGCCGGCCACAGCACGAGCGGATTGCCGAGGAAGACGATCGCGGCGATGTGGTCCTCCGCGGTCTTGTCGAACAGGAACCAGACCGGGCGCGCGAGCAGCGGCCAGGACGGCCATGCGCTCATATAGGTGTGGCCGGCGATGGCCGTCGTGGTGTTGTCGGCAAAGATCCGCCGCTGCGCCTCGATCAAGTCCGGCAGCGATAACCCGTAGAGCGGAACGAAGGCGGCAAGATAAGCCAATGCCGGCAGGACGGCGAAGCAGAGCGCGACATGATGCAGCTTCAGGCCGGGCCAAAGCTCCGGCCGATACCAGTCGTCCGGCTTCGCGTCGGCGAACAGCGTATGCCAGCCCTGCATCAGGCGGATCACCGCAACAATGACGATGCAGACGCCGAGCGGGAACAGGCCGCTCCATTTACACGCGGCCGCAAGGCCGAACAGGCTGCCCGCCACCGCGAACAGCGCTTGCGGCCGCTCTCTGCGAAACCCATGCATGAAGGCGGCGGTGGCGAGCAGGCCGAAGCCGAGCGCAAAGACATCGAGCATCGCGATGCGCGCCTGGACGTACAGCATCTGGTTGAAGGCTGCGATCAGCGCGGCGGCGATCGCCGGCCCCTGCGCGGCGAACAACGCGAGTCCGCACAGATAGATCGCGACGATCGCGAGCGCGCCGAACAAGGTCGCGGGATAACGCCATCCAAGCGCGTTGTCGCCGAACGTTGCGATCGATGCCGCGATCATCTCCTTGGCCAGCGGCGGATGCATCGGATTGAGCATCGGCTGCGACATCGCGGGCGTCAGCATCTGGCGCGCCGCCGGCACGTAATGCACCTCATCGAACACGAATTTTTCCGGCGTGACGACGCCGATCAACAGCGCCAGATGCGCGATCAGGAAGATCGCGACAGCAATCACTGCACTCCGCGACACCTCAGGAACCGCAGGCAATTCGCGCATCTTTTGTGGGGCTGTCTTGCGTGGCAAATTGGCTTCACCGCGGAGAAAAATAAACTGCTTCCCGTCATTGAACGCATTCTGCCGCAACTGTCACTAAGCATGACGCAGGTCCTGCGCCGCTTGTGATAATTCCGCCACATCAGAAGCGCGCGCGATCCGGTACGATCAGGGACACATCGATCGGTTGCGAAATGAATTTGCGTTTTTGCCTTTTCTCCACACTGCTCACGGTCGCAATCTGTGCGGCATCCGGCGCCGAAGCGCAGACGCGCGTCGGCCAGGCTGTCGTCATTCAGAACGAAGTGGTGCGCGTCGCCGCGACCACGACGCCGATCAATGTCGGCGACAGCATGCTGCGCGACGAGACCGTGCGAACCGGCGCCGACAGCGCGGCGCGTTTCGTGATGGCCGACAGCACCAATCTATCACTGGGGCCGAGCGCCACGCTGAAGCTCGACCGCACCGTCTTCAACGACGAGCACAGCTATCGTGACGTCGCGATCCGCATGACCACCGGCGCCTTCCGCTTCGTCACCGGACGCTCCGACAAGGCCGCCTACAAGATCACGACACCGCTCGCCACCATCGGCGTGCGCGGCACCACGCTCGACATTCTCTCGCAGCGCGGGCGCTCCGTCGTTGTGCTTCAGGACGGCGCGGCCAGCGTGTGCACGAGGAGCGCCCAGTGCGTGCAACTCACCCAGCCCGGCGACACCGCCATCATCACCTCGACTGGCGGCAAGGTGAGCATCACCAAGAGCAACACGCCGCCCTGGACCTTCGCCGCCAATTGCGCCGCGAGCGCCGGGTTGTGCGCAGTCAACCAGTATGCCGGCGCCTCGCCGACCATCACGCCTGCCGTCGAGGACGACGCCATGCTGTGCGGGCGCTGACGATGGCGAAATTCACCGTTCGGCGCCTCATCCTTGCCGCTGCGCTGGCCGCATCTGCGGCGTTTGCGCTCGTCACGTTCGATGCCCGCCCGGCGGCTGCACAGGCCTCGGAGTGCGGGTCCGAGTGCGGTGAACCAGAGCCCACTCCGTCCCCAACCTATTCGCCGTCGCCATATCCGTCCCCGACCTATTCCCCGTCGCCGAATCCCTCGCCCACGCCGACCCCCTCCCCATCGCCCAGCCCCTATCCGTCGCCTTCACCGAGCCCGGCTCCGTCCCCGTCGGGACCGACGGGCGCGGATTCCAGCGGCAATTCGATCGGCGGCCTTGCCAATCAGCGCTTCAATCAGATGATCACCAACCGGGTGCTCGGCACCGTGCTGCTCGGCGTCAACGAGCAGATCAATTGCGGCGACTGCATCAGCGCGTTCGGCTCGGCCGGCTCGTTCTCGGCCGGCATCCACGGCCGCAAGCAGCTGACCAACAATCTGTCGCTGCTCGCCGGCATTGCCTACACGCATTACAACGAGGGCGGCTACAAGATCACGAGCGCACCGATCGGCGCTTTCGCGCTGCGCTACGACTTCACCGACTGGGGCTCGTCGCGCCCGTTCTTCGACGTCGGCGCGATCCTGACGCCATGGGAGAAGGCGCGCTACACGCGCAGCTACGACACCAGCCTCGGGCCGGTGACCGTGACGAGCTCGACCAACGCGTCCAACTACGCCGTTTACGGCCGCGCCGGCTGGATGAGCCGCCTCTCGCCGCGCGACGAGGTCGCGGCCTCGATCGAGGTCTGGCAGCTCTGGCAACGCGTCTCCGGCTATCGCGACAGCGCGGTGGCGTTCAATCCATTCGACGCCAGCATCGCTGATGGCACCGACCGCACCAGCCTGGTCAAGATCGGCGGCCAGTGGACGCATCTGTTCGGCAGCAGCATCGAGACCAACATCAATGGCGGCTGGGTGCAGTCCTTCGCCAGCCACAGCGGCATCGTCGCCACAGTGACCGGCCAGGGCACGGTGGTGCCGACCATGGGCAACCAGGGCTGGTTCGAATATGGCGGCCGCCTCGGTTTCCGCGTGCAGAAGGGCTGGATCGTGGACCTCTTCGCCAACGGCACGCTGGGCCCGCAGCCGGTCGGCAACACGATCCACGGCGGCGTGGGGCTGCGGATCAATTATTAGCCGGCGAGAATCCCGCCTCACATTCCGCTGTCATGCCCCGGCTTGACCGGGGCATCCAGTACGCCGCGGCCCATCGGTTTAATCACTGCCGTCTCGGAGTACTGGATCGCCCGGTCAAGCCGGGCGATGACAGTGAGTATGTGGCGAGAGCGACCCGCCCTCACGCCGCCGACTTGCCCTCGAACGCGCGCCGCAGCACCTCGACGTCCAGCTTGACCATCTTCATCATCGCCTGCATCGCGCGCGCGGCTGCGGCCTTGTCCGGGCTCGACAGGAACTCGAACATCACCTTTGGCACGATCTGCCAGGCCACGCCCCAGCGATCTCTCAGCCAGCCGCACTGCTCCGCCTTGCCGCCATGGGCGAGGAACGCGTTCCAGACACTGTCGACCTCTGCCTGGTCGTCGCAATGAATCATCAGCGAAATGGCGTGGGTGTATTCCATCTTCATGCCGCCATTGAGCGCGACCAGCTTCTGTCCGGCCACGGTGAACTCGACGACGAGCACGGAGCCTTCCTTGCCGGAGGGGCCGTCCGAAACGTTGCGCTGAACGTGTGTGATCGCCGAATTCGGGACCAGCGAGACGTAGAATTTTGCAGCGTCCTCGGCATCGCCGTTGAACCACATGCAGGGCACGAGCTTGGACATGGTGAATGCTCCTCTTGAGGTCTGCTGTTTCGGCTCAGGCGTTCGCCAGGTCGGGCTGCAGAGGGGCGGCTGAAAGGTCCATCCAGTTCACGCCCCACATGTGGCCGTCCGGATCCTCGAAGCTGCGGCCGTACATGAAGCCGTATTCGTCCTTCGGGCTGGGATCGGCAACGCCTCCTGCAGCCTCCGCCCTGCCAACGATGTCATCGACCTCGCTGCGGCTGTCCGCGGACAGGCAGAACAACGCTTGGTTCGAGGTCCTGGCGTCCGCGATCGGCTTCGGCGTGAACTGGCGGAATTTGTCGTGGGTCAGCAGCATGGCGAAGATGGTCTCGGAAAAGACCATGCAGCTCGCGGTCTCGTCGCTGAATTGCGGGTTCTTGACCGCGCCGACCGCCTCATAGAAGGCAGTCGCGCGCTTGAGGTCGGTCACCGGCAGGTTGACGAAGATCATCTTGGGCATCGGAAGCTCCTTGGCGGGGTTCTGGCCAAGGACGGATGGCCAGGCCGCCATCCGACATCACTTCCGACAAATTTTTCGGACCCCGACTGCGGGGCCTTACTTCTTATCGTTGGGATCCCGGTGCACCGGGTCGATCCACAGCACGGTCTCGGGCTTCTCGACCGGTTCGATGTCGAGGTTGATGGCCACCGCCTCGCCGTCGCTGCGCACCAGCACGCATTCCAGCACCTCGTCGGGGCTGGCGTTGATCTCCTGGTGCGGCACGTAGGGCGGGACGAAAATGAAGTCGCCGGGGCCGGCTTCCGCGGTGAATTGCAGGCTCTCGCCCCAGCGCATGCGCGCCTTGCCCTTCACGACATAGATGACGCTTTCGAGATGGCCGTGGTGGTGCGCGCCGGTCTTGGCATCCGGCTTGATGCTGACGGTGCCCGCCCACAATTTCTGGGCGCCGACGCGGGCGAAATTGATCGCGGCCGCACGGTCCATGCCCGCTGTCGACGGCACGTTGGTATCGAGCTGATTGCCGGGAATGACCCGCACGCCGTCATGTTTCCAGCGGTCATCATGATGATGACCATGGTCATGGTGGGAATGCGAATGGTCAGGGCCGGTCATGAGACTTGCTTTCTGTTGGTTCCGTGCGCGGCAAACTAACCCAAAGCCGCAGCCGCAAGCCATGCCAAAATCGGAACCCTCATAGCCGCCCAGCGTTGTCATTCCAAGCAAATCGAAAGGAGATTTCCATGGGCAGCACGACCGACAAGATCAAGGGCACCGCCAACGAGGCGATCGGCAAGGCCAAGCAGGGCGTCGGTGAAGCCACCGGATCCGATCGGATGAAAGGCGAAGGCGTGGTGCAGGAAGTGAAGGGCAAGGGCCAGCAGGCCATGGGCGATGCCAAGGACGCCGCGAAGGATGCGATGGATCGCGCCGCCGCTGCGGCTCGCCGCGCGGCGGAGTGACGCGCGTAAGATTGAAAGTGAAAAGACCGGCCCTAAGGCCGGTCTTTTGCTTGTATCGATTTCATCCGTCATGGCCGGGCTTGACCCGGCCATCCACGTCTTGACCGCGCGGCACGAAGATCGTGGATGCCCGGGACGAGCCCGGGCGTGACGACGTCAGTTATTTCACCGCGAGCAATTCCACGTCGAACATCAGCGTCGCATTCGGCGGTATCACGCCGCCGGCACCGCGGGCGCCGTAGCCGAGCTGCGGCGGGATGATCAGCGTGCGCTTGCCGCCGACCTTCATCGAGGCAACGCCCTCGTCCCAGCCGGCGATGACGCGGCCCTTGCCGATCGGAAACTCGAACGGCTCCTTGCGATCGACGGAGCTGTCGAATTTCTTGCCCTTCTGGCCGTTCTCATAGAGCCAGCCGGTGTAGTGCATCACGCAGATCTGGCCGGGCTGCGGCGAGGCACCGGTGCCGACGGTGGAGTCGATGATCTGCAAGCCTGAAGCTGTGGTCATGGTCTTTCCTGCGGTCTGGGCCGAGGCCGTGGTGGAAACGTAATGCGACACGCTGGCGATCACGGTGATCGCGAGTGCCGACATCAGGGCGAGGAGCGCGCGCTGGAAACGCTGCATAAAACACCTTCCGTTTGAGGCGGGAGGTGTCTAACCCAAGGCGGTCGCCGTTTCCACCCCTTTAGAGCTCGATATCTTCGAGCCGGACCGGCAGCTTGCGGATACGCTGTCCCGTGGCATGGTAGATCGCATTGCAGATCGCAGCATTGGTGCCGACATTGCCAAGCTCGCCGAGGCCTTTCACGCCGACGGGGTTGATGCGATCATCCTCCTCGGAGAGCAGAATGACCTCGACACCGGGCACATCGGCATTCACGGGCACGAGGTAATCGGCAAGATTGTCGTTGACGTAGCGCGCATTGCGCTCGTCGATCTCGGTGGCCTCGAGCAGCGCCGAGGACATGCCCCAGATCAGGCCACCCATGAGCTGGCTGCGCGCGGTGCGCGGATTCATGATCCTGCCTCCCGCGAACGCGCCGACCAGGCGGGGGCAGCGAATCTCGTGCGTGAAGCGGTTGATGCGGACCTCGACAAACTCGGCGCCGAACGCATAGGCGATCTGGTCCTTCATTTGATGGCCGCCGACCAGCCGGACCTGCCCGCTGTGCATGGCCCTGAAGGAATCCAGCGGCGCGCCCTCCGGCTTCCACTCGCCATATTCTTCGACCACGCCGACGCCGAGCGCATCGAACGCCTTCTCGATATCGAGCGAGCGATCGCCCTTGGCGGCCTGGGTCGACGGTGCCGGGCTGATGCCGACGGTCTCCTTGGCCTTGTCGGCAAGGCTGTCGCTGGGCATCAGCGCCTTGAACAGGCGCTGTCGGATCTGGTCGCACACCATCATCACGGCCGAGCAGGTGCTGGCAGTGGAATTGGAGCCGCCGGCAACCGGCGCGGGCGGCAGGTCGCTATCGCCCATGAAGACCGCCACCTTCTCAAGGGGCACGCCGAGCCGCTCGGCAGCCGTCTGGGCGATGACGGTGTAGGCGCCGGTCCCGATCTCATGGCCGGCGATCTCGACGCGCGTGCGGCCGTCGCGCTGCAGGCGCACGCGCGCGGCGGACGGTCCCGCCAGCGTCGGATAGCACGTGGCGGCGCAGCCGTAGCCGATCAACCAGTCGCCATCCGACATCGATTTCGGCTGTGGCGAGCGCTGCGACCAGCCGAACGCCTTGGCGGCTTCGTCGAAGCACGCCATGAGCGATCGCGACGTGTAGGGCTTGCCATCGATGGGATCCCTGGCGGCGTCGTTGATGCGGCGAAGCTCGACTGGATCCATGTTCAGGTTCACCGCGAGCTCGTCCAGCGCGCTCTCCAGCGCGAACAGGTACGGCACCTCGGGGGGCGAGCGCATGAAGCCCGGCGTGTTGCGATCGGCACGCACGATCGAGACCAGACTATCCACGTTCGGGCAGGCATAGAGGCGGGTCGTGGTCTTGGTGCCGCCGACGCAATAGGCGTCGGGGCGCGAGGAGACTTCGGCCCCCTCATGCCTCAAGGCGACCAGCCTGCCGTCGCGGCTCGCACCAAGCTTGATCTCGTGACGGGTCTCGGCGCGATGAGTGGTAATGGTGAAGCCCTGGTCGCGGGTCGGGACCAGCTTAATCGGACGGTTCAGGCGCCTAGCCATGGCGGCGATGATGGCGGTGCGCGGCGTCATCGAACCTCGCGAGCCGAATCCGCCGCCGACATAGGGATTGACCACGCGCACCTTGTCGGCGTCGATGCCGAGCTGCTCGGCCACGCCGTGCTTCAGGCCATGGACATACTGGCTGCCCTCGTAGATAACGAGATTGTCGCCCATCCAGGTGCAGCTGGTCGTGAACAGCTCCAGCGGATTGTGATGCTGCGTCGGCGTCTCGTAGGAGGCGGTCAGCTTGACCTCGGCCGCGTCGAACGCCTTGGCGAAATCCCCGACCTTCGGGTCTTCCTTGAACTGCGAGTTTTGTCCTTTCGCGGCGGCCGTCGTCGTCCCCGGCGAATCGAAAGTCGCGGTGGGCGCAGCAGCGCTATAGCTGACCTTGACGCGGTTGGCCGCTTCGCGCGCGGCCTCGTAACTCTCCGCCACCACCACGGCGATGATCTGGCCGTCATGGGCGATCTCGGCCGATTTCAACGGCTGGATCGTGGTGCCGGCATAGCCGCCATTGCTGTACAGTTTCGACTCCTTCAGCTTCGGGGCGTTCTCGTGCGTGACGATGTCGATCACGCCGCGGACGCGCTTGGCATCGTCGAGGTCGAAGCGGTCGATGCGGCCCTTGGCGATGGCGCTGGTGACCAGGAACGCGTAGGCTGGATTGTCCAGCGGCATGTCCGAGGCATAGGTCGCCCGCCCCGTCACCTTTGCGGCCGCATCATAGCGCGGCACGGGCTGCCCCATATTCGTCCTTGGCCCGGGAGCTGCAGCGGTCATGGTCAGATCTCCATCGTTACGGCCTGCTGGAGCGCGCGTGCCACGACACGCTTGCCGAGCGCAATCTTGAAGCTGTTGTGCCGGCGCCCGCGGGCGTCTGCGAAAGCTGCATCGGCGACGCGCTGTGCCAGAGCTTCGTCGAACCTCTGTCCCTTCAACAGCGCCTCGGCCTCACGCGCCCGCCAGGGCACGGTGGCGACGCCGCCAAGCGCGACGCGGGCGTCCCGGATCGCGCCGCCCTGGACGTCGAGCGCGATCGCGGCTGACGACAGCGCGAATTCGTAGGATTGCCGGTCGCGGGCCTTCAGATACACCGAGCGTGGCCAGCGGCCGGAAATCGAGAACGCCGAGATCAGCTCGCCGGGCTGAAGCGCAGTCTCGATGTCCGGCGTGCTGCCTGGTGCCCTGTGAAGCTGCGCAAACGGCATGCTGCGCGTACCGGCCTTGCCGGTGATCTCGACCATGGCATCGAGCGCGATCAGCGCCTGCGCGAAATCGCCAGGATACGTCGCGATGCACTGATCGGAGGTCCCGAGCACCGCATGAATGCGATTAACGCCATCCATTGCGGCACAGCCGGAGCCGGGATTGCGCTTGTTGCAGTTCTCATAGGAGACATCGCGGAAGTAGTTGCAGCGCGTCCGCTGCATCACGTTGCCGCCGAGCGTTGCCATGTTGCGCAGCTGGGCGCTGGCGGCGAGCTTCAGCGAATCCGCGATCACGGGATAGCTGCGCTGGATCTCGGCGTGCGCGGCGACCTCGGACATCTTGGCAAGCGCGCCGAGGCGCAAGCCGTCGTCGCCTGGCGCGATCGCCGACCAGGCGTGGGCCAGCGGATTGATGTCGACGATCGCGGTGGGCCGCATCACGTCGAGCTTCATCAGATCGATCAACGTGGTGCCCCCGGCAAGCGGCTGCGCCGCCGCCTTTGTCAGCGGATCGTTGGCGGCCGCGGCGGTGCCGAGCGCCTGCACGGCCATATCCGGGTCCGATGCTCTCTGATACGAAAACGGTCGCATGCGCCTAGCCTTTCATGATCTCGGGCGCGGCCTGCTTCACGGCGGCGACGATGTTGGGATAGGCGGCACAGCGGCAGATATTGCCGCTCATATATTCACGGATGTCGGCCTCGCTGCCGGCATGGCCCTCCTTCACGCACGCGATCGCCGACATGATCTGGCCGGGCGTGCAATAGCCGCACTGGAACGCATCGTTGTCGATGAAGGCCTGCTGCATCGGATGCAGGCGGTCGTCGGTGGCGAGGCCCTCGATGGTCGTGATCTCCTGCCCCTGGGCGGCGAGTGCCAGCGTCAGGCACGACAGCACGCGGCGATCGTCGATCAGCACCGTGCAGGCGCCGCACTGGCCGTGGTCGCAGCCCTTCTTGCTACCGGTGAGCTTGAGATGTTCGCGTAAGGCATCGAGCACCGTGGTGCGCGCATCGATGTTCAGGCGCTTGTCCTTGCCGTTGACGTTCAGCGTGACGTCGGCAGGAAGCGACGGATCCTGCGCCGCCGGCGCCCGCGCGTCCTCCGACGCCGCACGCGCCGCGATCGGCATCAGCGCGCTGCCAGCCGCGCCGGCCATGAAGGCCCGTCGGTCGAATCCGGATGATCTGGAACCTGGTTTGTCGGGCATGGCAGGCCTCCGCCGCTGATCTGCAAAGCAGCGCACGCCTGCACCGCTCATCGCCCCTTAACCTGGAGCAATGGGCGCAGTTCCGGATGAGAGAAGGGCGACGCAGCAAATGCCGCGCCGCCCTTCGTCAACTTTTCCTGATCTCGCGTGGGGAACTGCGCCGGCGATCAATAACCCAGCGCGCAGCCGTCCTTGCGCGGATCGGAGCCGCCGGTGAGCGTGCCCTTGTCCCAATCGATCCAGATCGCCTGTGCACCGCCGAGCGGGCCGACCACGCTGGTGGTCTTGTGGCCGAGCTTCTTCAGGCCCTCGACGACGGCCGCCGGCACGCTGTCCTCAAGCTGATACTGGCCCTCGTAGTGCAGGCCGCGCGGCATGTCGATCGCTTCCTGCACGTCGCAGCCGTAGTCGAGGATGTTGGTCAGGAGATGAGTCTGGCCCGTCGGCTGGTACTGGCCGCCCATGACCGCGAACGACATCGTGGAACGGCCGCCCTTGGTGAGCAGGCCCGGCATGATCGTGTGCAGCGGGCGCTTGCCGCCTTCGATGCAATTGGGATGGCCCGGCTGGATGCGGAAGCCGCCGGCGCGGTTCTGGAACAGGACACCGGTCTTGTTCGAGACGATCGCCGAGCCGAAGGAATGCGCAACCGAGTTGATGAACGAGCAGACGTTGCGGTCCTTGTCCACGACCGTGATGTAGATGGTCGAGGGATTCATCGGCGGCGCGACGTTCGGCAGGTCGAGCATGCCGTCCAGGCGGATCTTGCTGATGTACTCGTCGGCAAAGCCCTTCTCGAGCATCTCGGCGACGTTGATCTTCATGTGCTCGGGAGAGGCGACATGCATCTCGCGGTTCATGTAGGCGATGCGTGCCGCTTCCGCTTCGAGATGGAAGCGCTCGACGCTCACGGGCGCGTACTTGGTCAGATCGAACCGCGACAGGATGTTGAGCATCAACAGCGCGGTGACGCCCGGGCCGTTCGGCGGGCACTGCCAGACGTCATAGCCCTTGTACATGGTGCCGATCGGCGTGGTCACTTCGGTCGTGTGCGCGGCGAAATCGTCGAGCGTGTGCAGGCCCCCGATGCCCCTGAGGGTCTCGACCATGTCCTCCGCGATCTCGCCCTTGTAGAACGCGTCGCGGCCGTCCCTGGCGATCGCGCGCAGCGTCTTGCCGAGCTCGACCTGGCGAATGACGTCGCCGGCGACCGGCGGCTGGCCGCCCGGCAACAAATAGCGCACGGTGTTGGTACCGTTCTTCAGCTTCTCGAACTGGTTCTTCCAATCGAAGGCAATGCGGGGCGCGACGACGTAGCCCTCCTCGGCCGCCTTGATCGCGGGCTGGAGCAGCCGGTCGAAACCGAACTTGCCGTGATCGCGCAAGACGGTCGCGAAGGCATCGATCACGCCAGGGATCGAGACCGCATGCGCCGAGGTGAGCGGCACGGAATTGATCTTGCGTTCGAGATACCAGTCGGCATTCGCCGCCTTTGGCGCGCGGCCGGAGCCGTTATAGGCGACGATCTTGCCCTCGCCCCGCGGCTGGATCAGCGCAAAGCAATCACCGCCGATGCCGGTCGATTGCGGCTCGATCACGCCGAGCAGGGCCGAGCCGGCAACCGCCGCGTCCACCGCGGTGCCGCCCTCGCGCAGCACCTCGATCGCGGCGAGCGAGGCCTGCGGATGCGAGGTCGCCACCATCGCGTTGGTGGCGTGGACCGTGGACCTGCCGGGGAAATGGAAGTTTCTCATCGAATGTCTTGCTCTCTTGGCCGTCGGCGCGGTTGGCGCCATCTCGAAAACCGCGTCTACATGACACATTCCCGCCCCGTGGGGCAATGCTGGCATACCAGGAAAATGGCTGCTATCCGCTGGGCGTATGAACCTTTTGCAGGCTCTTGCGATGCGGGTTTTCCGGGCGCGAGCCGCCTGCTAAACGAGCGTCCATGACGTCGAGCGATACACCTTACAAGGTCTGCGCCTTCTATCAATTCGTCGCCCTCCCGGATTACCGCGAGCTGCGCGAGCCGCTGCGCGCCTGCTGCGCCGGTCTTGGGCTGAAGGGCAGCGTGTTGCTGGCGCAGGAGGGCATCAACGGCACGGTCGCCGGCGCACCGGAGGCGATCGAGGCCTTCGCTCACGAGCTCGCACGCGGCGACATGTTCGGCGGCAGGCTCGACAATCTCGAATTGAAATTCTCCGCCGCGGAGGCGATGCCGTTCGGACGGCTGAAAGTGCGGCTGAAGAAGGAGATCGTCACCCTGGGCGATGCGGCCGCCGATCCGACGCGTCAGGTCGGCACCTATGTCGATCCGCACGAATGGAACGCGCTGATCGCAGCACCCGATACGCTCGTGCTCGACACCCGCAACGCCTTCGAGGTCGCGATGGGCACGTTCGAGGGCGCGCTCGATCCCGGCATCAAGAGCTTCGGCCAGTTCAAGGACTTTGCCGCCGAGCGGCTCGATCCGGCACGGCACCGCAGGATCGCGATGTTCTGCACCGGCGGCATCCGCTGCGAGAAGGCGAGCGCGCATCTGCTCGCGCGCGGCTTTGGCGAGGTCTATCACCTCAAGGGCGGCATCCTGAGATATCTGGAAGACGTGCCGGAGGCGGAGAGCCGCTGGCGCGGCGAATGCTTCGTGTTCGACGAGCGCGTGGCGCTCGGCCACGGCTTGCGCGAGCGAAACAAGGACGTAACGCGTGACGAATGAGATCAAGACGCTGAGCGAGCGCATCGACACGCTGGAGACGCGCCTCGCCTATCAGGACGATACGATCGAGACGTTGAACCAGACCATCACCGCGCAGTGGAAGCAGATCGACAGGCTGACGCGGCAGATCACCGAGCTTAATGCTCGGCTGCAGGACGCCGAGGCAAATGCGCCAGGGCCTGCCAACGAGCCTCCGCCGCATTACTGAACGGTGTTACTGGCCGGACGCCTTGGGCAGCAGATCCATGACCTCGCCGGACATCACCAGGCGGTTGCGGCCTGCGGCCTTGGCGGCATAGAGCGCCCGGTCGGCAGCTTCGACCAGCGCAGCGACCCCCGCGGTTCGTTCGAACGCCGGCCGGCAGGCTGCGCCGCCAAGCGAAGCGGTGACGCATCCAGCCGCCTCATTGCTGCCATGCGCGAGGCCGGCCTCGTGAATGGCGTTGCGGATCCGTTCGCCGATCCGGGCGCAGCCGGCGGCATCGATGTTCGGCAGCAGCATGGCGAATTCCTCACCGCCGTAACGCGCCGCCAGATCGCCGGCGCGCTGCGCTTCGGCCGCGATGATCTTGGCGATCAGGCGCAGGCAGGCATCGCCCGCGGGATGGCCATATTCGTCGTTGTAGGCCTTGAAGTGGTCGACATCGATCATCAGCAAAGCAAGGCTTGAGCGGTCGCGATAGGCACGCGCCCATTCCTCCTTCAGGCGCTCGTCGAAGCGGCGGCGATTGGCAAGGCCGGTGAGGCTGTCCTCGATCGCCAGCGTCTCGAGCCTGGTTTCCAGCCTCTTGTGCTCGGTGATGTCGCGGGAGATCGCGACCACGCCATCGACCTGGCCATTGTCCTTGCGCGTCACCCGCATGGTCGATTCGAGCCAGATCTCGCCGTTCTGCCGATGCGAGTTGCGGTAGGTGAGACGCGCCTCCTCCTTCTCACCGCGCTTCATCGCGTCGACGATCGCCTGGACTTCCGGCAGGTCCTCCGGATTGATACCCGCGAGGGCCGGCGAACCGACCAGTTGATTGGGACGCCAGCCGACGATGCGGACCGACGAGGGCGAGACATAACGCAGTCGCTCATCGAGGCCGATCCGCGTCACCATGTCGCTGGAGCCTTCGGCGAGCAGGCGGAAATGCGCCTCCGTCTCGGTCAGCGCGACAGCCATGCGCTGGCCGCGCTGCAACTGCCGCACCAGCACGCCGCCGATGACTGCGATCAGCATCACCAGCGCGAACACGTAGAGCATGCGGGAGATCGCCGCCGCGCGCCACGGCGCGAGCAGCTCGTCCTTGTCGACGGTGGCGAGCAGGAGGAGCGGGAACCGACCGCTGCGATTGAAGAAGCTGACGCGTTCGACACCGTCCAGCGACGAGGTGAAATGATGGGCGCCGCTCGGCCGTTGCAGGCTCGGCTCGCGGAACAACGGCTTGTCGGCGACGCTGCGCCCGACGAATGTCTCGTTGCTGGGATTGCGCGCGACGATCAGTCCGTCGCCATGCGCCAGTGACACGGAGCTGTTGCGGCCGATCTCGAACTGCTTGTAGAAGTGCGACAGATAGTTCGAGCTGATGGTCGCGAGCACCACGCCGCCGAAGCTGCCGTCCTGCTTGCTGAAGCGGCGTGACAGGGTGACGACCCATTCGCCGTCCAGCAGGCTCTTCACGGGACGGCCGACATGGGCCTCGCGCTTCGGCGAGAGCTGGTGATGTCGGAAGAAGGCATCGTCGCTGAAGGTCGTGCCGATCGTACCGGGTGAGGTCAGCCAGTTGCCCTGATCGTCGATGATGGCGAGGCTGTGAATGCGCGCGATCGCCTTCTTGCGCACATCCAGCAAGGTGCGCAGCTTCGCGATCGTGACCGGTGCGGTGCCGTCCATCTCCAACCGGCTGACCACGCCGACGACACCGGAATCCAGGAGATCGAGGCTGTCTTCGGCATGCTGGGTCAGCGAACGGGCCACGTTCGCCATCTCCATCTCGGCGGCCTTGAGCACCGCATCGCGTGCCGTCCATTCACGCCAACCGCTGACGCCGAGGATCGTCGCGCAGGTCAGCGCCACGAAGGCCGCCGCGCGCAGCGGCAGGCGGCTCCATCCGGCTCGTTGGGTAGCGCTCATGTGGCAGGGTTCTCCGATCGTTCGGAAACCTCTGCCGCTTCTGTTATTTAATTGTGAAATCGCTACCGGACTACGCGGCGGTTTCCGCCCTTTCCAGTAGTCTTACGGACGCGGCGATCGGTGCATCGCTAACAAGACATTAGCGGGCCGATCGGAATCCGGCGCCCGCCGCCGCTAGCTGAAGATGGCCTTGACCTTGGCCCAGAGCGAAGGATGCTCGGCATCGGCGTCGGCCTTCGAGGGCGTCGGCTGCGCCACGCTCACCGGGTCGGACGCTGGGAACGTGTCCCTCAGCCCGTCGTCGAGCTTGGACTGCCGATCGGCAGCGAGCGCCTCGCGCAGGTCCTCGGCGTGCTTGTCGTGCGGCGCGGGATTGAATGTCTCAGCCATGATCTCCTCCATTGGCTGGTCAACGCGGCCCGATCATCCAGGTTCCCCTGTTCCGCTGCGGGCCGCGGCGGTGTATCAGGAGGCACAACCTGCTTCAGGACCATTCGTGCCCCAGTCTTCGACGAAACGCTTCATCGACGTCCTCTCCGGCCAGCGCCAGACCGTCCC
Source organism: Bradyrhizobium sp. IC3195 (assembly GCF_020193585.1). Classification (NCBI taxonomy): domain Bacteria; kingdom Pseudomonadati; phylum Pseudomonadota; class Alphaproteobacteria; order Hyphomicrobiales; family Nitrobacteraceae; genus Bradyrhizobium; species Bradyrhizobium sp. IC3195. The sequence continues at coordinate 312,431 of NZ_JADYVG010000006.1, read as the reverse complement.
GCCCATGTGGATGATGCGCCAGGCCGGGCGCTACCTGCCGGAATATCGCGAGGTGCGCGCCAAGGCGGGCGGCTTCCTCGACCTCTGCTTCAACCCGGAGCTTGCCGCCGAGGTGACGCTGCAGCCGATCCGAAGGTTCGGTTTCGATGCGGCGATCATCTTTTCCGACATCCTGGTGATCCCCTATGCGCTCGGACGTTCGGTGCGGTTCGAGGTCGGCGAGGGCCCGCGGCTCGAGCCGCTGGACGATCCGGCCAAGGTGGCGACGCTGGCGCCGCGCGCCGATTTCGGCAAGCTCGAGCCGGTGTTCGACGCGTTGAAGATCGTGCGCGGCGCGCTCGATCCCAGGACCGCGCTGATCGGCTTCTGCGGCGCACCGTGGACGGTGGCGACCTACATGGTCGCAGGCCACGGCACGCCGGACCAGGCGCCGGCCCGGATGATGGCGTACCGGCATCCGGAAGCTTTTTCGCAGATCATCGACGTCCTGGTCGAGAACTCTATTCAGTATCTGCTGGCACAGCTCGACGCCGGGGCCGACGCGTTGCAGATCTTCGACACCTGGGCCGGCGTGCTGCCGCCGACCGAGTTCGCGCGCTGGTCGGTCGAGCCGACGCGGCGCATCGTCGAGGGCGTAAGGGCCAAGGTGCCGGACGCGAAGATCATCGGCTTCCCGCGCGGCGCCGGCGCGCAGCTCCCCGGTTACGTCGAGGCCACCGGCGTCAACGCCGTCAGCATCGACTGGACCGCGGAGCCCGCCTTCATCCGCGAGCGGGTGCAGAGCAAGGTCGCGGTGCAGGGCAACCTCGATCCACTGGTGCTGATCACGGGCGGCGCCGCGCTCGATGGCGCGGTCGACAACGTGCTGGCCAATTTTGCTGCCGGGCGGCTGATCTTCAACCTCGGCCACGGCATCCAGCCGGAGACGCCGATCGCCCATGTCGAGCAGATGATCCGGCGCGTGCGGGGGTGAGGGCCGTCTATCCACGTCGTCATGGCCGGGCTTGTCCCGGCCATGCACGCCTTGCCATGCGACGCGAAGAACGTGGATGCCGGGACAAGCCCGGCATGACGAGCCGTTGTGATCGGGTCTTGCAAAAAGTGCGAAAAACAACCCCATGCACAGTAGGCAAGTCGTTGAAAATATTAGGCGGGCATGACTCGCCCGTGCGTTTTGACTTGTCGGGCAAAACAGGTGCAAAATGACATCATCAGAGATCGTGATTTCGGCATGCTTACCGCGGCCGGCTGCGCTCGATGATCTCCGCCGCACCCTTCGTCAGCAGGTCCAATCCCACCGCGCGGCCGAGCTCGCGCGGACGGTTGGCCGGCCCCGTATGCGAGGCTTCGATGATGGTGTTGCCGGAGAGATCGAGCACCGAGGCGGTGAGCGACATCCGATCGCCCGTGATGGTCGAGAAGCCCGCCACCGGTGAATTGCAGTGGCCGTTGAGCACCCACAGCACCTCGCGCTCGGCGTCGGCGGAGGCGTGCGCAGCGGCGTCGTCGATCGACGACAGGATCTGTCGCGTCTGCCAGTCCTGCGCGGCGCATTCGACCGCGACGATGCCCTGCCCTGCCGCGGGCAACATCTCCACTGCTGTGAATTCGTAGGCGATGCGATGGGACAGGCCGACGCGATCGAGGCCCGAGCGCGCCATGATCAGCGCATCCGCGGGCCCCACAGCGCCGCCATCCGGCAGGCGCTGTTTCTCGCCATTGTCGAGCTTGCGCACACGCGTGTCGGCGGCGCCGCGGAAGTGAATCACCTCGACATCAGGGAACAGCCGCCGCGCATAGGCTGCACGGCGCACCGCGTTGGTGCCGATCTTGAAACCCTTGCCGCGGGACTGCCGCAGCGCCTCCAGCGTCACACCCTCGCGCAGCACCAGCGCATCACCAGGCGGATCGCGCGACAGCGTGGCACCGATGACGAGGCCGGGCGTGTCCTCGTTACCAGGCATGTCCTTTAACGAATGCATCGCCGCCTGGAGCTCACCCGACAGCACGGCGGCACGGATCTGCGCCACGAAGGCGCCGCCTTTGCCGCCATGCGGCAGCAGCTTGCTGGTCTGGTCGAGATCGCCCGTGGTATCGAATTTGACGATCTCGACGTCGAGACCGGGCACCGCGGCGGTCAGGCGGCGCGCAATCTCTTCCGTCTGTGCCAGCGCCATGGCGCTCTTGCGTGTGCCGATCTTCAGTCGCGTAGCCAAGTCCAAATCCTTTCAAAGCGCGAATTTAACGCGCATCCTCCAATATCATGTCGGAGGCCTTTTCGGCGATCATGATGATCGGCGCATTGGTGTTCCCTGACACCAGATCGGGCATGACCGAGCCGTCGACGACACGCAAGGCTTCGAGTCCCCTCACCTTCAGCCGCTGATCGACCACCGCGAGCGCGTCATTGCCCATACGACAGGTCGAGGTCGGATGATAGATGGTGCTGCCGCGTTCGCGGCAGTAATCCAGGATCTCGGCATCCGAAGATACTTTCGCGCCGGGGTCGTACTCGCTGACCACGAACGGTTTCAGCGCCGGAGCGTTCAGGATCTTGCGCAAGATCTTGATGCCCTCGACGTTGGTGGTGCGATCGGTCTCGGTCGACATGTAGTTGATGCGGATTTCCGGCGGCACGGCCGGGTCGGCACTCTTGATGCGGAGGGAACCGCGACTTTCAGGACGGAGCTGGCAAACCGAAGCGGTGAAGCCGGAGAAATCGTGCAGCTTCTCGCCCATCTTGTCGGTCGAGAACGGCAGGAAATGAACCTGGATGTCGGGCGAGGCGAGGCGCGGACTGGTCTTGAAGAAGGCGCCCGCCGTGCCGGCTGCGATCGTCAGCCATCCCTTGCGAAACAGCGCATAGCGTGCGCCGGCCATGGTGCGGCGAAGCGGATGATTGATGGTGTCATTGAGCGTGATCTTCTGCGAGCAGCGCATGACGATGCGGACCTGCATGTGATCCTGCAGATCATGCCCCACGCCGGCAGCATCGAGCACCACCTCGATGCCATGCTTGCGCAGGAGATCGCCGGGCCCGACGCCTGAGAGCTGAAGCAGCTGCGGCGAGTTGTAGGCGCCGCTCGACACGACGACTTCCCGCCGCGCGCGGGCGCGGCGCAAGGTGGCGCCTTGCCGGTATTCGACGCCTGCGGCTCGGCGCCCTTCGAACAGGATGCGCTGAGCGTGGGCGGAGGTCTCGATCTTCAGATTGCTGCGCGCCTTCGCGGGACCGAGATAGGCCACCGACGTCGAGGCGCGCCGGCCGTTGCGCGTCGTGGTCTGAAACAGGCCGACGCCTTCTTGGGTCGCGCCGTTGAAATCAGGATTGTAGGGCAGACCGCTCTCGACGGCAGCGTCGATGAAGGCCTTCGACAGCGGATCGGTCACGATCATGTTGGACACCGGCAGCGGCCCGCCCGTGCCGTGATACTGGTCGGCGCCGCGCGACTGGTTCTCGGCCTTCTTGAAATAGGGCAGCACGTCGTCATAGCCCCAGCCGGTGTTGCCGAGCTGGCGCCAGCGGTCGTAGTCCTCGTGCTGGCCGCGGACATAGAGCAGGCCGTTGATCGAGCTCGATCCGCCCAGCGTCTTGCCGCGCGGCTGGAACACCTGGCGACCCTTCAGCTCCGGCTCCGGCTCGGTCTGGTACATCCAGTTGACGCTCTTCTCCTTGAACAGCTTGCCGTAGCCGAGCGGAACGTGGATCCAGATGTTGGAATCCTTCGGGCCGGCCTCGAGCAGCAGCACGCTGTGCTTGCCGTTCGCGGTGAGGCGGTTGGCAAGCACGCAGCCGGCGGAGCCGGCGCCGACGATGATGTAGTCGAATTCGGGATCGGTGGGTGTGAGGGCGGAATTTGCGTTCATGCGCTACTGTTCTTCTTGTTGGCGTGGGCGTTTCGTGACTTCACCTCTCCCCAGCGGGGCGAGGTCTGATTGCGCGCGGCGATGCGAAGCATCGTCGTAGCAATCCGGGTGAGGGGCCGCAACGGCAAGCGAGACCGTAACCCCTCACCCGGATCGGCCTCTACGATGCCATCCGACCTGCCCTTACTGCGAACTGAGCCAAGATCGGGCGAGCATCGTCCAGCAAACTAATCTCGCACCAGCACAATCACGGCCTGACTTGCACTGCCTCGGCTAGCGCCCTCAACGCGCAGCACTCATCGCCCCTGCGAAGTGCGGCGCGCGTCTCAGCTTCCAATGGTCGCGCACCGATCCAAACTTCTATTGCGTGTAGTCAAGTTTCATCTATTCTCTAGATTGTACTGATGTTGATTAGGTCTAGACATATTTAAAGCAAGCGATTGTGGGGGGGAGATCATGTCCGAATTCCAGGTCAGCGGCACCAATAAGGCTGCCTTGTTTACCTTGAAGATTCACCGCGGCGATGGGATGGCGTTGATCGCCATGGACTGGAAAACGGCGAAGCCTCCGCTCGATTTCGTAGGTTTCGCGATTGAGTACAAGGAGCCGAAGGGGACAGATTTTTTCCCGCTGAATAACCGGATCGCGTTCCCCAATCCTGACGGCAGCGTGAACCCAAAGAAGCTCTCAACATTGCAGTCGCCGATCCAGAAGTTTCGCTGGGTACATTTTCCCCGCAACGCAAACCTGGATGGGGAATTCATTTACCGCGTCAAGCCGGTTTTCATGAACGACGAGGATGGTCTGTCGTACGGGGAGCCACAGCAAGCAGCTATTCAATTGCGGCGGGAGACATATCCGGGCCAGCTGAACGTCACCTTCACCCGCGGATTTGTGTCGTCCCAAGCCTTTGTCGAACGATACGAAAAGGAAGGTTCGTTCAACACGCTCATTCCTGGAAAGGCGAAGGATGGACTCAAGTTTAAGCCTACTCATCCTAGGGCTAAGGAAGCACTCGCTTGGATGGGCTTTGAGGCACGCGAGGCTATACTTGAATCGCTAGACCAAGCAATTGAAGCAAAGGCCCAGGTGCGTGTCGTCGCATATGATCTCAGCGAGCCGGAATTCGTTAAACGACTTCAGAAGATCGGCAGACGCCTTAGGATCATTATCGATGACAGCAAGGAACACAAGCCCACCGCCGCCGCCGAAACCCAGGCGGCCAAGCGGCTGACCAAGTCCGCCGGCGCTGGCAACGTCAAACGCCAGCATATGGGTAGCTTGCAGCACAACAAGATGATCGTTGTCGATGGCAACAAAGTTCAGAAGGTTGTTTGCGGCTCAACAAACTTTAGCTGGCGGGGTTTTTACGTCCAATCCAACAATGCGGTTATCTTGGAGGGCAAATCAGCCGTTGGTCTCTTTAAGCAGGCGTTTGATAGCTACTGGAATGACGAAGACAATTTTGGGGACGCGCCGTCGGCTGCAAAATGGGCCAACCTTGGGCTTTCTTCCATCAATGCACGCGTAACCTTCTCGCCGCATTCCTCGTCAAACGCTGTTCTTGAACAGATCGCCAACGATGTCGGCGACAACACTAAATCAAGCCTTCTTTACTCACTCGCATTCCTATATCAAACACCTGGCGTGATCCAGGACGCCATCAAGAAGGTATCGAAGCAGAGCAACATCTTCGTGTACGGGATTTCTGATAAGAAGGTTGGGGGTCTCGCGCTTCAAAAGCCGGACGGCAATGTTTCGCCCGTCTATCCAGCTGCGCTTGAGAAGAATCTTCCAGCGCCTTTCTCCAAGGAGCCGAAAGGCGGGGGAGGCAATCGGATGCATCACAAATTTATGGTGATCGATTTCGACAAGCCCTCGGCTCGAGTGTATTTTGGCTCCTATAATTTCTCAATTCCCGCCGACCGCAAGAACGGAGAGAATCTTGTGGTCGTTCGCGATCGGCGCATCGCTGTGAGCTACATGATTGAAGCCCTCCGCATATTCGATCACTACCATTTTCGTGTCGCTCAGCTGGAAGCCAAGAAAAAACGCACAAAATTGCAGCTGAAGAAGCCGCCACGCAGGAAGGGCGAGAAACCCTGGTGGGAAGACGACTATAAGGACGCGCGGAAGATTCGGGATCGTGAGCTTTTTTCCTAGATCCCGTATCTCGGTGTTGCTCAGCGGAGCAAAGCTGCCTGCCGGAGTGATATCACTGGGCACAATCAAGCCTTGACGCGCAGCGCCTCGACCAGCGACTTGAACGCACGGGCATATTCCGCGCCCGCCCTTGCGATGTCAGCGCGACCAGCGCAGGCGACTGCGGCTTCCGTCACCGCGCCGAGCAGGAGGCGCGCCAGCGGCTCGACCGGCTGACGCGCGATCAGGCCGACCTCCATCGCGGCGGAGAGCGCGCGCGGCATCTTGCCGCCAAAGTGCTGCGCGTCGATCTCGCGCCAGCGCTCCCAGCCGAGCACGGCGGGGCCGTCACGCAGAATGATCTGGCCGGTCGGCCCCTTCGCGGTCGCGGCAAAGTAATGCTGGGTGCCGGCGACCATGGCGGCGAGCACGTCCTTCTCGGCGCGTGCCGTGCGGTCGATCTCGGCAACGAGGTCGCGCGACACCTGGTCGAACACAGCCTCAAACACCGCCTCCTTGGTCTTGAAGTGATGATAGACCGCGCCTTTGGCCACCGAAGCGCCTTCGGCAATGTCGTCCATAGTGGTCGCGGCAAAGCCTTGCGTCCCGAACAGGCGCCGCGCCGCCGTCAGGATCGCCTCCGATGTCGCCGCCCGCCGCTCCGCCTGTTTGGCCATAAGCTCTCGTCTAGTCGAATTCGCGAGAGCCGGCCAGTTGACTTTTCGACTATCGGTCGGTAATTACCGACTATTAGTCGGTTTTAAATTGTGAGGTCACCATGCCGAGCCGTGAGATCGTGGAAGCCTTTGCGAAGCGGCTGGAGGATGGCGACTTCGTCGGCGCGATCCTCGACTACTACACCGCTGATACCGCGACCTATGAGAATCTCGCCGCGCCGGTGGTCGGGCGCGACAAGCTCGCGGATAAGGAGCGCGGCGTGCTGGCGGCGTTCAAGGAGGTCACTGCCGTGCGCCTCGGCCCGAGCCTGATCGATGGCGACGTCGTCGCCAGCCGCTGGAAGTTCTCCTTCACCGACGCCGAGGGCGCGACGCGGACGCTGGAGGAGATCGCATGGCAGACCTGGCGAGGCAATGAGATCATCGAGGAGCGCTTCTTCTACGATCCGAAGCAACTCGGACGCTGAGCGGGATTCCCCTATCGGTACAGCATGACCACGGCCAGACCGACGAGAGGCGCAAGAAACTGAACGGCCTGCCACCGAGAGCCATCGATCGACCACCGTCCGTAGAAGACGGTGCCGCCGCGTTGGGGCGGCGATGCCGGTTGATCCCGAAATGTCTTCCACCGCGCCTCGGCAGGCCCGAGAAAATCTTCCGCTTTGACCGCCATGTCGGCGCTGCTCAGCACCACCTGGATCGCCTCGCCTTTCGGCTGGAACATGGCCTCGGCCCCGGGTGGCGAGAAGAAGCTGCGCTTCGGGGCGATATGCTGCTCATAGAAGTTTTGACCGACCGTGACGGCCGCAGCGTATGGACTGACATACGGCACCCCCGAGATGCCGGGAACGACCAGATGGCCCACCCCGCGCACCTCCTGCCAGGGAATGAAGAGACCCTTGAGCCATGGCCTGTGAAAGTGGATGCCCGCGGAAGACATGGAGACGACCGCCCGATCCGCGTAGAAGTGCCGGTAAGCTGAAAACGCGATCCATCCGAAACCCAGATAGAGCAACATCCAGCCGAAAACGTTCAGCGATGGGTTCACGAGATGAGTCCAATAGTGACTGCGCATCGTGCCGACATAGCTGGAGCCGCCGCTTGGCCCGCCGACGAATACGCTGATCACACCGATCAAGCCGGAGACGATGATCAGGACCAGGACGCCGATCAACAACTCAAGCAGCAAGGGCAGGCCGGACCGCCCGATCAGGCTCGTCAGGGCATAGCCTGCGAATGCCAGCCCCAGCAGAGCCACATAGACGACTGCCAAAACCGCTCCATTCTGGCCGCGGCTCTCTGCGTGAAGCGCGATCGCAAGGCCGGCGACGCAAGCCCACATGGCCCAGGGAAGGCGGTCCATCCGCCATTTGTCCATCGTGTATTCGACCGTTGCCGACACGTCGGCTGAAGGCTCGCTCATGGACAGGCCCCCGGAATTTCGAACGCATCCGGTGCCGACGCGGCGCACGGTGGCCTGCCGGTCCACGAAACGTATCACGCGATCGAGGGGGCGTCTCGATCCGCTGACGAGAAGAAAACATCAGCGCAGATTCCGGTGTTGAGGTCCGGATAGGAGGCTGATGATCCCCGGAGCTTGGCCTTGTCATTTGATGACTGATCGGTCTATATATCGGCATGAGGCAAAATACTGCAACGCCGATGCCCCGTGGCCGGCCGCGAAGTTTCGACGTGGACGCTGCCGTCGAACGCGCGATGGATGTGTTCTGGTCGCGCGGCTATCACGCCACGGCGCTGCCAGATCTCCTTCGCGCGACCAGGCTGTCGCGGGGCAGTCTCTACGCCGCTTTCGGCGACAAGCATTCGCTCTTCTTGCGCGCGCTCGATCGCTACATCGCGGATGCCTTGGCGCGGATGGATGTCGAATTCGATCCCCGGAACGATCCGGTCGACGGCCTGCGGACCTACCTGGCCGGCTACGTCGAGCGCACCAGCGGGAGCAACGGTCGGCGTGGATGCCTCCTGGTGGCCACGGCCATGGAATTGGCTGGCGGGGATGCCGACGTCGGTCGACGCGTTGCGGGCTTCTTCAAGGCGATGGAGGCCAAAGTGACCGATGCACTGTCCCGCGCGAAAGCGGCGGGCAGGTTGGCCGATGGTGTCGAGCCCGCAACGGCCGCTCGGGTTCTCGTCTGTTTCGTTGAAGGGCTGCGCGTGGTCGGCAAGACGGCACCGGCACGGACCACATCGCAAGCGGCCGTCGACGCTCTCATCGGTCGTTTCGTCAGGTAAGCAACCCCGTGACGCCTGATGGTGCGCCCATAGTTGGACTGATCGGTCTTTAAAAAAGGACATCCGCCATGTCTGCCATCCAGATCGTCTGCGCGATCGCCGTTCCCCTGATCTGGGGTTATCAGTTCGTGGCCATCAAAGTGGGCGTTGCGGAGTTTCCACCGCTCTTCTTCCTCGCACTGCGCTTTCTGGCCATTGCGCTGCTGCTTGTTCCGTTCGTGGACAGGCCCACGCGTCAACAGCTCGGCCCTGTCGCAGCTATTTCGCTCTTCCTTGGTGGACTGAATTTCGGGCTGTTCTACGTTGGCCTTGGGCTCGGCTCGGGAAGCATGTCGGCCGTCGCATACCAACTCGCCACGCCCTTCACCGTCCTGCTCGCATGGCTGCTGCTCGCGGAGAGACCGTCACTCGCCACCTGCGCCGGAGTGATGCTTGCTTTCGTCGGCGTGACGGTGTTGGCAGCGGAGCCTGACCAGTCCGCCAACCCGCTTCCGCTGCTGCTTGTAGTCGGAGCGGCTTTCGCCTTCGCGGTGTCGAACGTCTTGACGAAGCGTTATGGCCCCTTCGATCCCTTGATGTTGATGGGGTGGTCCTCGCTGCTCACGGTACCGCAGGTCATGTTGATGTCGCTGCTCCTTGAACATGGACAAGCGGCGAGCCTTGTGACGGCGGGCGAACTTGGCTGGCTGGCGCTCGCCTACACGATCTTCGCCGGGGGAATTGTCGGGTTTGGCCTCTGGTTCTGGCTGATCGCCCGTTGCTCGATGGTGCGCGTCGCGCCCTTCGGTCTGCTACTTCCGGTGTTTGCCTTGCTTTCGAGCGTACTGTTTCTCGGCGACCGGCTTACGCCCAAGCTGATCGTCGGCGGACTGCTCGCGATCTCCGGGGTCGCCATCGCCCAGCTGAGACCGCGCCCCCGCCCCGTTTGATGTCCGGCCTGTCGGGCATTTGTATCGATTTGTTATCGATACTGCGTGAAGAGCACGCAGTAGTGGTCGCGGCCGGCGCGGCAAGCGGGGATAATTCATAGTTCGTCAAAGGTTTACGGCGAATTCTCCGGATCGAGCCGAAAAGAACGGCCCGTGCTACTAGGCTATTGAATGCGGACTCAAACGACCAGCTATGTCGCACGGCTGTTCGCCGGCGATCTGTCGGCCTTTGGCGGTCCCGCAACGGACGAGGCCGTGGCCGGGCATATCCGCGCCGAGCAGATGTCGCTGGTGCTCGGCTATTCGGTCGGCATCATGCTGGCCAATGCCTGCAACGCCATCGTGCTCGCCATCGCGCTGTGGCAGTCGCCGGACAGGATGCCCGCCCTGATCTGGGCGGCGGCTGTCGCCGCCGCCGCGATCGGATTTGGCCTGCAATCCCACGTCGCGCGCCGCATCACCAAGCCGCAATTCGTCTCGCGTCGCGCGATGTACCGGCTGGTGCGCAACGCCTTCATCCTCGGCGCCGCCTGGGGCATCGTCCCGGTCGCCTTCTTCGCCGACGCTTCCAGCGGCGGCCAGCTCGTCATTACCTGCCTGTGCGCGGGCATGCTGGCCGGCGGCGCGCTCGCCTTCGCCACCATTCCGATCGCGGCGATCGCCTTCACGGCGCCGATCTTCCTCGGCATCGCCATCTGCCTCGGCCAGAACGGCGATCTCGCCTTTCTCCTCATCGCCTTTCTCGTCGTGGTCTACGGCAGCGTCCTTTTGCGCGGCGTGTTCGTCAATTCGTTCTCGTTCGCCCGGCGGGTGATGCGGCAGATCGAGGCCGAGCGCACGGTGCGGCTCGATCCCCTGACCCACCTGCCCAACCGCGTCGCCTTCAACGAAACGCTCGATGCCGCGCTCAAGCGGCTGGCGCTATCCGGCGAGGAATTCGCGGTGCTCCTGCTCGATCTCGACCGCTTCAAGGAGGTCAACGACCAGTTCGGCCATCCCGCCGGCGACGAATTCCTGGTCCAGGTCGCCAGCCGCCTGCAACGCTGCACGCGCGCCGCCGAGCACGTCGCGCGGATCGGCGGCGACGAGTTCGCGCTGCTGATGGCCAATCTGACGCGGCCTGAAGATGCGCTCGAGATCGCCGAACGCTTCGTTGCGGCCTTCAGCGAGCCGTTTCAGATCGAAGGCCGGCAGATCGTCGGCGCGATCAGCGTCGGCATCGTGCTGGCGCCACGCGACGGCAACACGCCGCTCGACCTCATGAAGAATGCCGATGCCGCGCTCTACCGCGCCAAGAAGGCGGGGCCGGGCACGGTCTGCTTCTTCGAACAGGCCGACGACAAATCGTCCCGCGAGCGCAAGGCGCTGCAAGCGGACCTCGCAGGCGCGATTGCGCGCAACGAGCTGTTCCTGGTGTTCCAGCCATTCCTCGATCTCGGCACCAACCGGATCACCGGCTTCGAGGCGCTATTGCGCTGGCAGCACCCTTCGCGCGGGCTGGTTCCGCCGAGTGAATTCATACCAGTCGCCGAAGAGACCGGGCTGATCCACGAGATCGGCGAATGGGTCATCCGCCGCGCCTGCGCGACGCTGGCGGACTGGCCCGAAGACATCAGGGTTGCCGTGAATTTCTCGGCCGCGCAATTTCACAACACGGCCATCCTCCAGACCATCGTGCAGGCGCTCGCCGAGGCCAGGATCGCCCCGCAACGGCTCGAGATCGAGATCACGGAATCGATGCTGCTGGCGAAGTACGGTTCGGCCGCGACGGTCCTGAACGCACTGCTGGAGCTCGGCGTCACCCTCGCGCTCGACGATTTTGGCACCGGCTTCTCCTCGCTGACCTACCTGCGCAAACTGCCGTTCAGCCGCATTAAGATCGACCAGTCCTTCATCCGCGACATGCTGGTGCAGCCGGACTGCGCGGCCATCGTGAAATCGGTGATCTCGCTTGCGCGCGATTTGCGGATCGGCGTCGTGGCGGAGGGGGTCGAGTCCGCCGACCAGCTCGAATATCTCAGGCAGATCAGTTGCGACGAGGTGCAGGGCTATCTGATCAGCCGGCCGGTGGCCGCGGACGGGGTGATGGCGCTGCTGGAGACGAAGAAGTACCGGGCGATTTACGCGGCGTAAGCACCAGTTTGGGATGCTCACGCTTCGACAGCGTCATGGCCGGGCATCGCCGTCCGAAGGACGGCGTCGCTTCCGCTCGCCTATGTCCCGGCCATCCACGCCTAACCTCACGCGGAAGAACGTGGATGCCCGGGACAAGCCCGTGCATGACGACCTTTCCCAGTGTCAAACCGCATCCGCCCTTAGCAGCGTATCCACGGTGATCGTGCCGCGCGCGCGGGAGACGCAGGCGCAGATCTTCTGGTTGCTCTGTTTCTGATGGTCGCTGAAGAAGACGTCGCGATGGTCGATCTCGCCGTCGACATCGACCACGTCGATGGCACAGAGGCCGCATTCGCCGCGCTTGCAATCGGATATCACCTCAAAGCCGCTGGCATTGAGCACGTCGAGCATCGAGCGCTCGCGCGGGATCTCGAGCTCGACACCGGAGTCTTTGAGGCGCACCCTGAACGTTTCGGTGGGCAGCGTGCCGCTGGAGCCGAACGTCTCGTAGCGGAGATCGGGGAGCGGATGGCCGGCGCCGATCCAGGCATGGCGTGCGGCGTCGAGCATGCGCATCGGGCCGCAGAACAGCGCTAGCGTGCCTTGCGGCAATGAGGCGAACAGGGCGTCCATATCGAGCCGGCTGCCTTCGTCGCTGGCATGAACGACGAGGCGATCGCCAAGCATCGCGGCGAGATCGTCGAGATAGGCGGCCTCGCGGCGCGAGCGTACGGCATAATGCAGCGTGAGATCCGCCCCGCGCCGCGCCAGCGCCTGCGCGGCGCCGAGGATCGGGGTGATGCCGATGCCGCCGGCAATCAGGCAATAATTCTCGCGAGTCCAGTCCACCGCGAGCAGCGAGGCGGGCTGGGTGATGTCGAGCCGCGCGCCCGGCTGCAAGGACCACATGTAGCGGGAGCCGCCACGGGAATCCTCCGCGCGGCGCACAGCAATTCGGAGGCCGTGCGACGAGGCCTCGCCGACCAGCGAATAGGACCGCGTCTCCGGCAGGCCGTCGATGGTGACGCTGACATTGATGTGGCTGCCGACCGGATAGGCCGCGGCCTCGAACTGATCCGGCTTGATCAGGAATTCGCGGACGTTCGGGGTGAGATCGCGGGTGGCGATGAGCGTTGCGGGAGTCCAGGTCTCGATGAAGCGCATGGTGACTGCCCTCAATCGGTTGCGGTCTTGATCAGCGCGAGCGCCGGCAAGAGGTCGAGATGGGTGCGGTTGCGCAGCGCGAGCCGCAGGTTTCGCACCGCGAGCCGGGCATGCTCGCGCATGACGGCCTCGGCGCGCGCGCCTTCGCGGTTCTCGATGGCGTCGATCACGACGCGATGGTGCTCCTGGGCGATGATCAGGATCTGCTGTGCCTCCGGCAACGCCGATTGCGCCATCACGAAGCCGCTCGGCGAGGCAAACGGCAGCGCCGAGGCGCGGTCGATCTGCCGGATCAGCGGGGGGCTGCGCGACAGCTCCGTGAGCTGGGCGTGGAAGCGCGCATTCAGCGCGACGTAGGACGAGAAAGCATCGACCGAGATCGGGACCTGCCGCAGCAGCTCGTCGATCGCAGCAAGGCACTCCTTCAGCGGCTCGAGCTCGCGCGCAGAGACGCCGCGCTCGGCGGCAAAGCGCGCCGCCAGGCCTTCCAGTGTGCCGCGCAGCTCGATGGAATCGGAGATGTCGCGCTCGGAAAACGCCTTCACCATGAAGCCGCCGGAGGGGATCGCCTCCAAGAGTCCCTCCTCCTCCAGCCGCACCAGCGCCATGCGCACCGGCGTGCGCGAGGCGCCTGTGGTCTCCACCGCCTGCAGCTCGGAGATGCGCTCGCCGGGGCGCAAGGCGCCCGACAGGATCTGGTCGCGCAGCGCGAGCTGCGCCTTCACGGTCTGCGAGATGGAGCGGTCGACCTCACGCTCGGCCATGTTCTACTCCGCGGCCTGAAGGTGCTTTGGGGCGTTTTCCTTCGCCACCATCCGATCGATCAGCTTGCGCGACCACATCGCGCCGGCGTCGATGTTAAGGTTGTAGAAGATGCGGTCGGGGTTTTCGTCCATCGCGCGCTGCTGCGCTTCGAGGATCAGCTCGTCCTCGCGGAAGATGCCGGAGACGCCCTCGCGGATCTCGGTGGTGAGGCGCTGCTCACCGAGACGATAGTTGCGGACGAAGGACCAGAAGTAATGGCAGGTCTTCTCGGTCTCCGGCGTGATGGTGTTGAGCACGAAGCCGTTGACGCCCTGCGAGCGGTCGCCTTCCGGCGCACCGGTGCCCGTCGGCGCGACGCCGACGTCGATCGCGATGGTGCACGGCGCCTCGAAGCGGATGATCTGCCAGCGGTCGACGAGGCCGGGCTTGCCGAGCTGCTTGGCCCAGAACGGCGGCGGCTCGATGCCGCGCATCCAGCGCGTCACCGTCACCGTCTTCTCGCCATGGGTGACGTCGAACGGCGCCTCGGCGACGGCATCGTTGCCGATGGAGGAGCCGTGCACGAAGGTCTCGTGGGTGAGATCCATGAGATTGTCGAGCACGAGGCGGTAGTCGCAATTGACGTGGATGGTCTTGCCGTCGCCGGCCCAGGCCGGGTCGTGATTCCAGTGCATGTCAGGGACGAGCGCGGGATCGGCGAGCGCGGGATCGCCCATCCAGAGCCAGACGTAGCGGTGACGCTCGACCACGGGATAGGCGCGCACGCAGGCCGAGGGGTTGATGGTCTCCTGCGAGGGCATGAAGGTGCAGCGGCCCTGCGCGTTGTATTTCAGGCCATGATAGCCGCAGACGACGATGTCGCCTTCGAGCCGGCCCTTGGACAGCGGCACCAGGCGATGCCAGCAGGCGTCCTCCAGCGCGGTCACCGCGCCGTCGGCCTTGCGATACATCACGACATGCTTGCCGCAGATGGTCCGCGGCAGCAGCGCAGCCTTGACGTCGGCGTCCCACGCCGCGGCGTACCAGGCATTCATGGGGAAGGGTTTTGTCATGTCTCACTCGGCTTATGAATACGTTCTGTATACAATAGCTTGGGTGATGGAATTGTTCAACATGGAATGGCTCTACCTTAATACCTTTATCCTCGTGATTGTATACATAACGGGGGAATGACCGCGTCCGGCTCCGGCTCCGCTTACCCTCCCCTGGGGAGGGTAAGACAGCGGCGACCTCTCGGAACAACTTACGCCGCGAACACCTTGGCTAGGCCCGCCTGGGCTTCCTCCTGGATCCGTTTCAGGTGCTCGGGGCTGCGGAAGCTTTCGGCGTAGATCTTGTAGACGTCCTCGGTGCCGGACGGCCGCGCGGCGAACCAGCCGAAATCGGTTTCGACCTTGATGCCGCCGAAGGGCTGGCCGTTGCCGGGCGCCTTGCTCAGCGTCGCACGAACCGGATCGCCAGCGAGGTCCTTGAGGCCGAGCTGCTCTGGCGTGAGGGACTTCAGGATGTTCTTCTGCGGCCCGGTGGCGGCAACGTCGATGCGCGCGTAATGCGGCATGCCGAATTCGGCGGTGAGATCATTGAAGATCTGGCTGGGATCGCGGCCGGTCTTGGCCATGATCTCGGCAGCGAGCAGGCCGAGGATGACGCCGTCCTTGTCGGTGGTCCACACCGCGCCGTCGCGGCGCAGGAACGAGGCCCCTGCACTCTCCTCGCCGCCGAAGCCGAAGCCGCCGGTGACGAGGCCGTCGACGAACCATTTGAAGCCGACCGGCGTCTCCACCAGCTTGCGGCCGAGCTTCTTGGCGACGCGGTCGATGATCGAGCTCGACACCACGGTCTTGCCGATCGCCGCATCCTTGCCCCAGTCCGGACGGTGCGCGAACAGGTAGGAGATCGCGGTCGCCAGGTAATGGTTCGGGTTCATCAACCCGCCGGTGCGCGTGACGATGCCGTGACGGTCGGCGTCGGTGTCGTTGGCAAAGGCGACGTCGAAGCGGTCGCGCATGCCGATCAGGCTCGCCATCGCGTAAGGCGAGGAGCAGTCCATGCGGATCTTGCCGTCCCAGTCCACCGTCATGAAACGGAAGGTCGGGTCGATCGCCTCGTTCACGACATTCGCGTTGAGGCCATAGCGCTCGATGATCGGATGCCAGTAATGCACGGCGGCGCCGCCGAGCGGATCGATGCCGATTTTGACCCCGGCGGATCTGACGAGGTCGAGATCGACGACATTGCCGAGATCGGCGACGTAAGGCGTGACGAAGTCGTAGGCGTGGACATTCGCGGCCTTGCGCGCCTTGGCATAGTCGATGCGCTTCACGTCCTCGAGCTCGCCGGCGAGATAGGCGTTGGCGCACTTCTCGACGGCAGCGGTCACGTCCGTATCGGCCGGGCCGCCATGAGGCGGATTGTATTTGTAGCCGCCGTCCTCGGGGGGATTGTGTGACGGCGTGATGACGACGCCGTCAGCAAGACCAGAGGTGCGGCCCTTGTTATAGGTGAGGATCGCATGCGAGATGACGGGCGTCGGCGTGTAGCCGCCATCCTTGTCGATCATGACCTCGACGCCGTTGGCTGCGAACACCTCGATGGTGCTGACCAACGCCGGCTCGGCCAGCGCATGGGTATCGATGCCGATGAAGAGCGGGCCGGTCAGGCCCTTCTCCTTGCGGTAATCACAAATCGCCTGCGTGGTCGCGAGGATGTGGCCTTCGTTGAAGGTGTTCTTGAACGAGGTGCCGCGATGGCCCGACGTGCCGAATGCCACACGCTGTGCCGGATCGGACGCATCCGGCTTGCCGGCGAAATAGGCCGTCACCAGCCGCGGAATATTGGTGAGCGCGTCCGACGAGGCCTGCTTGCCCGCCGCGGGATGAACATCAGCCACTGGAATACCCTCGTCCTGTCGTGAGTGCGGGACACCATAGCATCGGCTAAGCCCCCGCCAAGGGCACAACACGCGCGAGGGGGAAGGCGTTCCTTGGAGGCGCTGCAGTCCCCATGAGCGGCCTTCGTGCTATGCTCGGCAGCACCGCCCTTTCGAATCGTCTCATGATCCCATCGCGCAAGCTGCTCGTGCTGATCGCCGGCCTCGTCCTGGCCGGTGCACCGGCGCGCGCCGCGGAGTTCTACACCGAGGACCTGCGCATCCCGATGGCGGAGGCCGGACCGCAGGGGCTGGAGGCCTTCCTGGTGCGGCCCGTGGGGACCAAGCGCTATCCCCTGGCGCTGCTCAGCCACGGCTCGCCGCGCAAGTTCGAGGACCGCGCGACCATGTCGGCACACAAATACTATGGCATCGCGCTGGAATACGCCCGGCGCGGCTTTGCGGCGCTGGTGGTGATGCGGCGCGGCTACGGCACCTCGCCGGGCGGGCGCGTCGACAGCGTCGGCGGTTGCGCAAAGGCCGCGTACCTGCCGGCGGCCGCCGTCGCGGTTGCCGATCTGCGCGCCGCGATCGATGCGATGGCGCACCGGGGCGACGTGACGACATCGGGCATGATCGCGGCCGGCCATTCCGCAGGCGGCCTTGCAACGATGGCGCTGAGCGCACAGGCGCCGGCGGGCCTCGTCGCCGCAATCAATTTTGCCGGCGGCCGCGGCTCGCGCAACGACGACGATGTCTGCAATCCGGATGGGCTGGTGCAGGCCTTCGCCACCTTCGGCAAGACCTCGCACGTGCCCATGCTATGGGTCTATGCCAGCAACGATTCCTATTTCGGTCCCGACCTCGCGCGCCGGCTCCATGACGGATTTCGCGCGGGCGGCGGCAATGCGAGGTTCGTCGCGGCGCCGGCTTACGGCGAAGACGGGCATTATCTCTATTCGGTCGCGGGCCGGCCGCAATGGACGCCGTATCTCGACGCCTTCCTGCGCGAGCGCGGGCTCGGCCATGACCTCCTGAGCCTGCCCGATCCGCTGCCGCCGCCACGCCAGCTCAACGAGGCCGCGCGGGCCGAGTTCGCGCGCTATCTCGCCAGCCTGCTGCCGCACAAGGCCTTTGCGGTGTCGCCGAGCGGCGGCTACGGCTGGCGCGCCGGACGGGCGACGACCGAGGAGGCCCGGCGCGACTCGCTGGCAGCCTGCATGAAATGGTCGCCCAGCTGCATGCTCTATGCGGTCGATGACCAGCTGGAGGAGCCGTCGCAGGCCAGATCCACCGACCAGAGCGCCCGCGCGCGACCGTGACGCACAAACGCCTGAGGCCGGTTTGTTAACTCCGGCGCTCTATGACAGGCCCATGCTGCGGGATCGGGCACGCTCCATTCTCGGCGCGACGTGGAAGCACGTCGCGGTCGTCCTGCTCGTGTCGGCTCCGATCGGCGCACATGCGGCCGACGGCAGCAGCGAGCTCGGCGCCGGCGAAACGCCGTCGTCGCGGGCCACGATCCGGAAGATCATCGAGAGGGAAACCAAGAGCACCAATCTGCCGGCCGATGTCGCCGAGGCGGTCGTCTTCGTCGAAAGCGGCTACAACCCGGCGGCCATCGGCAGCGCGGGCGAAATCGGCCTGATGCAGGTGCGCCCCGAGACCGCGGCGATGCTGGGCTTCCGCGGCAGCAGCGCGGAGCTGGCCGAACCCGACGTCAACATCCATTACGGGGTGCTCTATCTCAGCCAAGCCTGGCGGCTTTCGGGCGGGGACCTCTGCCGCGCCCTGATGAAATACCGGGCGGGTCATGGCGAAGTGGAGATGAGCGCGCGGTCGCAGGTCTATTGCAACCGGGCCCGCAACCGGCTTGTCGCGATGAGCGCGATGCCGGGAGAGCGCGAAGCTGCGGCTGCTCCGGATCCGGCGTCCACGGTTGCAGCTGCCGTTGCGGTTGCGGCTGCGGCGCCCGTGAAACCGGCGAGCCGCCCGAAGATGCCGGTGCAGCCGAAGGCGGTCTATGCCCGCTATCGTCAAGGCACCGCGGCCGCCAGCCGCGCCTATTGGGCGGCCCATGAGGCCAGGGTCAGCCGGATCAAGGCGCGCATCGAAGCACGTTGGAAGCGCGTCGCATCGCGCTGACGGCGATGTTGCTATTGTCTGAGCATGATCTTGCCGGAAAACCGCTGCACGCTTTTCCGGATCTTGCGCTACAGCCGCTCGCTGAGCGCGAGCTTGTAGCCGACGCCGGTGACGGTCGCGATCACGGGCGTGCCGCTGCCGACGAGCTTGCGGCGCAGCCGCGCCACCAGCGCATCGACGGTGCGGATGTCGACTTCGGCCTGGCGGTTGCTGACCACCTCGATCAGATAGTCGCGGCTGAGCGGCCTGCCGTCGGCGCCGACGAGCGCCGCCAGCAGGTCGAATTCGGCGCGCGTCAGCGCCACCGGCTTGCCGTCGTTGCCGAGCAATTCGCGCCGGGTCAGGTCGATGATCCAGTCGCCGAACGCGATCGAATTGTGGTTGCGCGCCGCCTTGCGGTCGATCGAGCGACGCCGCAGCACGCTGCGCGCACGCGCGAGCAGATCGCGCAGGTTGATCGGTTTGGTGACGTAATGGTCGCCGGCGACCTCGAGGCCGAGGATGCGGTCGACGTCGGTGTCGCGCCGCGTCACGAAGATGATGCCCGCGTTGCTGGTGGCCTGGATCTCCTTGGCGAGCTCGAAGCCGTCCCCGTCAGGCAGTTGCACGTCGAGGAAGACGAGATCGGTGCGCGCGCGAAGCGCCTGACGGCACTCCGTGCAGGTGCCGGCGCCGACCACGTCGAAATTGTTGTCGCTGAAATAGTCGACCAGCATGGTCCGCGTCACCGGATCGTCCTCGACGACGATCAGCCGCTCGCGGCCGGGCGGACGAGCGGAAGCTACCGCCGTCCTGGCGGTCCCATGTGCCTGCGTCCCGACCTGCAGATTCAAGTCGCCGCGCAACGCGCCGTCATGCGAACGGACATTCACAGCCTGTTCGAGCCCCGAAATTGCCTGCCGCGATACTAGGCGCCTTGTGATGCGCAAACAATATTGGTCATGCTCTTGGCACATTAAGTATGAATTGGCCCACAATTCTCATTCCGCGCACCGTCGCGCCGGCAGTCTCCCGATTTTCGGAAAAGCAGATTGTACTTCGAGCGGCGCTCTGCGGCTTGCTCCCCCGTGAGCTTCGCATCTACTGTGCCTCCAAAAGCCTGCACTCGGAGGTGGCGCATGGAGGTCATACTGCTCGGCACCGGCGGCCCGCGCCCGGACCCGCGCCGCATGGCAACGACCACGCTGATCAGGCTTGGCGAGGAGAACATCCTGTTCGACGCCGGCCGTGGCGTCATGGTGCAGCTTCACAAGGCCGGCGTGCCGCTCGGCGCCATCAACACGGTCTTCCTCACCCATCACCATTTCGACCACATCGGCGATCTCTACGATGTGATGTTGAATTCGTGGATGCACGGGCGCAAGGACGAGTTGCGCATCTATGGGCCGCCGGACACTGAGCGGCTCGTCAACACGCTCATCACGCAGGTCTACGACAAGGACATCATCTGGCGGGACCAGGGCGAGCCGAGCTTCGGCGGCTGGAAGCCGGTCGCCGCAACGGACATCATTCCAGGCCCCGTGCTCGACACCGGTCGCTGGAAGATCAGTGCCGAACTGGTCTCGCATGGCGATGGCCTCGACATGCCGCCGGCCTTTCTGGCGCGCTGGATCTGTCTCGGCTATCGCTTCGAAGCGGAAGGCAAGGTCATTGCTATTTCCGGCGACACCGTCCCCTGCCCCGGGCTCGAGCGGCTGGCCGAGGGAGCCGACCTGCTGGTGCAGTGCTGCTTCCTCGCCACGCCGGAGATCAACAACGAGCATTTGCGCCGGCTCGCGAAATACACGATCGCCTGCGGCGACACGGTCGGGAAGATCGCGGCCAGAGCCGGCGTCAAGAAGCTCGCGCTGACCCATCACCGTCCGCGTACCGACGATGCCATGCTGAACGCATTGCTTGATGACGTCAGGCGGGACTATGCAGGACCGGTCGTGCTCGGCGAGGATCTCACGCGCATCGAGGTCTGAGGATGATCGAACATCGAAGCACGCGCGCCGCAACAAATCATGCGTGCGGAAGCCGTCCGGCGTCAGGACGATCCGACCTCGATCCGGTAGGATAGCTCTTCCTCAGCGCCCGGCGCGATGTGCATCAGCCCCGGCTTGTCGGTAAACTCGCCTTGAAAGCCGGCGGGACTTGCGTAGCCGCGCCAGGGCTCGATGCAGAGGAACGGCGCGCCTGACGGTTTCGACCAGACGCCGAGCTCGCGAAATCCGCGCCAGGACACTTTCAGCCATGGCCCGGTCGATGCACCGCCCGCCGCGGCATAGCGGACCGAAGTGCTCTCGATGCGGTCGAAGATGATGGCGTCGTCGACGAACAGGGAGTCCGACAAGGGAAGCGAGGTGCCTTTGACCGGGCTCGGCTCCGCTGCCGGCCGCAGCAATCCACCTTCGAGACGGCGGACCGGAGACGGTTCGGCGCTCGCGAAAGTCAGCGCATGGCTCTCCTTCGCCGCGCCGGGCTGCAGCGGCCAATTGAAGGCGGGATGACCGCCGAGCGAGGCCGGCAACGTCTCCTTGCCGGTGTTGGCGATCGTGAGCGTCAGATCGAGGCCGGACTCATCGATCGCATAGGCCGCCGTGAGCCGGAACGGGAACGGATAGAGCGCGCGCGTCGTCTCATTATCATCGAGCACCAGGGTGCAGCGGCTCTCGCCGCGTTCTGCCCACACGAAGCGGCTGTCGCGGGCGAAGCCGTGCTGCGTCATCCGATACGTCCTGCCCTGATGCCGCAATTCGTCGTTGGCAAGGCGCCCGACGATCGGAAACAGCAGCGGCGCGTGACGCGGCCATTCCGGCCCGGCCTGCCAAAGGAATTCGGTGCCGCCGCCCTTCAGCGAGCAGAGCTCGGCGCCGTGCGCCTTGACGGTCGCGGTGAGCGAGCCGCAGCGGAAGGAGTGGGTGTCATCGGTCATGGCCGACCTCTACACCCCGGCCTGGCACGCAGCAAGGCGACGCCGGGCCATGCAGGCGGCGCCTCCGAGCCATGCCCGGCTGCGTCATATTTCTGTACCTAACGATTGCTCACGTGCGGCTCCTCCACCGCGAGCTCCCCGCGAACCCGGCCGGAACTCCATGAACCATCGTGGTCCCCAATTGAAATTCTTCATCAACGGCCGCTTTCTGTCGCAAAAGCTCACGGGCGTGCAGCGTTATGCCGCTGAAATGGTCAAGGCGATCGACGTGCTGCTCGCGTCGGAGCAGATTCCGGCCTCGCTGCGCAACGCAGACTGGCAATTGTTGAAGCCCGCGGATGCAAGCGAGGAACTTGATCTCGACCGGATCAAGATTCGCGCCAGCGGCCGCTTGCATGGGCACGCGTGGGATCAAATCGATCTCGCCCGCGCTGCCGCCGGAGGCCGCTTGATCAGCCTGGCCAATTCCGGACCGGTCTTCCATCGCGACCACATCGTCGTGATTCACGACGCCCAGGTCTTTCGCAGGCCCGACTTCTTCAACTGGCGCTATCTGACCGTCCATCGCACGATGGGGCGGATGCTCGCCCGGCACGCAAGCATCGCAACGGTGTCGGGATTTTCCCGCAAGGAGCTTGCGGACGTGCTGAATCTCTCGGCATCGCGCATTCCCGTCTTCCCCAACAGCGCCGAGCACTTTGCAGCCACGAAGCCCGATCCCGGCATCCTGGCCCGACTTGGCGTTCAGCCGCAGAAGTTCTTCCTCTTCGTGGGCTCGAAAACCAAGAACAAGAATCTGCCCGTCGCGATCCGCGCCATCCAGCTGCTCGACCGGGCTGACGTTCCCCTGGTCATCGTCGGCGGCGACAACAGCAAGGTCTTTCAGGATAATTCGGGCGAAGGGGCTTCCGGCCTGGTGCTGGCCGGCCGTCTGACCGACAGCGAGATTGCCGCGCTCTATGCGCATGCATCGGCCTTCGTGTTTCCCTCGCTCTACGAGGGGTTCGGCGTGCCGCCGCTCGAAGCCATGATCTTCGGCTGCCCGGTCATCGCCTCGAGGGCCGACGCCGTCGTGGAGACGTGCGGCGACGCGGCTGCGTATTTTGACGCCACGGATGCCGAGGCGTTGAAGCAGCTCATGCTCGAAAGATTGGCAATCGGCGCGATCTCGGACCAGGAACGCCGACGGCAACAGGATCGCCTTGCACTCTATTCGTGGAAGAAATCGGCGAAGACGTTGCTCGATCACCTCGCAGTGCCGGCGAACGTCGCCAGCGCCGCGTGAAACACCACGCAGTTCGCCTATCGCGCGCATTGGTTTTTGCACAAACGATTTGCAACTCGCGGCTCTTTGCCTGGTTCCATGAAATTTCTTCTTCGTTCTTGCGATGATCGCAAGCACGAGCGCCTTGGCGCAACATCACCACATCGCTGCCCCAATATCGCTACGTATTCGAGGAACTGTATTTCGCACTAGCGAACACAGAACAGGGATACAGATGTCCGGCTCTCCAACGCGGCCCTACGCAAGGCAAACGATGAAAGTGCTGCACATCGCCGAAACGATCCGTGGCGGGATCGCGAGCTATCTGAACGAGTTGCATCCTCAACAACAGGCCAGCTTCGGTGCCGAGAACGTGCATTATGTCGTGCCGTCGGATCATCGGGGCGACCTCGGCGCGATCGATGACAACCAGATTACGACATTCGAGCGATCCGGCCGCAGCGTCGCCGGCCTATTCCAGATGTTGCGTGCAAGCATGCAAGCGCTGGATGCCTTCAGACCGGACGTGGTGCACCTGCATTCGTCCCTTGCGGGGCTCGTGCTCCGGCCCGCGCTGGCGGCCCGCTCGGGCGGACCGCGCGTCGTCTATTGTCCGCACGGCTGGGCATTTTCGCGCGAGACCGGCCGCTTCAGTCATAAGCTGACGAAGGCGGTGGAGAACCTGCTTGCGCGCACGTCAGACCGAATCATCTGCATCTCCGGCGACGAGTATAGCGAGGCGGTGCGTGCGGGAATTCCCGCCGACCGCCTCACCGTGGTCCACAACGGCATCTCGAAGAGCCGCACGCCGCAGCCGGTCTCGGCGGACTGGACCTCCAAGAAGGTCAAGGTGCTGTTCATCGGACGCCTGGATCGGCAGAAGGGCTTCGATCTGCTGATCGAAGCGGCGCGCGCGCTCGAGGACGTCCTCGACATCCGCATGATCGGCGCCTCCGTCGTGAACAAGTATGAAGGCCCGACGGTGCCGTCCAACGTGTCCCTGCTGGGCTGGCTGGACCGGCCGACCATCGAGACCCAGCTCGAGGCGGCCGACCTCGTCGTTATTCCGTCACGATGGGAAGCCTTCGGCCTCGTTGCCCTGGAAGCGATGCGGGCGGCCAAGCCCATCCTGGCATTCCGCAGCGGCGCTTTGCCCGAGATCGTCGTCGACGGCGTCACCGGCGTGCTTTGCGAGCCCGTCGCGGTGCAGCCGCTCGTGGATGGTTTCCGGCGCGCGCTCGATCTCGACCTCAAGGTGCTGGGACAGCGCGGCTACGACCGCTTCAAGCAGCTCTATGACGTCGAGAAGACGCATGCGCAATTGCAGCAGGTCTATGTCGAGCTGCTTCGGGACGACCAGACGCCCCTCGAAGCGAAGGCGGGGCTGCAGTCGGATCTCTCGAAGAATTTCTGATGGCACCACCGCTTCGACGCACCTTGGGTCGCGGCAGTTGCCGCCTCGCGAGCCTCATCGCATCCATTCTTCTTCCGGTCTCGGTCTGCGCGCAGCAGGCGCAACCGCTCGATGCCCGATTTCTGCTCGGGGTCGGCACGCATCAGGGGCTGGGCGGCCCGGTGAGCGCGCGCGGATACGTGCCTTCGGAAAACGTCGCCCAGATCAAGCAACTTGGTCTCAATTCCTTTCGCGATGATTTTCCCTGGTCCGAGTTCGAGGTTGGGGGACGCCGGATGGGCTTCACACCCCGACTTGGCAGGCTCGAAGCGCAGGTCAAGTCCGGCGTCGCCCGCCCTCTCCTGATCCTCGCCTTCGGCCATCATCTCGTTCCGAATTCCTCGCCACCGACGACTGACGAGGCGCGGCAGCGGTTCGCCGATTATGCGGCGGCGGCCGCGCAATCCGTGGTGGCGCAGCATCCGCTGTTCGAGCTCTGGAACGAATGGAACCTGGCCGCGAAGAAAGATCCTGCGTTCTCGCCGGAAAACTATCGGGCGCTTGCCGAGGTCACGCGGCCGGTAGTCAAGCGGGTGGCGCCGAATGCACCCTTCCTGGTCGGCGCCCTCGGCGACGATCTGGGCTGGACATGGACCGAGAAGATGCTGCGGACCGGCATTCTTCAATATGCGGACGGCGCATCGATCCATCTCTACAATTTCTGTATGGGGCCGAGCAAGCGCACCTCGGCCGAAATCATCGACAGGCTGACGGCGTTTCACCGCCTGGTCGGCCAGGCGAGCGGAAACCCCGATTTTCCGATCTATGTCACCGAGACGGGGTGGACCACGGCTGCCAGCAATAAATGCGGCGTCAGCGAACAAGCCCAGTCCGACAATAGTGCGCAGCTCATCTTGTGGGCATCGACCGCGGCGCGCTGGCTCAAAGGAATGTGGTTCTACGAACTCAAGGACAGTGGAAAGGACGCATCGGACCTGGAGCACAATTTCGGGCTCTACCGTTTCGACAATTCGCCGAAGCCCGTCGCCTGCGCGGTTCAGGGCGCCTGGGCTTTCATCCGCTCCAGCCTGAGCGCCGAGAAACGCGAGCTCGCCGGTGGCGTCGTGTCGATCAATGCAACGACGACGTCCGGCGCCAGAGTTGCGGTGTGGTCCGAGACTCCCGAGCGGCGTTACGAGGTCCGGATCAAGGGCGATCAGGACGGCGCAACCTTTGCGATGCCGTGCGACTCGGCCGCAAGACCTGCGTCCGGTGCCTGGATTCCGGTTTCGACCACGCCGGTTCTCATTGCAGCGAGCAACGGTGCCATGCCCGCTTTGGAGATAAGGCCGGCGCGGTAAGCGCGATTTTGCAAGACATGAGGTTAAGTGATGAAAGTTCTTTTGACGTCCACGCTTTATCCGACGCCTCAGGCCCCGAAGATCGTCGGTGGTGCGGAGGTCTTCGCGCGGCGCTTCGCCGAAGGCCTGGTGCAGCGCGGAGATGAGGTCGAGGTGATCCGCAGCGCATCCGCGCCCGAGCAGATTCGTGAAAGCTGCAACGGCATCAACGTCTATTCTGCGCCGGTGCGCAACTTCCATCTGCCCTTCTCGCTGCCGAAGAACATCGTAAAGCGCAGCATCTGGCATGCGGTCGACGACTGGCAGATGCAGGCGCCGCTGATCGCGGAACGCATCCGGGCCTTCAAGCCGGACGTGCTGCACTCCAACAATTTGTCAGGTCTCACCACCGCGATCTGGCGCGTTGCCGCCCAGCTCGGCGTGCCGGTGCTGCATACGCTTCACGACTATTATCTGACCTGCCCGCGCTGCTCGCGCTTCGACAAGGGGCACTCCTGCGAGCACACCTGCACGAGCTGCGGGATCCTGACCTTTCATCGCAAGCGGGCGACGCATTGGCTGAGCGCCGTGGTCGGCGTGAGCGAGCGCGTGCTGTCGATCCATACCGACATGGGCATGTTCGCGGAGACGCCGATCCGCACCGTGATCCGCAACGCCTCGACCGAGCCGCCGCGCGAGCCCTACCCTCGCCCGGTCTGCACCACGGAAGTGACGTTCGGGTTCATCGGCCGGCTCACTGAGGAGAAGGGCATCGACAATTTGATGCATGCCCTTGCCATGCTGCCTCGGGATCGCATCCGGATGCTGATCGCCGGTCGCGTCAGCGACGAGGAACAACGGCGCCTCAGGGCGCTCGCGCCGGATGCGCGTATCGAGTTCATGGGATTCGTGGTGCCGGACGATTTCTACAAGCAGGTCGACGTGGTGATTGCCCCCTCGATCTGGCACGACCCCGGTCCGCTCGTCGTCGCCGACGCCAAGGCGGCCGGCAGGCCGCTGCTCGGAACGCGCTTTGGCGGCATGCCCGAGGTCATCGAGCACGGCGTGACGGGCTGGCTGACCGAAGCCGATCCGCAATCCCTGGCCGACAGCATGCTCGCAGTCGCCTCCGATCCGCACAAGATCGACGAGATCAGCCGGCGCCTGATCGCGGATACCAACAAATGGGTATTTGCCGACGTGCTGTCATCCTACAAGAATCTGTACGAGCAACTGCGCGAGCAACGGATGTCGCGCGTGCGCGCAGCAACGACTGAAGCGCCGCGGGCCGTCGGCAAGGAGCGCCTCATTCCGAGATGACACGCCTCTTCGCGATGGCGGGCTACCTCTATCAGAGCGCCGCGGCGATCATCCTGATCTTCGCGATCAGTCATCTGTTGCCCGCCTCCGACTACACCAATTTCTCGCTGGCACTGGCCTCGAGCCAGTTGCTCTGCGTCCTGATGTTCGAGTGGCTGCAGCTCGCCGGATTGCGCTTCCTGGCAGCAGCCGGGGAGAACGAGGCGGCGCGGCTGAGGTGGTCGCTCTTTGCCGCGGGCCTGTCGAGCGCAGGCGCGCTCGTCGTGGTCGGCGGCTGCGCATCTCTGGCCAGCGTACTCCCGGCCGGGATCATCGCGCTGGGCCTCGGCATATCCGTGCTTCAGGGCCTGACCGACCTCTATTTGCTGTCGGTCCGCCTGTCCGACCGGCTGGGTGTCGCCTCCTCTCTCCTGGCGTTTCGCGCTACCGCCCTTCTGACCGGAGCCGCCGCGGGTGCGGCGATTTGGGGAACGGCGGAAGCGGCGCTGCTCGGCGTCAGTGCGGGCCACGCCCTGGGCCTGCTCGCGGGGCTGGTGGCCTATCGCACCCCCCTGGAGCGCGTTCCGCTGCGGACGATGCTGGCCGACTGGAAGGATTTCTCCCGCTACGGCATGCTGGCGGCGGGTGCGTCCGTCATCCATCTCTCGGTGCCGGTGCTGCTCCGCTTCATCATCATCGGCCGGCTGGGCGCGACGGGCGCCGGCGCCGGATTCTCGATTGCGCTCGACCTGCTGCAACGCCCGTTCTGGGTCCTCAATGCAGCGATCCACACCGTGAGCTATCCCGATGTCGTGAAGGATTTCGAGCACGGAACCGTCATGAAGTCGGTGCAATCGACGCGGCGAATGTTCGAGTTCATGGTCTGCACGACCCTCGTGCTGCTCGGCGGTCTCGTCGGCTTCATTCCGGATGCAGCCCGTATCCTGGTGCCGCGGGAGAGCCTTGATGGCTTCCTGACGACGGCACCTGTTGTGGCCGTCTTCTATTTCCTGCACACGCATCTCCAGGCGACCGTCGCGGTCGTTCCGCACCTGGAGAAGCTCGCAACGAGGCTCGTGATCGTTGCGGCCGGCCAGCTCGCGATCGTCGCTGCCGTCGCGCTGGCCGCGGCATGGGCCGGCCTGTCGCCGCACCAGGCGGTCGGCTGCGCTTGCCTCGCCACGCTGGCAGCGATTCTGTTTGCGCTCGGTCCGACCCTGCGGTTCGAGGCATTCCCGCGCTGGTCACTGGTCGCGCAGGCGCTGGTGGCCGCCGTCCTGATCGGATCACTCGGCGCGATGCCGACCGAGCCCGCGACATGGCTTGCCGGCAAGATCGTGATCGCCGCGCTCGCAACGGCGATCGTCGGATGGCGCGGTGACTTTCTGATGCTGGCCCGTCGCGGCTAGCCCAATTCGCCGCATCCGGCACGGATCGGAACACAGCGGGCGAGCAACTGAGCCGTTGGGCCACGGCTCAAATTCAGGTCCTGGACGGAACCATTGCGCCTCCCCGATCAAACCAAGCGGTCATATCCGGGAAAATACGGATACAACCAGTGCGATAAAATCTTTCAGATTGATCGCCCATGAAAATGGCATCTGCCGACTCCCTGTGCCATCCGATGACGCAGACGAAAGAGTCGCACCCCACCGCCGCGTTCGTATGACACGCTCTCAAGCCGAAGCGTTGGATCGAACTCGCACGGCTTGCGCATATATTTAGCAGCGTGAATCGTGGAAATCTTGAAAGCGCCATTCTCACGCCATCCTGCACGGGCATCGCATCAGCATTCTGCTGCAACACGAGTCGAGCTGTTCCTGCACAAGGAACCGCATTTCACTCGCGATTTGTAGCTTCGATTTTTATCTGAAATTCACACTCGACAGAGAAGCTTCGACGCAAATCCCTGCGAGCAATTTCGTTCGCGCTGAAACCCGAGTTTGCAATGCCTGATCAAACCATCCTGTCCGCCAGCGGCTTCATCAACTCCATCGGCGTCAACACGCACGCCGGTTTCGGATGGACCGGCTACAACAACCTCGCGCTGATGGCCGACAGCCTCGAATATATCGGCGTCACCCATCTCCGCGACGCGATGGGCACGAACCCCGCTGCGCAGCCGGTCGTCGAGGGCCTGGCCGCCGCCGGCTACAAGTTCGACTTTCTGGTATCGTCTGCGCTGCCCCAGTCCGGTACGGTCGGGTTGCAGAACTACATCGCCTCGCTCCAAAAATTCGCGACGAGCTATTCGGGTAGCATCACCGCCATCGAGGGGCTCAACGAGGCCAATCACCAGCCCTTCAGCTACAATGGCAGCTCCAGCCTTTCGGCCGCGGCCCAGTTCCAGAGTGCGCTCTATCAGGCCGTCAATGCCAACGCGACGCTCGCCAGCATCCCCGTCTACAATCTGTCACTGGCCTACAACGATCCGCAAGGCTACAGCCAGCTCGGCAACATGTCGGGCTCGGTCGACTATGCCAACGCCCACGCTTATGTCAGCACCGGCCTCAATCCGAGCAGCTCCATTGCGGCGACGCTGAGCGCCGTCATGGCCGCGGCTCCGGGAAAGCCTGTCGTCATCACGGAAACCGGCTACACCACGCAAAACAACACCCAGTATCTCGGCGCCAACGAGACGGTGCAGGCCAAATCGATCCTGAACACGCTTGTCGTCGCCTACAAGGCCGGCGTGAGTGCAACTTACCTCTACGAGCTGTTCGACCGCGACTCGTCTGCAGCCAACACCAATCCGGAAGCCAATTTCGGATTGTTCAATTCCGACGGCACGCCCAAGCTCGCCGCGACGGCGATTCACAACCTGACGACCATTCTGGCCGACGACGGCAAGGGCGGCCTGCAGCCGACTGACCCATTGAACTACACGTTGAGCAACATGCCGGCCACCGGCAACAGCATGGTGCTCGGCAAGAGCAATGGCGCCTACGAACTCGTCGTCTGGGCCGAGCCGAAGCTCTGGAACGATGCCACCGATACCGAGCTGTCCAATGCGGCCCAGACGGTGACGGTGAACCTCGGCGCCGTCCATCATACCGTGAAGGTGTACGACACGCTGACCGGCACCACAGCGATCGCCAGCTACACCGACGTCAGCACCATCACCATTCCGGTCAGCGATCACCCTGTGATCATCGAGATCGACGCGCCCCCGACCACGCCGCCCGCCCCGGACACAAGGACCAGCGTCACCGGAACGGCTGCGGAGATCGTGCCGCAACTGTCCGATCTGAGCGACTCGACGGCGCTGCAGACAATCACCCTGACCGACTCCCACGTCCTGCAGGTCGCGTCGAAGGCGACCATGGACTACATGATCGCCCATTACGGCAACGCGCTCTCGAAGATCCAGGGCGGATATTCGTTCTCGGTGACGAACTCGGCGGCGACCTGGACCAGCACGAGGACTTACGATTCGAGCGGCAAGCTGCTCTCGAAATCCGACACCGGCCTCAATTCAAGCGGGCAGCCGACCTCGACCACCATCGTCCACAGCGACGGCTCCAAGGACGTGATCAGCTACACCGGCGGCGTGCAGACGAAATTCGTTCATGTCGGAACCGACGCAACCCGGACAACCGACACCTACAACACGGCCGGCACCCTGCTGAGCGAAGTCGTCCAGAAGCCCGACGGCTATTACTCCACCACGCTCTACACCAACGGCGTGAAGACAGCCGCCTACGTCAAGAACGCGGACCGCTCGCAGGACAACTATACCTACAACATCACGGGCAAGAGCTTCACCACCCAGGTGCAGCATCTCGACGCTTCGGGGAAGGTCACTTCGGTGATCCGCAGCCATGCCGACGGCTCGCTGGACTCGACCCAGGTCTACAATAGTGACGGCAGCAGCGTGATCACGTTGTACAGCGCCACGGGAGTGAAACTGATCGAGACGGCCTACCATGCCGATCGCAGCAAGGATGTCTGGACGTACAACATCAAGGACCAGAACTATACGACCCAGCACGACGTCTACGATTCGACCGGATTCCTCACGACCCTGACGCGCCTGCATGCCGACGGCAGCCTGGCCTTCGAGCTGATGCAGACCGCCGACGGCACCAAGACGACCAACTGGTACAATGCCGCCGGCAGCCTCACCAGCGAGGTGGTCCAAAAGGCCGACGGCTTCGCCTCGACAACCCTCTACAGCAACGGCGTCAAGACGAAAGTTTACATCAAGAACGCCGACGGTAGTCTGGACAATTATGCCTATGGCATCACCGGCCAGAGCTACGCCACGCTGATCCAGCACATCGATCCGTCCGGCAAGGTCACGTCCGTCACCCGCAAGCACGCGGATGGCACGCTCGACTATACCCAGGTCGTCAACAACGACGGGAGCAGCGTCGTCACCATCTATGACGCGACGGGAGTACGGACGAAACAATCCGAGTACCACGCTGATGGCAGCAAGGACGTCTTCCTCTTCAACATCACCGGCCAGAACTACACGACCGAACACAACGTCTACGATGCAACCGGCTTCCTTACGACGCTGATCCGGAAGCACGCGGACGGCAGCATGGCGTTCAAGCTGGTGCAGAGCAAGGACGGGACCAAGACGACGGACTGGTACGATGCAAAGGGGGTCCTCACCAGCGAGGTGATCACGAAGGCCGACGGTTACAGCTCGACAACGGTCTATACCAACGGCCTGAAAACTGCGGCCTACATCACCAATGCCGACCTGAGCCAAGACAATTACACCTACAACATCACCGGGCAGAGCTATGCCACGCAGCACCAGCATCTCGATCCGACCGGCAAGACGACGGAGGTGACCCGCTGGCACGCCGACGGCACGCTCGACTATACCCAGGTCGTCGGCAGCGACGGTGGCAGCGTCGTGACCAATTACGACGCTTCAGGCCTCAAGAAGACACAAACCGACTATCACTCCGACGGCTCGAGGGATGTCTATCTCTTCAACGTCATCGGTCAGAACTACACGAAAGAGCACGATACCTACGATACCACCGGTTTCCTGACGCACATCGTGCGGACCCACGCCGACGACAGCCTGGCATTCACTCTTGTGCAGAGCGCCGACGGCACCAAGACCTCGGGCTGGTATGACGCCAAAGGAATTATCACCACCGAGGTGACGACCAAGAGCGACGGCTACAGTTCCACCACGGTCTACACCGGCGGTATCAAGACCGCTGCCTACATCAAGAACGCCGACGGCACGTCGGACAACTGGAACTACAACATCACAGGCCAGTCCTACACGACGCAGCACCAGCACCTCGATGCCTCGGGCAAGATCGTCGAGATCACAAGGACCCACGCCGACGGCACTCTGGACTATACCCAGGTCATCAACAATGACGGCAGCAAGCTGACCGACATCTATAACAGTGCCGGCATCAAGACCCAGGAGATCGCCAGCCACGCCGACGGCTCGAGGGACGTCTTCTTGTTCAACTTCAACGGACAGGCCGGCGTCACGCAGCACGAGAGCTACAACACCGCCAAGGCGCTCGAGTTCATCGATCAGACCAAGTCCGATGGCACCCATAACGTCACGGCCGTCGCCAGCGGCGTGACGATCCAGGGCGGGGCCGGCAATGACGTGTTCTCGGCGGCGCCGAACTCGACGACCATCGCGTACGACCACGGCCAGGACCAGATCCTCAACTTCCAGGCCGGCAGCGGGACGACGCACGACACGATCGCGATCTCGAAACTGCTGGCGGAGGACTACAGCCAGCTCCAGATCACGCAGTCCGGCACGAACGCGCTCATCACGTTCTCGGCGACCGACTCGATTCTGCTGAAGAACGTCTACGTCTCCAGCCTGACGAGCCACGACTTCGTGTTCGTTTGAGCCGGTGAGACCTGCCCAAACGGGCGCCAACGTCGCTGGGGGCCGGGACCATGTCCCGGCCCCTGATCGCTCGTTGGTCGGGCGCCTGCCTCATCGATGAGCAAAGGGCTCTCTGCCATCCGCAATTGGATGAGCCCCATGAATTCGGAGGGATCGTCGGGTTGTGCCGCCATCGGCCGCCGCGCTTGCGAACTTGCGTCACAATTCGTCTCTAGAAGAGCGACGAAACGTGCAAGGAAACCGAGCCCCGATGGAAGCCAGTGAAGCAAGACGTTTTGTCGTTCTCGACTTCTACCGCTTCGTCGCCGCGCTCGGGGTCTTCATCTTCCACCTGAAGCTGATCGACAAGGGCATCTCACCGGCCTGGAACGGGTCCTATGGCCTGTTCGTGGACATGTTCTTCATCCTGTCCGGGTTCGTGATTTCCTACTCCTATCCTTCAACCTCGACAGGCCCGCGCTCCTATGCGCGCTTCCTCATCAGGCGGATCGCGCGAATCTACCCCTTGCATCTGCTCACATTGTTGATATTCGCGGTCCTTGCTCTCATGGGCATATCCGGTCCGACCTCGCACGCGAGCTTGACGGATTTCATTCAAAACCTCTTCCTCGTGCAGGCATGGGGTATTACAGATCATCTCAGCTTCAACTCGCCGGCTTGGTCCATCAGCGCCGAGCTGTTCTGTTACCTATTATTCCCATTGTTCATGCTGCTGGCCGGGAGGATCTCGCCGCTGATGCTGGCGATCATCGTCGCGCTCTCTTACGGCATCCTTGCCCATGCTCACCTGCCGATCTGGCAGGAACGCTCTCAGATGTACGGGGCAACTTTCGATTTCGGGATGTTACGGGCGCTTCCGAGCTTCCTGAACGGGATTCTCCTAACCGTCCTGTTCAGGCTCTCGAGCGACTATCGCAAGAAGCCGGTTGCATTCGCCGGAATAGCGCTGTTTGCCGTCTCGGTTCTGGTTCTCAACTTCTTTGCCAAGCCCGACCTTGCAATCATACTGTTCTCTCTCGCGATCCTCGTCACAGCCACGGGAGAAAGCGCCTTCGCGCGGTTTCCCGGCTCCGATTGGCTCGGCCGCCTCGGCAACACGTCATATGCCATCTACATGATGCACGAAGTGCTGTTGATCCTGCTCTTCAAGCCGGCCTGGCACTATTTCGGACTTCAGCCAAGCATGTTTCCGGTGTTTGCATTGGTCTGCTGCATCGTTCTGACAGTCGTTGCCGACGTGACATATCGCTACGTCGAAGATCCCGCTAGAAGATTGATCAACCGGCTTGCGCCTGGCGGGGCAAGATCAGCCCGCGTCCCGAAGCCCGAGCCGCTCGATCTTGCCGAGGCCAGACAGGCGGCCAACGCAAGCTAGCTGGTGCGTGCAGGCCGAATTCTGGCTAGGTCTTAGACGATCGCCGCACACGACCCCAGACTTCCTGGCATATCCGCACCACGGCCGGCCGGGCGACCGCCATGACAACGGCAAGATAGACCGAAGAACCAAGCAGCACGAGCGCGGAGAGACGCAGCCATGGCGACGTGGCCGGCATGGTAATGGAGGCAGCAACCACCGCGCACGCCATCACCGCGGAGCCCGCAAGTGCCGGCATCAGCGCCGCGGCATAGGGCCTGATGCCGAGCGCCAAGATCCGCATCGAGGCTCCGGCGGACAGTGGATACAGCAACAAGGCGCGAACGACATAGCCGACAGCGATGGCGATAAGGCCAAATGGCGCAGCGAGGATGAAGATCGTTATGTTCGAAACCGCGTATATCAGCGTCAGCCAAGTCTGCCAGTGCGGTTTGCCGAATGCCAGGATCACCGAGTGATTGTAGAGGCCGATCGTGGTCAAGAACCCGGTGATCGACATGATCGCGAGTAGAGGGGCGGCCTCGCCCCACTTGGATCCGAAGAAACCGACGATGAGATCCGGTGCCAGAGCCGCTATGCCCGCGAAAAGCGGGGCCGTCAGCAGTGACGTGTACTTGACGAAGTCGACCAGCGTCGAACGCGATGCTTCCCGGTCATGCTGGAGGCCAGCGATGGTCGAAAAGAACACGCGGTTCAACGCATTCCCGATCACGGTACTCACGGCGTTGACCAGGCGCTTGGCAAGGCTGTAGAAGCCCGCGCCGGCGGCGCCGGTATACCAAGTGACGAAAATCAGATCGGAATTGGCATTGGCAAAGTTCGTGATTCCCGTCAGCGCCACGTAGCGCGCATAGCTCAGGAGATCGATAACAGCCTGCCGGCTGACCCGGAGCCGAGGGCGCCAGGGCGTCAGGATCCAAAGGCTGACCAGCGAGATCAACGAAGTCGAGACGAGCTGTCCGACCAGCGCAACGATCCCGTAACCCTGTATCGCCAGCGCGATCCCTACGGCTCCGCCAACCGAGATTGAAGAAAGCGAACGGATGGCGAGGGATCGAAAGAGTTGATTGCGCGTCAGCCAGGCTTCGTGCGTCCGTGACAGGCCTTGCACGGCCACCACGATGCAAAATCCTTTGAGAACGATGGCAAGATCCGAAAGACCGGAGAATCGTTCGATGGCGCCGCTCGAGGCGAACAGTGCGAGTGCTGCAAACAAGGAGAGGCCCGCGATGAGCCAAAACGAGGCAGTGTAATCCTCATCCTTCGGATCGGGACGCGCCTGGACGGCAATCGCGATGCTCTCGATCAGGACTGCCCGGCAGAACTCGAGCGCCAGCGCTCCCGTTGCCACGATGCCGAGAATCTGCGGCGACAGCAGCCGCGCCATGATCATGTAGATTGCGAGCGTGAGCGCCTGCCCGACCGCGGAATCGAGCGCCGACCAAATGACGCCCGAAACGATCGAGCGCGGCTTGATAATCTCGTGGCGCAACTGGAAGCCTGTCACAATTCGGGGTTAGGTCGACATTCGTCGATGAGCCATTGGCTGCTATGGTCCAATAGTCGCCTTGTTTACGAGGACACTACGGCAAGAAAGCAGCTACATCCGAGGCAGCATGAATTTTCGAGGCAATCTACGACGGCTGATCAACGAGGTCGGCTGCGACTTTATTCATCAACTGCCCTATCCGCACGTGGACTTGTTCTTCTGGCGTCCCGACGATGGAACGATCAATTTCGGTGATCATCTTTCGATCGTTGTCGTTGACCATCTCTTGCGGCAATTCGGCTATACGCTCGCCGATGAGGTGCCGCGGCAAGCGCGCTTGTTCGCGATCGGCTCCGTGCTCCACTACGCGCGAAATGGCGATGTGATCTGGGGAAGCGGCGTAAACGGACGCCCCGGCCAAGGCGACCTCAACCATCGCGTGCAGAATTTGGACGTGCGAGCGGTGCGCGGCCCCCGTACCCGGGAAGTTCTGCAGCGCCGGGGCATCGCGGTTCCCGAAGTGTTCGGAGATCCGGCGTTGCTGCTTCCTCAGCTGTTTCCAAATCGTTTTCGCCCTACTGCCAAGAAGCCGTGGGTGTTTGTTCCGAATTTGCACGATTTGAACATCGTCGACCCTGCCGCCGATACGGTGGTCTCACCGCTGGGATCCTGGAACCGCCGAATTGACGCCATACTCGAAGCTGAACTGGTTCTGGCCAGCTCGCTCCACGGCATCATCGTCGCCGAGGCATTCGGGATACCGGCTCGATACGTACGGCTGAGCAGCGGAGAGGCCGAGTTCAAGTATCATGACTATTATGAGGGCACCGGCCGGTTCGCCGTCGAGTTTGCGACGAGTATTGACGAAGGTCGCGAGATGGGGGGAGCTGCGCGCCTCAACTTTGATCATCGTGCCTTGATGAGTGCATTCCCGATCGACCTCTGGAGCGGAAAGAACTAACATGGCCAAGCGCCTTCGCGTGGCCATCTACGCGCCGCATTTTGCGGAATATTCCTACCGGCTCGCATCGGGACTGGCGCATCATTGCGACGTTCGGCTTGTGCTCAACCGCAAAGACGCGAACCAGCAATGGGAGCTTGCCGATATCGCTGTGACGGCGCCGTTCGAGACACGGATTCGCGACCTCAGTCTGCGGCGCGGCGGCGCAATCGGCATCCCTGCCTCGTTCATCGACATAATTTCCTTCCGCCCGGACGTGATCCATTGTCACGAAGTTCCCGAGATCTACACGTCCAAGCTGATTCAGCTCCTGCGTCCGCTCGGCATTCCCCTGGTGCTGACCGTTCACGATGCTATCCCGCACTCGGAGGGCGGCTCCGGCACCTCGCCCCGTGAAGATGCCTGGCGCGGACGCATGCGTGCGGCCGCCTCGATCGTCACGACGCACGGCGAGAGCTGCATTGCAGATTTTCATCGCGCCTCGCCCGACTTCAAGGGCGAGACGGTTTCCAGCATGCACGGCGTGCTGATGGTTCCGCCGGACAAAAGCTCGTTCACCGAGCCCGAATCCGGACGCATCCTGTTTTTTGGACGGATGTGGGCTTACAAGGGCCTCGACGTTTTCATCGACGCGATCGACATGTTGGCCCAGCGCGGCGTCGCGCATGAAGCGATCGTCGCCGGGCGCGGCCCCGAGATGACACGGCTCGGCGCCCGGATGGAGGCAATGCCGACGGTCAAGACCATCAATGCCTACATTTCGCCTGCGGATACCGGACGTCTATTTCAATCTGCTACGGTGGTTGCCTTGCCATACAAGGATGCATCACAAAGCGGGGTGCTCGCATCCGCCTATGGGAATGCGCGTCCCGTCGTCGCCAGCGCCACCGGTGGCATTCCCGACGTCGTGACGGACGGCGTCAATGGTCTCCTGGTCCCTCCCGGCGATGCCACTGCGCTCGCCGATGCACTCGAGCGCGTGCTGACGTCGAATTCACTCGCCACAACGTTGGCTGACGGCGCGCGGCAGACCGCGGCCGGCCCTCTGAACTGGGACCACATTGCCGAACGGTTGCTTGGATCCTATCACAGGCTCGCCGGTCGTACCGTGTGAGCGCGACACGCGCTTTCTCAAGCCGATTGCCCCACTTTCAGCGGTCGAAAGAACGTGCTGCGGAACGCGCCGTCCAGCAAGCGCCTCAGCCGGACCTCGATCAGTTCATAGCTGATCGCACTTGCAGCCAGTGACATCACCAGCCCGAGTCCGATGAAAGCCGCCCATAGCAGCCAGCGGTCGACGCCGGCGGCAACCAGCTTCAGGCCAACCACTTGCAAGGGGAAGAGCACGAAGGGGTGCACGAGATAGAGGCTGTAGCTGATCTTGCCGATATATTGGAGCGCCGGCGTGCTCAGGGCCTTCCCGAGGCCTGATTCCGGGGCGAGCACCATGGCGAACAGCAGAAATCCGGGAATGAGGCCCACGAACGGATGAAACAGCACCAGGCTCGCGTACAGCGCGGCCCCGCAGACGAGCCCTGCGACCAGACCGAGCCGTCCGGGAATGGAAATGCGAAATCCCGTCGCGCTGAACAGCATCCCGATGCAGAAGAACGCGGTGATCGGCCAGCGCATCAGGCAGGCCACGCCCAGCAGGATCAGAGGCGCAGCCAGCAGCCTGCCGCCGGCGCGCCACATCGAGAATGTCAGCGCAAACCAGATGTAGAATGCCCACTCATAGGTCAGCGTCCAGGCATTCTGCTGGGCAATGGGCAACCCGAGCGCGTCCTGCACGAAGAACAGGTTGGCCGCAAAGATCGCGAGATAGCTGGTGAGATCGATCCCGCGGAAGAACTTGTAGGCCACGATCGGCCCGATCGCGAACAGCGCAAGATGCAGCACGACGAACACCGGCATGATGCGCAGGACGCGGTCGAAGAAGAACCGCGACAGAGAACCGTGGCGTATCAGACTGGCCGGGATCAGGAAGCCGCTGATCATGAAGAACAGCTCGACACCGTGCCCGCCGACATTGATCACCGACTGCAGCCAGGGCCAGAGCGGCGGCAGAAAACCGGGATTCGGGATGTCGTACATGCCTGCCTTCGGCATGTCGTAGAAATGATCCATCAGCACGCTCAGCGCTGCGATGGCACGAAGGCCCTGGACCGAAGGAAGGAACGATCCATCATAGGCGGCGCCCGGCTGGTGAGGTGCCTTGATCACTCTGCGGCACCCTGGGTGCTGAGCACTGGCTCGAGGACGACAGGCTTTCTTCGCGCGGAGCGGAATCTTTGCCCGAAGGAAATGCTGGGCTTCTCGATGAACGTGTATGTCATCCAACTGACGAGGATCGACAATGCCAGGATGACGACCAGGAAGATCGACCATCCGAGGGGTCCGTCGCCGAACCATACCAGGCGGTGGACGTAGACGATCGCGAACGGCGACATCAGATAGACCGAATAGCTGATCACGCCGACGAATGCCATCGGGCGCCAGGCCATCCGTTCGCCGAACACGGCAAAGCCGATGAAGACAAGCGCCGCGCAGATATAGGCCGATCCGATCGAATAACTGTAGAAGAAATTCTCGTGATACACGCCGCCGAACCGCCGGTCGGACAGGGTGGCGGCGAAGACCGCATACAGAAGCGTGCAGACGGTCACATGCGTCCACCGCAGCTTGCCGCCAATGACGGTGTCGCGGATGATCTTGCCCAGGAACATCGCCGAGAGGTTCAAGCCGACCTCCATCACCGAGGAGACTGCCCTGCTCTCAACGAAAAGTGCAGCTGTGGTTCCCACCAGCGCGGCGGCAACGACGATGGTCACCGCCGTGAGGCGCCGGTTGAGCAGCCCCATCGCAAAGAGAATGGTGCATCCGACGTAGAACAAGAGTTCGATCGCCAGCGTCCAATAGAACACCCAGAGATTCGGGACGTTTACGAAAGTCTGCAACATCGTCACGTTAGCGGCGATCTGCCCCAGCGGAAAACTCTTCGAATCCAGCAGCTGCACCGACACGAGCCCGACAACGATCGAAGTCCAATAAGCCGGATAGAGCCGGAAGAAGCGGCTGATCGTAAAATCGCGCACAGGCGTGGCGCTGTCCGGGAAGCTGAACGGAATGACGAAGCCGCTCACGAAGAAGAACAACACGACCCCGAACCGGCCAAAGTTCATGTAGTAGCCGAATATGTCGTGGAGGGGCCCGTAATAGACACCCGTCGGGTGCTTTTCCAGGATGACCTCGAACACGTGCTGGACCAGGACGGCCAGCACGGCAATGCCGCGCAGTGTGTCGATGAATGCGAGCCGTTTATGCATTGTTCGTTCTCACCTGCTTCCGCTCGCCGCCGGTACATCCGGGCGGAAGCCTTCTAATGACGGCATCGGTGGCCGTACGATGATTGGCACGGCGTCGCCCGCCCGCGCGGTGGTCGCGCGCCGCGAGAACACCTCGCTGAAGCTCAACGCGATGATCAGCAGGCCGGACGCCGGGCCGTAATTCAGAACGGTGATCGTGAACAAGTTGACGACGAAGATCAGCGTCAGCTTGTAGACGTCGGTCGTGCCGAACGTCGCCCGGAATACCATCACCATGAATGCGACGAACGGGAGTCCGAACATCAGATACGTGCCGATGTAGAAATTGTCGACGGGAACCCAGAAGGCGGCGAGCGGCGAGAACAGCTTCTGCGGATAGTTGAAGCAGCCCACGCCGCAGCCGGTCACGAGACCAACGGGCATGAGCTGGCTCAGGTAGACGAACGGCAGTTGCCAGCTGTTGTTGATGCGGTCGACGATGCTGAACAGGGTCGTGTGCGGCACCGCGGCGGTACCCGAAGCGAGCACGATCATGAAGAACGGCACCAGGATCGCGGCAAACGACCACAATGCAATGTTCCGTATCGCGGAGAAGCGCGACTTCTCCGGGAGCATCCGCACGAACACCAGCAGAATCAAGTAGAGCACGAGGACGATCATGGTCGTCTTGCTGGTCGTCAGACGGATGATGTAGACCGCAAGAGAGCCGTACAGAAGGCACCAAAGCGTGCTCTTACGGATCGACGTAATTGCGAAGGACACGAGTATGAAGAAGGCCGCCATGGTACTTTCGGCAGCAAAGCCCGTGAGACGCTGATCGTCACCGCCATAGGCCCACCATAAGCGACCCGCCTCACGAACGGCGCCGAAGGACTCATATTTGTATCCGACCCAGGGCATGAAGTAGAATTTCGTCAGTAGCACGCCGATCAGCGAGAGGTAGAACGTCGCGGCGATGACCGACAGCAACTTCTTGTAGGAGCCCAGACTGGTGTCGCAGAAACAAAATCCGACGAACACCGGGAGCATCATCTTAAACGACGACATCGCCGCGTTGACCGTCCCCAGCATGAAGTAGCCGAGCACCAGCGACAGCATGATCTGCACGAGGACAACTGCAGCCATGATACTGCGATTGCGCAAGATGCAATGCACGATGAACTGGACCAGGCACAGAAGCGCAATGCCATCCGGCACGAACCAAAGCGCGTCCAAATGCATGATGCTGGTGTAGTACCGCATCATACCGCCGAAGGCATCCCGGACCAGATAGGCTGCGAGCGCGATCGCCTCGATATTGAGGCTGATCAGCATCATCCTGCGGGGTTGCAGCGCGAAGGTGCTCATGCGCGGCTCAGTTGCTCAGCCGCGCCGATCGGGCGGGGGATGGCGCAAAATCCGGGGGGCTTCCGAATGCATTTCGCAGGAGCCTGCCGCCGGGAATTTCGACATAGAGATAGGTGAGGTGCGAAACCGCGAGCACGGCGGCCAGTGAAACGACGAGATTCAGCGTCGCCGGCAGGCCTGCCCAGATCGAATCCAGGGCGGCGATTCGCCCCGCCCCCACGCCCCGCACGAAGTATTCAGCCAGCAGCACCACGAGCGCGTGCACCATATAGATCGAGTACGAACGACGCCCCAACCAGATCAGCGGCTTGGCCACCAGGATCCGCGGCACCAGCAGCGCATCCGGAAAGGCCAGCAGGCTGCCGAGGAAGATCGCGAACATCACTGGCGCGAGGAAGGTCGCGGCAGGATTGGCCTCAGCCAGGGACACCAGGACGATGCTCGCGATCATGGCGACGAATTGCAATGCGCCCTGCGCGGCAGGCCGCGGCTTGGCCGGCAGGCGATCGACGATCCTCACCATCAAGACGCCCAGGAAAAAGCCGACGAAGCAGCGTAGCAAGCCGAAATCCGTCTGAAGCTCGATGCTCTTCTTTTCGAGCACGAAGATGATGAAGACGAGACTTCCGACCGCGAGCAGCCCGGAGAGGACATAGAACCACGCCAGCGAGCGCATGCGCAGGGCAATGAGAACGATCAGACCAAACACCAGGTAGGTGTAGAACTCAACGCTGATGCTCCAGCTCGGCGCATTCCAGCTGAGATAGTCGATGAACCCCATCGAGTGGAGAAGCAGGACGTTGAGGCCGAAGGAATAGGCATTGTTCACTTCGAACGCCGCAGGCGCGGCGACGACCACCCCCGCCATGACCAGGCCGATGCGCAGCAGGCGAAAGACGAGGTTTGCCAGCAGCATGACGATATGCAGCGGGTAGACTCGCGCCAGGCGCCGTACCATAAATTCGCGCAGCGAGAAGCGCGTGAAGTCGTTCTCGACATAGCTGAGCGCCATGACCATTCCGCTGAGAACGAAGAACAGATCGACCAGCAGCCATGCACTCCTGAAGAAGGAGCAGTTGATCCAGGCGTTGTGCGGGAATGCCGCGAGAAAGGTTGGCATCAGCAGCAGATGGTGGATCACCACGGAAGTCGCGGCGATCCCTCGGATGCTGTCGAGCGGCAGGACGTGCGCCTTCTCACGATGAACCAACTCCGTCACATCAACATTCCGTAGCTGTTGCACCGCAGCAGTGTGTATCAGGTCTCAACGCGTGATCAATCTCTGCAATCGCGGAGCCGCATTCGATGCATGACGACCGACAATAATTTCAAAGCTTGCAGATCATTCGGACATGCGAGCGCCAAGTTCATGCCACTTTTCATCCGACGTACGCCTGCTTCGGCGCGCAAGCCAATCGGCATGGGATGATTGCGAGTATTTGCGCGCAAAGTGTGCGCGAAATTCGGCACTGTTGCGATCGAGGCTCTTGAGCACGTTGATTGCTGCGTGCCAATGTCGCACGAAAAATTCTTTCGCCAACGGGGAACAATAAACGCGCCTCGTGACTTGTGTCGGCTTTGCGACGAGCGGCTGCGCGAGTGCCCGATATGTTTTCAGGTTGCAACATTCATGGGCGTGATTTGCCGATCTCGCAGGCATTGTAGAACTTGTTTTTGCAACCGGCGAACAAGCGGGCTCGCGCTTGTTTTGTCGCCAGCTTTGCACCAGCTTTTGCGTCGCACAAAAAGATGACACAGTTACCTGTCAAGTTTCGCCTGTTCTCCTATTGCAACAGAAGCAAGGAACACGGATGGGCCGCGGACTAACACGTCGTCATGCGCAGCCGCGATGGCTAGCGATTGTCTTGATTGGTTCTGCGCTGATCGTGTCGAGCGCTGGTGCTTGCCGCGCGCAG
Organism: Bradyrhizobium sp. IC3195; assembly: GCF_020193585.1. NCBI lineage: Bacteria > Pseudomonadati > Pseudomonadota > Alphaproteobacteria > Hyphomicrobiales > Nitrobacteraceae > Bradyrhizobium > Bradyrhizobium sp. IC3195. Next base: position 269,021 of record NZ_JADYVG010000006.1, on the reverse strand, counting down.
TGCGTCGAATTCTCGGACCGCGCCTCGCAACTCGAACTCGACACCTTCGTGAAGTCGCCGTCCTCGCTCCTCGAGCGGTTGCGCAATGACAAGGAGAAGTTGCGGTATTGGCTCGCGCGCTATGTCGCGACGAATCCGTCGGTGCTGCCGTCCGTCCAGACGCTCATCTCGGCGTCGGCTTCAGCCGATCGCTCGTCCATCGGCGCTGCGCTGCGCCTTGCCGAAGCACGTTGCACGTCGACCAAGCCGGACGCCGCGCGCAAGATCAGGGATTTCGTGCAGCGGATCGGCGATCTCAACGTGCAGGCCGGTTATTCCGGCGCCGGAGAGGACAGCTCCGGCGTCCAGGCCCAATCGCAAATCAAGACCTCGCCGCAGCCGGGCCGTGGCGGAGCACTCCTCGAAGGCGAGTGGAGAACCAAGCTGGCCAATCCATTCAAGCCCGTCCCCCTTCCGAATTGATCCATGATCGTCAAAGGCAGCGAATTAGCACATGTACCAGCCTAGGGAACATTTCCAGTCGGGGCACCGATTCGGCATCGAATTCGGCGGGGCGGTCCTCAGCTTCGAGCGCGTGGCCGACGTCCTTCGCCGCCAATGGCCGATCATCGCGGTCTGTACGGGAGCTTCGCTGGCCCTGGTGATCGTCTACCTGGCCATGGCGCAGCCCATGTATACGGCAAACGCCCGCATCATGATGGATACGCGGCAGACGCAAGTTCTGGACAAGGACAGCAACGCCAGCAGCGCCCTGATCGACACGGGCTACGTCGACAGCCAGGTGGAGATCATCAACTCGGACGACCTCATTCTGTCCGTCGTCCGCCGCCTGAAGCTGACAGAAGACCCGGAGTTCAACGGCTCCAAGCCCGGCCTGCTCTCTATCATCATCGGCAAGCTGACATCGCTATTCGGCTCCGGCGAACCAGCAAGCCAGGAGCGAATCGAACATGCAGTCGTCCAGCAGATTCAGAAGAATCTGCGTACGGAGCGTGTGCTGACGACATATGTGCTGTCGCTGAGCTATAAAGCGCGGAGCCCCGACAAAGCCGCCAAGATCGCCAACGCGATCGCCAATGCCTATCTCGTCGGCGCCCTGGAGGCCAAATATCAGTCCACCAAGCGGGCCACCGAATGGCTGCAGCAGCGCAGCCTCGAGCTGAGCGAGCAGGCATCGGCCAGCGATCGCGCCGTCCAGACCTTCAAGGCCGAGAACAACATCGTCGGAACCAGCCGCGGCCTGATGTCCGAGCAGCAATTGTCGGACCTCAACACGCAGCTAGTTCAGGCGCGGGCTGCGACCGCCGAAGCCAAGGCCCGGCTTGACCGGATCGACACGATCTCCGATCAGGATGTTGCGCAATCAACCGTGACGGACGCCCTCAACAACTCGGTGATCACCCGTCTGCGCGCTCAATATCTCGACCTCCAGGCGCAATATGCCGACTGGTCCAGGCGCTACGGCAAGTCCCACCTTGCGGCGGTCAATCTGGCCAACAAGATGGAGGAGCTGCGCAAGAACATCGCCGACGAACTGCGTCGGATCGCAGACGCCTATCGCAGCGACTACGAGATCGCGAAGAGCCGGGAGGCCTCGCTCGAGAAGAACGTGAAGGAGCTCGTCGCCCAGGCCGGCAACAAGGGCCAGGCCGAGGTCAAGCTGCGCGATCTCGAAAGTGCCGCCGACACCTACCGCAATCTCTACAACAACTTCCTGGAAAAGCTGCAGAGCGCGACGCAGAACCAGAGCTTTCCCCTCAGCGAGGCCCGCCTCATCAGCACCGCCACCAAGCCGGACCGCAAGAGCTCGCCGCGAACGGTCCTCGCCCTCGTGGGCGGCCTGGTCGGCGGCCTCTGCCTCGGCTTCGGCGCGGCATTTGCGCGTGAACTGCTGAGCGACGTGCTGCGGACCCCCGGCGAGGTCGAGGATGAGCTCGGCGTGAAATGCCTTGGCGTGCTGCCGGACATACGTTCGCCGACGACGGCCGGCACGTTGCTCCCGACGTCAGCGAAGACCGGCCCTCCCGATCTGTCCCGCTACGTCGTCGATCATCCGTTCTCACGCTTTGCCGAGACCTTGCGCAACATCAAAGTTTCGATCGACGTCGCGCGTCTGACCCGCGAGATCAAGGTGATCGGCATCGTCTCCTCGCTTCCAAAGGAGGGCAAGACGACGGTGGCCGCCAATTTCGCGCAGCTGATCGCCCTCACCGGGCATCGCACGGTTCTGATCGACGGCGATCTGCACACGCGCTCGCTGACGCGGGAGCTCGCGCCCAACGCCAAGACCGGCCTCGTGGAGGCCCTCAACGATCCCGCGAACCTCGGCTACCACGTGCAGCGAAGCAAGGAGACGGGACTGGATTTCCTGCCCTCCGTGGTGGCCTCGCGCATGGTCAATTCGGCCGACGTCATCGGATCCAAGGCAATGGCCGAGCTGCTCAAGGTGCTGAGGGAGCACTACGAGTACATCGTGATCGATCTCGCCCCGGTGATGCCGGTGGCCGATTCCAAGGCCGTCAGCTTCCTGATCGACGCCATGGTCTACGTGATCGAATGGGGCCAGACCACGCGGACCGCTCTGCAGGAGTCGGTTTCGGGTTCGGAAGTCCTCCAGAAGAAGCTGATCGGCGCCGTGCTCAACCGCGCGAACCCGAAGATGCTCAAGCGCATCGAGGCCTACAAGGGCAAGCACCACAACAGCTATTACGTCGAGCACGCCTAGGCGGAGGCGAGGCGCCGCTCCCACTGAACAACTGGAATGAGCTCGGGCCCGTTGCCGATTGGCAGCGGGCCTTATTCGTGCTTGGCGGTCGCTTGAAGGGCATCCCGTGCGCCCTCGCGCACGGACCGAGATGCGGCAAGCGCTCCGGACCTGCTCGCGGGCTCCGTATTCGTCCGGAATCCACAACTTGCAGTTATTGCTCTAGCCAAAAGCAAGGATTGACGGATACGGTGGTCGCCGGGAAAGTTTGTGCCGGTGCCAGCAGCTGTCGATAAGACGAGACGATCCGAGCCTTGAGGCCTGAAAATGCCGAAACTTTAGGCATCTTTCTTTCTCGGTTCCCCGGGGCTAAACTCGGCTCATACTCGCAGTTATTTTTCCGGTAGGCTCGGATGCTGATCGTCCTGACGATTTTGACTGTTTGGGTCCTGCTCAACATTCTGTTCGTGTTGATCGTGGTCCCTCCACGCAAGCCGCTCCGCCACCCCATGGCGACGACGCTCTCACCCGCGCCCATCGACCCGAACCGGCGCCAGATCGAGCAGGACGAGCCTTTCTCGATCCGCCATGTCATCGTCTCCGTCGCAATGGGAGCCTTCTTCGTGCTCGTGCCGCCGCTGCTCGCGCTGCGCGATGCGATCATGCGGCTCTTCCGCAGGCCACCGCGAAATGGAACCTGAGGCCCCGTCCACGGAGGTTTCCGGCGATTGAGAGATCGAGCGGCTAATAGGCCTCTTGGAACATCACGGCGGACGCGGTGCGGGCCATGATCTTCAGGTCGAGCCAGATGCTCCAATTGCTGACGTACCAGACGTCGTACTCGACCCGCTTTTCCATCAGATCGATCGTTGGCGTTTCGCCCCTGAATCCGTTCACCTGAGCCCAGCCCGTCAGGCCCGGCTTCATGTGATGGCGGTAGACATACTTGCTGATCAGCTCGTCGTAATAATTGTCATGGGCAAGCGCGTGCGGACGCGGTCCCACCAGCGACATGTCCCCCCGTAGCACGTTCCAGAGCTGCGGCAGCTCGTCGATGCTGGTCATGCGCAGGAAGCGCCCGATCTTGGTGACCCGGGCATCCCCCTTGGTCGCCTGGGTCACCGTCTCGCCATTCTCGGCAACCGTCATGGTGCGGAACTTCCAGATCTCGAACGGTTTGCCGTTGAAGCCGCGGCGCGACTGCCGGAATATGACGCTTCCCGGCGAATCCAGCTTGATCAGCACGGCTACGGTCAGCAGCAGCGGCGTCAGCAGCACGAGCGCGAACAGAGCGACGCCGACGTCGAGACAGCGCTTCTGCAGCCGCTCGAGAATGGTCAGCGGCGGCCGCTGGATCTCGACCGCGACGGTTCCGCTGACCGGCAGGAACGGGCGGGTCACGAGGTCGGCAACGGAATCGTCCGGCAGCAGGCGAATCGGCTGCGGAACGGCGCGCAAATATGGCCCGAGCTTGCGCAGCATCGGCAATTCGTTCCAGTCGATCGCGAGCAGATATTCATCGACATCGGCCGCGCGCGACTGACGGATGACGTCGCGAATCTGCCGCTCCCATTGGCCGTCATCCCGGTCCTCTCCGAGCACGAAATGGCGCATGACGTCGAAGCCGTTCCTGCGCAAATCCTTGAAGCGGCTCGAGGTGAAGTCGAGCGGCTTCAGGCTGAGCAGGATCACCTTGCGGTCGACCAGGCGGCTTCTCGCAAAGCTCGTGCCGAACACGGCCTGCCAGACGAAGCGCAGGCTGATCAAGCCGAGCCCGCCGATCACGGCAAAGACGATGACGGTGCCGCGCGACAGATTGTCCGTCGATTTCAGCAGGAAGGCCGCGACGGCGAGGATCGTGAGCGACGTCAGCCAGATAAAGGCCGCCATTCGAAGCTGCCAAACCAGATTGAGCAGGCGGTGCGTGGAATAGACGTCCCGGAAATAGGCGATCCCGACGAACACCACACCGACAAACAATCCGGCCCCCACCGATGCACCGTCGGGCGGCGATGCGACCACCACGCCATACAGCGAAGCTCCCGCCGCGTAGCTCAGCAGGATCAACAGAAAGTCAGCAGCGATGACGACGACCTGAAAGGGCCTCTGAAGCGCACTGCCGCGCGCAGATGACAGCGCATGAGCGCTTTCAGAACCGTAAGTTGCAACAGCCATTCGAACCTCTGCGTATCGAGAGAGTGCCTGACGCTCATCGTGATGCTGAAGACTCGTCAATTCCCCGCACGGAAAGTGTTGGTCGATCGCAGCGACATTGTGGCGCTGCACGCGAAACTTTTGCGGCGCACGGACGATGTGTCGCGTTGAGATGCGCGGCGAAATTCGGTGCGCTGAAAATGTCGTCACAGTGCTGACATACGAGCGAACGAACTGCCCTATTTTGAATCAAGTTCCGCATCCAATGCGACACTGTCGTTGCACGAGCCGCTGTTCGCTCAAGTTTGAGGCGCCGCTTGCTGCCGACGAACGCAACATCGAATCACTCGCGAGAGTTTCATCGGATTTCTATCTGCGGGTGTATGCGAGAATCCGCGGCGAGTCATGCAGACTTGCCGCACGCTTCGAGGCAGCGATGCAATTCCTACGGACCCCTCTCGTTCCTGAAGTGCATCAAACAAGTCGGCAAAAAATGCCGTGCCCTTCTTTTGGCGTGATCGGGACGGACAACGGGTTGCGCCCCGATGGAACTCGCCGTGTTCGCGTTGGATGGACGCTCTCCGGTGCCGGCGACTTGGGGATGTTATTCCGACCACCCGATCGATGAGCGCCATGAAATCTTTTGCGCGATCCCAGCCGTCGCTTCCCAAACCGCAATTGCCGGACGGCGTCCGCATCTATGCGATCTCGGATATTCACGGCTGCGCGCATCTGCTCGAGCCCATGCTGCGGGTGATCGACGCCGACGTTGCGCGCAGCCGGCCGCGCTATGCCGTCGAAGTCTTCATGGGCGATTACATCGATCGCGGCCCGGATACGCGGTCAACCCTCGACATCCTGGTCGAGCGGAGCCGCCGGGGAAATGCGGTCTTCCTCAAGGGCAACCACGAGGCCTTTCTGGTGAGGGTGTTCGAAGATCCTTCCCTATTCGAGGACTGGATTGCCTTCGGCGGCACCCAGACATTGATGTCCTACGGGCTTGCTCCCCCCGATCTCAAGCGCGACGAGCCGGCATCGATCCTGCGCGACTTGATTCGCGCCATGCCGACCGAGCATCTGGAATTCCTGGACAATCTGCGGTTGAGCTTCAGCTGCGGAGACTTCTTCTTCGTCCACGCCGGCGTTCGCCCGGGCGTGCCGCTCGCCGAGCAGACCGAGCGCGATCTGCTCTGGATTCGCGAGGAATTCCTGCGCAGTGAGGAGCAGTTCAGCAAATATATCGTCCACGGTCATACGCCGGTCCGCAGCGCCGAATTGCTGGCCAACCGCGCCAATATCGACACCGGTGCCTATGCGACCGGCAACCTCACCCTGATGAGCATCCAGGGAAGCCGCATGCTCGCGGTGTGATGATCTTCAGCCTCCTGCCACCGAGGCGCGAGACGGTCTGGGGAGGGAATGGACGTTCACCATTTTCAGTTGAGAAACGGCAGCGGCGATTGCGCACGCGTCTGGGCCATCCAGTCACTCCACGCTCGCTCGTGCTTGACGTAGAGCTCCACCCAACGTTCGCCAAGCCTGGCCTCTCGGACGCGCGCCGCCTCCCCGAGCAGCTCGGCGCCGGGACGGGCGTCCGGCTTGTCCAGCGCTTCGAACTCGATCGTTTCCGAGATCGTCAGACCGACAAGCACGCGCTGTCCGGCGCCGTCCACGATGTAGCGTCGCGGCGCATCCTTCTTGGGCTCACTCATGTCGTCATGTCCCATCGGGTTCAGTGTGAAGCTGGATACCGTCATCGAATGGGATGATGCCTAAAAGGCTCGCCGGGCGTGGCCGAACGTCGAGGTCGGAGCGGGCCGCGAGGCCCGGCGCGAGGCGCTGCTGGATGAGCTCACGGCTCTTCGTTGGACGCGCCAGGCGCGTAGCGCGTATCCGAGAATGAGGCCAGCGCCGAAAATGGAAGCAGAGACAAACGCAGAAGTCATGAGAGTCGTCCTGGGAGTCGTCCTGGATCGTGCGCGTCCTATCAAGAGTGAGCAGTGTGTCGACATCATGGTTCTCGGGGATTCACGAGCGCCAAAAAAATGTTCAAGGTTCGGTCTCCTTTGCATGCACGTCGCGCGCGCGGCAACGCTGCCGACCTCGGGCTGATCTCGTCTCGGCCGGAGATGATCATCGAATACTCTCTCTATATATATGTCGACGACATATCTAAGAGACGTTCTCGCAGCCCAATGCATCAAGGTCCGTCGCGGTCGATCCGACGCGCGTTGGCGACACCATGCGCCCCTGCAACCGGAAGTTCGGCGTCAGCCGGCCAGCCCGTGCCCTTGCAACCATCCGGAACCCGTCGCATTATCACCCATCGCATTTCATGAGGGATTCAATCCAATGAACTTCCGTGCCCTTATTCCATCCATTGCCCTGGCCGCTCTTGGCCTTACCGTAACGGTCTCCGTCGCGCCGGCCGCCGAGCTCGCACTTGCTCCGTCACACCGGGCGGCCGCCGTCCAGGGCGGACTTGTGTTCTGGGACGACGTCTACCCGCCCGCGATCTATGGCCCGCAGCTTCGCCCGGTCGGGGAAGTCGCAGCAATGAAGGCGCAGGCACGGCCGGTGTCCCAGCGCTGGTGGGGATATTGGTACGTGCGGTAACGCGCCGCCGGAGCGGTTCGGCCAAGAGCCGAGCTTCGTTGAACCGCCGCCATGTGCAAACGCTGGCGGCGGTTTTCGTTTGGGGCCGCGCCATCCAGCCACGACGGCTACGCACGCGCGGCTCGTAAGAGTCGCATCGACAATGTCGCGCCCAAACGGCTTCCGCAATCAACCTCAACTCGATCGACTTCACGAGCGCCGGGCACCTCGCCAGCGGAAGCTGATCACGCTCGTTTTTCTCAAAGCGCCGGGGTCTTTGGTCGGGGCCGCGGAAAGCAGGCCGACCTTCCCTGGTAACAGGGAATATTACAGGGAAACCGCAGCGCAATCGCCGCCGTGGCAACGTAAGAAACGACAGAAACGCCTTCGAATACAAGCGTGTCGCGGTGGTCGGGTGCCACCACAGAACAGGGAATTTTGGCTGAAGATCAGGGCTATGATTTGCATATGAGGAGAATGGTCATTGCCGGCACTGCCTAGCCGCGACGTCATTGATCGACTTGCTAGTTTAAGCCGCGGCACTTGCGATGCGCCTTCAACACCTCAGCTTTGATGCTTGGCTGGAGCACGCATTTGGGCGCGAGGTTCGCTTTCAGCGAGCACCTTTGGTACTTCGATCCCGAGCATGATTGGTGGTATCCGCCGGTGCTTGAAGTCGTAGCTTATCTCACTCGACTATTTGAAGACCCGGAGCCTGCGTTACAGGGATTTGCCGACGTCCAAATCGCGCAGGGCCTAACCTACCTGATGAATACCAATGCCGGCGGCGACCGCCGGTGGCTCTGTTCAACTGATGTTCCGGTCGAAGGCCGTGTTCGCTGCGTCAGGTCTGTCGCTGCTCTATTTGTCAAATTGTTCGAGCCGCGTTGCGAGCATCGCCTGTCTCACCTTAGCCAAGCCGCGAGCAATGTACTCAACGGTGTTTGCTATAAGTGGTGGGATGCGTTTCCGAACTTGGCTCTTGCCGATGATCCCGACCTCCCAACGCTCCACGATTGCGCGCTGCAAACCATGGACCGTATCCTTCAGCTTGAATCGATCGCCTGTCAGGAAAGTGCTCTCCACGGCCTTGGGCACTGGCACCGCGACTACAGCGACAAAGTCACCCAAATCATAGACCGCTTCTGCGAGGCGCATGCCGGGATCGACCCGCGCCTGTCGGCCTACGCCCAATCGGCTCGGTGCGGATGCGTCCTGTGATCCGCGGGCCATGGTTGCGCCCGCCGGCGTTGAGTGCATCATCGCGACCTCAGACAGAGGCCCGCATAGCCCAAAACTGGGCCGGCGTACTCATGATCGGCTTGCCGGCCGATGTCCGGCTCAAGCTGCAACAGCAGTCGAAGTGTGGTCACCTGCCGAGGTCAGTGCCACTCGAGCATAAGGGCCTAGAAATCCGAGATGGGCCAATGCCAAGTTCGGCATAAAGTCGCAATGGAGCGACCTCTAGTTTACGAGCTTGCCATTGCTGGCAATCCTATCTTCGTTTGCAGCGAGCAGATCGTAATCGTCTGCAAGTCTAAGGTAGATCCCACGCAGCCCTCATCTGACGTACCTAACGCTATAGTTCGGTACTCCTCTGCTACGTGCCGATGCCGGGGGCGGCTTCCGCCAATGTAATCGGTGCCCATCGCAAGCTCCCTGGAAGCCGACCATCCCTCGCCACCCGAGAAGACCATTGCTATCGATCAATGAGCAGGCCCCATCATCGGCCGGCGTGCCGGACGTTGGCTCGAGCTGCACTTATGTTGCGGCTGCTAGACGGAAAAGGCTCGCTTCCGGAGTAGACCACATCGGCCCCAGCCTGGAGGTTTTTCCGGATCGAAAAACGAGCTGGGACCGAGAGGTCTGCCGCCGTCTGGTCGGCAAACACAGCTTCATTCCAAGAAATCGGCTACTTGGGATTCACTTTTGTGAATCGGGCTCCATGGAAATACCCAAGCCCCCTCGGGGAGGAGCTGGCAACAGGTCGTGCGAGGGATGGCACGCAAGACCGACAGTCGAACTGAGAGCAGGCACGGTCGCTCCTAGCCGCCCGGCGCGCGGTCGCAAGCCATGGGCGACGGTGGCTAGCGCTTCCTGCCAGTGGGCTTGCCTCGGCGGGGGCGCTTCTTCGGCTTGGGCATTGTTGGTTTTTCCCTCTGTTCAGCCGCGAGAACTCGGGCTCGGATTTCCTCTAATTCAAACAGTGCAGCAACAATGCTCTGAAGACGTTCGCGAATTGCAGCAGCAGGAGTCACCGCTCGACCGCGGGTGCTCATGGACGCCCCCAACTTATTCTTCTTTGGGCCCGCCGTTGGGCACCCGCTCGAAGTCTTCCCTTTTCGGCGAACGTAGTCCTTAACAAATTTAAACCACTGCTACCGCGTCCAGCCAGGTCGCGTTGTTCCTGGAGGGAACACTACAGCATGCTGCGTAGATCAATGAACAAGCACGCCGCTAGCCGCCCGGCGATCAACCGTGAGATTTATCGTGCATATGGAGCCCATTCACGGCCGCGTGTACGAAGCCATTTGAGGCTCCCAACGAAGCGAAGCTGAAACAATGCAATCCGATACTCTGCTGGTAACGCCCGTTGCGGGAGGCTCAAATGCGTAGCCTAATTTTCGGTACGGCCCTCTTAGCGTTCGCAACCATCGGATGTTCCACGTTTATTTCGGCCGCCCTTTCCGCGGCACGGGATGCAAAGGCTGCAACATTCTCCGAACGGTTCGCGCCAGCAATCACGGTTCCCTCAAGCGGCTAGTCTCGCCAGCGTGAACCCGCGAGCCGATTGCGAGGCTTTAATGGGAAGCTTTGTCTTCTCGCTTGAGGAGCTCCAGTCGTCGCTCTAGCTCCTCCTTCTTCGCCAAAAGCCTCTCGGCCAGAATATCATTGACGACGGTATGAAGTTGCCAGAGCTCTTCAAGAGCCATGCTCTCGAAAGGCTTCCGTTCCATGAATCCCCCCGACTCACATGTCGTGAAGGTTAGCGCGAAACAAGAATTGGAGCCCCTTTTCCCGGCGGGATGTAGCAAAAGAGGTGCCGACCTGCTTTATTGCGCCAGAACTTCGTAAGCCTCAGCAAGCTTTAAGTGGCTGTCGCGGGCCACCCAGCTCTTCATGATCTCGGCGCGTACCCCGCACTCTTCGGCCGATCTCTGAGCCGTTTGGCATCCGCAGCACGATCCGTTCGGCAATGCTAGCACTCAGCTCTACATCCTTGTGTAGCAGACGACACACAAGAGCACTTCCATGGGGGCCGATTTACGACCTTAATCGATATAAGCGCGCGGTCGCTCGGTTTCTGCAGTCTCGTTTGAGGCCAAGCAACGTCGCGCCCGTTCGATCTGTGCGTCAGTAGCGCCATGATTGCGTGCGTACATCTCGGCCACTGGTGCCGAATATTTCGCGACGTAGTATCTAACCTCGCTGCACGAGATGCGCCCCGTCAGCCTCTGGTGACGCGAAGCGAAGGCTTCGGACCCCAGCGGGATCAGCAACAACGCAACAATAGCCCCGGCCCGTACGATCATTCTCGCCCCCATAGATTTGACTGGTTGGTTAGGAGAGAGCAGGCCTGAATCGCGCACGCGACGCAAATTAACTATCGTGCACCGATCCAAAGAGCTGTGCGACTGTTGCTGCGATGCCTCGGTGCTCCGCGGGTCGTGAATCATGAGGTCGCGGTCGAGCGATCTGGCGCGAGCTTCCCAGAAAGCGGAAACGGCAAGTTCGATCATCGCACTGAACCGCGGTACGAGCTCGCAATCGCTATCTCCGCCGAAGCACTCTCCTACGACGAGCTTTAGGAGTACGGCTAGTGCTCGCAATCGTTCTCGCCTGCGCGGCTCGTAGGCGACGCCGGAGGGTCTGCAGTTCTCGAAACAGTGCGAGCAGTCCCTCGACCCGCTCGCCCAGAATAGTCGAATAATTGCAAACCCGACTTCGATTACTCATTACTGCCCAAATCATGATTGTTGAAAGCAAAGGCGGTCGACAACGGGGAAAAATATGCAATCCAGGGTTGGAGTATACAACCCATAAATGACGAGCGGATTAAAAGGGCTACGCTAAGTCCCCTACACCATTGTCACAGCGCATTCCTTTCGCTTGTCTTTCGGGTCGTTTTCGTTCCGCAAGCTCGGTCTGTTCGGCAAAGCTACACGCCCGGTACCGCAGCATTCACGCGCGCCCGGTCTCTCAGGCTGGTAGTCCCATTCTGCCCTTTACTCGCGCGACGGCTGCCCAGCAGGGGTGGCGCCCTTATCACTTGGATAGCCCTTCGATCCACGGCTCCGTTACGCGTGCTGAGTGCACCGGCTGTTAAGGGTTGGTTTAGGTCCCGGCACGATCATTGGCGACCGCAAGGGACCTAAGCATGCCATTGCACCATGCGAATACACTGGAAAGGATCGTGACCGTCGCAGATCACGGCAGTGGCGAGGTCGCCACACGGCCTGTCACTCTCGACCGATTGGATTTCTCGACCTCTACGCGAGATGAGGTCCTGGCGTTATTGGCGCCAAGCGGTCCCTCAAAACCCACTATTTGGCTCGTTGTGCTCGCTTTGGCTGGGGGCTTCGGATTGGGCTGGGCTGTTGCTTGGTATGGTCCTGCAGCTCTCTCGGCTCTCAGCCCGGCTGCTCAGGTAGAAACGGCTTCGCGCCGCACGCCGGACACAAAGTCAGGCGGTAAGGCCGAAAGCGCCCGAAAGAGTGTGGCAGCGTCGGCCTCGCGAACAGCGCCTGCTTTAACGCAACCCTCCACAGTCATCGCGAGCGTTGCTGCGAGGCCTCTGGCCAAAACCGCGAGTGGGGCGCAATCCGCGGACACTTCGAGCCCAGCTTCTTCGGCTGTCGACGCGGACGCGTCTGTAACGGGCTCGCTCGCGCCCGCGGGGCCGCTCCTGTCGGCCGTCGAGACAAGACCAACGACCATTGCAGGTTGGGCCGTGCTGGACGTTCGCGGGGGAACGGCGGTGCTCGAAGGGCCCGACGGAATTCGAATGGCAGCACGCGGTGACGTGGTCCCTGGCATCGGGCGAATTGACTCTATCTTGCGCTGGGGCAATCGCTGGATAGTTGCCACAGCAAGCGGATTGATCTCGACGCCCTAGGCGGAGGTTACGCGAGAACATCTGGACACGCCAACTCGGACGAGCTTGGCCATCACGACCATGCTCGCACCTCCCGTAGAAATGTCGTACTCCGAACTTTACGCCAAAGCGATTGACAAACAGCCAGGAGGTTGCGAGCAGCCGAGTTGCGGTATGCAGGTTGCGTCGAGAACGCTATCGGAATTCGGCAAACGTCGGCTCGGGAATGGCCGGGCCAGCGCCGGCGGCAATTTAGGCAAGTAGCGGCTGGCACCCAGAAAAGCGAGAGCATAGCGGCTTGGTGGTAGTGTGCCGGGGTCTCCGTGCGCCCGAATTAGATCAGTCCTTTTTTCGTGACCCGCAAGCTACGGACGTAATACCCTTGTCGCTGAACCGTTGACCTAATCTCCTCGCTTACTTTGAGAATTCTTGTTCTGCTCTTGCGCCACCTATTTGTAGAACAAGCGCCTGGGATTGAGGAGCCTGCGCTTAGAACGAGCACGTCACGCTTGCCATTGCGATAAACATCAAACATTTTTCGTCCCCGCGATCATATCAAAGCGAAATATGTTTTCGTCATTCCGGTCCACGAGCTTACTAACCGGCCCGGCGTCGCGGGTTGCAAATATGCAACGCTTCGCGACGCATCTTCATCCCCTCCTGGCAGAGCGGGACCGGCGAGCAGTTCCGCGCCCCAGTCGCGCTGGCACAGGAGCGAGGCTGGCTAGAGCAGCATGAGAGCGGCACGTATGCGCGGCTAACGGGGCAACAGAAGCATTGGGTCAGGTGAGGTACCGTGTGAACTCAGCAATTTAATTGTCATCTGGTGTGCGTTCAGACAGGCACAGCGGCCGAGCTATTGATATTTTAGGGGGTAGTTACGCTCCCGGCAGGACTCTAGCCTGCAACCGGCGGGGTAGAAACGTTTTGGGCGCTGAGCTAATCAATGGCTTAGCTCCTTGATGTTGCGCTGGTGTTGCGCTCACTTGCGAGTGAAAATCACGCGATCGGACTCCAAGCGAAAATCGCAGTCGTGCTTGGCGTAAGTCGTGAATTCGGAAACAGCGAGTATGCCTGCGCTGTCCCATTCATCGAAGACAACATCGCTGGTTGAGTAGAGTTGGGCCGCCTCGCTAATCCATTCGCTCGCGCCGACGGGTAAGCTTTTGAGAGCCGCAGATAGGCAACTTCGGAGCTGGCATCGAGATGCAAGGGCCAGGAGGGGGCGATTACCTTGTTTTGCCCAAACAGAGACTTAAACCAATCCAACATCAAATTAGCTCCCGAGCAATCGGGCCTGAAATGCTTCGGCGGCGCGTTGATCCGCGTCAGCGTCTGAAAGAAGTGCCCGTAGACGTCAGATATAACCTTGATCGAGCTATGCCCCATCACGGCCGGATCTGCTTCGGGTTGTGGCTGTTCTCGATCCAGCGGGCGTGGTGGGCGAACCTGCAGATCGCCCCACTGCCGCTCGCGCAGGAGCTGTGGGCAACGAGCCCGGCGCAGGGTCCGACCGAGGCCGCGCCCCTTCCCGCTAGCCTGGGCTTGGAGGCCTCACCACGATGAACGGTCCCATCCAAACGACACACCAGCTGACCGCGACCGCGCTACCAGTGGAGTTTGAGGCCTTGGCACTGCCGCCCCTGCTGCTGCCCGGCGAACACCTCGAGCTTTACCTGGCACTGCGGCAGGCGATCTTCGCCGACCTTGCGCCCCGATCCGCCATCGAGTGGCTGCTCGCCATCGATGTCGCCGAACTGTCCTGGGAAATCCAGCGCTACCGCACCTTGCGGCACAAATTGCTCGAGACCCATCGCCAACAGGCCATCGCAGCGGCGCTACGGCGCATCGACATGGCCAGGATCGATCCCGACTTCGAACCCCAGGCCGAAGACTACACGCAGCAAAAATGCGCTGAGCTGGCGCATTGATCTCATCGCTGCGACCGAGATCGAGGCGCGGCTTGCCGCCTATGGCTTCGATCGAGACGCCGTCACCACAGAAGTTTACGTCCAGGCGCGCGAAGTCCTGATCCTGTTCGATGGCCTGCTGAACGCCGCACAAACCAAACGGGTGTTGCTGCTACGCGAGAGCAGAAATCAGCGCTTCGTTAGCGCGCCGATGCGCCGGCCGCGCTGAAGGATCAGATCGAAATTCCCGACGGCGCACTCTCGATTCCAGTTTGCGCTCACGGAGATGTTCGCTTGATGGGAGTCCCGAACGCGGGATGCGCAGCAACATCGGAGTAGCGGCATCGCACCCGCAAGCTTCGGAGCCGTCAACCGCTGCGAACTACCGCCATAGCAGGCGCTCACAACTCGTTCACTCGGACGAACGCAAATACAGGCTCGCGCGTAAAACGGTCTCTGCCAATCGATCGTGCGGCCCCTGCCTACCTTTTCATCACCCGATACGGTTGATAACCGCTGCGGCACAGGGCCAAATGTTCGCGCTGTTCGCCTCATTGCACCGAACACGAACCCTGGATCAAAAAGACATGGTCAAATTCTTTCTGGCGGCGGGATGGTTGGCCCTCGCCCTCGTCGCTGTTGTGACGCTCGCTCCCATTTACGATCGGCCCATGATTGCGCCGCCTAACGTCGAGCGCTTTGCCGGATTCTTCATCCTCGGTCTCGTGCTCGTGCTGGCCTACTCGAATCGCACTATCCTCATAACCCTAATCGTCGTCGGCAGCGCAGTTATCCTGGAGGCCTTGCAGCTGCTAACTGCTGATAGACATGGTCACCTCATGGATGTGCTGGTCAAAGTGGCTGGAGGTGTCTGCGGGATCTCTGTCGTCATTCTCGCGCGCGTCGGCATAACTCAGGCAATGACCAAGATCGTATCTCGCGGATGATCGGGCGACGGCTCTGAAATACGTCTGCTCCTAGCGACCGCTACAAGCTGAGGCGGCGCGAATAGCTAGGCTAACCCCGTCATGGATGATCTCTGGCTGATCGCAGCTATGTTGTCGCTCGGCTTGAGAGCCGGGTGCATTCTGCGGGTCCAACAGCCACCGCGATGGCACCGCAAATTGGGCCGGCGGCTGCTCGAAACGACGCTGGCGCCCTCAGTGTACTAAGCAGGTTTTTGGACAGCGAAGCCAATTTTCAGGTGGAAGTCTGTCCCGCTTCTCTGGAGCGGTGATTGCATCCTTGCGACCACGTTCGCGCGCCAGCGCCGCGTTGTTGGTTTGGCAAACAGCTGCGGCAGCGACGCTTCAAGGCTAGGCATCAATTGCCCCATAATTGATATAGCGCTCCAATTTTTGCGCCTGCAAGATGGAGCGATGGTGTAGTCGTTTCTGTCAGGCGCCCAAGTGATGATCCGATATGCTGCAAGCACACTTGCCATAATGTATTGGATTTGCGGCCAACCGGCCTATTGCGGTTTTGAACAGCAAGTCGCCGCACCCCTTTCGTTCGCGCTGTTCTGCGTCCGATATCCCGAAGATTGCCAGCAACATGGCGATCTGCGCATCACAGATTTCCGTTCTCGTAGTCAGCGATGGCGACAGCTCAACCAGATCAATTCCATGGTCAATTTCAGCATCATGCCGAAGGCGTTAGCGGCAAGCCGGAATGACTATGACTGGCAGATCTTTCCCAGCGAGGGAAACTGCGCGGACTATGCTGTCACAAAGCGCCATCTCCTGCTGCGAGCTGGTTGGCCGAGTTCGTCTCTTCTCCTTGCGGAGGTTGGCATTCGGGCAACCGGAGAAAACCACCTGGTTCTGCTTGTCCGAGAAGGTAGAGCTATTTTGGTTCTCGACAATCTGAGTACGGCCATTCTCAACGTCAACGAAGCTTCCGACCAATACGCTTTCCTGCGCATACAATCGCGTCACGACCCGCAACTCTGGACACGCAGGCTTACCGTATCGTAGCTCCGTGGAATTGCCGAGAGTCGACGAGACCTGGTCCATGCGCGCCTTGGTCCGAAGTCATGGCGGGTTGGCTTATGACGCGCTATCAGCCGACCGCAGCTGACTGGCTCGAGCCCAAGCCCACTGCTCTGCGTCTGTTGTGATTCAGGAGGATTCACGCAGGACCGCGAGGTCAGCGTCCGCGCCGGGGCAATCGCCTAAAATTGGTGCAGGGATGCGCTTCCGTCACCATGCACTTCCAGGCTTAACGGGCGTATAGTCGAGAGAGATCGCGGTGAATCCGGTCCATTAAGTTCGCTCTCGAAGGGCGTGCGGTATGTCAGGCCCTCACATGCCGACACTGACGATCCGATTCGTGTGAACTGTGTACTGACGCAAGTTTGATACTCCGAGCCGTCGAACGAACAACGCATCGCGATCAAGTCTCTCGCACGTTTAACCGCAGCAACTTCGAAGCATTCGTTTCTCGCGCAGATATTTCGTTCGTACCGCTCAGGGCTTTACTCGCGGAGATTTTCGATGATCGATCTTAGCGGCTACAAGCTGACTTTCGACGATGAATTCAATTCCAGGAGCATTTCACTTACTGGCGTCGGCACGAAGTGGGCGGACACCAGAGCCGAATGGCGGGGCGATGCGGCGTCCGACGTTGGCTTCGGCACCAGCTCGTTCGTCGACCCCAGCTCGGGATACGATCCTTTCTCTGTTTCCCAAGGAGCGCTTGCGATTACCGCTGTTCCGGATCGTACTCCATTCGGAGTTCCGGGAAGCTGGGAGTCCGGACTGATAACAACCCAGGGAAGTTTCTCGCAACAGTACGGCTACTTCGAGATACGGGCAGAGTTCTCGTCCTCACCGGGTGCTTGGGACGCATTTTGGCTGCTGCCCGTGAAAAATCTTCCTGACCCGAACGGGCTCGGGCGGTGGCAAGAACTCGATGTGGTTGAGCACTATGGCATCTGGAGCAAAGGGGTATACAGCACCATTCACACAACCGACCCAGTGCTGAATGAAAACTGGCAGACGCAGCTCCAGGTCTACAGCGAATTGCCAAATCCTGGTGGCTATCATACCTATGGCGTGAATTGGCAGAATGAGCAGATCAGTTTCTATGTCGATGGCCAGCTGGTTGGGAGTCGCGCAACGCCGAGCGACATGCATCAACCAATGTACCTTCTGGCGAATCTGGCTACGCAAGAGCCCGCCAGCCTCGCGCAGGTACCTATCACCATTAAGATCGATTACATCCGCGTTTATTCTGCCGACCCGTCGGCCACAGCCGTTTCTCTAGAGCCAGTCTCATCTCCCGCGGGTGATGATCCCGGGACCTACGGTGCTGTAACTGCGTCGAGCACACCCCAAGCAACGCCGACATCAACATCGATCGGCGCCGGTCCCGATCGGCTCGTCTTCAAGATCAGCGAAGATGCCTATCTTGGAGACGCGCTCTACACCATCTCAGTCGATGGCAACCAGGTCGGCGGGACACTGACGGCCCATGCATCGCATGTGGCCGGTCAGTCCGACATCATTGCCGTGCACGGGGATTGGGGACCCGGCGATCACACCGTCCTGGTTCACTTCCTTAACGACCGCTGGGATGGCACCCCGAATACCGACCGTAATCTTTACGTGGACTTCGTCAGCTTCAACGGAGCGAACCTTCCGCAAGGCGCCATCGGAAACGTACTCGGACAGACCTTCAGCTTCCATGATGCTGCATCGGCCGAACCGACCACACCGGTGATAACGACCCCACCTCCGACAAATACAACCGGTACGCCTTCACAAACACAAAACGGCTCATCACTATCAATCGGTGCCGGTCCGGATCAACTCATCTTCAAGATCAGCGAAGATGCCTATCTTGGAGACGCGCTCTACACCATCTCGGTCGATGGCAACCAGATCGGCGGGACATTGACCGCCCATGCATCGCATGCGGCCGGTCAATCCGACACCATTGCCGTGGACGGGGATTGGGGACCCGGCGATCACACTGTCCTGGTTCACTTCCTTAACGACCGCTGGGATGGCACCCGGGATACCGACCGCAATCTTTACGTGGACTCCGTCAGCTTTAACGGTACGAACCTTCCGCAAGGCGCCATCGGAAACGTACTCGGACAAACCTTCAGCTTCCATGATGGTGCAACGCCCGACACGAGCGCGCCAGCGACCACGCCTGTACTGCAGACAAACCCGACCGGTACGCCTTCCCAAACACAAAACGGCTCATCGACATCGATCGGCGCCGGTCCGGATCAACTCGTGTTCAAGATCAGCGAAGATGCCTATCTGGGCGACGCGCTCTACACTATCTCGGTCGATGGCAACCAAGTCGGTGGGACATTGACGGCCCATGCATCGCATGCGGCAAATCAATCCGAGACCATTGCCGTGCACGGCGATTGGGGACCCGGCGATCACACTGTCCTGGTCCACCTTCTCAACGACCGCTGGGACGGCACCCCCGAAACTGACCGCAATCTTTACGTGGACTCCGTCAGCTTCAACGGTACGAACCTGCCGCAGGGCGCGATCGGAAACGTGCTCGGCCAACTCTTCAGCTTCCATGATCTAGTTTGATAGATGGGTGGAACCGATAGCTCGGCCCGTGAACGGTCGGCTCCCAGGGGTGAATGGCGACACCGAGAAGGGCCGCAACTGAGCCAATGGCAGCGCCTTATCTAGCGCCGCGAAACCAAGCGGAGGCGTCCCGATCGTCTCCGGTTTCGAGACCTGTAGGCCATCAGTGCTCTGGCTGGTTCGCGAGGCAGCATGGCCGCAAGCGCAAAGAAAGCAACCAGTGCAATTTTTTGAACGATTGGGAAAGGCTCAGAGCCAACACTGGCCATCAGTTTCGGCAGCATCGAAGCGCGTGAGCTGCTTCCCGATACAATCTGGAGGCAGAAGCTGCGCTCGCGATAGTAAAAGGCGCCCTGCGGCTCAACCAATCTTCGGCCCGGAGCCACTCGAGCGAGAATCGTGCGCAAATGCTCTGTACGCGCCACAAACCTCTTGATATCGCGCTGTAGCAACGAAGCGCTTGGAAGCTGACCGAGCTGCGAATCGTTGAGGCCGTGCACGCGGTAGTTTCCCAGCTCTTCGGAAAGGCTGACGACGTCCCCAAGGAACGGAGCAACAAACAAAACCACCCCGTCAACGGCCTTGTCATAATCCACTTCGCGCAGCAGCTCGCAGACATCCCGACGAAATACGTTCCCAGACGTCGGTGGCGTCTTGTAGACGCCGCGTTTGAGCACCTCATTGACCAATCGGTCGCGCTCCCGAAACGATTCGAGCGACGAAAACGATCCGATAGGCCTGCTTTCGGCATCGATGAGCGTCAGACCAAATTGAAGTTTTGCAACCCGCTCGTCCAATTCCGCCAAGATTCTGGCCAGTGAACCTGGCTTGAGCTCATCGTCGGCGTCGAGGAACAAGATGAATCTTGCTTGGGTCTTTTCTAGCCCAAACAGGCACGCCCCTAGCTGCCCTCGGTTTTCGATCTTGAATGCAGTCACCGCGCAGCGGGTAATCGTCTCCCAGGAGCCGTCAGTTGAGCCATCGTCCACCACCAGGAGTTCGCAGGCATCGCAGTTCTGGTCTAAGACGCTCTTGATCGCTCGCTCAATGTAAGCCTCGTAATTGAAGCAGGTGATGATGACAGCGAGCTTAGGAGCATCGATTGCCTCTATTCTCGAGCACGCCGTCGCTGGAGCTGGGTCACTGACATTGCTTGCTTCAGGCGTGAGCATGAATGTGACCAGACGCCTCTTCGTAAATCGCCAGCGTTTGCCGAGCGACTCGCTCAATTGTAAGAAACTCTACATTGAACTGACTTTTCTTTTTCCATTCCAGCACGGCTTGTCGGTCCTGGAGTAAACAGCGCAATACTTCAGCAAGTCTTTGCGGGTCGCCCACGGGAACGAGAACGCCTGCTTTTCCCTGTTCAAGCAATTCAGGAATTCCGTCGACCTCAGTCGCCACGATGGCGCAGCCAGCTTCCCGCGCTTCCGACAGCACCAGCGGAGCGGGATCAGCATGCGAGGGCAACACGAATACGTCCGCTCCTGACAGGAACGGAAACGGATTATCTTGAGCGCCCAAGAAGGTCACCGCTGACGCACATGCCATCGAGCTGACCTGGACGGCATATTGCTCGCGGTGCGGACCGTCTCCGACAATATATAGGCGTCCTGCTCCGAGCGCAGCGTAAACCATATCGAACGCTGAAAAGAGGTCCGATAGCCCTTTTCGCGGATGCAGTCCGCCAACGAACACGATCGCCGGTGATTGAAGGGAGGCTGGCGTGCGGTCCTTTTGCTCGAAACGCGCTGCACCGATTGTCCCATTCAGAACCACGCGGATCCTCGACTGTGGGATGCCTCGTCTTCGCATTGACTTGCCAACGGCTGCACTAACCGCGATCACTCTCGCTCCGAGGCCCATAAGGACTGCGCTTCGCTCGAATTCATTGTGAACGGTCGTGATGAGCGGGATTCCGAGCAACTTGCAAATTGGCCAGGCAATGACGGCGCTGGTCATCATATGGGCATGAACCACCTCCGCCCGCCAATCGCGCATCAGCCGATAGAGCGACAGCGTGGCCTGCAGCAGCTGCTTCGGTCGACGCTCCAAACCGATGCGGATGGTTTCGACGTTGTTGTCCGCGAGCAGGGCATCAAAATCGCCGCCGCCACTCACGATTGCGACTTTATGGCCGAGTTTCACCTGCGCACAGGCGAGGTCCACGGCCGCATGCACATGACCGTTCAGCCGGCGTGTATGATTGAGTAATTGTACAATACGCATGCACACCTGCGGCAGATAGCCAGGGAAGAGGCAACAGACCCCAGTCCTTGGTCCAGCGCGTTCACCGGGATGATTGACCTCAGCTAAAATACAAACAACGGTGCTTGCGCTGCAAATACCCTGCCAAGGTGCCATCGGTCGAAACACCAAACCCTGTGGCGAAAAAATCCGTTGACGGGGGGAACCTCCAACTTGATCTGGTTCCTCTGCTTGCTATTCTGGCTCGTCGGTGGCTTTCACAGGGCTTGGCCTGACAAGCAGGCCTAAGTTATTGTTCGAATGCACCAAACCGGTTTGGCGCCCGGTGAGTGCTGCACCGCCACAAGATCTTGCCACACTACGAGTTTACGTTCTCGCAACAGGTGATTCCGTAATTTGACGGGTTCGTCAGTGGAAGCGAGGCAAGGTATCGAACTACGGCCCCAAGCGGCGTGAGGGGCACGAAACCGCTCGCAAGGACGTTGGTTCAGCTCAGCTCTCCCGAAGGGACTTCGCGCATCGCAGGGCATTGGAATGGAATACGCGGCGATTGGACTAGCAATTTTCGGAGCGGTATTGGGGCTGCGCTTCCGATTTCGGGCATTGCTCCCCTTTGCCTTGCTTGTCCTGTTTGTCACGATCTTCCTGACACTTAATCAGCGTCTCGGCGGGCTTGAAGCCGTGCTTGCAGTTCTGGCCACCCAAGCCATCTTGCAAGGCGGTTACTTTGTCGGGGTCACTATCCGCGCGCTGTATCGCGCCTATCCGCGCAAGCTGATTGCGCCAGACCAGCTGGCTGCAGCGGATAAGCGAAGGTCCAATTCAGAATCGATCGCTTCCAACTGAGGCCGATCACCGGGCTCAGCCTATGACCGCATTCCCAGCCGACTTTCCGATCGGTCCTCATTTTGCGACGACCAGCAGCGAGTAGCCGCCTAGCAAGCGCACCGCGAGATCCGCATTGAAGGCAAACATCAGGCGGCGGGGCACTCGCATGAGACGGCTTGTGAAGGCCTGATTGGGCAATTCCAACCGACTAGCGGTGTAACAATGATCGACAATCGTGTAGCCGCAATCCTCGAGCGTGGCCAACGCTGACTGTTTGAAGAAGTAGTGAATGTGTCCGACATTGCGTCTGAGGTCGGCAATCGGCCAAGCCCGCAAAATGGATTGCGCGGAGAGATCCAACGGGATGTGAAAGATCTTAAATGTTCCAAACCTACGCAACTGCTTTATGAATGAGATATAGTCCTCAACGTGCTCGATCACGTCAATCGCGAGGATAACATCAAATTCTAAATCGTGTTCGCCGAGGAGGTTGCTTAAGTGAAACTTCGTACGTTGAGTACTTTTTGCTGCTGCGCGCCTGAACGCATCGGGCGAGATTTCGTACCCCGATAAGCGCGCATCCGGAAACGTCCTTTCCAGGTTCAACAAGATCTCGCCCGTCCCGCAGCCGATCTCGCATATACGCTGGGTCGGGATGTTGTTTCGCCGAATCATCTGCGCGACGTGACCCGCCTTCCACGGCGCATCCTCCTCATGCCATGTCGGATTGTTCTTTCCGTAAGCATCACCCTCGTACAATTCCTTCATTACGCAAACCTTCTCAAAAGATGGGGGAGCGTCGCCTATGATTTCCTGCCTCATGCCGCTAAGACAAAGCCTCCAAGTTCAAGCTTGATTCCGCCGCGGTGGCTACAGCGTGATGAGCGGATCTTCGCAGACTATCTGCCAGCTCCGCGTACAGCTTCTCCGCATTGTAGCTTTGGTGGACAGTTTCGATTGCTGCTCGGCCAAGTGATTGGTGATTGCGCCAGGCATCGAGGATGGCGGCGGATAGACCTGTTACGTCACCGACGGGAAATAGCACGCCATTAACTCCGTGCGTGACCAATTGCTCAAACGCCCGTATGCGGCTCAGAACCACCGCCGCACCGCAAGCCATTGCCTCCAGGACAGCAAGTGCCACCGCCTCGTTCGCCGAGGGCATCACGTATACGCCGCACCGGCACAGCAAGGAGCGCACCTTGGATCGGTCGACAAATCCATGAAATCGCACCCGGTGCGACAAGCCGAGCTTGGCGGCGAGCCCCTGCATCAGGGCCTTATCCGGCCCCGTGCCGACAATATCCAGTGTCCATTCCTCTGGCAGGTTGGCGAGTGCGCGAATGAGGTCGGTCGTGCGCTTTTGCCTATTGGTCAAACGCGTGATTGTCAGGATCGTTTTGGAACGGCTCGCGGCCGCATCCGGAAAGAACTCCGATACGTCGCAGCCGTTCGGCTGGAGACGGGATCGACCGCCATAGCGACTGACGATGCGACACTCCTGCTCGGTTTGACCATAGAGCAACGCCGCCCTGCAAAAGCTATCGCGTTTGAACAGCTTCACGACACGATCCGGCAGGCCGCCATGATCTGCACCGACTATTGGCAAATCAATTCGACCTGCGAGGTGATCGAACCTGCCGCTCCAATATTCCTGCACGTACAGCAGATCAATTCTGTCCGCTGCCAGCGCTTTCCGAAGCGGCCGCAAAAATGCAATCGTGTTCAACCGTTCCTCAGCATATAGGGACCAGCGCGAACGGCGCGACAGGCGCTTGACCCACACCCGTTCGATCAGCTGGTACCAACTCTCGAGCGGCAGAAATCGAACGTCGATCCCAACATCGGTGGCAAACTTTCCCGACTCCCGCAGTGAGGGGATATAGAGCATCGGCCTAATCCCGTTTCGGCTCAAACCGCGAGCATAGTACCACGCCCAATCGTTTCGATACCGCTCGAGATAGCTAGCGCGCGTCTGACCCTGCACCCACCCAAAAAACCCTTCGAAGGAACTGCAGCTGAGCAGCATCGCGACATTGATGCGCTTTGCTTCAGCCGCGGGCTCTAACGATGACATGTGTTCGGCATTCTTGCTCGTGCTGAAAACTCTTTCATTCAAAGCTCAGTCCGGGTCTGGTCAGCCATTCGTTTTCTCGACCAACGTCACCTGAACGGGGCTTGCACCAAAGCGCCGGTCAAGATTCGTGCCACGCCGAGTGGTCATGCGCTCCGAATGGACATACCAACCGTCCCACTGCGAGAACTCCGCGAAGACTCGCTTGTATCCGTGCGTCGCAAGAAGCGCCTGAATCGCAGCTTCCGTTTGCCGATTCTGCTCCACGCTGAGTAAATCGATGCTGTAGCGGGAGAAATCGAAGCTCTTTAGAATGTCGTACTCGCTCCCCTCGGTATCGATCGACATGTAGTCAATCCTGCGAGGGGCATTGCAGTCCGCCAGAAGCTGGTTCAGCGAAACCGTCTCAACTTCGATCTCTTGGCCGGCAGAACGCACAGCTGCAAAGTGGTCACCCGAAGCGAACTCGGCTACCCCGCTGAGCTCCGGATCCACTTCGTTCGTTACCAAGAAACGCACCTTCTTGCCTGAGCTAGAGCTGATGCACCGACGATCCTTGCGCGAAGTCCGGTTCTGTGCGAGCGCGTCGTGCCAGATTGGATTCGGCTCAGCTAGAATTCCTTGCCAGCCGTATTCCTTTTCCAACAGCCAGGTGTTGCTATTCGTAACGCCGTTGGTTGCACCAAACTCAACAAAGAATCCGCCCTGCTTCTCTCCGAGCTCGTAGCTGACCCACAGGTCTTGAAGTATTTGCGATCGCGATCGATCGCGATTCAGAAAGCAATAGGCCAAGAAGCGGATCTCGTCCATCCGACCAAAACGTTCCACTTCAGGGCGCCGCAAGCGGATGCCATTGAAGATCATCCTGCGCAACGACGCGCTTTGTGCGGCCCTGGAGGCAACAGAAGCGAGCGCGGAAATCCCATGCTTAGTAAGCGATCGCATCATTATTCTCTAAATACCCCTCGCTGGAACGGTCAGCTGAGATCGTGAGAATTCGGCTGGTAATTCGCCGGTCCATATAATTCTTAAATATGAACGCCCCTCAGAGTTGGCACGCAAAATGCTACAAGCAATTTATTGATCTGAGCAACATCTAATTGCGGAGCCCGCCTAGCACAAATCAATTTGCGACCGTTACGCGTGTTTTGCGTCATTCGGTGCGTTGGAGTTTGGTAATTTATGAAATCACATAGGCTAGCCGAGCGCGTCAGAGCCGCCGATGGAATCGATCTGATATCCGTCGACGTCTTTGATACGCTTCTGCTGCGAACCGTGCGCTCCGCTCGCTCACGTATTGTGCAAGGTGAGCATTTATTCAGCAACCTTCTTCGGGCGCGCGGTTGGCAAATCGAACCTGTTCTGCTGGCGAGAGCCAGACAAGAAGCCGAGCGAATTGCCTTCCGAGCGCTCGCCGTGCGCGGTTCCGGTGAAGTCCGACTGCCCGACGTGATCCATCGGCAACTTCGCTTGCTGGGTCTTCCGGATTCCTTGAGCGTTGCGCGATTGGCAATTGAACTCGACATCGAGAAGACCTCGCTCGTTGCAAACCGGACCTTGGCCGGATTTCTGCGCGCACGCCGAGCGGCGGGCAGCCGCGTTGTCGCCGTCAGCGACACCATGCTGTCGTCTGCTGACCTCGATGGACTAATCTCGCATTTTCATGGGCACGATATTGTTGATCAGATCTACAGCAGCGCCGATCAGAGATGCACCAAGCGTGACGGTGCCCTGTTTGCCCTGGTCGCCGAAGCAGAAGGGGTGTCCTTAGGACGAATTCTGCACATCGGCGATGATCCGCATGCCGACGTCCGTCGCGCCTCGGCACATGGATTAACTGTCATTCATACACCCCGGCCGGTCTGGTTCAGCTATTTGCGCAAGGCGAATGGCGGTTTGGTTGCTGCTCGGGCCGCATTGTCGCGACCAAAGCGCGGCAAATGCTCGGCAGCGGAGCCACCCGAAAATGCGTACGCGTTTGGACGTGTTGTCCTTGGGCCCATCGTCACTCAGTTTTGTTTGCTGATTTGGCTATACGCCGCCGAAGTGAACGCATGCGACAAGGCGACCTTGCTGTTTTGCGCCCGGGGCGGTGTTGGAATAAGGGAAGTCTTCGAACGAGTCATCGCTCGGCTTTCGCTGCCGCTCGGCATGCCACGGCAGAACTTCATGGTCTCACGCCTCGTTGCGGCGCGCGCTGCGGTGTTGGTTCGCAGCGCTTCCGCGCTCGAGGAGATTGCCCGTGAGTTTCGCGGCCGCTCGTTTCTGGATGTAGCTCGTGCCCTTGGTGGAGGACGCTACGAGCTGTCAGAGGAATGGAAGCAGCCATTTCGTGCAGACGTATTCTTGACCATGTTGTTCGACGATCGCGCGAAGGCGGTTTTGTCTGACATCCGCGTGCAGAACGCGTTATTCGAGCGGCACTTTGCCAAACTCCGAGGCGATGCTCGCCGAATTCTGCTGTGCGATACCGGTCTCTACGGAAGCACGCAGCGGCTATTGGCCAGTGCCTTTCCGGCGCTACAAATTGAAACCATTCAGTTTGCCCGATCAAACTATAAGGGACACAGCGAAGAACATTTCAAGCAGGTTTTCGGTCTCTTGCTTGAGCGCAATCGCTATAGTCCGCTCGACGTCCGTTCCTCAGTCCTGCGGTATTGGCATCTGATTGAGAGCCTGTTCGAGCCAAGGATCCCCTCGGTCACTTCTTTTGTCGACGAGGGAGAGGATGTCGCGGCCAATTGCGGCGACATCCGGTTTGGGATCAGCGATTCCAGCCTCGGAAACGAATTGCTGTTCGGCGCGCTCAGTTACGTAGACAGCCTTCCGATCGACGGCGGGGCAGCGGCATTACGCGATGCCGATGCCGCCTGGGTTCGGCTCAAGCGGGCCATTACGCGGCCTACCGCCGGCGAATTGCGATGCCTCGAAGTGCCGGGCCGATCCGTCGACTTTGGCAGACCCGATGTGCTGCAGGCATTGCGCGCCGAGCAACCCCAGCCGGTGTTGAGCAGGCTGGCATCGCTGCGATTTGAACTCTGGCGTGAGGGCGCAATAGCTCGGCAATTCCCCGTTCTTAAGCACGCTCTGCTGCCGATGCTTGATTCCATACATTCTATCAGGGGCATGATGGCTCGCCAGCATTGAAAATGCCGATGCCGAATCCAGCAGCACTTCACGTGCCATCTCCGGTCAGCCGCGCTGGCTCCGCGACTCCGGTTATGACGTGTCGCAGCGTACTCGAGTCAAACCCCGGCGGTGCGCCATGTCGCTAGAACCGATCGGGATTTTGACCATCCTACTCGGGTTGCTCTGCCTGCCGCTCGGTTATCGCGCCACTTTCGGCGTGCTGATGGGCACTGCCCTGTTTGGCGCGGCCGCCGCCATCCTCGTCGGCGGCGCAAACATTCAACCGGCACACCTGTTCTTAAGTTTTGCCATGGCGGCAGTGCTCGTTCGGCGCCACGAGGCTGCCGCTGCGATGCGAGCCCTGAGCTTCGGCCAACCCGGATTCTGGCTGTTGTGCTTGGTGATCTTTGGCGTCGGCTCTGCTGTCCTGATGCCGCGCTTACTGGCTGGCGCAACGCAGATCGTTCCTCTTGGCGCGTCGGAATACGCCGACACCGGCTCAACCGTCCCGCTTGGGCCCGTGTCCAGCAATTTTACTCAGTCCGTCTACATGGCAGCGGATCTTGCCTGCTTCGGGATCACGGCCGCGATCGCAACGACTCATGCCGGTTTTCGCGCCGTTGTCGCCGCAGTACTCGGCTATTGCGCCGGAAACGTCCTGCTCGCCGTGCTGGACATCGGAACGTATGCGACGGGCACCCAAAGTCTCCTCGATTTCATGCGGAACGCCCGGTACACAATGCACGCCGATGATCAGGTTAACGGTGTAAAGCGGATCGTCGGTTCCTTTCCCGAAGCTTCCGCATTCGCGCGCGCCACTCTCGGAGCGTTCGCGTTCACCGGCACCCTCTTTCTGAGCGGCAGCATGCCAATGCTCACCGGCCCGATGGCGCTTGCATCGCTGGCGCTGGTCGTTCTGTCAACCTCCTCGACAGGATTTGCTGGGGCTCCACTGGTCGGCTTGATCCTCTACGCCGGCCTTCTGCGGCGATCGGGCTTTCAACCGAACCGTCCGCTCAGTTCCGCGGCCGTGCTATGCACGCCGATCCTCTTGGTCATCGTGATCTTGGGCGTGCTCCTCGACGAGCGAGCCAGCGAAACGGCGCGTAGCTATGTCGATACGTTGATTCTCAACAAATCCTCTTCGACCTCGGCCGTCGAGCGCAGCCAGTGGAACGCGGCTGCCCTGCAGAACTTCTTTGACTCCTTTGGTTTCGGCGTTGGGCTCGGAACTATCCGCACATCGAGTTTTCCGATCGCACTGCTTGCCAACGTTGGTATTCCGGGAACTGCCTTCTACCTCCTTTTCGCGGCAACAGCCCTGTTCGCACCATTGAATGGTCCGCGTACTTATGAGACCGACGCTCGCCTAGCCGCGCGCAATGCATGTTTTGCTCTCATCATCGGCGACACGTTGGCGGCTCCATCCGTGGAGCAAGGTCTGCTGTTCTACGCCCTCGCCGCGCTGGCTTGCGCCTCACCGCGGCATCACCTCGAAGGAGTGTTGCTAACGCCGTCCGAACCATCGGGAGCCAAAGCATGAATGCATCCAGCAGTTTTGCGGTCAATGGCCGCTATCTGACTCAGCCCACGAGCGGCGTGCAGCGCTACGCCCAGTGCGTCGCGACGGCAATGAACCAGGCGCTCGTCGGGTCTGGCGCAATCGTTCCGATCATTGCCCCCAAGGCCGCCCCCGATCCTCGGCTTGAGGCTATGCCGCTTATCCCGGCGGGGCCTCTCGGCGGACACCTCTGGGAGCAATTGGTTCTTCCCGGGCGGTGGCCCGGTCCGTTGCTCAATCTTGGCAACACAGCGCCGGCCGTCAAACCGGATCAGGTCGTGTGTATCCACGACGCCAACGTGTTCGACGCACCGGAGAGCTATCGACCAGCGTTTCGCGCGATCTATCGCACCCTGCAACCGCTGTTGGCGAAGCGCGCGGCAAGGATCACCACCGTTTCCCCCTATTCGGCCCGACAACTTGCCCGGCACCTGCCGCTACGCGACGCGGACATTGCAGTGCTTCCAAATGGACACGAGCACGCCTTGGCCTGGGACCCCAGCCTTGCGCGCAAGGATTGCCAGGTTGCGGCCGGCACCCGGTTCGTGCTGGCGCTCGGATCGCGCGCTCCGCATAAGAACCTGCAGCTGGTTAGCACCATCGCGCCGGAACTCGCCGCAATGAACATCGGCGTGATCGTCGCCGGTGGCGGCGCCGACATATTTTCGCCTGAACGTCTAACGGACGCTCGCGGCCTGACCTTGCTCGGCCGCGTCACGGATGACGATCTCGCCTATCTTATGGATCGCGCCTTGTGCTTGATCTTTCCATCATGGACAGAAGGCTTTGGGCTTCCGATCATCGAAGCCATGGCGCGTGGTTGTCCCGTCATTGCCTCGGATCGCGCCAGCATGAGCGAAGTATGTGGCGATGCCGCTTTGCTTGCTCCCCCCGACAATCCACAACGATGGGTGCAGTGCATTCGGCAACTCTCGACATCCGGCGATCAGCGCGAAGAACTGGTCGGGCGTGGCCGCGAGCGCATCGGGATGTTCTCCTGGGCGCGCACTGCGGCTGGATATGTCGAGCTGATGCGAGAGCCTACATCGGGTCTGAGAGCGCGTGAGACCACCGTTGGACGCATGCCCAGAGTGGCAGTGGCAATCGCGACACGAGGACGACCCGAAACGGTGACGGCAACCCTGACTCACTTGCTGCAGGCCCAAACCCTCAAGCCGGACGCCGTCATCGTGTCTTGCGTCAACCGTGAGGATGCGGGCAATGCCGCCAAGCTGCCCGGCGTTCGGCTTGTCACCGGCCCCGGCGGCTTGCCGGCTCAGCGAAATACCGCGTTGGCCGCGCTCAGTAATGAGGCCGACGTGATCGTGTTCTTCGACGATGATTTTCTGGCAGATCCCGATTGGTTGGCGGCGGCCGCGCAAACGTTTCGAGACGAACCAGAGGTCGTCGGCTTCACTGGGTATCTTTATGCTGACGGCATCCTCGGAGCGGGTCTCAGCTTTGATGAAGCGCTGCGCATCTTGACGGAAAGCACGCTGCCGCCCGAAGCAGCGCCGCGCATCGAACCATTCAGCCCATACGGCTGCAACATGGCTTTCCGCATGTCTGCGATCGGCAACATCACCTTTGATGAGCGGCTCGTGCTCTATGGGTGGCAGGAAGATCGGGATTTTGGCGCAGCGCTCGCAAAGCGAGGCGGCCGCCTGATCAAATCCCCCCGCGCCCGCGGCGTGCATATGGGACAGAAGGCGGGCCGTGTTGCCGGAGATCGCCTGGGCTATTCCCAAGTCGTCAATCCAATCTACCTGCTGCGCAAAGGCACGATGACGCCTCGCCAGGCAACCATGCAGATCTTTCGGAACGTCGCCATCAACCTGGCGCGCGCCGCCAGACCTGAACCTTTCATCGATCGGCGGGGCCGACTTCGCGGCAACGTGCTCGGTTTCGCCGACGTTCTGAGAGGCCGTCTTGAACCGGAGCGCGCAGCGACCCTCATACCGAGCGACAAGAGCTCGGGCCCGCGACCTGCAACTCCAATTAAAGGCACTCGCGATGACGCCGCTGCCTCATGAAGCCGCGCGAGCCGGCACTCTTTCTGCATCAACGACCAGGCAGTGCCTCGTCGCAACGTGCAGGCATTGAGTCGTGCTTGCCCGCAAAACCCTGTTGGGCGCCGCTTGGACTGTGTCGTCTAGGCTAACAGGCCGGGCTATCGATTTCGTCACGCTTCTGGTGCTCGCACGGATCCTGACGCCCGCTGATTTCGGCCTCACCGCCCTCGCCGCTACCGTAACGATTATTGCGGACATGGTGCTCGAGGTACCCACGCTGCAGGCCTTGACCCGCTTGCCAAGCGTAGCGAAGTCGCACTTGGATACTGCCTTCACCTTGAGCGCGCTCCGAGGCCTCGTCTTGACATTGGTGCTTTTGCTGGTGGCGTGGCCGTTTGCGCAGATTTACCAGGATTCCCGCCTGGCCAGCTTGATCATGGTGAGCGCCATCGGACCCTTGGCTCGCAGCCTGTATAGCCCTGGAATGGTCGAGCACACCCGCAGCCTGGTTTTCAGACCAGTCTTTGTTGCCGAGATCTTTGGCAAACTTGCCGCAGCGATCATTGCAGCGACAGCAGTCAAACTTGGCGCTGGGTACTGGGCCATCGTCGCCAGCGGCATCGCAGCGTCCTTGGCCGCCACATCGATGTCGTACCTGTTGGCCCCTTACAGACCAAACCTCTCGCTGTCGAGATTTCGGGAGTTCTCGGCATTTCTCGGTTGGCTGAGCGGCGCTCAGATCATCATCGCGCTGAGCTGGCAGTTTGATCGAATCCTGCTCGGCTATTCCTCGAGCAAGGCCACATTGGGTCAATACACCATCGCGAGCGATCTATCGGTGATGCCAACCCAGAGCCTGATCGGCCCGGCGATGCAGCCTCTCATGGCCGCACTGTCGCAGATCAACCAGAACCAGGACCGGCTCCGTCATGCCTATTCGAAGGCGTCCCGGCTCACGATGTCACTTGCCGCGCCGGCTTGCATCGGAATGTCGTTGACCGCGGACTTGATCGCCGAGGTCTTGCTGGGGCCCCAGTGGGGCGAGGCTGGTCTCTACTTGCGGTGGCTCGCATTGTCGACCGTCCTCAGCGCGTTCTATCAGCCTCTGCATTCGTTGGCGCTGGCCACCAATCGAACCCATCTGGTGTTTCGCCTAACAATGGTCGAGCTGTGCGCCAAGATCCTGCTTATGTGTTTGGGTTTCTACTTCTATTCGCTTGCAGGCGTGGTCGCGGCACGGGCCGCGGTCTCGTTCATCATGTTCGTCCTCTCCTTGATGGGAGCCCGGCAACTGGTCGGGACCAGCGTCGCGTCTGAGGCGGCCAATCTATGGCCAATCGCCGCCGCATCGGCGGTGATGACCCTTCTGGTGATCAGCCTGCGATACAAGCTGCCTGAGCTTCATCTGGCTGCCTTTTTTGAACTGGGAGTGATCTCTCTGTTCGGCGCCAGTGTCTATGTCGGGGCACTGTATGGCTTTGGTGTTCGGATCAGCGGCCGCGCAGGGGCGGTGTGATGTCGAAGTGCACGATGCAGGATCAAGGAGAGCGAGATGACCGAGAAGGGGCATGCAACAAAACGCCCGACCTGGGCAGCCACGTCGGTCGTGCTCACGGTCGGGATTTCATTCGGTTCTGCGTTCGCGGCCGAGCAGCCTG
The DNA here is from genome assembly GCF_020193585.1 of Bradyrhizobium sp. IC3195. Classification (NCBI taxonomy): domain Bacteria; kingdom Pseudomonadati; phylum Pseudomonadota; class Alphaproteobacteria; order Hyphomicrobiales; family Nitrobacteraceae; genus Bradyrhizobium; species Bradyrhizobium sp. IC3195. The sequence goes on along the minus strand of NZ_JADYVG010000006.1, from coordinate 236,528 downwards.
CATCCTGTGAACTTCATCCCGTCTTGCTTGAAGACTTCAACGACCTCAGTGTATCAGCGACCCGCCTGGGCGCTGCCCGTTGGACCGCACACACCCCTTGGTCGGGCGATTTCGGCGACGCGGCATTTGCCAATCCGGGACCGCGGGGGCCATTCAAGGTGGAAGACGGAGTTCTCACCATCACCGCTTCGAAGGATCGGAACGGCAAGTGGACGTCGGGTCTTCTGGCTGCGGCCGATGCTTCCGGCGCCGGGACCGGAACCCGGTACGGCTATTTCGAAGCACGTATGAAGATGCCGCCCGGTCCGGGAACGTGGCCCGCATTCTGGCTTGCCGCTCTGAAGCCCGCCACGGTGACGGAAGGAAACGTCGAACTTGATGTCATCGAATATTATGGGCAGTTCACATCCGCTTATCAGGCCGCCACGCACATCTGGTACAAGCAACAACCGCAGAAGACCCGGGGCGAGGGGCAGAAGGTCACGGTACCGAACGATGCGCTCGTGCAAGACTTCCACACTTTCGGCGTAGATATCTCGCCCCAGGCCGTTGTGTTCTTCTTCGACAGAACCCCGGTCTGGAGCCAACCAACCCCACCTGAACTCGACGGTCCACTCTACCCTCTTGTGAACCTGGCCCTCGGCGGTGGTTGGCCGATCGATCAGACACCCAATCCTTCCACGCTGTTGGTCGACTATGTCCACGTGTACGGGCGCGGGCCTGGTCCGGCCGAAGGCTGTCCGCCTGCCCCTGAGGTCCTGCCACGCTGAAGCATAGATGTCCGCGCGATCCCAATGCGCAATCACAGCACATCTTTGATCAATTCGCGAAGGATTGACTGCATGAAAGTCGCGATCATTCACTATTGGCTTGTGGGGATGCGCGGGGGCGAGAAAGTCCTCGAAGCTCTTTGCGAGATGTATCCCGAGGCGGACATCTATACGCACGTCTATGTTCCAGAAATGGTTTCCGAAACTATTCGCAAACACCGCGTTGTTTCGACCTTTATCAATCGACTACCGCGCGCTCCACGCATGTACAAGACCTATCTCCCGCTCATGCCGCTCGCTCTGGAGCAGCTAGATTTGCGCGACTATGATCTGATTCTCAGCAGCGAATCCGGACCGGCAAAAGGCGTCATTGCTCCTCCTCACGCCCTCCACGTCTGCTATTGCCACACACCCATGCGCTACATCTGGAATATGTTTCACGATTACCGAGCCAGCGCCGGTTCGCTCGCGCGGCTGGCCATGCCCTCGCTTGCGCACTATCTAAGACTGTGGGATGTCGCTTCCGCCGCACGGGTCGATAGCTTCGTTGCCAATTCCGCAACCGTCGCCGGCCGTATCCGCCGCTACTACGGTCTCGACGCCAACGTGATTCATCCTCCAGTGGATACTGCAGCATTCTCGCCGTGCCCCTCCTCCGAACTCGGCGACTACTATCTGATGGCCGGCGAACTCGTGTCCTACAAGCGGCCCGACCTTGCGGTACGCGCGTTTAACGAATTGAAACAGAAGCTGGTGGTCATCGGCGGCGGCGAGATGTTATCCGAGATTCGCCGCCTCGCCGGCCCGACCGTTTCCGTGCTCGGACCGCAGCCGTTCGAGGAACTCAAGCACCATTACGCGCGCTGTCGCGCGCTCATCTTCCCGGGAGAAGAAGACTTCGGCATGGTCCCGGTAGAGGCCATGGCGAGCGGACGTCCGGTGATCGCTTTCGGGCGGGGGGGCGCTACCGAAACAGTCGCAAACGACCTGACTGGTCTATTCTTCGACGAGCAGACCATTGATGCCATCAGCAATAGCATTGCCCGATTCGAGCGAATGACCTTTGAGCCCGAGGCTATCGTTGCTCACGCCCAGCAGTTTGGCCGCGAGCCATTCATCCGCAAAATGCGTTCGCATATCGATTCCCTTTCGCCCAACGCGCCAGATCGAGACAGCAAAGCAAGGAAGCGCTCGGCATGAGATCAACCCTCAATTGACTGTTCCTTGAGCACAGCCTGCACGGCATTTAGGCTCTGTAACATCAATTTAATGGGCGATACTGCTTTTTGTTTAAATGCCAATTCTTGTTTGTGCGAGCAGATGCGAGCCGCTCCTTTTGGACTGTACGCGTTCATAAAACGAGTTGAGTTGAGGGCGTGGAATGAACATCGCCGGCGAATTTCGGCCCTATGCGACGGCGACAGAAGCCGCCCCTGATCAGGCAAGATCTCTGCTTCTGCTACGCGACTTCTTACGTCGCGAATGGCGTCTTATTGCCTTCATGACGGCCGCCTCGTTGGCGCTTGGCTCGCTCTACGTCGGGATGGCGCCTCGCAAGTTCACGGCGCAGGCTGACATGTTCGTTGATACCAAGGGAATTACTTCGCCACGAAGTGAGAATTCCCAGGAACATCAAGGCGTAGACGACGCTGTTGTGGAGAGTGAGATCGAGACCACCAGGTCAGAAAAGGTCGGCAAAGCGGTCATAAACAAGTTGCATCTCACGGATGATCCAGAGTTCGTCGCCTCGGGCAACGCAATCACAAGCCGCTTGGCCCGATGGTTGCGGCTAACGAAACCGTCCGAAGAAAGGCCTTCGTCTGCCGAGCTGGAGCGACGCGCGCTTGGCGTTCTCAAGGACAATCTGCGCGTCACCCGTTTGGGCCGCAGCTACGTCGAGCAGATCGCCTATACTTCGCTTGACCCGGACAAGGCTGCACGGATCGCCAATGCTTTCGCCGATGCCTATATCGAATACCGGCTGCAGGCAAAGTACGAGGCTACCCGACGCGCCAGCGTTTGGCTGGAACAGCGGATCAGCGAACTCCGTCAGCAGGCCAGCAATGCCTACAAAGCCGTGCAGGACTTCAAGGCCGAAAACGGCATTATCATTGGCGTCGAAGGCAAGTTGGCGAGCGAGGTTGAGCTCGATCAGCTCGGCGTCGCACTGGCCAAAGCTCGCGCCGACACCAGCCAAGCTCGCGCCAAGCTCGAGCGTATACAACGCATTCTCGAACAACGACCTGAGAAGGAGAATTTCACGATCCCAGATCCGGTTGTCACGGATGCGCTTAACAGTCCGGTGATTACCAAGCTACGTCAGAAATACCTGGAGAACCAAAACAAGCAAGCCGAATGGAGCGCGCGCTATGGGGCCGAGCATGAGGCCGCCAGGAATCTGCGATCGGAAATGGCAGCGCTGCAACGATCGATGTGGGATGAAATCTCCCGTATCGCGGAGAGCTATAAGAGCGAACTCCAGATTGCGAAGTCGCAGGAGGAGGCGATCGATAGGCGAATGATCGAGATCTTCCAGCAATCCGGGGCGACGCGGCAAGCTCAGGTTCACCTGCGGGAGCTGGAAACGGGTGCAAACACCTATCGTGGCATCTACGAGGCCTTCCTATCTCGATTCACCCAGTCGGTGCAACAGCAGTCGTTTCCGTCGACCGAGGCCCGCGTGGTGACGGAAGCGTCGGCACCTACAAAGCCAAGCTCGCCCAAGCTCGCCATCGCTTTGGCTTTCGCAGCGATGTGCGGGCTCGGCCTGGGCACGCTCGCAGCAATAGCCCGAGAGCAATTCATGTACCGGAGGGTCCACACACGTGACCAGCTCGAGAAGCTGTTGAGCACGCCCTGCCTGGCCGCTTTCCCAGCTGTTTCAAAGCTGCGGACGCGATGGCGCGGCGGTCACGCCAGCGCCTTCCAGCAGATCAACAAAGCCGCTCCTTTTTCAGCTACGGCCGAGGCGTTGCGTTACATCAAGGTCGCCATCGACCTGCATCCGGCCAAGCCAAAAGTGATCGGCATTACGTCGGCCCTTCCCGGCGAAGGGAAGACAACCGCCACCGCGGCGCTCGCCGCATTCCTTGCGAGAAGCGGAGCCCGCACGCTTCTGATTGATTCCGATCTGCGTAAACCGGCCTTGTCCAAAATGCTTGGCTACGAGCGCCGGTTGGGGCTGCAACGGATGGTGGTCGATCGGTTGCGTCTCAAAGACGCGATCATCAACGACCTCAATTTCAACTTCGATGTCGTCCCCTCGCCATCTGGGGCACCGCCCTCGAACAGCTCGGATGTGCTTTGTGCGCCATCGGTCAGGCTGGGACTGGAGCGAGCTCGCGAGGACTACGACTACATCATTTGCGATTTGCCGCCGATCTTGCCCATCGCTGACGTCAGAGCGGTCGCAAGCCTGTTTGACGCTTTTGTGATGGTGGTTGAATGGGGCACGTCCACCAACGAGGTCCTCAAGGCAATCCAGTCATCGCCGCTTGTTTCGGAGCGATTGCTTGGCACCGTCCTCAACAAAACCGACGAAGCGTTTATGCGTCGCTTTGAGGGTTATTCCGATCGGCGCTATTCCTATTACCAAAACTGAAGGAAGGTAGAGGCGCTGCTTCCGCCTTTTCAAATCGCAAAGTCATCACGAGCTCAATTGATACTGCGCCGAAAAAATCCGCTGGCTCTGCCGAAACTTTAAACTTGTATTAATTTTGCACCGCCGTCAGAATTTAATCTGCTCGCATTGGGGGGCGATGAGACAGCAAGAAAAGAGGGGACGAGCTCGAAGGCATTTTAGGTTTTGTTTTATGGAGTTCCCGCAATGGCCAATGTGGTCGATACACGCGGCGAGTTGCCTTTCATTTCCGCAAAGAGACGTTCTCCCGCCCACGTGGCACCGCGTCCCGTGGGTACAGGCGTAAAGAGATCGGTTGATCTTGTATTGGCAGCTTTTGGCATTCTGCTGCTTTCTCCTTTGCTGTTGCTCTGTTGCTCGGCCTTGATTTTGTTCTCGCCAGGACCGGTGCTGTTTCGTCATAGACGGGTTGGCTTTAATGGTCAGACCTTCGACTGTCTGAAGTTTCGTACCATGGCCCCTGACGCAGCGGAGCGGCTGCAACGGTTGTTGGAGTCGGATCCTGCGGCCGCCGCCGAGTGGAAGGCCACTCGCAAGTTGCGCGCAGACCCTCGCGTCACGCTGTTGGGCGCAGCGCTGCGTCGCTCCAGCCTCGACGAATTGCCTCAGTTGTTCAATGTCATTCGCGGTGACATGAGCATCGTCGGACCTCGGCCGGTCACCGAAGAAGAACTGGCGCGGTACGCGTACAAGGTCGACGCCTACCTCTCCTGCCGTCCTGGAATTACCGGCCTTTGGCAAGTGAGCGGTCGCAGTACAACCACTTACCGCCGGCGCGTTGCCTGCGATGCATTCTACGCGCGCAATTGGTCCATGGTACTCGACAGCAAGATCATGCTGGCTACCATCCCGGCTCTATTCGAGGATGCAGCATATTGAAAGTCGACTCGCCGCCCCGACCGGACATCTCTGAAGACAGGAGGCCTGATACCCTCTGCGAGCACAGAAAACCATTTGAACCGAAGATTTGATCACCGCTCGATTGGGAGATCCGACTTGAAGCCGTTGCGACACTCTCGAGTTGCGAGATCGATCGAACCATTGAGGGATGATGATGAGAGCGAGTTCGACCCAGTCCACAGCTTTCGAATCCGTTTGCTCGAACTGCGCGACCCTGGCGGTTACGTTTCAGTGTGCTGACGGAGCCCTCGATGACACGCCAGTTTTTTGCACGAACTGCGGTCGCTTGCGCGGCCTCATTGGCGCGGTCAGGAAGATGGCGCATGAGCCCGCCGCCCGCACTCCCACCCTGCTCGACCGCCACTGAGTGACGCCCAATTTCCGCTTCGAAGGCTCCTTTGTTGCCCGAGCACCCGTTGACCGCGTCTTCAACAGGCCCAGTACAAAGTGTTGCAATCTACCTGATGAAGTCTAGGGCGCGCTCGCATCTGATCCAGACCACGTCTGACCGGGCTGATCCGAACGAAGCGCCGCTTCGGCTTTTAAGGTGGAGTCGCGAGCGGTCGGTTGATAGTCAAATCTGCCTTGCCGTCCAATCGATTCGATGCCTAACTTGCGCAGTGCGGCCACCGTGCTTGCCGCGTGTTCGTCGGCCTGGTCGGTGTAGATCGGGTAGGCATTGTCAAGCATATGCGTGCCCTCGAGCCGAAGGTCGCCCAAAAACAGTCTGTTGTCGCAGGTGTGAGTTCTAAAGTCGCTATCTGCCGTACCAATGTCGTGCGCCACGTGCTCAGCATTGACTTCGACGGAGAAGAATTCTCGGCCGTGGCACCTGCCGTAAAAATCGGAATGAATCGTGAGGCGCTTCCACGCCCCTTCGCTTGAAAAATTGTACAGGATTGGTTGCTTGAAGCCTCTCTCACCGGAAAAGCTATAGAACAACGTCAGCAACGTCACAGTTTTCAGCTCTCGATGCGTTTGCAGACCACACAGATCTTGGATGCGTGCTAGGGGAATGGTCGAGACCAGGCGATGGCCGAAGATCGCACGGTCGTTCGCCAGGACAATCGAAAACTCGCCGTTCTGCCTTTGAACGCGAGCTATCTTGGTCCCCAGCACAAAGCCTGCGCCTTGACTTTCGAGCCGCTCCATTGCCTTGCGATACAGGAATCCGAAGCCCTCCCGCGGTCGAACAAGTTGTTGATTGGAAGCCACATTGGGGGCACGACGAAAGGCCCGCCCAACAAGGTTTCGCAGCGTCGCATGCTCCTTAATCCAAAGCATCCTTTTCTCTGCAAACTTGACGTCGACCTGATCGGCAGGAAATCCGTAGAACCGGCTCAAATAATAACCGAGCCCTGTGCGCTCCAGTAACCGCCTTCCAATCCAGAAGGTTGCAAAGTCCTTGGCACTTCGGATCCTGCGGCGGAAGGTTCGGGCAAAGATGATCGAGCTCGCCATCCAAAGCCATTCCAACGGGCCGGCTGAAAGCAGATCGTCCTTGATGGATAGCGGATAGTGACTTACTGCGCCTTGCGGAGTGAGACGCCCCCACGACGGGTAGATTTGAATATAGAGCGGTAACAACTCGGGAAAGTGCGCCAATAACGGCGAATCGTCCTGGAAGATGTAGCTGCCGACATCGAAGGTGTAGTCGCCGACCTTGCAGTCAATGTGGTTTCCACCGCTCCAGGCGTACTCGTCGACGACAAGGACGTTCCTCGCGCCGTCGCGCAGCAAGATCGATGTCGCTACAAGGCCGCTGATTCCAGCGCCCAACACCACTGCATCGTACCGCGCCTCGTCAAGGCTGTTCGTCATCAGCGACCATCCAGTGACCCGGTATGTATTGGATGATTGAAGCGCATTTCTGAAAGCGCGACCAGCAAATTAGATGCATCGCGAGCAGAAGCTCCTGGTGCCGCCTGCTCGGCGCCAGCGCAGCTCGCTCGGTTTTCGCGACAAAGGTTCTCAGAGAAGCTGGTTTAGGTTTGTGCAGCGAGTGCCTAAAATATGACGCGCACTTTCGGGTTGCCCGGTGGCGCTGGCAGGCTCTGAAGCTACAAAGACCTGACCCTGTGCTTTGCAAGAACCGACGTGATCGGGGAATCGTAATACTTGTCCAGACCGATCGCCAGCAGAATGCAAATCGGTACTAGTGTAAAGAGGTAACAAGAGGCTGCCTGCTCAAGATGAGTTGCCTTTAGCAGACCGACCGTCGTCATAAGGATTGGAACGTGAACGATGTAGAGTGGATACGAAAGGCGGCCTAGCACACTAAGAAGACGCTGCTTTTGCTGGAGATGGCAAGCGACGGACAGATACAATAGGAGTGGAAAGATAAGGACGATCGAAACAGCATCGAACACAGAGCTTCGGATCGGAAGGCAAAAGACGGTCGCGAGCAGAAGGAGCATTGGCCAAAGTAGAAGTGTGGGCAGGAATGGTTTGGGGCGGTAATGCCAAACCAGAACGCCGGTAAAGAAGCCGAACAGGGTGCGAACAGCACCTCCGAAAAAAGTAGTCCACGTAGCCCCAAGATCGGCGGTACCGTGTTTAAGGATCGTTAGGGCAAGGAGTCCACCAGTGACAGCGGTGATCACCCAGGCGCACTTCGTATCTACCCGCAATATCAGCGCCGCCCAAAGTAAGTTGACGGCGATTTCAAATGACAACGACCACATTGGGGTGTTGGTGGGAAATGTCGTGTCTGTGGGAGCCTGACTTACCCAAAGCCGCGTTGAAGGCCGTCCCGCCGAGGATGTCAGAAAGTGCGTATTGCGAATGTTTCTGAAGCACCAATCGGAGTAAGAAATACCCTGTTCCCAACAAGAGTCCCAACAAACTAAGCGGCAATAACCTCTTCATGCGAATTTGCAGGAATTTGGCAACTGTTAGCCTGCGAGATTGAAGACGCATCGCATACGAGTGCGAAAGCACGAACCCGCTAAGCATGAAGAAGAAATCCACCGCCAGATAGCCGTGAGGTGCCAACTGCGGCGCACCGACGATTGAGATGTGAAAAAACAGGACGCCAATGGCGGCGAAGCCGCGAAGCGCGTCTAGCACTTCAAACCTCTCTTCTGTCAATCGACACCTAAGTATTTTGCGTGACTATGCGCGCCCGCGGTCAATTAATGGAGTTAAGCGATTAAGATCGAGGCAGCGTGAGACCCGACGTCGGGGTCAAGAAGGCATCTTCAACTCGGATAGTATGCATCCTCTCCCGCGAAGAGGCCACTCGATATAGTAGGCGCTCAATGCGCAAAATTGAACCACCACGTCGACCTCAATGCTGACCTCGGCGAGTTGCTCCAGCACCATGAAGCGATGCGACGCGTTGCAGCTTGGCCCGGTCGAGGAAGTCGCAGCCATGAAGGCGCGGGCACGGCCGGTGTCGCAGCGCTGGTGGAGATATTGGTACGGTGCGGATGACGCGCCGGAACGACTGGCTAACCGCAACCCGGACGTCCGCAATCATCAACCCGCCGCGCCGACCAAACGGTAGCGGCCGCTTTCATTTGGGCGGCTGAAAAGATTGCCGAGCCGGACGCGGGGGTTCGAGGCCTGCGTGGCCAGGCTGTCGGGCCTGACCTGATGCGCCTGATAAATAGCCGCGGGAATCGCGCCACGGCCGCCACGCGGGAGAAAACGGCGCCTTTTGAGGAGCTTGCGAGGGGTGAGCGAAGCGCGGCCGCGATCCGAACAGGTTTCAGAACAGGAGGCGATCAGGGCTCTTACAGGGTCTTAGCAGGGCGCTAGCAGGCTCGGCGCACGCGTCAATGCTGAAGGGCAGGATGTTTGAGGGCGCCGGCCGGATTGGCCGATGACAAGGACAAGCTAAAACTAGAAGAGGAGTGCAATGATGCACTCCTCTCGTAGTTAGCTCAAAAATGGCGGGTCGGCGCCGGATCCGACTAAATCGGATAGTAATGTCGATCTATAGTCTGCTTCAGCAGGCTCAGTGCTCTCTTAAATTCGTCTGTGACGTCCTCGGGGAACTGACGCAAGCGGTCTTCGCTTTCGACAATGACGCGCAGATTCTCGAGCTGCTGGTTGGCGTACTCAACGACAAACCGATCCTTCCGCTTGTAGTACTGTGCCATAGCACGCGGATCGCCTGTCGCCGCCTTAAAGATCAGCTGCTTGTCTATTGCCACCCGCGCAGGGACCATCTCGCGCTTATTTCCCACGACGATCGGCACCAGCGTCTCCTCCGCCTCGAAGAAGTCGCGGCGGACCTGATCGTCGGAGATAGGATGCCGCTGCTTCCGCGGCCGCCCCCTCGGATTGCCAGTCGTCCCCTTTTCAAACTGTCCCTTGCGATTACGAGCCATAGTGAGCTCCTCGAGTCTTGATTGATGACTTCAGGAGGACACTCGCACACACAAAAATGGCGTGGCCTCCGGGTTCACCAAATTCCTGCTTGCAGGAATTTGAACCCATCAGGCGTCACGCCATCATTTACGTACTACTTGCCCGGTCTGTGCATCACGCAAAGCCCACATGGGCTCAACCGAAGCTCTGGTGCGAGGTGACTTCTTCATAGCTCAGGTCAGCGGTTTAATCAACAGAGGCGCGCATTCTTGAAAAACGCGATGCGCGCTGATCGAGCTTGGGCGCTCTTCGTCCCAACACATCGATCAACATCGATGACAGCAAACGACTCCCGAGCAGAGCCTGCGAGCACGTGGAAGCGGCGGGCGAGAGTTGCCCAGATCGCGTCGACCGCTTGTGGTCCTCCCGCGTTCTTCGTACCCCAACTGCCGGTATGAGGGACGCCGTAGATCTCCGTGGGGCCCGACCGTGTGTGTGCAGAGGGAATGCAGGCGTCCTGCCATCCCAGCCTTCCCAAGCCGAGAGCTGACCGGACGGAATCGAATGTCACGGCCCCAAGGCATAAAGCCATTCGCGGCTTTACGATCTCGAGCTCAGGCAAGGTGTAGGCTGTGGCGCAGCGGGTAAGATCCTTCTTCGGGACCTTGCTGCTCATCCCGCCTGGCTTGATATAGACCAGTACGTTGGTGGCATAGGTCCGCGAAAAGCACAGACCAAAATGCAGTGTCAGCAGACGCTTTAGATTCTGGTTGGTTGCGAGATGGGCGTCCTGTCCGGTGACAGCGCGATCAGCACGCTGTTTCGCATCATTGTTGCGCCGGAGATAATCCTCAGAGGCCCAATCCTGCCCGATGATCATCAGGTCCGCATCCAGATAGCACGCCGACTTTGTCCAAGGCACGACGAAGTCGAGGTCCCAACTCCCGCCATCATAAAGGTGCAAGTGATGATAGCGGCCACCGGACTCTGCGCGGCGCTTTGCGACTAGCTTGGCCATGGCCGCCTGCTTGCCCATTTTCGGCCTCCTTGCTGAGAACCCGCATGATCGCCGCAAATTGGTTGCCGAACGGTAAGCTTGCCTCACCACCACTGCATTCACCGGATTCAGACCTGAAAAGGGTGCGCTCGTTGCAAATTCTGTTGAGCTCGAACATCGCCGAACGCCGTTTACTGCAGTGGATCGGCTCGGCGCTGCTCGATCTCAGCGAAGGTCTCGCCCGACAACGCCATTGTCGCAGCCTGCCCGGTATAGCTCTGCCAGCGGCGGATCGCGACGTCGACATAGAGCGGATCCAGCTCAATGGCACGCGCCCGCCTGCGGGACTTCTGGGCGGCCATGATGGTCGTCCCCGATCCGGAGAACGGGTCAAGCACTATATCGCCGCGGCGCGAACAATCCTTGATGGCGTCGATCACGAGCGCGGTCGGCTTTACCGTCGGGTGCATTTCGAGCTCGCTTGCACGGCTCGCGCCAAAACTGTTGATGCCGGCATAGTCCCAGACGTTGGTGCGATAGCGGCCGTGCTTGCCGAGCTCGACCGTGTTCACGTGCGGCCCCTGCCCGACCTTGTAGACGAACACCAGCTCATGCTTGGAGCGGTAGAACGAGCCCATGCCGCCGTTGCTCTTGTTCCAAACGCAGAGATTCTTCAGCTCGGAATAGACCCCGCCGGCCGCCTTCAGCACCTCGTCCATGTGACGCCAATCCATGCACACGAAATGGATGGCGCCATCCACGCTTACCTGCGCCATATTGCCGAACACGACACTTAAGAAGCCGGCGAACTCCAAAGAGCTCATCTCGCCGGAGGCCATCTTGAATTCGCGGTGCTTGACCGCGCCGAGCCCGCTGACATGTCCGTCGATCGGCACGTTGTAAGGCGGGTCGGTGAACACCATGCGCGCCTGCTCGCCATCCATCACATCGGCGAAAGAGGCAGCATCGCAGGCGTCCCCACAGAGCAGGCGGTGCTCGCCCAGCACCCAGTGATCACCGAGCCGCGAGACCGGATCTGACCCCACGGCCGGAACCAGATCGCTCTTGTCGGGCTTGTCGCGCGCCGATTCGCCGTCGACCAAGAGATCAATCTCGGCGGTCTCAAAGCCGGTGACCTCCACATCGAAATTGATCTCGACCCCCATCAGCTCGCGCCAGAGCTCGCGCAGCTGGTCCATGTCCCAGTCCGAATTCAGCGCGATCTTGTTGTCGGCGAGCGCGAACGCGATCTTCTGCGCCGCCGTCAGATGGCCGACCCGCAGCACCGGCACCCGTTCCAAGCCGGCCATGCGCGCGCCCTCGACACGGCCATGACCGACCAGGATCATGCCGTCCTCGTCGATCACCACGATGCTGTTGAAGCCGAACTCGCGGATCGAGGCGGCGATCTGATGCAGCTGCTTGCGCGAATGCCGCCTGGCATTGGCCGGGTTCGGCTTCAGCTCGGCAATGGGCAGGTGGTCAACGCGGAAATCACTCATGAGGCCTCTCCAGCAGACAAGCCAAAACTATATCATCATCTATGCAGATACTTCAAATCGACTCGCTCGATAGACGGCCCGCCATTGCGGCATTGGTTAATCCGTCACCCCTTGATCGTGATCTCGATATCTTCGGGCCGCACGCCAAAGGTGGCGGCCAACGCCTTCTTCGCCTCGGCGATGGTCAGCCCACCCTTCGACGCATGGGAGTCCGTCGGCCGCGCCTCCGGCACCGGTTGAAACGTCAGCCGCTTGAGTGGGATCCCGAGCTGCTTCAGGCCAGCATAGGCAACGGGGTTGCGCAGCTCCTTGCGCCAGACCTCCGCAACCGCGATGTCGGCGAAGTCCGAGATTCCAATGTGGAAACGAGCCTGCCCTCGCGAGTTCTTGGTCTCATCGAGCGGCGTCAGCGATGAAATCCGGCCGACCAGAAAGGCGGCCCGGGGAGGAATGCCTTCGGCCTTGTTGTTCCAGTCCTGCCGCCTGCAGCAAACAAGATAGGGGCAGCGCTCGACGCTTTTGGGATTGAGGACCCAGCCCCGCGAACCCGACCCAGCCAGGAGATCTTGCCGCGTCTCCGAGGTAAAGACCACCACTGCAGCGTCATCGGTCTTGGTCATGCCCAGCCTCAATCCAAGTCGGGAGCGTGCACGGCTGCGGGCCTGCCAGAAGCTCCGTGAGCAACGATCAGTTCAATTCCGGCCCTCTGCAGCACGCGGCTCGGGGTCAAGCGCCCGTAAGCACCTCGTTCGTTGCGTGCGCCGTGCACCAGCAACAGTAGCTTGTCCGCGAGCTCGAGAGGATCGCGCAAGCCCGCGGCCCGACACAGCCCAACCACGCGCCGCCGTTCCGCCTGCCAATATTCTTCGATCTCCCGCAGCAGCGGGTGATGCTGCTGGCGAGGCTCAAACAATTCCGCTGCCGTGCGTGAGAGCAACACACGCGGCTGGATCATATAGCCGTCTTGATCCTCTTCGAACGTGAGCCACCACCGCAGCTGCGCCCCAGGATCGTTCGGATACTCCGCGGCGAGACTGCGCCAATACGCCTCGCACTCCGCAATCAGCGACTTGACGAAGCGGGCGATCAGCAGATCACCATGGCCAAAATACTTGCGGACGGTGTCCACGTTTGAATGCGCGTCTTTGGCAATTAAGCTGTCCGCGACCCTGATTCCGAGAAGACGGAATAATTTGTCGGAGGCCTCGATGATGCGTTCCTTTGCCGGCTTATCGAAGCCGAAGGCGGGCGATTGTATCGTTTCGGGAAGCTTACGCATTAAGTTGGCTCCTCAGAAATGTATCAGCTAATTATAGCATAACTTGTGCCAACTGTCTCGTCGCGCGGATGAGCCGAGCTGTCCGCTCGCAGCCGCAGGCCACACTTGCACCAGAAGGACCGTCCCCGCTGCTTTAGGCGAGGCACCACATTGTTGTTTTTATTGAATATTGTTTGGCGGAATTCGATGAGCGTGCTCGCAAAGACCTGCATTTTGCGCTCGATTTATGGGATTCCGGACCTGTCGGAGTGCGGGCCGAGTGCAAATCTTCTCCACGGCCTCCCCTGGGCCTTTAAAGGCCTATCGGTTTTTTGCCCTTGTTCGCCCCGCGCAGCCGCAAGACCCCTCTGCAGCGCAAGGTTCAGGTGTCCCACGAGAGAACGGCCGTGCCTACCAGACTCCGGATGGCTGGCCGCTCTCCTCTCTTGCGCCGAGCTAGCCGAACAGCCTGGTGAGCAGCTGTTCCGCGCTATCGACCTGCTCGAAGCAAGCCTTGCCGAGGTCGCGGTGCAATGGACGTTCGAGCTTCTGCCCGTTGCTGTCGGCGCGCGTATGCCGGCTGACCTTTGAGCCCAGGTCGGGCAGCCGCGCTCCCGGCTGGCCGCCGAACCAAAAGTAGCGCTCGAAGGCCAGCGTGCGCTGATTCACCTCGAGCCAAATCACGCAGCCGCTGGGCTTTTCGAGCAGCCGGGTGCTGACCGTCACGTGCCGGACGCTGGAGCCGGAAAAGGTCGACTTCAGCTGGACGTGCCGGAGGATACCGTTGGCTTCCAGCACGATGTCGTAGCCGCCCCGGTCCACCTCGCTCGTCAGCACCTCGATGTCGTGGCGGCCCTGCTGCCAGCGCGCCGCCATCAGCTGCCCGAGAAGGAGATGGAGCAGCGCCTGCTCCCGAATATTCGAGGCGCGGGAGTGGGATGTAAGCGCGTCCTGATGCAGTTCAGCGAGCATTGTGAGTCTCCTTTGGGGGTTGGTCATACCCCGCCATTGCGCTCCGCTGGCCGTACAAGTCCAGCGCAACCGAGCGCCTCACCAGCCAGCTTCGCACGTAAGGGTTAATTCTATCCTGTTTTGGGATAATCCCGTTCCAGGATCAGATTGGCTGCCGCCGATTCGAAACGCGCCCGGCGGCTATGGAAAAGTCCCTCAAATCTGCCGAATATGCCCGCCTCATGGCCCTTCTTGTCGCAACGCGACATAAGGCAGGCATCCGCCAACACACCCTCGCCAAGAAGCTCCGCAAACCGCAGTCTTTTGTGGCGAAGTACGAGGGCGGTGAGCGACGCCTCGACATCATAGAGTTCATCGCGATCGCCGACGCGCTTGGAGCCGATCCACTGAACTTGCTTCGGCGGTTCATCCGCGCGGGTGCGAAAAAGCAGTAAGCGCTTGCCGCGGCTATTCGCCTAGTGAGTAGACCTCGCAGAAGTGCGCGCGTACGTCCCCATCCTGGTCCTGATCTTGACCCGCAGAGCTGTCCCTCGCTCCTCCCCTTCTGTGATGGAGGCCTGTGAGCAGTGGCTCTGATAGATCTCGCCGCCAGCTGCTCTTAGAAGTAGTGAATTACCATTCAGGCCCCATGGCTCACCTGCCACGGTAATTGGTCTTTGCCCAATGATCTCAAACGATGGTAGCCTAGGCTCATCAATGCCGTTGGGTACGATCTAACGCTCGGCCAGGTATGGTTAGGATCGAGCGACGTAACGTTGCGAGCGTGGCATGCGATGCAAGAAATGCGGCGCGACAAGTCCGCAGCCCAAGCGTTTTTGTGCGGACTGCGGCGCCTCTTTATCAGTATCTGCCTTGTCCGGGCTGAGCCCGCCCGACATCTTCCGGCGCCCGACTGAACGTGTTCGGCGCGAGCGACGCCATTTGACGGTGCTGTTTGCAGATCTTGTCAACTCGACCCGCCTTGCATCCGAACGCGATCCTGAAGAGTGGCGCGACATCGTAACCGAGTGTCTTGAGGCAGCCGGGGACGCCATCGGGAGTTTCGGCGGCTACGTCGCCCGATACATGGGCGATGGCGTGCTTGCCTATTTCGGCTGGCCGACTGCCAGTGAAGATGATGCAGAACGTGCCGTCCGCGCCGGACTCGCAATCATCGAGTCCATGGGTCCTCTGAACCGGCAACTTGCAGGCAAGACAAGCACCGAACTCGCGGTGCGCGTCGGTATCCATAGTGGATGGGTCGTCATCGACGAGTTAGGTACCAACAAAGTCGAAGTCTTTGGCGATACGCCCAACATCGCTTCGCGTGTTCAGGCCAAATGCGCGCCCAATTCAATCCTCATGACCGCTGCCGTGCACGATCTCGTGGCGCGCAAGTTCGTCGTCGAGGACCATGGCAGCTGCCCGCTCGCAGGCATTGCGCGCCCGATCCACCTTTACCGCGCAGTTGCTCCGAGCGGTATTCGTCGAACCTGGCGACAGGGTCGCGTTCGCGGGCCTAGTTCATTCGTCAACCGCAAGCGTGAGTTCGAGGCGCTGCGGTCGAGTTGGACCTGCGCGCGCAACGGCGCAGGGCGGTACGTCCTTCTGACCGGTGAGCCTGGAATAGGAAAATCGCGCTTGGTGGAAGAATTCCGTGCCAGCATCAAGGATGCGCATATTTGGATGGAGTGTGCCGGTGAACGGTTCGCTGAGAGCACGCCATTCCATTCGGTCACCGGCCTCCTCGCGCAAGCTTTTGACGGCGCGGAACAACAAAGCGACCAGGATCAGTTAAGGCAGCTCGAGCGTGCAATCAGATTTAACGGACTTGATCCCGCGGCGATGATGCCTCTCATCGCGGAGATGCTGAATCTCTCTCCAGCGCAGGACACGCCCGAACAGCTGGCTCCCGAGGAAGCCAGAGGGCGACTCATGGTCGGACTGGCCGAATGGATACTGCAAATCGCCAAGCGCCAGCCGCTGATTCTCGTTGTCGAAGATCTTCATTGGGTTGATCCCTCGAGCATCGAGCTGATTGGGATGTTGATGGAGCGGAGCGCCAACATCCCGCTGTTGCTGATTGCCACCGCAAGGACGGGGTATGGTCCGCCTTGGCAATTGCGGAAGACCGACAAGTCGATCGTGCTGGGAAGACTGAGCGATGACGAGATCGGTCAGATGATAGCAGGATCCCCAAACGTTGGCCTGACCGAGGACGTGGTAGCCCGGATCGTCAGGCGCTCCGATGGCATTCCAATCTTCGCCGAGGAATTGCTGTCCTTTCTTCTGGACGGCGAGCGAGATCTGACACCAAATGATATTCCAGCGACCTTGCTCGACTCGCTAACAGCCCGGTTGGACCGTCTGGGGCCAGCGCGGCGAGTGGCGCAGGTCGCGGCGGTGATCGGGCGCGACTTTGACTATGCTTTGCTCCGAGCAGTCATGCCGGGTTCAGACCACTTTGTGCAGGCAGCACTCGATGCGCTGGTCCGGTCGGATGTGATCTATACGCAAGGCAAGCCGCCCAGGGCGACTTTCCAATTCAGGCATGCCTTGATCCGCGACGCTGCCTACGAAGGGCTGCTCAAGAGCGAGCGGCGAGAGCTGCATTCCGCTGTCGCGCGGACGGTAGCCGAACAATTTCCCGCCCTTGCCGCCGCGCAGCCGGCATTGCTTGCACGGCATTGGTCGGAGGCAGCCGAAGTCGAACTCGCGATTGCGACCTGGAAGAATGCGGGGCAGGCTGCGCTTGCAAGATGCGCTTTCAAGGAAGCTGAAGAAGCCTTTCGTCAGGCAAGCGCTTTGCTGGAGCGGCTGTCGCCATCGGAGGAACGCGACAGGGTCGACCTGGACCTCTGCAGTTTGCTGGTGCGCGTACTGCAGGTCACCAAGGGTTATTCTGCACCGGAGACGATGGAGCTTGGCGCACGAGCCCGGACGCTAGCGGAACGTCTTGGCGACGTCGCTCAGCTGGTGCGTCAGGGCGCCCGGACCTGGGCATCCATTTTCTTCACAGGTGATTATACAACCGCCGCCTCGCTCGCACAGGACATCCTTGATATCGCCTTGACGGAAGGTCCCCACTCTCAGCACTTGTTCTTTGCTCACTACGCGCAGGTACAGGCGCGGTTCTACTCCGGAGACATTGCAGGAGTGGAGGAATATTTCGCCAAGCTGTCTCCGTTGCTTGACACGAAGTCCATCTCCGCCGCATCCTATCTCATCATTCCGATAGGGGTTGCGAGCCGAGCCGCCTGGCAAGCGGGCCGCCTTGATGTCGCGCGTGAGCGGATGTCTCGTGCGATGACCCTCGCCAAAAAAAGTGGTGATCCCTATGCCATGGCAATGGCGTTGCATTTCAAGGGTAACTTCTATTGGTGTCTCAAGGCTCCACGACGGGTCGAGATTGTCGCTGAAAGGCTTTTCGCGGTTTCGCAGCAACATGGCCTCGGCTATGCCTCAGATTTGGCGCGCATCCTGCTCGGCTGGTCCAGATCGCAGCTTGGGCGCAACGCCGAGGGCGTGGACTTGATCAACGAAGCGCTGGCTGGCTTCGCCAGCTCGGGCGCGAAAGTGGCGATAACCTACTTCCTCACATTGCTTTCGGAGGCCCACGCCCGATCCGGCAATTTTGCAAAGGCATTGGAAACCGTGGAGGACGCTTTGGTCGCGAACCTCCAGGAATTGATCTGGCGACCCTATACTCTCACCTGGCGCGGCCACCTCAGACTTGAAACGGGACAGCCCGGGATGGCTGAGGCAGATTTTCGGAATGCTTTGGAATTGGCGCGATCGCTCGGCCACAAGGCCTGGCAGCTTCGTGCCGCGACGGGCCTGGCGCGGTTGCTATCACTCGGAGGCGATCATAGCGCCGCGCTGGAAACCCTGAGACCGATTTACTCGACCCTTCGCGAAACTTTCCAGACTCCTGACCTGAGGGAAGCCAAATCGCTCATTTCCGAAGTGTCCAGGCTTGCCGCGTCGGTTAAGGCCTAACGGCGCGACAGCTCTCGCGTATGATCGACAAGCGCGTAAAGAATCGACGGGTTAGCGCAGTGCAGATGTGCCTCCCATTTGGCTTCGGCGGCAATTTGATCGAGCCGCTCCTCGGCAGCCGGCACGGCCGCCTTCACGGCTTGCGCGATTTCCTTGAGTTCGTCAGCGGTTCGCGTTGGCTTGCAGAACAACTCTGCAATGTTGGGGTCTTGAATGGCAATCGACGCGGGAAGCGTTAGGATCCCATCCCTGAGGTCCTCTTCTCCGCCTCCGCCGAGCGATTCCAGCCCTTTCACGTCGCCCACATCATCGCATCCATGATAGAGGACACCGAGCAGCCCACCGAACTTGCGCAGTCGATCGTCCCTGGTCGCGACGCACGCGCACGTCTCAAACATCGAACCTGTATCCTCACCGGCGATCATCAGCCAATCCTCGACACCGAGCGGCTGCCGTCGCAGGTTCCACTGCAGGCATTCGGCCGCCCCCAGGCGCTTGATCAAATCTGAAATCAAGCGGATATCGATCCTATCGCCCGCCGTCATCCGAAAGCCGTCCGCCACGATGTAGCCGGCTGCCATGAGAGCCTGCAAGAGTCCGAATTGGCAGTGCAAGGTCGGCCTGCCCCGGCGCATTTCCGACTCGTCGACGATGTCGTCGATGACGAGCGTCATATTGTGTATCATCTCCACTACAGCGGCGGAGTAAATCAACCGGTTCGGAATCGGCTCGTCCGTCGTCGCTCGATAAACACTGAACACGGTCAGGGGCCTGAAATATTTTGAGCTGGTTATGAATTGCCATTCTAGCAGCGGCTTGATTTGATCGTGGACGCCGCCAATCCAGGAATCCAGGATCTCCCGAAGCTGTAGTATCTCTTCTCTGAAACCCAGCTGAGCTATTATGTTTTCTGTCGTTGCCGTCGACATCGTCCCCCCTTCCGTCGCATGCTCTTCAACAATCGTGATCGCCCACCTCCCTCAAGGCTTCGCACGGTGCCGTCGAGCATAAGCGTCGTTTGGACGGTAGTATCCTGAGCCGCGCAGCAACCCGCTCGTCCCCTTGTGCGTCGGTCGCGAGCGTGCCATTTCCACAGGCGCGATACGGGGTTCACTCATCTGAGTACCGATTGTTTTCATTACATCCGACACCAGCGCGAATGTACGCTGTGTGTCGACCGACCCTTCTGAGTTGTCACGCAAACGATCGCTCGCAGCGATCAGGCGCTGCGCTAATGCTGCAAGAGCCTGCTGCACGAGCCAGCTTGAACCGCTTGGCTCGTCGCGGGAAAGCAACGCAACCGCCAGATTTTCGAGGCTCATCACGAGATCGGCAAGGTATCTCGGGGGAATCACCGCGAGTGTTGAGGTGGGTGTTGGTCCCTCTCTGGGGAGTTCGGGCTCCCTGTTCGCCAGATCACGCAGCCCGGCATTCACCGCTGACCAGGCCAGGGCACCATAAGCGAGCGGAAGCAACGTGAGCTTTGCTGCTGCAAATTGAGCAGAACTCGGGAGATCGTAAGCAGCAACCGTGATGTCGGACTTTCCATCCGTCTTTTTCACCAGTTGGTGTGCCGCATGAAGCCCGCTCAGAACGGCCGACTCGACCGTCGCCATGTTCACATCGTTGCGACAGAAATCACCGGAAAAGAACACGTTTCGCAAGTGGTTCGGATAATGTGGCTCCACCAGCAATTGCTCTGAATTCATGTCATTGAGAAACAGGGGATGGGCGCGATTATTCTGCGGAAATGAATTTGAATAGTCGATGTTGCTGTCCACGTCCCCCCATTCCTTTCCAGGTTTCACCGAAGGCAGATACCTGGCCAGCTCCTCCAGCATCATATGGGCCCACAGTTCATCATCTTTATCTTTGGGCGTGGGATAACCACTGGCATCCGAAGCGGCTAGCACCAGAACTGTCTGAGACCCTTTGCTTAAATTTGTCCATAGCTGCGAAATATCGATGTACGTCAAATAGCCGCGAGAGCCGGCCAAGCCAACGTGCTCGCGAGGTATGTCGGGAAGCCTCTGATTGAAAACCACCGTAACGACGAGAATATTTGCCGTTCGCATGCGTTGGAGTTCGGAAAGTCGGGGTATACGATCGATAATGCTTCGCCCGGCGCAGCCTGTCATCACGAGATTTGCAAGCGCAGGAGCTGGCACAGCCAGCACCACATTAGCGTGTGTCTGCTTAGAACCATCATTCAGCGTAAGCTCGACTCTACTATCCTCGGCTATCTCGATAGTTGTGACGGAAGCAGACGTTTTGATGTCACAAACTTCCTTGAGTTTATCATACCAGGGCTTGATCAACGTCTCCTCAAGGCTTCCGCGCAATAGCCAGGCAAAAGGCAAACCCCGACTGCCAAGCGAGTGCTTGACGAAGTCTTTGTAGGCGGCAGCAGACGTATCGCTGCTCGAGGTGCACCAAATTTCGTTCAGAATAGTGTTGTGGAGATCGGCGCAATCCTCGGTAGCGTACGGACGCGAGTACAAGAAGCCATTCAAGGACTGTTGCTGGAGCGTCGACATGCTGAACGGCTGAGAGACCAAGTCTAAGAGCGTGAAACCAACCAAAAACATGTCGGGTCGGGGCAATGCTCCTGATGAGAGGTTGTCCAAAACGTGCTGCAACGTGTTGGGGTTCTTTAGTTCTACGTATGTGGGTGCGTTGCTGTTCCTCGAACGTCGGGGATCAGAGGGATTAAGTAGAATCTTGACGCTCAAACGCGGCTCGAACACGTCTTCTCGTTTGATTTTGAGATCGTTCTTTAGGATTCTCCAAAAATTCACATACCAGTCGCAGAACAAATGGGTGTAAACGTCATGATACATCCCGTTCTTTCCGCCCTTCTGTGAGGAGAGTTGGCCTCCCAGCACAGCATCCTTTTCATATAGCGTCACCTTGTACTTGCGCTCTGCGAGGCGCAGCGCGCAGGTCAACCCGGCGATACCGCCCCCTATGATTGCCACTTCTCGTTCGTTTTGCAGGGGTGGGACAGAGTCTTCGGGCTGAGATGCAGTAGAGACCACAGGCATTCTCCTCAAGATTCATGATGGTTAGACCGCCAATCCTCGAACTCTGGGATTCTCCCGGTTTGCCAGTGATGGGCCGAGTCTTTCGGCTGTTCTCATGACGTCCGCCAGCCACGCCGCATGCCAACCGGGATCGGCCTCGACGGACCTTTTCCATGCGTCCCGAAACGCCACGAGATCGGTAAATGCCGCTTCGCGACCGACTGATCGGTGAACGAGAACATTGCGCATCACGTTCATCGCTCCTTCGCCGAGATAGTGAAGCAGGCTCGCACCAATCTCTCGCAAAACTCCGAGGGGATGCACATTCAAGCCGCCGAAACCCGCGCCTGCGATACGGGCAAAGTCTTTGTTGACCATCGCCCTTTCGCAGCCGCGCATTGCCGATCTCATCCAAAATTCCCGAAAGTGCCAATTTCGCATCACGGCGGCGCAGAAGCTCAGGAAGAGCATGCCAGGATCAAAGTAAGCTCGAAAGTCGCGCTCGAACGCCGCCAGGAATGCAGCATCAAATCTTCCGGCTTCGAGAGCCCTCAGCAAGGTCGAAGAGGCGATTAAGGCTGACTCCATGCCTTGCGTGATACCTTCGCCAGTCATGGGATCGGCAAACGAGCCGGCATCCCCAATCAAAACTCCTCCGTCGAAATAGTTCGGACCGGCACCCCCATACATCTTCACGACCCCGCCGATCGGCTTGCTGACCAGCTTGATGCCGGAGCAGCCTGGGTGCCGAATCTTGAGTCGTTCGATGGCCGTCTCAAAAGCCCTGGGTACTGAATGGCCGTGCCGGCTGCAGGTCTCGCTTAGAGTGCCAACTCCGACGTTCGCCCTGCCTCCCTCCATCGGAAACAACCAGCCATACCCCGGCACGATGTCTTCATCGAACCAGACGGTTGCTTCTCCATTCTGGACCGAGACACCCTCTACATAGGCCCGCTGTGCTACCGAGATGTGAGCGCGGTTGCTGGATTCGAGCTTGAACGCTCTGGCGACAAACGACTCCGCTCCGTCCGCACCTACGATCAGCCGAGATTTGAGTGTAACGCCGGCGTTCTTGGCTCGGGCAGTCACATAGATCCAGCCATCTTCCCGTCGGATACCCCCCACCGCATAGCCACCATATAGTTTCGCAGATACGGCTTGCGCACGGTCTAGGAGGTGCTGGTCAAGGATATGGCGCGGTACGACAAAACCGTGCGGGGGCAATCCATGTTCGGTTTGATAATAGGGAATGTCCCCCCGAAAACCGAGCTTGGGGCCGAAGTAGATACGAGTTGATGTTATCGGTGACAGCGAAGCGACCTTCATTGCCTCGCTAACTCCCATTCGCTCCAGGAGCCGCACGCCTGCCGGCTCGACGAAATCGCCACAGACCTTTTCGCGTGGAAAGATGGCGCGCTCGATAACGGCCACACGCACGCCTTGCCGAGCTAGCGCCCATGCGATGGTGGAGCCGGCCGGACCGCCTCCAATGACGATTACGTCAAAAGGGTCGAAATTCGACAACGCAATCTCCGACGACGCAAAATCAGGACTTCAGAGAAAAGGTGCTGGCGTGAACCGAGAACTGTTCGAATGGAATTCCTAGGAGCAACCGACGCGACCGGTCAGCACGTCGCTTAAAGCGGCTAATCGGACGACCCGTCTTGACCCACGTCCCGGTTCAATCCGCTGCTGAGAACCGGTAACGCACAATCCAAAGTAGCTCACCGGCCGGACATCGACAAGGCTGGATCGGCGCGGGAATTGCAACTTAAAGGTAGTAATAACAAAAGCGCACTATCGCCAGATCGAAGCTGCAGGCCTCCAAGCCATCTGCCCCTGCCCAACAGCTAGCCACTCTGGGCTCAAATTGCGGCTGACTTGATTCGCCTAAGCTAACGTCTCGACGAGCTGCTGAGAAAACTGAGCAAACGAGCAACTAGTGTCTTTCGCGGAGGGAGTTCAGAGCGGCGCAACCGATCGAGCATCGCCAAATACCGCTGAACGCTTAGCTGAGGCAATTGAGTCTCAATGAGAATAGAGCACTTGATCTATGACGTCGGACGGCTTGATGACGCCGTTGCCTCCCTTGCCCGAATGAGCCCATAACGCGAATAGCTAGAGATTCTTCCTGCTCCGAACACAACGAGATTGGCACCGTCAATAGGCGCGACTTATGCAATCGGGCTTACCATGTCAGTACTGCCTTTGCCGCCGTCTCAAGGAACGCCGTTGCGCGGCCCGGACCGGCCTCTCATAGCGCTCCAATCCTGCCAAGCGTTTGGCCAACTTTAGACTGGGGGATTTAAGCAAGGCAGCAAGCAACTCGTGACGCGCGTGGCGTATGAGGCCCAACCGCATATTCGCACAGACAAGTTCAGCCACGTCGGGGGAACTTTGGTCCAGCTTATGCCCTGCTTTCACTGGGCGATCTGCCAAGTCTGCGCTGACATCGTCCTCGAAATTCCATCGCGAGAGCCCATGTTGACGAGCATTGCGGCTCGATCTGGCCTTTCCAGCTTCTGTCTTGGGCCCAGTACTTCGCTTGGCATTCAGCCGGTTCGCTTCGATTTTCCGCCCTGAGGTCATACGGCTTCGTTCGATTCTTTTTCTGCCCGCACGTTTCCTCCGTCCAGCACAGGATGCAACTGCCTCCGCCTCGCTCTGCTCGCAGACCAGAATGCAAGCCGAATATCGCTATTTGGTGGGCCTCCTAAAGAGGTTCTTGATAGCGCTAATCACCCTGACTAGCGGCTTCGCGGCCGCCGACTTGCGCGGCGGGACCACAATCATCACAAAAAGCAAGTTCACCAGCAGCCAGCAGCCAAGGACAATCAAATAGACCCGCATACATAATCCGGGACAATGAGGTAGTCACAATATCAAATTGAGCTTCAAACTGATCCATTGAAGCTCAGGCAGGCCTCCCATGCAAGTCGCCGAGATGCCGAAATTGGATCGCCGATTGCGGCGGAGCCAGCACCTCACGCTCACCTCGCTACCCAGATGGATTTCGGCAGAGCTCCCAGTCCAGGGATGATTGGCTTCGATTTGTCACTTTGCGAGAGCGAGGCATGCTGGGCGGCCGATCGCTGAAAGTCCGGCGATAAGAGCAACAAGATTGCTGCAGAAAGAACTGGCATTACGCTGCGATTGGAGCGTTACTGAGTCGGCCGGCGCGCGATAGCGCCGCCGGTATCTCACCTCGCAGATGCGAGGCTTCAGGCAGTGCGGCGAGGAGCGCCGCTGTTCTGGAGTAGGAGATACCGGTGCGCAGCGTACAGAGTGACGGCCCGGCCGGGCCACAATATCAAATCATCAGGTTCAACCCGAACGACCGCCGTCATTTCATCGGCGGCTCGGACGCTCGCATCATCATGGGGGATGACCAGGAGAGCCTCGTCCGCCTTTGGCGTGAAAAGCGCGGCGAAGCAGAACCTGAGGATCTCTCAGACAATCTGATCGTTCAGCTCGGGACCGTGACGGAAGTCTTGAACCGCGCTTGGTACCAGCGGGCGAGCGGCCACACGGTCAAGGACATCCAAAAGCGCGTCCGCCATCCCGTTCACAAATGGATGGCGGCAACGCTGGACGGGACCGTCGAGCAGACCGGCGCCGTGTTCGAAGCCAAGTTCATGCTGCCCTGGGCCTTCACAGAGGAAGCTGCGGCCGAGAAGCATATGGCTCAGCTGCAGCACAATATGTGGGTCACCGCCTCCCGCAGCGCCGTTCTCTCGATCATCACCGGCGGCGGCAAATGGGTTGAGATCAAGATCCACGCCGACCCGCTCTACCAGCATCTCCTCCTGACGGCCGAAAAGAAGTTCTGGCGCTGCGTTCAGAGCGGCGAGCCGCCCGTTCTGTTCAACATCGAGACGCCGCGCCCGAGGCTGGAGGCTGTCAGAGTCGTCGACATGTCCTCGTCCCACCAATGGGCGGAACTGGCGGCTACCTATCTTCGCACGCGAGACCCACACGGTCAGCATGAGGCTGCTAAAGCCGATTTGAAGAAACTCATGCCGGAGGACGCTAAGGAAGCAGCCGGCCATGGCATCAAGGCCAAGCGGTCCAAGTCTGGCGCGATCAGCTTCGAGGCTCAGGCGACGGAGGAGCCCCATGCATCAATCCAGTGAGCGCATCGGGACTATCGCGGCCGCCCTCGCCCGAGCCCAGGCCGAACTGACAAACCCGGAGAAAACCTTGACCGCGGTGATCCGGTCACCATTCCCGCGCGAGGATGATCGAACCTTCCGCTACGCGTCCCTCGCGTCCGGCCTAGACATCGTCCGCAAGACGTTAAGCCAGCAGGAGATCGCCACCATCCAGACCACCCGGATTGAGCAGGTCACTGGGCAGATCCATCTCACCACCCTTCTCGCCCACGCCTCCGGGGAATGGATCTCCTCGGACCTGCCGGTCTGCTTCTCCAAGGAGGTCGAGGCGCCGCACCGGATGGGGGCGGCGCTCAGCTATGCCCGTCGGTATGCCCTATTTGCACTGGTCGGGATCGCCGGCGAGGACGATCTGGACGCGCCTGATGTTGTGACCGGGTCTGCTGCTGCCGCGGAGCCGCAGACCGCGCCAGGACCGAAAGGAAAGCCACCTGGACGCGTCCTGAACCGCCCCCCGATCTTGGCTCCGGAACGCTCCGCCGAGCTTCTCGATCGGCTCTTGGGCGAACTGACTCTTCAGCAAGGCAGCGACGAGCTGCTTGCCTGGGCCAAGATCAGCCTCCCACTCAAGAACACCCTCCTTGAAGCAGACGCTCGCTTGCTTGAAGCCGCCTACCAGAAGAGGTTCGAGGAAGCCGCCCTTCCGGATATCAATGTAGCAGACCAACAGCCTGTGTCAGCGGCCGGACGGTCTCTACTTGAGGAACATCCTTCGCAGATCTCCGGCAACGCTCACGCACCTGCCAACGCCTCTCCCGGAGCGCGAGCCGGACTTGCCTTCCCGAAAGAGCCGCCTCGCCGACGGAGCAAGGATCACCTCGCCTTTATCCGCAGCCAGGGCTGTCTGGTTTGTCAGAAGACACCGGCTGATGCGCATCACCTGAAGTTTGCTCAACCACGCACATTGGGACGCAAGGTTGGCGACGAGTTCACGGTGCCATTGTGCCGATCGCATCATCAATCTCTACATCGGCACGGAGACGAAAGGGCCTGGTGGACCAACCTGCAGATTGCGCCTCTGCCGATCGCGAAGCAGCTTTGGAATGCCAGCCCCGTCCATCTGGCGAACGGAGCAACAGTTGCTGCACCGCCTTCACGTCTGGAGGCGCAAGATCAATGAATGGTCCTGTCAACCTGTCTAAATCTCAGCCGACGAGCGTCTTGCCGCCTCAATTTGAGGCGTTGTGCCCTCCGCCGCAACTTCTTCCCGGAGAGAACATCGACCACTACCAGGCTCTTCAGGCCGTCATCTTCCGCGACCTCGATCCTCAGTCTGCCATCGAATGGCTGCTCGCTATCGACATCGCTGAACTCTCCTGGGAGATGCAACGCTACCGGATTCTGCGGCATAGGCTCCTGAGCGCCTGTCGCCAAAAGGCCGTCGAGATGACCCTTCGCCGTGTCGATCTGGCAGGCATTGCCCCAGACTTCCAGGATGTAGCCGAAATCTACACCATCAATAACGCCTTAGACTGGCAACTGGACGCTTCTGCTGCGCTCGATATCGAAGCCCGCCTTCGATCGTACGGCTTCGATCAACACTCCATCAGTATGGAAGTGTACGTTCAAGCGCGCGAGATCCTCGTCCTGTTTGAATCGCTCCTGAACGGAGCACAACTCCGCCGATTGATGCTGCTGAAAGAGATTCACAACCTTCAACGCTCGCATGCGGCGGACCGCGCTCACATTGCTAGCCACAAAGCCAACCAAGGACGCCGAAGTGCCTCGAATAGCTCTTAACGATGAGGCTCCGCGCATGAAAGCATTGCGGAATGCGGCAGAGCGCGATGTGGACTCGCGGACGCTGGACCTCGCGTCATCTCGCTTTCGTTTGTGACAACCTTTTGCGAGCCGCTCGGGACCGATATCATCTCAAGCATACACAGGCGAGGACATTTGGCCGGATGTGAGCGGCGAGCTCACGAATCAACAGACGGCGAGCGGGCCGGCCTGGAGAGATATCAAGGCTCTCTGTCGCGAGCATCGGCAGGCCAAATGAGTACCCGCCGTAGAGCTTGGAATGGAGGTCCAACACAGATGAAAGTATTCCATGTACCGCCCCGAAAGCAGCGCACATATAATTCCAAGCAGGAGCGACAGCCGCTCTCGGTCTCGCCGGACTGATAAGTTCGGGCAAAGCGTGCAGGCCTTTGAGGGAAATGTCGGAGCGGCTGCGATCTTTCGCACTTGCCATTAGGGCAGCCGGCCAACTGTCGCTTCATTGGCCGAGCCGACTGCGCAAACGGTCGCGCTCCTCGAGCAGTTCCCGGAGTCTTTGAGCATTGTCAGATTGTATCTCCTGCCACTCGATGCGATCCTCTGCAGTCCACAAGTATGACTCACGATTGAAACGATCTTTCTCCTTGGTATCGAACTCCATGTATAGCTTTAGGTCGCGTTCAACCTGGTCCAGTTGTTCTTGGAGAGTAGTTGGCATCAGCCGTTCCTTCGGCTCGCCTCCAGCCCCCTCCGATCTAGGACGCAATCAGCATGGCGATCAATGGGCGATGTGCCTCACGGCTGATATATCTCTCCCGTTTGAACTCGCCTCAAAGTGTCCCCGCGTCATAATTTTACTAAAGTACGTGGCTCAGATTGACTTATCTACCTCCAGGAAATTACGCGTTCAATTAAAGGCTAGAACAATCCTAGATTGAATCGTCGCGTGCAGGAATTTGAAAGTGAAGGCGTCAACCACATCGGCGTAGCGATTGGGCTTCCCGGATGATGGGTTCGTCCCCGGTGCCGACCCACACGGTCAATCTCGTTACCCCAGGTGAAGCCGGTTTGCGACTCGATCTCACGGGCGGCGGCGTAAGCATAGGACAGATTGGCATGGCCGTCCTCGCGACGGGAGCATGCCAACCACGATGAACAGAGCATGATCGCTGCGACCGGCTCGTTCATGTCAGTCGTGAAGCTCAGCCGCTTGGCTTTGTTCGCCAGCAGCTCGTCAAGCCCGGGTAATCTTGTCGCGATTTTCTTCTGGTCCTTGTCGACGCAGATCACGGTGACCGAAATCCGCGAAGAAGTCGGCGGACACAGCGACGATCATCGCAATGCGCAGTTCGGGGGCGCTTAGGCTCTTTGATAGTCGTCTTCAATCCGGATGATGTCGTCTTCCCCGAGATAGCTTCCAGTCTGGACCTCGATCAGCTCCAGCTGGATCTTACCGGGATTCTCCATCCGGTGGACGGCGCCCATCGGGATGTAGATCGACTCGTTCTCATGCACCGTCTTCACGGTCTCGTTGACGGTGACCTGCGCCGTGCCGCGGACCACGATCCAGTGCTCGGCGCGATGATGGTGCTTCTGCAGCGACAGCCGCCCGCCCGGCTTCACCACGATGCGCTTGACCTGGTGGCGCTCGCCATTGTCGACGGATTGATAGCTGCCCCAGGGCCGGTGCACCTTGAGATGCTCCTCGGTGACCTTCGGCGCGACCGATTTCAATTTCGTCACCAGGCGCTTCAGCCCGTTGGCATCCTTCTGCCGCGAAACCAGCACCGCGTCCGCGGTCGCGACCACGACGAGATCGTCGACGCCTTCGAGCGCGACCAGGGCGGAATCGGTGGTGACCTTGCAATTGCGGGAATCCTCGAACACGGCGGTGCCGTGCGCGGCATTGCCTTGCGCGTCCTTCTCCGACAGCTCCCAAACCGCATGCCAGGAGCCGACGTCGGACCAGCCGCACGACACCGGCACGACGGCGGCGCGCGAGGTCTTCTCCATCACCGCATAGTCGATCGAGATCGCCTTGGCCGCGCCGAACGCCTCGGGCTCCAGCGTGACGAAGCCGAGATCGCGGCCGGCATTGGTGACGGCATTGGTGACGGCCTCGACGCTTGCCGCATCGACCCTGCGATATTCGTCGAGCAGCACGCTCGCCGGGAACATGAAGTTGCCGCTGTTCCAGAGATAGCCGGAATTGACGTAGTCGGAGGCCTTCACCGCATCCGGCTTCTCGACGAAGCGTGCAACCGCATGCACCTCGCCCGAGATCACCTCGCCCGGATTGATGTAGCCGTATTCGGTCGCCGGCCGCTCCGGCTTGACGCCGAACGTAACGATGCCCCCGGCATTCGCAGCGGTGAGGCCTTCGCGGCAGGCGGCGACGAAGGCGGCATTATCCTGCACGACGTGATCGGCGGCGAGCGCGAGCACGATCGCCTCGCTGGAGCGGTTCTGCGCGAACACGGCGCCGGCCGCGATCGCAGGGCCGGAATCGCGCCGCATCGGTTCGAGGATCACGTCGGCCTCGATGCCGATCTCGGCGAGTTGCTCCAGCACCATGAAGCGATAGGACGCGTTGGTGACGACGATCGGCCGGTCGAACAGCGAGAGATCGGACACGCGCAGCAGCGTGTCCTGGAACGTCGAGCGCGTGCCGAACAGCGGCAGGAACTGCTTGGGCCGAACCTCGCGCGAGGCCGGCCACAGCCGCGTGCCGGCACCGCCGCACATGATCAGGGGGATTATGCGTTTGTTCAAAATCTGAAGCTCCAGGCCAAATTCAATTCACAAATCGTACAACATTCATAAAGCCAGAATTTCACCGTTGGGAATACAAGTTCGAAATAGCCTTAGCAGGACTCTGTTGCCTATTGCGCAGACCTCAACGCTGTTAATCTAAGCTTGCTTTTCTGACCCAGCCCATCTCCCTATTCTCTTCGTTTTCGAGTACGAACGGCTCACAGAACCTAGAGATTATTATGACAAAGAAACGAGCACTTATTACCGGCGTCACCGGGCAGGACGGCGCCTATTTGGCCGAACTTCTTCTGCAGAAGGGATACGAGGTCCACGGCATGAAGCGCCGGACCTCCCTCTTCAATACGGACCGAATTGATCATCTCTATCTCGACCCGCATGAGCCCGACCCGCCCTTTCGGCTTCACTATGGCGATCTGACGGATTCTTCGAGCCTGATCCGCATTGTTGGCCAAGTGCAGCCAGACGAGATCTACAACCTCGCGGCGCAGAGCCACGTTGCCGTTTCGTTCGAAGAGCCGGAGTACACGGCGAATTCCGACGCTCTGGGCACCCTGCGCATCCTCGAGGCCATGCGTATTACCGGCTTGGAGAGGAAGGCACGCTTCTATCAAGCGTCAACATCCGAGCTTTACGGATTGGTCCAGGAGATCCCGCAAAAGGAGACGACGCCGTTCTATCCGCGCTCACCGTACGCGGTCGCCAAGCTCTATGCCTACTGGATCACGGTCAATTACCGCGAAGCCTATGGGATGTATGCCTGCAACGGCATCCTCTTCAACCACGAATCTCCCGTCCGCGGCGAGACCTTCGTGACCCGAAAGATCACGCGTGCTTTGGCGCGCATCCATCTGGGACTGCAGGAAAGGCTTTATCTGGGTAATCTGGATGCCTTGCGCGACTGGGGACACGCGCGCGACTACGTCGAGATGCAATGGCTGATGCTTCAGCAGGACAAGCCCGAGGATTTCGTGATCGCTACGGGCGTGCAACATTCGGTCCGAGAGTTTGTCGATGTCGCAGCCAACGAAGTCGGCATGACGGTCCGCTGGGAAGGAAGCGGCGTCGAAGAAAAGGGATATGACGCCAAGACCGGCAAGTGCGTCGTTTCGGTCGATACCCGCTATTTCCGCCCCACCGAGGTCGCGACGCTTCTAGGTGACCCGTCAAAGGCGAAGCGGAAACTCGGCTGGGAGCCCAAGACGTCGTTCGAAAGCCTGGTTCGAGAAATGATGAAGGAAGATCTCGAGTCCGCAAAGCGCGACGAGCTCATCAAGCAGCACGGGTTTAGATATTATCCGCGCCACGAGTAGTTCTCATAGATCGGCTACCGAGCAACTCAAGCAAGCAAATGAGCGCCCATTGCGGCGCTCATTCTTTTTGGACCGTATCCAACTGCTGTCGAATGCCTCAGGGCGATCGAACGGCATCCTCCACAGGATGCCCAATATCGTTGGCAGCGCCCGTCCGGCTGGCACTCGTCTGCCCTGTCGCATTGCCCTGCCCTGTCATGGCCTCCGACCACCGGCGCACGATCGTGCGTCGATCCCAGCGATCAAGAGCTCGCCTTCTTCCTTCTTCGCCGTAGTGCTCGCGGAGGGCGGGCGCGTCGCTGAGCTGGCAAATTGCGATTTCGAGAGCCGACGAATCTCCCGGTGGAATCACAAGGCCCGCATTCGTGACTTCCGCCGCGAGACCGGTGCCTTCTTCAGCCATCGCAATGACCGGCCGAGCGGATGCGAAGATCGCACCGAGCTTTGAGGGCAACACGAGATCGGCGGCCTCGGCCTTCTGCGGAATCAGATGGAAATCGGCCGTGGCCATCAATTGATTAAAGCTGTCATTGGGCTGAAGCCCCAGGAAGTGGATATTGCGATGCCCGGCTGCAAGCTGCTCGAGCTTCATCTTGTGAGGCCCTTCGCCTGCAAGGATGAAGTGGATATGCGGATGACTTCGCTCCAGGCCAATCGCGGCTTCGATCACGAGTTCAAGGCCCTGCTTGTTGGACATCGTGCCGGAATACAGTCCAACGATATCGCCCTCAGCCAGGTTCAGCTGTTGACGGTATTTGGTCGCTCGAGGCCCCGGACAGATCGCAGTGGTGTCGATCCAGTTTCTCACTTCCGCGGATTTGTCGGGCCGCAGTCCCTTGACCCTCAACCGCTCTACCATCGCTTGAGAAATGGTTGAAACGTTGTCGAACGATTTGAGGATCGTCGCTTCGATTCGAAGCATCCATTTTCGCAAAGAAGGATTGCGCAGCAAACCAAGATCGAACGCCGCATCCACCTCGAAATCCTGCACGTGAAGCCATGATTTGGCGCCGACGCGACGAGCGACGAAAGAGACGAAGGCTGCCGACATCAGCGACGGCGCGACAGCGATCATGACGTCGGGCCGCCAGGATATCGCCTCAAGAAGAACCGGCGCCGAGCTCGTGAGCGCGAATGAAGCGTGATGGACTAGCCGTCGAACGCCAGAGGGATGTTCGGGCACATAAATCGGCGTACGCGTTACTCGAACACCGTCAACATCTCTCGATCTGAAGTACGAGGATTTGAATGCAGAAGGGATTTTCCAGGCGGGGTAATAAGGAGGCGCCGTAATCACTCTGATTTCATGGCCTTCTGCTACCAGACTTTCGCAGAGCTCGGCGTTGTATTTCGCCACACCGATCAGATCGGGAGCATAATTGATGCCAACCAAGAGAACACGCATAAAGCCCGCCCCAATTCAAACTTCAGAATAAAAAAACTCTCTAGCAATCTAAGTAGTCTACTCAGCGCGTTGCGCCGACTTCCAGATGACGTCCGTTGCCATAGAGATAGTCTGCGTAGGCCGCTGTGAGGCCGGCCCGTAGAGCAACTTTCGGCTGCCAACCAAGCGCTCGGACTCTCGAGCTATCCAGCAGCTTGCGTGGTGTCCCGTCAGGCTTGGATATATCGAACGCGAGCTTGCCCCCGTACCCCACGACCTCCGCGACCGTGGTCGCGAATTCGGCTATCGATAATTCATCGCCAGTGCCGACATTGATCGGCTGCTCACTCGAATAGTTCTTCAGAAGGAAAACGCAGGCATCCGCAAAATCATCGACATTGAGGAATTCGCGGAGCGGCGTGCCGGTGCCCCAGACGGAGACGCTGGGCGCATTGGCGAGCTTGGCTTCGTGGAAGCGCCGGATCAACGCGGCCGGTACGTGACTATGGTCTGGATGATAATTATCGCCGCGGCCGTAGAGATTGGTCGGCATTACCGAGATGAAATCATCGCCATATTGCCGGCGGTACGCCTGGCACATCTTGAGGCCTGCAATCTTGGCGATCGCATACCACTCGTTGGTGGGTTCGAGCGGCCCGGTCAACAATTCGCTTTCGGCCATCGGCTGCTTGGCGTGCTTCGGATAGATGCAGGACGAGCCGAGGAACAGGAGGCGCCTCACACCAACCGCGTGACTTGCGCGGATCACGCTCAATTCAAGCGCAAGGTTGTCGCAGAGAAAGTCGACCGGGAAATTGTTGTTGGCTGCGATACCGCCGACCTTTGCAGCGGCATGAACCACGACGTCCGGGCGATTGGCCTCGAGCCATCTGAGCGTGGGCTCTTCCTTCGTGAGATCCAGCTCACGCCGATCAGCCGTGAGCACGGTGCAATTCTCCGACGCAAGCCGGCGCACGACAGCTGATCCCACCATGCCGCGGTGACCCGCGACGAAGACACGCTTGCCAGCGAGATCGTAGGTTGGAGCCCCTGTCATTGTATCCTCTGTCAGCATCCGTTTGGCTGGATCGCAACACCTGACGAGATCCGGCGACGGCCGCTTTACGCAATCACGCTGCCGATGCAGCCCCGCCGAACAGGTAACACAATCTTCACCATGCGACAGCCCGCCCCAGCCCGGCAAAGATATTCATAGTGAACCTGCGCTCCGCGCACAAAAGGTCAGCACACAATGAAACAAAAACGAGCAAGGCAGCCGCATAAATCTTGCGACCGCCTTGAAAAGGATCGGTGACAGGCGGCAGTCGCCGCTCTCGGTTTACGTCAATCTTAGTATGCGCGACGCAGGACCGGACCGACCGGCGCGCAAACGCGATCCATGTACCAGCCATAGGGTGTCTCGACCCGCACCAACGGACAATGGCGCCGCGGCACATACCGGTAGGGATACGGCTGCGCCCAGAACGTAACGGGCGTCACCTGGCTCTCGCCTGTGAGCAAGGCGGCCGGCGCGGGCATCTGCATGGCGGCGCTCGCTCCGCTCGCTGCGCAGAAGGTAACGGTTGCAGCCAAAAGACCTGCTCGCATCAACGTCTTGAACATCTAAAAGCTCCTCGCCCCTGCGGATTTGAACTCCGACCCGCGCTTGCCAGACCCCAGCCGACCAACGTCACGGTCCGTAAAGCCACTCCGCGACTAGCCCAAATAGTGAACCGAACTTTACCAAGGCCACCGACGGAAATGCAACCGATGCCGGGGCGGCCGAGGGCCTGTTGGGACGATATAGCGCGCAAGTGTGGCTTCTTGGTCCTATTTTTGGTCCTATTTCTCCTGGCTCCAGGCGCCTGGAGCCGCGAGGTCGGGTGAACGGCGGTACACATCCCGTAGGAACTGGTAGCTGACCGTCTGAGCCAAAGGCACGTCTTCCTCGCCGAGCTTGGCGAACAGGAGGATATCCCGAAGCGTCCGCCAGCGGCTTTCGTCGTAGTCGCCGATGCGGCCGCCCGTCGGCAGCACCAGCGGGCGCTGCTGCTGCAGCTCGAATTTCAGCCGCTCGGAATTCAGCCTCGCCGGGCCGGTGCCGGCGAGAACGGGCACGCTCCGTGCATAGTCCGCGTAGGCAAACTGCCATCCTCGAATGAGCCCCTGAAGGACGTCGGCGATCACGGACGGCTGGTCATGGATGAGATCATTGCTCGCGAAATAGACCTGGCCCGGGACATGGATGCCGTAATCCTGCGGCTTGATGACATTCAGCTTCGCGAAAGTCGGACTGGAGGGATCGGGCTGCTCATCGATGGCGGCGATGATCGCATCCACCTCCCCGGCCCTCAGGGATTCGAAGCTGTCGCGGTCTGGGACCTTGGAGATCTGGCTTCGGGGCAGCCCGAGCTGCGCCATCATGGCATCAAAGACGACGTCTCCCTCACTCGCCCTGCGGTAGCCGACCCGCTTTCCGACCAGATCAGCCGGCCGCCGCAAGCCGGAGCTTTCGAGCGTGAAAATCGCGACAGAGGTATCGAGGAGGCTTGCGGCAAACGCCGTCACGGGAACGCCGCGCCAGCTCGCCAGCAGGAAGTTCTGGCCGCTCGTCACGCCGATGGCATGTTGGCGTGCAATGGTTTGGACGAAGTTAGGGCCTTCGGGCTGCGCCGACACCTCAATGCGGGAGGAGAAATATCCCTGTCTCGATGCGGCGAGCTCGCCGGCAAACCGCGCGCCATAGGGCCCATCAAGGAGGAGCTTGATCGCGACGGGCCTGGACGCCACCGGAGCTCGGATGGGGGCCGCATCGGGACGAAGAAGGAGAAGAATGCTTCCCACCAACGCGACGGCCGCGAGGCCAATGGCGAAGTACTGCTTCCCTCTCGATCGGGTCCGCCGCCGGGACTGGGTGCGAGGCAACGAGGACTTCCTAACGGTTTGTAAAATTAAACATATCACTCGAGGCGAGATGAGCTACAATGCACGCTTGTGGGGTAAGGTTAATTTTTCCTTCGCCTTGTTCTAACAGCGATTTTGCCCGATAGCACGGCTTGTTCGGGCTAATGAATTTTGCGTCAACGGATTTGGCAGGATGACGATTCTTTCCACTCGGCCGGTGCCCGTCGATGATTCGACGACGGAAATTCGCGTGGTCGAGCCGGTCGCGTCCGCATCTGCAGGCTTTGCGCCGAGCTGGCTACGACCTGTGGTTGTCGAGCGGCTGCTGGCGGTGGTGGACGCGGCGCTGATCGTGGTCAGCGGCATCGGCTGCGCGGTCGGGTATCACGTCGTCACCGCGGGCACGCTCGGCAAGGCGGACGTCTATGCGGCTGCGAGCGTGCTGGTGGCCATCAACTTCGTCCTGCTGACCGTCGTGCAGCGCGGCTATCGCCTCAAGACGGTCACCAACCTGCCCCGCACGTTCCGGATGACGCTGACGACCTGGACCTTCCTGTTCGGCGCGCTCTTGGCGATCGCCTTCACTATGAAGGTCAGCGACGAGTTCTCCCGTGGCACCACGATCTCATTCTATCTGGTAGGGCTCGCCGCGCTGCTGGCCTGGAAGACCGTGGCGGCGCGCTGGACCGCGCATGCCTTGCGCACCGGCGCCTTCGCCAATGGACGGGCGCTTCTGATCGCCGAGTTCGGCCTTGCCACCTCCTCCAACGCGGTCGACGGCCTCGGCCAGCACGGCTACCGCCTGATGCGCGTGATGGAGATTCCGGC
Source organism: Bradyrhizobium sp. IC3195 (assembly GCF_020193585.1). Classification (NCBI taxonomy): domain Bacteria; kingdom Pseudomonadati; phylum Pseudomonadota; class Alphaproteobacteria; order Hyphomicrobiales; family Nitrobacteraceae; genus Bradyrhizobium; species Bradyrhizobium sp. IC3195. The sequence continues at coordinate 200,079 of NZ_JADYVG010000006.1, read as the reverse complement.
CAAGGAGCTCGCCTCGCCCCTGCTGCTCTCCTCGCTGGCGCCGCGCTTCGAGGAGCTGATCAATTACGCGCGCGAGCACCGGATCGAGCACGTCTTCCTCTTGATCAACTGGAGCCGGCAGCATGCGATCGACAGCATTCTGGACGCGCTGAAGATCCTCCCCGTGCCGGTGCATCTGGTGCCGGACCCCACCACGGCGCGCTTCCTGCGCTATCCGCTTTCCGGCACCGGCAACACCTTCACCGCCGAGCTGCGCCGCGCCCCGCTCACGTGGCGCGAACGCGCGCTCAAGCGCGCGCTCGACCTTTCCGGCGCCAGCCTTGCGCTGTTCGTGTTCGCGCCGGTGATGCTGGTGACCGCGCTCCTGATCAAGCTGACCTCGACGGGGCCGGTGTTCTTCCGCCAGACCCGCCACGGCTTCGGAGGGCGCGCGTTCAGGATCTTCAAGTTCCGCACCATGCGAGTGCTCGAGGACGGCCCGACGATTGTGCAGGCGCAGAAGAACGACCCGCGCGTCACGAGAATCGGCAAATGGCTGCGCAAGACTTCGATCGATGAGTTGCCGCAGCTGTTCAACGTGCTGAAGGGCGACATGTCGCTGGTCGGCCCCCGCCCCCACGCCGCCGCACACAACACCGAATACGAGCAGATCATCGGCAACTACGCCTTCCGCCATCATGTGAAGCCTGGCATCACCGGCTGGGCCCAAGTTAATGGTTACCGCGGAGAAACCCGCGCACTCGAGCTGATGCAGAAACGCGTGGAGTATGATCTGTGGTACATCAACAATTGGAGCTTGTGGTTGGACCTTAGGATCCTCGTTAGTACAATGCTTGTCAGCATTCGGCCGAGTAATGCGCATTGAATAGAACGCAGATTCGACGTCGCGAGAATGTCCTATCTAATTTGGCCCTACAGCGCAGGACTGACGGCCTTGATGTTGATACGCTGCGTTACGCTTGTCAGAGAGTGGGAAGATTAGTTCAAGGCATGCCGTCGAAGCGCGTCAGTGGCTCAAGGGCGGGTCGGCAGGAATCGATATAGATGAGTCTTCATCAGCATTTTCTCGATCAATCGCGGACTCTGCCATGACTAGAGGCTCTGCAGAATCGGCTGCTCATGCACAATCTGGAAAGATCACCAACAGTTCTATCTTGCGGCACAGGACGCCGCAGTCCGGGCGTCAGCGTGCTTACAAGTGGGGCGAACCGGAACTCGAACTTAGAATCCGCGAATCGAAAAAAGATCGTGCAGTTTGATGAAATTACTGACTGAGCGCCTCGAAGGCCGGCAACGAACCTCGACCCTATACAGCGACAATGCACAGCTCAAGGAGCAGTATCTTCCTTATGTTAAGACGGTAAGGTGTTCGGTATCTCTGTTTGTCCGGCCCTCATGCTGAAGATCGTTCACGTCCTTTGGGGACAGATCATTGTAGCGCTGGTTACTTTTGGTGGACTTCGCGTCTACACCGAGCTCCTCGACCGAGAATCGTTTGGCATTGCTATGCTATGTATGGGAGCCGTCTCCCTGTTAGACGGCATCTCGGTCATGGCCCTTCATCAGACCGTCGTTGCCCTCTGCTCACGTCTGCAGGGACTAGAAGATCGGCGTCGCTTAGCAGTTGGGTTGCTGTATCTAGCAGTAGTCGGTTGCGCAACATTGGCGCTCGTTGCGACTCTTGTTTGCGCACTTCTATCTTTGACGGTGCCGCGTCTTATTTTCTACGCTTGGGTTCCAATTGCGATAGTGACCTATCTCGCGGCAGAACTCACAAAGTCGACGCAACAGGCTCTGCTCAGCTTGAAGAGCGACTTCGTTCGACTCTCCTTTTGGAGTACCGGTGAAGCAATATTGGGCTTTGGCTGCACTTGCATGTTGCTCCTGGTATGGCGAGCAGATTGGCTGTCGTATCTCATAGGTTACTTCATCTCTCGATTGTTGTCCTGTGCACTCTTTACTGTCATCTTCGCCAGATGCAGCTTCTTTAGACACGTACACGTAGGGGCGGCTCGAAAGACGATCGGTCAAGCACTTACTTTCGGAGTACCGGTCGCCGCGATGGCCCCACTTGGGTGGATTTCCACCTTCTTGGATCGCTTTATCATCGGATCCATGATGGGAGCTGCGGAGACCGGGACCTACGTAGCAGCCACAAGCCTAGTATCTCGGCCATACGCTCTCACCACTGCCGTGTTGACAAACTATTTTCGCCCTCAGCTCTATGTTGCTGCGCAGGATTCCGCGCTTCTAAGGCAATCAATGTACAGATGGATTCTCGCGGCGCTCTTGATTGGAGCTGCCGGCGCTATCGCTATTTTCGCTGCAGGCGATTTTATTACCGACCTCATGCTAGCCGCCCCCTATCGTCAGGGAGCTACCGTCTTAATGCTCGTGTTCAGCATCGCGCAAACAATTTCCATTGCTACCCATGCTATGGACAACGCCATACTGGCCCTGGGTCGAAGCGCCAAATTGCTAAAGATTCAGACCGCCCTTTCAATATTCACCGTGATGATGATTCCGATCGGGGTCTTCTGGATGGGAGCTGCTGGAGCTGTAATTGCGAGATGCTTCGCCGAAGCGGCCAAATTCATTGGGACCTGGGCACTATTTAAGTACTTATCCTCCTCCCTTAGGATGAGGGAGGCGAAATGAACGATGAGCAACGCAAGCTACGAGTAGTGATTGGCACCACGACCGGTTTCCACCTCCGTCGACTCGCCGCCCTATTACAGAATAAGCCGATTGAACTTACCTATTTCAGTTACGTGCCGCGTTTCCGACTGCGGCGCGACGGAATTTCGGATGTGGTTTCGATTTCTTTGTTTGAGCGGCTCTTGCCCCTCTCTGCCCTTGCTCTTGCACCGTCCGTTTCACGGTTGCGTTCTTGGGCGACGGAGAAATTATTCCGTCCAACCGACCTCGCAATAGCAAATCGCCTTCCGCCTTGTGATGTATTCATAGGACTATCGAGCCTGACGGTTCTCGCCGCGCGAGAGGCGAAACGTCGCTTTGGCGCAACGGTAATTCTCGAACGCGGATCGCGACATGTCCTTTCTCAAAATTCGCTGGTAGTTGCGGGAGGTGGCGCCCCTCTGAGCGACGCTTGGATCCAGCGAGAGCTCGATGGTTACGCAGTTGCCGACTACATATCGGTTCTCTCGGGACACGCTCTAGAAAGTTTTGTTGAACACGGTTTCAGCCGTGAGCGATTGTTTTTGAATCCCTTGGGGGTTGATCTATCGGTCTTCAGGCCTCAACCACGACCGTCAGCCCCCCTGAAACTTCTCTTCACCGGGGCCTGGTCAATCCGCAAGGGCGTAGACCTTTTGCAGACCGCGATGGCTCGCAGAAACAACTGGACGCTAACCCACGTTGGAGCCATCACGGATGCGCCTGCGTCCAACCTTCCCAATATTCACCATATCGGGGTTCGCACACACCAACAACTAGCTCTTCTCATGAAAGATCATCATTTGCTGGTACTCCCGTCGCGCGAAGATGGGTTCGGGATGGTCCTGCTCGAGGCCCTCGCAGCTGGACTACCTATAGTAGCCAGTCAACTGACAGGCGCGCCGGATATTCGGGCGCAATTGCACGACCCAAGGTACGTGGAGATATGCACAGCAGGCGATGCCGCCTCCTTACTCGCTGCCCTCGATAACATGGTAAGCCGGCTCGACATTCTCCCTCCCGATCGAGCGATCCTCACAGAGGCTGATCAACAACATTTCAGCTGGTCTTCCTATGGTGAACGCTACTGGAGGTTCTTGCAATCGATCGGAGCCGAGCGCGAAAGAATCGCGATTGGAACGTTGAGCGCCGGCGACTCGACGCCTCCAAAGCACGAGCAACCGCAATGACACCTACACCAGCAATCGTCGTAATCGCAGCCTATTTTGGCCAGTTACCAAACTATTTGCCTCTATGGCTGATGTCTTGCCGATACAATCCTCAAATCCGATGGCGACTTATCACCGACGCCGCCGTCGACTACGATTTGCCGATCAATGTCAGCGTCTGTCCAATGAGTCTCGGAAGCCTCGCCGACCGCATCTCGGATTTTGCAGGAGTTCGCGTCGCCTTGAGCACGCCGTACAAGCTCTGCGATCTCCGGCCTCTCTTTTCTGCACTAGTCGAGCGCAATGAACCCTGTGACTTTTGGGGACATTGTGATCTCGACATGCTCTTCGGGGATTTGGCCTCCTATATACGCCCGAACCTACTCGCGAACTTTGACAAAATTTTCTCCGTCGGTCACTTCACATTGTACCGCAACAACGAGGAAACCAATACGTTCTACCGGCGCTCACATCCTGAACTTGATTGGCGACGAATTCTGAGCGACCCGAACCACTTCGGATTCGACGAACATATTGGAGTAAATCGCATCTGGTTAAGGCACGGTGGCAAGTTCCATTCTGACGAGAGTGTCGTAGCCGATATTGACCCTCATATTTCTAGATTTGAGAGGACGAACAATTATCGTTGGTACAGAAACTATCGCCATCAGGCATTCTGCTTTGACCGAGGAAGGACCAAACGACTATTTTGGAAGAATAACGTGCTAAACATCGAAGAGTTTATGTATGTCCATTTCCAGAAGCGCCACTTTCCAAACCCATCACAATTGGACGAAGACCGATTTTACGTTACTCCCAGAGGATTCATACCCATCGGCAACGCTACTCCGACGCCTCCTCTGCTCGACCACATAAACGATTCCCCCCGCTTCACGCGCGCCGAGATTGACTATCGTGTCCGTCGCCTCGCTCGCATTGCTCGTCAAGGCTTATTGTCTCGGGGAGCAGCACCATGAGCAGCGTGTGGAGACCCGAGATTCAACTCACGCGCCCTGAATCACAATTGCTCGACATCATACGCCTATGTCTCATCCTCCAAGTTGTCGTCGGGCATGCCGTAGCTCTATTTCTGCCCACGATGCAACTTCTCCTCATTGCTCCCACTCAAAATGTTTCAGATATTCTTCTTAAACTGCTCTTTCGCTTTGGCCCGCAAAGCGCATATATTTTTGTTTTTTTGAGTGGACTTCTGGTCGGCGGGACACTTCTTTTCGAGTTTCGGCAGGGGAGGGTGCCTCGAGCAACTGACTTTGCCCGGAGCCGCCTATTTCGCCTTCTGCCCACGGCGATCGTCGCCCTTTTGCTAACAGCCGTATTTGACGGCTTCGGCCTACTCGCGATGCACAAGCTCGATCTTTACCGAAATGTATTGGGACATGACGCTGTAGCCGCTTTTACCGTAACCAATTTCCTTGGCACACTGCTCTTCTTGCAGCCGACGTTTGTGGATGCATTTGGATCAAATGGTCCTCTTTGGACTCTCGGCTATATCGCGCAGTTCTATTTTTGTGGATTTGCAATCTTGAAGCTCGCGCAACTCAATCTACAGCTTGCTGCAACAGTCACTGTTGGGTCGACCTTGGCGTTCGGCTATGTGCGTCCGGAGTGGAGCATACTTTTCGTAGTTTGGGTAACGGGAGCATGTCTCCGCAATCTCTCGCTCTCACAATTGTCCAAGCCATCAGCTCTCTTCTTGGCAGGTTTCGCGCTAGTTGTTTTCGCGAATGTTCTGCCGCCTCTCTTGTCAGCGGTCACTTCCTGCGCGGCAGGAGCACTGTTTTCTCTAGGAGCGCGCTGCTCGCAGCAAATCATATTCAAAGCTGGCACATTTCTGAGGTCTGTTGCCAACGAAAGCTACACAATCTACGCCGTTCATTTCCCTGCCCTCGTCTTTGTTGCGATGCTCAGTGAGAAAAACCGGTCTAGTTTAGCTACTCTACTCGGAGCCCTCATCACTGCGGCTATCGCAACTTGGATATCTGTGTTTCTTAGTCGCCAGCTCTCTAATTTTGCGCCTCAAACTGAAAGCTCAAGAGGAGATAAGATTTGAGCGTTCCGAGCGTCAGTATCGTGATGGCTGCGTACAATGCGTCGAGATACCTCCGGGAGTCCGTGGATAGCATTCTCGCACAAACCTTCAGAGATTTTGAATTTGTCATTATCGATGACGGCAGCACAGACGATAGCGCTGCGATAATTGCGTCTTATGCTGACCAACGCGTCCGACTGATATCACATGCTCACGCAGGGCTCGTCGCCTCCTTAAACCGCGCGGTTTCTGAAGCCCGCGCGCCTCTTATCGCGCGCATGGATGCGGATGACCGCGCACTTCCTAACCGCCTTGCTAGGCAAGTCGCCTTTCTAGATAACAATCCAGAAATCGACATCCTATGCACAGATGTCTTTATAATCGCCGCTGAAGGTAAGCGAGTCGGTCAGCAAGTGCAGCTCGGTGTTAACAATGGTTTGGTCCGTGATGGCTTGCTGCACCGACGGAGGATGAAACCCATAATTCATCCGTCAGTTATGATGAGACGACAGGTAATTGACAGTCTTGGTGGCTATCGTGAGTTTCGATATGCCGAAGACCACGATTTTTGGCTTCGAGCAGTAGATCGCTTCAATTTTGCTCGGCTCAACGAAAAGCTTCTTGAATACCGCATTCACGATAGCGGACTCTCGCGCACCAAACTCGCTGATCATATGACTTCCAGTGTCATGAGCGAGGTGGAGTACCTCGTAAAATGTGCGACAGGGCAATCGCTCTTTGCTTCGTCATCATGTTTTGAGGAGACAGCGTCATTCGTGCGCGATTCACTGCAGGCACGCGTACTTCCGGGTATGATAGCTTTCCGAGAATTCCGACAGTTGATTCGGAAGAGACAAATCATCCGAGCGGCCAAGCGGATAGTTGGCGCAACGCTCCAACAGGACTATTCAATTTTGCCTTGGTACGCCGATAGACAACTATCCACTTTGGCGTTGATAGCGGCTAGAAGATCCATCGCGACCTTTGGCTCAACGATGCCTCAAAAGGCGCTATAAGCGGAACGGGTCAACAGAAAGGGACATAGAGATGGCGACACTACTCGCGCTTGTCCATTTGTCATTGTGCTCCTATCTCATCTTGCGCATGCTCGGCAGCAATCATGTGCTCGACTGCCAGCTTGGAGTCATAGCTCTATTTTCAATTGGGTATTTCGTATTGCCTGTGCTATTTGAGCGCCTCGCCAATCTAGATCGCTTTTCGGACGAGGACATCTTCGTCGCACTTCTTATACACACACTGTTTCTGATCGGGGTCGTCGCTGGGTCATCGTTAGGACGAAAGTATTTCAAAACAGTGCGCCCAGCGGAACTAAGTCTGGTCGACAGCTTTCTCAAGCGACACCGCATTTTCTTCGGTGTTTCTGCGTTCGCGGTATTCGTCACCTACATCTCGACCCAGGACATAACGAGCTACGCCGCTACCGATTTCGAAGCCTATTTTCGGGAACGGTCTCCCTTCTTTGCAATTATTGCTGCTTTCGGCGGCCTTAGTCTAGCGCTACTGGCAACACTAGTTGCAACGACTTGGCGAGACCAAAGTTTTGCACAGCTCATCATATTGGGCTCAATGTTCCTTGTAGCGCTGGTTATGAGCGCCGGCCTGGGCCAACGCCTCGTTGCCCTTACGCCAGTAATGATGCTGCTGGTCAATTTATACATGACTAGACAGAGGAAGCGCGCACTACGTCTCTTAGTTGCGGCAATTGTTGCATTCTTGTTTTTCAGCCCTTTCGCTATCTATTTGCGGGAATTGCGCACCGAGCGAAGTAGCATCACAGGTCAGGGAGCGATTACTGGCTATTCGATAGGCGACAATCCGTTTGAAAAAGGCCTTCGCTCAATTGTCGATCGCGCTGATCTTATTAACGTAACTATTCGAATGAAGCCCCATATTGACGGCTCAGCGCCCCCCGGACTCACGTATTATAGCAGCGTCTTCTTGATCCCCTTCCCAAAGCTACTCATAGGTGAGAAGCCGTTTCTTTTGAGCACTGATGGCACAATGGACACCGAATTGTCTGTCTGGGCATGGAGCACACTGATCGGCGGAACAGGAAGCCTCACCGCGTTCGGCGGCTTGGTCGCATACCGAGAGGGAGGTTGGCTATGGATCCCCATCAACGGCATGTTGACAGGAATACTCTTCGCATTCTTGGCTCGGCTCTTGGGTAGTGGCGGCACCGCCATGCAATGGTTATACTCGGTCCTTTTCGTTGTACTATCCGTGAAGAAAGTGCCGCCAAGTCTCTTCGAAGCGCTGGGCGAGCTTCTAGGTCAGCTTCCTTTCATTGCGGTACTCGTAGCTCTGAATAGGTTTTTTACTGGTTCCGCAACTACGAACAGACGCAAGGCTCCGAGCTTGCCACCAGCAAGAGAAGTTATGGGCAACAGATGAAGGGCTTGTTTAGCCGTCGTGTCCTGATGCGGCTTGCTACGTCTGGGTTAGCCGCGCGGCCAAGCGCTACCGCCTGGGCAAAGTCTGCCCAGTCGTCAAGTGTAACTATTTTTGCTGACGATCAGGCATTGAGGCGAGCCGCGGTGCCAAGAGGGGTCGAGCTCGTCGCTATAGCAGCTGGAGGTCATCAACCGAGATATTTTCGACGCGCGGAAAGAGTCTCACAATTCATACCTGCGATAACAGATGCCGTCGGCGGGCTTTGGCAACTGGTTATCAATAGTTACATCGATGTTCGCGAGTTCGGGGCCGTCGGAGACGGTATCGCAGATGATACTGAAGCGATACAGATGGCAATTGACTGCGCGATTTACGAACCTGCGGTTCCGGGTACGGTGTTGCTACCTGCTGGGCGCTATCGCGTCCGCAAGACTCTTCACATTGGCTATGGCAACCGATTTTCGACCCTTACGCTGCTTGGCGAAACGTTCCAGCACGCCACTGGACGAGAAGCCACAAACTCGCTGATTGAACCTTCATTCCATGATAGTCCATGCATAAATGTGCAAGGTGGCCGACGTGTCCACATACGCCGTTTGGCGTTGCGGGGCGTGAACCACGATTACCTCACCAGTAAGTATGATCTTATCCCCGATAGAACAAATCGCGCATCTTGGTTTGGCGACTCCGTCCAGTTTTTGGCAAACAATCGGACCGCCCCATATGCCGGTATCGCCATAGACGCATATGCTGGCAAGCCGGGCAAATTTAGCTATCCTCCTGTTCACTACCCGGCATATTCAGGAATTACCACGCAGTACGAAAAGAACTTCTCGTCACACGTCTTTATCGAGGATTGTCAAATTAACGGTTTTGGTGTTGGCATCATCGTACAACCGAGCCACGTGCCCGACGCATCAAATGGCGATTTCCTAACGATACGCGACTGCGATATTTCTTACAATGTTACGGGTGTTGCGCTGACTCAATCCGATGCTCGGTGTAACAATATTGAAAATTGCAGAATCCATTTTTGCCACACCGCACTAGACGGCGTAAATTTTGGCAATGGACGAGGCGCCTGGATGGGAGTTATTTCCGGTTGCTCTTTCGACAACGTCGCTTTGCTGCTAGATATCGACGTCGGAGGGCGATTGCCGCAAGGCGGAAGCTCTCCAATTTTCTTAGGCTGCTATGGAGAGAGCATCCATTCGTTAGGATCTTTTCTGCCTTCCGAAAGCCGGTTGAGCGGAACTATTACTTTTGACCACTGTAAATTTCAATTTTCCGTTAAACGACAGGAATTTTCACCCAAGGTGTTGCTCGCCGGCTCCCGCGGCAAAGCTGTTTTTCGTAGCTGTTTGTTTCTCGGTGGCTTTGGACTTCATCAGTTCGACTGCTCTGTCGAGTTGCGAGATGTTGCGGCAATGCAACTTCTCGCCGGCGGGGCGGCTGACGTTAGCCATGTAAGCGGCATCATCGCGAAGGCGTTTACAAATGGGTTCATGGCATCAGGCCATTCTCGTGTGATGCTTCAGCATTCGGAACTCCCCATCCAAGGATCAAACTTAGCTGGGGCGTACAGCATGGGACCGGGAGACTTTCCGGTTTTTGCGGCCGCCAACGTGAACGGAGAACCCACATATCTCCCTTGGTGGGCTGAGCGACTTCACGATGGTCATCAGGTTTTCTCAATCCCGCGTGCACCTACTTTCGAGATAGACCGTAAGAAATACTCGCTGAACGAGGTTCGTTGGAGAGGGTCGGAGGTATCATTCACGATCTCGCGTTCGGCCCTTCCTGGATTCGGCAAGGGCCCCGTTGAAGGTATCTTATTAGGGCCAGGTGACGTCGTAAATGATACTCACAGTCGGGATGTTTACTACGTAAGAGCCATCTCGCGTATGGATGCGTCGAGCACAAGTATAACCTTGCGCCGTTTAACTGGACTGCGCACGACGGACCATGGACAGAGCTATACCACTGACGGCGTTTTCGCGACGAATGAGGGAAGTCTCGTTTTTTCTGTAGCGCGGCGCTACTACCCTAGTTCCAAGTGCACGAAGATATTTGGCGATGATGGCTCAAGCCATGCGTCGGTTCGATCTTCGTTGGCTGAGCTAGCAGTTCCTTTTCAATGGGTTCGGGCAGGGGACTTACTTCCTTTCGTTCCAGACTGGCTTCAAATCGGTGGAGCAACGCTAACGCGCATATCGTCTTTGAGCGGGACTATCGGACGCCTCGAACTTAGCAATCCGTTACCTTGCAAGATCGACGGCGACTGCCCTCCCTTTGTTCGTACTAGTTATTGAGCCGCCGCTTCAACCTGTTACAGACCGTCTTGGAGTTCACACACTATCGAAAACCTGATCGCGCTCGTCCGGATGCAAAGAACATCCGACGCTGGCCGCCTGATTAGTCCAAGCAGTCCTTCGGCCTACCGAATGCGTACTGGTGGCTACTCAGCGGCGCGAAGTCAGGCCAGTATTTCATAAGTCGGATTCCAAGCCGCCGAGATACACAAGGCGGCACTCGCCAAAGCGAACTTACTAGTTCACACTCGAACAATACCAAACGGTCGGAATAACACATCGGAGTGCAGCCCAGAGAAGTTACTTCAAGGTAAGCCCGGTAATTCGGTGCAGTCTCTCCCTAATTGCTTCCGGCTCTCGTAAGTCATCGACCGAGCTGCTGAGTTCCTGAATCTTTGCTCCCACCAAGAAGCGATACCAGAAGCCCTGCAGTACGTGGTAGATGAGGCCCTCCTTTCCGTCGAGAAAGCCCAGCCTAACGATGTAGCGATACAAAAAGTACGCGACGGAGCTGATCTGGAAGGGAATCTTGTTGTATATTTCTTCCTTTACGTAACGTTTGGCGGCCGCTTGAAGCGAGCTTTTCTCAATTAACATGCGCTCCGGTCTAGGCATGAAGCACAGTCGCTGATTGAGGACATCGATAGCCTCACGCGTGGCGTATTTGTTATGCTTCTCCGTAAAGAAGGTCAAATTGTTCAAATTGTAATCGGAAAAACCGCCAAGGAAAGTCACGGTTCTTCCCTCGCGCACAATCATATGCTCATCCATCCACCTGTCTTCTATTTCGGCATGACCCCGACGCCAAATGCGCAGGAGCACTAAAACTCCGCGTCCGCCATACTTGATCGTGCGATTCATGAAAATAAGCTTCCGACGTAGATTTATACCGGTGACATCCAACGGCAGTGAGGGCAACTTCTCATTAATCTCGGTCGAAAGATCGGGTTCGATGATCTCATCCGCATCGAGCCGCATGATCCAGCTCGACATAATGGGAGCATTCTCCAGGGCCCACTGGAACTGCTTAGCGTAGTTGACAAATCTGTTCTGAAGGACGGTCGCACCGTGCGATTTCGCAATTTCGATCGTGTTGTCAGTGGAAAAGGAGTCGATGACGAATATCTCGTTAGCGAGATGTTTGATGTGCCGTAGCGCTCGCTCGAGATGGATTGACTCATTGTAGGTCAGGATAATGACAGCTAGGTCGGCCATCGGGGAAACTCAGCCAGTCGAGTTGCAGTTGTTGTCGGTGGACGAAACAAGGCTGTCGACCAAATCCAACAAGCTCGGATCAATCTCCCGCGAGGCTCTCATGCAATTTTCGATAATGTGTCTACTGGAGTACATGGATAACACCACAGTGCCAGCAGAGTTTTTGGTTAGTGCGTAGTCGATCAGAAGCTTGGTCGGCGATTTCTCAATTTCGGGTAGGCCGGCCTTGCTTTCCAGCAATTGGACAAGGCGACTTGTAACCTGTGGATCGAAAACACTATGCGTCACTAGAAAGAGGCGCTCAAGAACATCGACCTTGCAAATCTCGTCAATATTTCGGGAAAACGGACTATTCGGAAATTGAGCGCCGTCGAATGTTCTCGAGAACTTGGCACCCACCAGAATCGCATCAACAGATCCGGCGATAGATATTGCTCTTGCGAGCCCTTCCCTTCGGAGATTTTCCAATTCTTCAATGACCTTCGTATTTGTGCAGTCCTCGATGCGTGGCTCGTGCAGCGCGAGTACATCTACATAGTCGGTCTTCAGCCGTCGAAGGCTGTCCTCTAATGACTTTCGAATGGTCGCAGGCTCAAGCGGCGGCCGCGAGCCAACCGAACGAGCTCGGGAGATCTGTTTTCGGAGGCCTGGAAACGCGTGAACAGCCCAGCGCGCGGGGGGCCGCAAAACTCTTTTCACGGTCGAGATCTCGGGCCGAGCAATTCCAACCTTTGTGCAAATAACAGCATGATCTCGGCGGCCGCCACCAAGGAAAGATCCCAATATGGATTCCGCCTGTCCGTCCCCATATGGTGGAGCGACGTCGAACCAGTTGACCCCCAACTCGTACGCTCGTCCAAGCGATCGCATACCTTCGCATCGAGAAATCCGGGATCCTAATGACGCGCATCCGAATCCGAGTACAGAGACGCCACGCTTGAGGGTCGGGTGATAGACGGTGCGCATTGAGAAACCTATACCGCTGCGTGAACCGATCTTGCCGCGAGCGTGTTGGATGCTGCCGCCAAGTGTGAGGCGAGCCGGAACGCGAGCGCTACGATCAGAAATGTCGGGTTGGCTTGACCGGACGATGGAAACACACTGCCACTTAACAGGAAGAGATTGCGTGTTCCGTGAACCTTGCAATTTTCATCGACGATCCCCGAAGCAGGATCGCGGCCCATACGCGTCGTTCCGAGTTGGTGATAGCCATCGGAGGCTTGCTCCATGACGCGAGTGACGAGTTCCTCTTGAGCGGCTCGATAAGCCAAATATCCGGCTCTTGAACTTCGAAGAAATTGATCCAAGATTCGATGTGCTCGAACGACCGACCGCGCATCCAGCTCGGAGTAGTTGAAATCGATCGCCAAACGAGGCACGCCGAGCGGGTCCAATTCGTCGGACAGCGTTACGTACGAATTCTTTGTAGGCAATTGCTCCGCATGATAGTGTAGGGCGTATCGTCCACCTTTGTTTCGAACCAGAAATCCAGGCTTGCGAGGCGACGAAAGGTAGCGCTCGTGGAGCAGCAGCATCGCCGAGGAAAGCACTGAGGTGGGGGATCGAACGATATTAATGAGGTGACTTTTGATCGTGTAGGGGCCAGGGCCAACATGACTGACCCGAACACCTTCTGAAACCAAGCGACGGCCAATGCACGGCGTCGCGAGCATAAGCCACACTGCGGATAGAATCCCACTACCATGGCTCGCATCGTGGAAGGGAGGATTGTCCGTCCAGAACGCGATGTTCAGGAGCTCCTGTCGCTTTAGTGTCTCTTTGCTCAGCGTGAAGCGACGACGAGCAAAATGACCGTTTTCGGTAAAGAAGTCGAATTCATCGATCAATTCTGGTTCGGAAAACACCACATCGGCGATCTTGCCGGAGATATGGCCCATGTAGAATTTTCCAAGGACGGCATCAGCGCTGGGGAGAATAGTCGAGTACTTTCGTTTCAAGAGGAGCATGATCCGAGTGGTTTCAAGTCCACCGCAGGCCAGGATACAGACCCGAACGGAAGCTTTGGTCGCTTTGTTTCGGTCTGCCAGCGATATCTCTCGAACTTGCCCGCTCTCCTTATCGAGATGGATGTCGGTCAACGTCGCGCCGAGCAGAAGCGTAATTGCTTGTGACTCACGGACACGTTTCAGATACGTGCGTTGCAAATTGGTATCTGGCGTCCAGCGCTCTAGTTCACGAATTGAGATCGAGATCTGGCCAGGTTGCGCCCAGTCGCCCGGCTCCTTTTCGAACGTGCCTGTCCCACAGTTAAGAAATTCAGCTGCTTTGGAGTACCAACCCGTCATCTCATTGTAGGAAAGCGGCCACTCCGTTCCCGGCGCAAAAGGGCGATGTTCGAAGTCGACTTGGTCGAACGGAACGCATCTCCCGCCCCACCACCACGAGGTACCGCCAAAGGCTCGACATGATGCAATTTCCGACGGGGCGTGAGTCTGCTTGTTTCGAAGTTCGGCCCAGGTCAGTTCGCGTGTCGAGAGAGTCGGCGTCTCCTCCCCCGACTCGACGAGTAGAACCGAATGCCCAAAATCGGCGAGTGCTAAGGCGAGAGCGATGCCGGCCGGTCCCGCACCTACGACGCAGAAATCCGCAATCGGCACATCGGAAATGTCTCGAAATCGGATTAACATGCTTTCGACGATGCGCGCGGATGATAGTTCCGCCTTCTGAGCGGTTGAGCCGGATTTCCCGAGTACACGGTCCAAGGTTCTAGATCACGGAAAGCGCACGCTCGAGCTCCGAGAACGGCGCCTTCTCCAATTCTGACGCCGGGTCCGACGAACGCTTCGGCGGCGATCCAGGCCTGCGCCCCGATCTCAATTGGTCTGGTCCTTAGCTGGAAGTTGAAGTCGTCGATATCGTGAGTACCGGCGCAGATGTGCGCTCCCTGCGACGCCAGCGAATACTCGCCAAAGCTGATCTTCGCCATGCAATAAACGTTCACTCGAGGACCTATGTAGGCGTGCTCCCCGATCTCCAGATGGGGGGGATACCAGATCCTAGCGCTGCCATATATTCCAGCGGTTCTGGCAACTTTCGCACCAAACGACCGCAACAAGAAACGCCGCCATGCGTGCATAAACGGCGGGGTCCACGAAGCGAGCAGGCTCCAAGTAACGTTCCAGGCAACGCGAAACAGACGATTCCTCAGCGAGAAACTAGGACCGCCTTCCATGGGCGTTGTGCTGTTGGCGTCAAGGACGTCCATGCGAAATCCCAGCGCGCAATGCATCTAGCAGCAAGAGGACGTTCTGCTCGATATCGAACCGCTTCAGAAAGGCTTGTCGTCCGGCCGCTGCCATGTTCTGCCGCTCGTCGAGGCTCAAACTCAAGTATCCCCTCAGGAGGGAAAGAATGCCAGCTGGATCATCCGCGGCCACAAGCCCTGCCCTATCTTGCTTGATTTCTCTCCATATGTTCACTTTGTCGGTGATGAGAACTGGCTTCCCGCAGGCGAGTGCTTCGGCTACGACGATTCCGAAATTTTCTTGATGAGAGGGAAGCACAAATGCCTCGCACCCATGAAACGCGCCCCATTTAACGTCGCCATCAAGCATCCCGGGCCAGTGAATGCGATGGCCGACGCCCGCAGCGCCAGCTCGCTGCTTTAGTTCGCCGAGCCAGCCGGACTGGTCGGGTCCAGCGATGACGAGATCAAGGTCGGGCGCTGAGGACGAAACCTCGGCAAATGCATCGACGAGTAGATCGCATCCTTTCTTGGGATGAATGCGGCTCAGAAATAGCAAGAACTTGCGGTCTCCGAGCGCGGGCAGTCGCTGCCGAAACGCGGTGACCTGGATGTCACGGTCGCCAGTTACGTCGGTGGTGCCGTACCCGACGACAAATTCTCGAAGCCGGTACGGCCAGAATGCCTTGCGGGCGAGCAAGCGCTCTTCCTCGCAGGTGAAGAGCACTCCGTTGGCGTTCCGCAGGAGCGGCCCTTCGTTGAGCCACCAAGAAACCTGCTTGAACGCGGTCTTGATAGGATATTCTTTTCGGAACCAGGGATCGAGCATCCCATGCGTGAACACGAAATAGGGAATTCCCGCGCCGGGCAACACCCTGCTGGCGCCGCTGGCGGAATAGTTCCAGAGCCCATTGACGATGACCAAATCGTAGTTCCCCACGTGATTTCTCAGCCAGGGTACCAGGCGCGAAGTGTAACCGTAATGGACCCAAGGTCGCCAATCGAGACGTCGCCTCTCCTGGACGGGAAGAGTGCCGAGCGGGAAAATGGGAAGCGGGAAATCCTTGACCCAAGAGTCCCCAGGATGGTCAAGGGTCGCTATCTCCCGGAAGTGGCCAAGCCTTGCCAAAGCTTCGGATGAGCGAATGAGGCCCTCGATCGGGCCCCCACTTCTAGGATCGGCCGTACCGATAATGTGCAGAATCTTCAAGATGCTCAGATCGACGACCTTGGAGACCGGCCGTCCTTCACTTGCTAAATTGGACGTCATTGGATAGCTGATCACTAGTAAAATTTGTAGCTCTAAACAGCAAAAAATCACGTTCAAAAATACAACGTGGCACCTTCGCACGCTATCGGACCTTAAAGGCGTAGTAAATTAGTTAGAATCGCCCACGCGGCATATTTGGATGAGACTGCTCTCTCGGCCAGATCGGTTGTCCCGTTTAGCGTGAAGCGCACCGTCGCGGCGTCATTGCCGCGGCCATTCATCAGTAACTACACCCGGCACATTCACCTTCACACCATCGCGCAAGAGCCTCTTCATCAGCGCCTCTCGCAGCATAATGTCTGTGGAACTCAGACTAGCGAGCAAGCGGTCTCTCTGGGGCCGCCCCACGCTGAGTAGATTAACTGCTGCGTTTTCAATCAAGTCGCTCCCGACGAGAGCGGCAAACTCGGACACCACCCTCTCCTGCATCGCATCGCTCAGCATCGCAAAAGTCGCAAGCGCAATTCTATTGCGGCGAACCGTGATCCAATCCTCCCTTGGCCCCATTGCATAGGACTGCTCAAGATACGGCAGCTTAGAGACGTCGAAGCCGTTCCGTTCGACTTCGACCAAATAAAGCATAAGCCAGAGAAAAGAATCCGCTGGGTTCACAGCCAGTGCAGAGCGCAACCTCTGCGCCTTAGCAGCGCCCTTAAGAGAGACGTCTTCCGCCACTGCTTCGTCACCGACGCGTAAGGTGATGAGAGCTTTGGCCCGCGCAAAATCGGGATGCAGCAACGGCGGGGACTTTGCCTCCATGCGGGACAATGCATCGGCCAGAACGCCACGCTTGAACCGACCATCCGCAAGGATCTGTGCAGAAATAATTCGTTCCTCAAAAATCATCCAGAACGAAACGATCGCAAGCAGCGACCAAACAAGGCCTACAAGGCCGAACAATGCTACCGGCACTCTGGGGAGGGCGACTTCCTTCACTCGACATAACCGTAACGCGCGTAATATTTCTCATAATAGTAACGGCCATGATAAGATTCATAGCGCGCAAGAAGCTTTGTATCAGCCTTGTTCAGTACTATGCCCAAGAGCTTGCCCTGAATTTCCGGAGCGCTGCGCAGATTATGTCGGACGACATCTGTTTTTGTTCGGCCCCACTCCACTACGAACACGTAAGAATCGACGAAGGGCGCTGTGACGCGCACGTCCACCACCGGCGCCATCGGCGGCATGTCGAGCACGACATAGTCGTACTTCGAGCGTAACAGCGTCACGAAATCGCGCATCGGCTTGGACGCGAGGATCTCGTTGGTATGCAGAAGCTTGGAAGTGGTGCCCGCGGATACTATGGCGAGCTTTGTCTCCGGATCAAATGTGATGACGTCATCGAGCTGAACCTTGTGGGCCACCAGGTCGACGAGACCTCCCTGCGCATCCGGCACAAGCGCACGGGAGAGCGACGGGTTACGAAGGTCGGCGTCCACTAGAACTACTCGGGCGCCGCTATGGGCAATGAGCTGAGCAAGATTGGTGGAGAGCGTACTTTTGCCCTCATTTGGAAGAGTCGAAGTGACCGCTAGGACGCGATTCTCGCGTACTATCGAATTGAGATCAACCGCCACCTTCAGAGTGCGCATGGCCTCCGAAAATCGGGACAAAGGATTGTCGACCACGTAACGCAATAGATCGAGCTTTGGCTGATCCTGCTGCTTCAAAAATTTAGTCCCAAGTGCACCACGCAGCACTGACGGCACACCAGCGGGGTTAAGCGCGGGCAAAATCGCAATGCAGCTCGCGCCTAACACTTCTTCGACTTGCCCAGTGGTTCGAAATACGTTGTCGGTTAGTTCGCGTGCTACTGCTATCCCAAGGCTAAGGATAAGCCCTCCCATAAGAGCAGCCAATAGTACCACTGTCCCTTTGGGAGAACTCTTGCCTAATGGAGCGGTCGCTGCGCTAATGACCCGAGCCTCTGTGATTGGGAAGGATTGCTGCTGCACTGATTCCATGTAGCGCTGAAGGAAGTTGTCATACATTGCCTGGTATGACTGTGCATTACTCTCCAGCTCGCGGAGTTGGATCTGCGCCTGATTGGTCAGCTGCGATTCCGAAACAAGATTGTTGAGGCTCGCTTTGATGCTCTCCTCACGGGTCAGCGCGATATCATAGTCGCTTTTGTAGGATTGCTGAATCCGCTTCAACTCGTCGATGATGTTCTTTTTGATTTCCGCCATCTGCGTTCGCAAGTTGACCGCGGCGAGGTGATCCCTTCCATACTTGTTGGACCAAATCGACTCTTTGGACGCCATGTCCACGTACTGCCCGCGAAGCTTAACAATCGTGTCGTTCTTGAGCGCATCGGCGACCGACGCGTCTGGAATATCTTGCTTGAGAATGTCATTGATGCGGTCCATTCGGGCTTTTGCTTCCGCTGTTGCCGTATGGCCCGTTATGAGCTGGCTATTCACCTCAGCTAACTGCTGTTGGTTCATCAGCCCCTTGCCAGTATCAACGATGTTATTTGCGGTCTTAAAGTCGACTACTGCCTTCTGAGCCGTAGAGGCCTGCGTACGCAGCTCTCTGATCCGGTCCTGCAACCACACGCTAGCGCGGCGTGTCGCTTGGTACTTCGATTCCAATTCGTCGACGATATACGCATCCGCGATCGCGTTGGCGATTCGCGCCGCTTTAGCTGGGTCGCGAGATGTGAAACCGATTTCCATAACGTATGTAAGGGGAAGCCGTCTGATCGTGCGGCTGCTCTCGAATCTACCCAGTGCCTTGCGCGTGGACTCGAATTCGGAAGAAGCTCGGTTGCTGGGGGAAATGGTATTAAAAATCGCACCAATAAAGCCGCCGCCACTCCCGATGAACTCGGGATCATCGGTCAGATGAAGATCGCGGATGACTGCAAGGCTGATATTTTCAGACTTCAAAATTTCAACTTGAGTTTCTACCATTGCGGACGTAACCGCAGTGTCGCCTACGACAGATTGCTGCGGAAACAACTGCACCTTGCGAGTGTCGATTACCATCGAAGCCGTCGCCGCATACCGGGGGGCGGCGGTGAAGAGGTAGACTAGAGCCAAGATAACGCAAGCCGACATAACAGCCAACATGGTTGGGAACTGCCGCCGGATAGTGTCGAGGTAGGATCTCAACGTTTGCGCCGGCGAACTTTCGGCCTCAACGAACTCCCGATTAATCTCCGAGGTCGGCTTGTTCACCTGCAACATTTATTGGTTCCTGAAATCGATCCGCGATTTGCTTTTTAGCAAAGGAAGCCTTCATGGAGGCTTGGCCATTGCCTCGCGGCCTTCGGAAACAAAGCCCCCTGCTCCGTCGCTATATGTAAAGTAGCACAGCGTCATCTGGAGTTGAACGCCGTTGATGCAGCGCAACGCAGCTTTCACCCGAGAATTCGCGTGAACGTTAACGATCCGAACGTGAAAGCGGCGCTCGATGGCGCCGCTCTGCAGGGAGGTTCACAAGGACTTCACTGATCCGCGCTCAGCGCGAGCTCACCTGATTGGGGGTAGTGCCGCCGACGCCGCCGCCGGCGGTAGCGGGCGGATTGTTGGCGTTGTTGTTGTTGCCGAACCTGACGGCGCCGCCGCCACTGCCGCCGTTGGGGAAGTTGTTGCCGGTCGGACCGCCCGAGCCGCTGCCACCACCGCCGCCGCCGCCGGTCGCGGCGATCGCGACGTCACCGGTCGCGGCCTGGTAGGCGGCGATCACCTCGGGGTTGCCGATGCCGGCGATCGCGGTCTGGATCTCATTGGCAAAGGCCTGGTCGCTCTGCGCGGCCATGCGGGCGACCTGGGCGAGGCCGGCGACGATCGCGCGCATCTGGTCCTTGGTGGTCGCGGGATCCTTGAGCAGCGCGATCAGGCCGGGCAGCGTGGTCGGGTCGGAGGCGCCGAGGTCGCGCACGCGCGAAATCAGCTGCGGGCCGCCGGTCGGATATTGCTGCAACAGGCTGTTGGGGGCGGCCTTGAAGTCGGAAATGACAGTGGCCGGTAGCTGGCGCTGCGGCGGGTAAACCGCGGCGCTGGCGGCGGTGGTGATGGTCGCGGCGAAGGCCGCGGCAGCAGCCATGCGAAGCGCCATGCGGATAACGTCCATAAATCAACCTCCAAAAAATCAGCTGCCCCGATTTGCTTCCTCGGCCCGGGCAAATGGCTGTGCAGTGCAGGAACCTAGCGGAAGTGAAAAGGACTGTCCACTTATTCTAAAGACTTCGTAAACGGCGCAACTGCTTCAAATCTAGACACTTTTGTGAAGCTCGCCCTGCGCAAGCGCCGCTGTGGCGGCGGTTGCGGAGCGGCCCTCGGCTCGCGGTGCGGTGGCGACCGCGTCTGCCGCCGGGCGGCCGTCTCGGCTCGAGAAGGACTGCGCCAGGCCCGCGCCGAAAAGCGCAAAGAACGGAATGCTGTAGCCGGGCACCTGCAGCGTGAAGTCGAGGCACGAATGCAGCAGCGACAGCGTCGCGGTGGCCGCCGCCGCCAGCGGGATGATGACGTCGCGCCGGCGTGTGAACACGCCCCTCGCCAGCACCAGCAGCATGATGGCCCAGCTGAGCGCCACCAGCAGCGCCATCGGGATGCCCACCTCGGAGGCAAGCTCCAGCGGCGTCGAATGCGCGGCATCCCAGACGCCGCGAATCGAAATGTTGGGGCTGCGGTAGGGCGGGAAGGCCCATTGGAAGGTGCCCATGCCGGTGCCGAACCAGGGATTGTCGGCGATGATCCGAAGCGTCGATTTCCAGGCCTCGACGCGGCCCTCGTCGACCAGGCCGTTGCTGTCGAAGCGGCTGGAGACTCGGCCGCCCAAAAGCTGCAACAAGCCGAGCGCGACGGCGATACCGGAGCCGAGCGAGATCCAGATGCCGGTGCGCGGCGGCAGGTCTTTCCGGAGGAATAACGTAAACGCGACGATCATCGCGAGCAGCGACAGCCCGACGCCGGCGCGCGAGGTCGTCATGAACATCGCCATCAGGCAGATCAACAGGCATGCGAGCTGCGGCAGGATCTGTCTTGGCGGGATCGCGCGCAGGTCGAGCGACAGACGCCGCCATTCGATGTGCCGCTCCGGCAGGCGGCGGCGAACGTCCTCCAGGATCAGCAGCATCCAGATCACCGCAGCCGAGCCGAAATAGGCCGCTGCCGTGTTGCGGTTGATGAAGGTGCCGGTGACGCTGCCGAGATAGGCCGTCTTGTCCCGCCACAGGATCATGGTGGGCTCGATCAGGAACGAGGCGACGCCGTAAAGGGCATAAGCCGCGCCCGAGATCGCGATCACCCAGAGCAGGCGGCGCGCGCGCATCCGGTCGGCGCCGACGGTAATGCCGAGCACGATGGCGAGGATGTTGGCGAGCGGCGCGCCGAGCGCGAAGAACGCCTCGTTCTTGACGATCGACGCCGACGGGGCGATCGGGACGCCGAGCAGATCCGAGGCCTGCTTCCAGATCGGCTGGAACGGCGCGAGGAAGGGATGATCGGAAAGCTGCTCGTGCAGCACGAAGGCATAGGCGGCAACGATCACGCCGATGCCCGCAAGCAGCCAGAGATGCGGCCTGCGCAGATCGCGCGTCGGCGCGAAGATCACCGCGACGCCAAGACACAGGCACCAGAACGCGATCGACAGATCATTGGTCGAGCCGAACGGAAACGGCGCGCCGGCGGCCACGAAGAACAGGATGAAGGCCGCGGGCAAGCTCCATGACCAGCGAATTTTGGGAAGCCAAAGGCGCATCGTTATGTCTTGCGAGCCTTGCTCGCGCCTAGAGGAAGCAATCGATCGGATAGATCTTCAGATCCACGTTGAGGCGGCTGTTCCGGCTCTGCGCGCGGAACGCATAGAATAATCCAAAGCTATCACTCCCCTGATCGAGTTTTATTCCGGGTGTTAGTTCGTCGGGCGGGACCAGAACGCCGATGTGCCGGTTGATGGCGGAAATCTCGATCCGCCCCTCCCCTTGCGCAAAATGCCCGCCGAGTTGGGTCACGGTAACCTTCGGCAGGCCGCGGCGCTGATGGCAGACGTCCTCCTCCCAGAGTTTGGTCTGCTGCACCAGCGGTTTGCCCGGGCCGTCGGGAACGACGATGTCGGGGAAGGACGGGCGCAGCATGCCGAAGAACTTGCTCTCCTTGGAGTTCGCCGAGAGGCGGACGGTAAAGGTCAGCTCGCCCCTGGCGCCCTTGAGGCGCGACAGGACGGGAGCATCAGGCTCGGCGGAAATCATCACATCGATGCGATGGCGGACGCCCAGCTCCGCGGCAGCGCCGAGAGCTGTCCCGGCCGGCGCCAGTGCGACGGCGAAAGGGACGAGAGCCAAATGCCAGAATGCTCGAAAGCGCATGAAGCCCCTTGCAGCGCTGCGGGTGACCGATGACCGGAGCGCCTTACTCAGTGACGCCTTGATCCGAGCTTGCCCCCGGCGGAGACAATACCGATTGGTCCGCTAAACGAAAATGGCACCGGGACAAGCCCCGGTGCCATCGTCTTTGGTCGATCAAGTCGGCGTCTTACGGCGCCAGCTTGATGTTGTTGCGGAAGATCAGGGCGTCGTTGGCGAGATTGATGCTATCGCTGCCGGTCGCCATGATCACACGCAGGTAGTTCAGGAACTTGGCAACTTCGACGTTGCGCGAGTTCGAGACGTAGATGATGTCGCCGTTCTTCATCATGACCTTGGTGGCGAGGAAGAAGCCGCCCGGATCGCGGAAGTTCACGTTGAAGATAACCGGGATCGTCTCCGAGGTGTACTTGCTCACGTCGATGCCGAGCTGGGCCGCAACCTCGCGCGGCTCGCGGCGATAGAGATACACGGCAGCCGGATCGGCCTGGCCGTCCAGCAGACCGCCGGCCTTGCCGACGGCTTCGCCGAGGTTGATGCGCCAGGCGTCGAAGTTGAACTCGCCGCTCTGGCCGCTGGCGCCGAACGCCAGGAACTTCTGCTGCTCGCGATAGACGTAGATACTGTCGTCGGGCCGCACATAGACGTTGTTCTCGGGCGCCATCACGAGATTCTCGAACGGCACGGTGGCCCGACGTCCGCCGCGCTCCAGCATGACCCAGGTCTCGAAGCCCTGGCCCTTGATGCCGCCGGCGCGGGTGATCGCATCGAGCACGCGATCCTTCGCGCCCGCCGCGCTCGCCGGATAACGCGCCGGCGAATTGACCTCGCCGAGCACGCTGATCAGCTGGGTGCGCTGCGAGGACATCGCCACGACCGCTTGCGGCTCGATGGCGCGGTTGCCGATCCTCTCGACGATCGCGCGCTGGATTTGGACCGCCGTCAGGCCCGCGGCCTTGATCTGACCGGCATAGGGCACGGTGATGAAGCCATCATTGTCGACCGACTGATCCGGGATCGTCACATAGTTACCCGGGCGGACACCGGCTTCCGCCGGGATGAACAGACCGCCTGCCGCGGCCTCGAAGATGGTGACGCTGACAACGTCGCCGATGCCGAACACGATGCTGGCGGGCGGGCGGCGATCGGTGAACACGCCGGCTAGGCCCTTGGGCTCGTGTGTGTGCAGGATCTTTACGGTCGCCGGATTGAGCGGCACCAGCTCGTAGGCCGGCGCGTTTTCCGTCTGTATCTTGTTGTTGACGTCGTCTGTCAGCGGACCCGAGCCGGGATTTGTCGAGCAGGCTCCGAGCGCCAAAGCGGCGGCCAGAAATGCTGGCTTGAAAAGATATGACTTGGCAAAGGAATGCATCAATCGCGCCCCAGGAGACCCCAATTAGCCCTTGATTGGTACGGCCTAGGGGGTGGTGCGACAAGGGTTCCCGGTAGTTAACGGAGCGATCGGTCGGCTACTGTTGCGTGCGGGACACTGTTTCGGGCTTAGTTTAAGTCTTTGTGACTATTTGTTGTATTTCGCGTGCCCGATCGGTGAGCAGCTCGCCCCAATCGTGGGGACGCTGTGTCGGGCTCAAGGCTTCTTGACCCCGCCGCCGTCTGCTAAGTCTGGGGCTATTAAGGATAGGAACTCCCCGTGTCTGGCCTCCTTCTGATCCTGCTGTTGGCGGGCTCCCTTCTTGGCGCCGCCGATCGCGCATGGGGCCCCGCCGCCGAGTGCCCTGGCAGCGCCCGTGCGTGGTGTCGCGGCGCGGCCGTTGTTGAGGTGGCCGCCCCTGCGTCCACGTCCGTCTGGAAATTCACCCGGACCCAAGGGGCCAAGGACGGCGAAAGCTTCGCGGCCATCATGAAGACCGCCGACACCACCCAATCGGACCCGGACTTCGCCGGCCTGATCGTGCGCTGCGCCCCGAAGGGCAAGGTCGATGTGCTGGTGGCCTTGATCCGGCCCTTCCCGCCCCGGAGCCGCCCCAAGGTGACCATTGCCGCAAGCGGCGGCGGCACCCTGAGCTTCGAAGGCAGCATGGCGGCCGCGGGAGCGGCCGTGCTGTTGCCCGACGAGGTCTCGGCCTTTGCTGCCGGAAAGTGGCAGACGACGGCCTCGCTGTCCGTGGTGGTCAGGGAAGGCGACAGCGAGATCAAGGGGATGGTGGCGCTCAACGGGCTGCGGGAGGCCTATCATTCGCTGCTGGCAAATTGCGGCCAATAGGCTAAATTTAGCCATACAACTTAAGGGTCTTTTTAGGCGGGGAATCTAGGGTCCGGAGCACGGAGAGTGTTTCGGATGACCCCCTTTTTGATTTTCAGCTTTCTCACAGGTGCCGTGCTGGGCCAACGCTTTCGCGTGTTCGTGCTCCTGCCGGTCACATTTGCGCTGGTGCTCACCATGCTGCCGGTCAGCATGATGACCAGCCTGGGCTTCCTTGACGGCATGAAGGCTGCGGCGTTCGCCGCCATCGCCCTCCAAGGCGGTTACCTCTTCGGCTCGGGGGCGCGCTTTGCCCTTGCCGCCGCACGCGCCACCCGCGTCTTCGGTCGGCCGGTCAAGGCCACGCGCTGATCGCAACGCAAGCCTCTGTTTGAAAACGCACCGCCCGCTTGTATGGTGACCTGACCGTTTCAGGATTCGCTTCGAGCGCGCCGTTTGTCCCTCGCTTATTTTGCCCTCATCGTCTCCATCGTTTCCGCTTCCGCTCTCGAAATCGCCGGCGCCTCATTGGGGGCGCAGCTGGGGTCGATCGCCGCAGCGCTAGGCCTGCTGGCCGCGGCCTCGAGCTCGCGCAAGGCCGACTACGAGCACTATCTTCGTGCGACCTCCTGGGGCCGCTGGATTCTGCTCGCCATTCCGCTGTGCATCGCGGCCCAGCTCGCTCCGCTTCCGCTGCGCTTTGCGCATCCGATCTGGGCCAGCGCTCACGAGGTAATCGGTGGCCTGTCGCTCGGGCCGATCACGGCCGATATCGGCTTGACGGTGAATGCGCTGCTGCTGGCGCTGGCCGCGATCTCATTGCTTGGCGTCGCGATCCTGGTGGTCCGCAACCGCGGCCGTGCCGAGCTGGTTCTGTTCGTGCTGAGCGGCGTAACCGCGATCTCCGCCTTGATGTTGGACCTGCATCGGCTCTCGCCGGCGCTTGCCGGATCCGTGCCCCATGACCTCACGACGAGCCTGGCCGGGCTCGGCCTCATGCTCAATCTGGCGGTGATGCAGCTCGCCGCTGAACGGGCGGAGACGCATCATTCGATCGTTCGCTCGGTCGCGATCGGACTTTGCGGTCTGGTCGGAGCCTTGGTCAGTGCCGCCGCGATCTTTGGGCTGTCCGGGACCAACAGCGCCATCGCGGCGACCTTTGGCGTCGTGCTGATCCTGCTGATCCTCGTGATCCGCAGACTGGATCTGTCGCCTTTGGCCGCGAGCGCCTTGTCGGTGGCAGCCCTGATCGGCGCGGCGATCGTGCTGACCTTCCTGTTCGAAAAGAATTCCGGACCGATCCTGCTGCGGCTCGTTCCGGAGATGGGGACCGAGACCAAGGCCGCCCTCGAGCGCATGCTGGCCGACACCCGCTGGTACGGTGCCGGCGCGGGGACCTTTGCTGCGGTGGGCAGGATCTATCAGAGCGATGCCGGCGCCGTCCTGACGGCGCCCTCGGCGGCCACATCGGTGTTCGCGGGGATGGGTTGGGTCGGCTTGGTCGCCATGATCGCGGTGAGCCTGCTCGCTTTGGTCCGCCTGTTCGTCGGCGCCCTGCAGCGCGGACGCGACTCGTTCTTTCCGGCGGCGGCCGCGGCCTGCGTCCTGTTTGCGCTGGTTCAGAGCTTTGCCGGTCCCGGATTGCTGCACCCGGCAGCAATCCTTTGCCTTTCGGTGATCTTGGGACTGGGGCTGTCGCAGAGCGTCAGTCAATCCGGATCACGATAGCGCGCGGTTGATCAGACCGCGCGGTCGCCGAGCGAGGCCCAGTAGTTCGGATTCTTGGGCGACTGAATGCGGACCCAGCGATAGGGCTTCTTCGACCACGACATGATGTGGCCGGAGAGATTGTCCAGCACGAGATCGCCGGAGAAGGTGCGCACCACGACCACGAGATGATGCTCGCCCCAGCTGGTCACGACCTCGCTCAGCAGCACCGAGCGCGCCGGAAAGCCCTTGGCGATCAGATCGTGGCGTTTTGTCACGGCGTAATCGTTGCAGTCGCCGCTCGCCGGATGCAGCAGCCACTTTTCGCCGCGCAGCCCTTCCAGGTTGGCCTCGGGGCGGATCGCGGCGTTGACCCGCTGGTTGACCTCTTGCATTTGCGCCATGCGCTCGGCCGTCAGCTTCAGGCGGCCGCCCCGGAAGACGATCCGCTGCGGCCGCGGCTTGCACTCGTCCTTGTACTTCAGGCAGAAGAGCGTGAACGCCATCGGCGGCAGCGTCGGCTGGTCGAACTTGATGTAGTGGATGGCACCACGCAGCCCCAGGGGCGCCCCGACGAAGGCGGCTTCCGCTTTCTGCTGCACCCCCGCAGCAACGACGATGGCGGCGACGGCCGCCAGGAACTTCACAACTTTGCGCATGTCGCGCTCCCCGTTCTTGTTGGGGAGACGCTACGCGAGACCTCTTGAAATACGGCTCAAAGGCCACGCGAGGCTTTAATCAAAATGCGGGCTCATCGGTCGGAAACAATTAAGAATACCGATGTGTGACTTGTTCTGCTAAGAGCGGTCACGACTTCCGCTCGTGACGCTGGATGCGATTCGACCGACCCGATGGGCCTTTCCTCCCGCTTTCGCAAGAAGACCAAGCCGCGGCTTCCCGACGGCGTCCGCGTCTATGCGATCGGCGACGTGCATGGCCGCGCCGATTTGCTTCAATCGCTGTTAACCGTGATCGACGCCGACTTGGCCCGCTCGGCGCCGCAACGCGCCATTCAGGTCTTTCTCGGTGACTATGTCGACCGCGGCCCGGACTCACGCGCCGTTCTTGATCTCCTGATCGAACGCTCGAAGTCGCACGAGACGGTCTGTTTGAAGGGCAATCACGAGGTCTTCCTGCTCGAGGTGCTCAAGGACCCGACCCGCCTGCAGGAGTGGCGCCACTATGGCGGCCTGCTGACGCTGGTCTCCTATGGCGTCACGCCGACGATGAACCCTTCCGCGGAGCAGCAGGTCGAACTGATCGAGGGACTGAGACGTGCGCTCCCGCCGGAGCATCTCGCCTTCCTCCAGCAATTGCCCTCGTCCTTTACCTGCGGCGACTTCTTCTTCGTCCATGCCGGCGTCAAACCGGGCGTCCCGCTCGATCGCCAGAAGGATGAGGACCTGCTCTGGATCCGCGAGGAATTCCTCGCCTCCGAGGAGCGCTTCGGCAAATATGTCGTGCACGGCCATACGCCGGTCAGCGCGCCCGATATCCGGTCGAATCGCATCAACATCGACACCGGCGCTTATGCGACCGGCAACTTGACCCTGTTGACGATCCAAGGCGATAGTCTTCTCGCAATTTGAAAGCTCAGGCCGCAACTTCGGTGATCACGCTTCGCGCCATTGGCATCTTGACCGCGATCGCGCTGGCGCTCCACGCCGGCATGACGTTCTATGGCGATCTCGTACGGCCGAACTTTCGCGCCAGCGACTTGTTCTCGGGCGAGATTCCGCCGGACAAGGCCAAGCTCGCGGCCGCAGGCAGCCTGGCATCCTTTTCGTGGGATGGCGACCTCCTGGCAAATCATGCGGCGGCAATGGCCGCCGACGTTCTGCATCGTCCGTCGGCCGAGGCAGGCGGAAGGGCCAGCGAGAACAAGACGGCCCAAGCCGCTGTCGTGGCAGCCTTGAAAGTCTCGCCGATCAGGCCGGCGCTCTGGCTCACGCTCGGCACGCTACAGGCCCAGGCCGCCGAGGCGGTCACGCCTGCGGTGAGGATGTCGTACCTGACCGGGTCGGTGCCGATCGACGTTGCCTTCTCACGCGTCCGCACCGTGACCTCGAGCGCCGCGGCAACCGACGAGGAGATCAAGCTGCTGGCGCAATCCGACATCCGGTCGGCGCTGGCCAACCGCTCGCGTTACGAGCCGCTGCTGATCGCGGCCTATGTGCAGGCAACGCCGCAAGGCAAGTCGCTGCTGCTGGAGACGACGAAGGTGACCGATCCCAGATTCAACGAGATCTTGCGGCGGTACTAAATCAGCGGACCGATTTCGGGTTGACCGGCACGAAGTCCTGATCGCGGCGCGGCTGATCGGATCGCCCCTGGTAGACGAACATGCCCTTCTTGGTGGCGACGATGTCGCCTCGCTGCAGGCTGTCATCGCGAAGCAGACGTTCGGTCGCGACGAGGTCCGGATCTTCCGGAGCCGGCTTGTAGAGCTCCGGATGCTCGCGCCGCTCGCGCGCAACCCCCTTGGCACGGCGTCGCGCATCCTCGATGCGCTGCCGCCATTCGTCGCGCGAGACTTCCGGCTCGCTCGGCGGAAGATAGTTGTTGATGGACGGCTCCGGCTCGGTCTGAGCACGGCACGAGAGCGGGCAGGCGTAGAGAGCCAATCCGACAGCGGCAGCCACGGCCGCCTGAACCGGCGCGCGCGCCGGTCTCCGGCGGTCTGACAGGGACTTGCAGCGGACGGGTCGCACTCCGATGACTCCGATGGCGGGCCGAGCAGCAGCCGCAACTTCAGCTGATACGGCTGCCAATTGCAACATTTTCGGAACGCAGCGGCCGTCCCTTCAAAAAGCGAAAAACAACCCCATGCACAGTAGCCGGCACCAACCGAATGAATGACTTACGTATTTTCCGAAGTCCTGACTTGATCCGTCGGGCAAAACAGGTCTAGTATGGCATGATCCGGAGAGAGGCCGACCGATGATCGACCTATCTGCGATCGGCATCGGATGAGCGCCGCAAGGACAATAGCGTCGTTCTAAGGCCTCGTTAGGCCATCGCTGCTAGACTTCGGCATCCGTCGATGGAGTTGGCGAGAATGCGTGCAAGCCTGGTATCGTTGTTGCGCGTTGCCGTTGCGGCGTATGCCATGTCCGCCCTCACGGCTCACGCCAGCCCGCTCTGCATCAAGGAGCGCACGCCCTTCGCCTTGTCGCAAGACACGGTGAAATGGACGATGTCGATCGCCCCTGGCGCCGACTGCATTCAGGGACTGCGTTGGTCTTACATGCAGATCTTCAACGTATCCGTCGTGAGCGGGCCATCACGGGGACAATTGGCGGTGGTCGGGTCCGGCTTTCGCTATTCGGCAGAAAGGGAAGCGCGAGGCGCCGACAAGTTCACGCTGCTGATTTCGGGCAAGAACCGTCATGATCCCGGGACGTCGACTCTGGAGGTCGAAGTCAACCCGCAATAGGCAGGCCCACGACGCGCGAAGGGGTATCTACTTCGCCCGAAAACGCTTTAGTAACGGCGGCTCGACCCGCTGCCCCGGGTTGTATTCCCGTGATAGGGCCGGGCCCGTCCGTAAGTCGTCACGGGAGGCTCGATCCGGCTCGGGATATTCGGCGTCGCGTTGGGACGCGCGGGCTGCGACGGGTTGACGATGATCACATTGCGGTTGGGTGTCGACGGATCGCTGACGCCCTGGGCCCAGGCGCCCGCAGGCACCACAAGGGCGAGTGTGATCAAGACTATTCGTTTCATGCGATATCTCCCGAGCAAGAACGTCAGGGAGGGAACACCGTTCCTTCACGACGGCATCACGGTTCGTTGCGCGACCTCACCGCGGCACGGGTGACCTCAGCGAGGCACCGCGATCAGCTTGCCATTCCTCCAGACACCTTGGGCCGCCTGTCCGGTAGAACCGCTACCCACGTTCCGGACAGCCGTAGGCCGCGAGGCAGCCTGGGTGGTCTGCTTCTTTTTGTCGGTCGTCGTCACGATGCTGGAGCTAGTCGTGTTGGCCTGATCCTTGGTCCCTTGTGCAGAAGCAGACTGAACCAGAAAGGTCAGAAACATCATTGCTGTCAAAATGCCGCGCATGGTCACACACCGGAAGAAGGAGCCGGTCGAAATGTCACAGGTTTCCGCCCAAAAGCAAGCGCTACGAAACGACCGCGCAGGACCTTTGCGGCCGGAGCATCAGCGTGTTTCACCGCAACCGACGCGATCCGGGGTGAAAAAACCTAGCGAAACGGCACTATCCGGGCTAGTTGATCGCTCTTGATGACCGAGACCGGCGACACCGCAGCCAACGCCTCGCAGGCGCAAGAGATCAAGGCCGGGCTCGTCCGCCTGTTGTCAGAGCGGATCCGCGAAGTCTCCGGCGACCCCAGGCAGATGCGGGATGTCGTCTACGAGCTGGCTCGCGTCAAGCTTCTGGAACAATTCACCCACGCCGATGCGCGGGAAGCGCGAG
Source organism: Bradyrhizobium sp. IC3195 (assembly GCF_020193585.1). Classification (NCBI taxonomy): domain Bacteria; kingdom Pseudomonadati; phylum Pseudomonadota; class Alphaproteobacteria; order Hyphomicrobiales; family Nitrobacteraceae; genus Bradyrhizobium; species Bradyrhizobium sp. IC3195. Next base: position 169,103 of record NZ_JADYVG010000006.1, on the reverse strand, counting down.
AGCTCCAGCAAGTCCTCGAACGCGCCATTCGAGAGGTCGAACGCGCCTTTGAGCGAAGCGAGAAGTCTTCACCGACCAGGGATGCCTCGGTCCCCGTGGCGAATTCTCCACCGGCGAACGTTCCCGTCCCCCCGCCCATTCCGACGCTCGCTGCCTCGGCGTCATCAGCCATTCCGATGGCTGCCGAGACGCCGCGGCGTCCTGCCGCACCGCCAGGATCGCCCGACCAACCCAAACGGAGCGGCGCTTTCAAGTCTCTCGTTCGATTGACCGCGATCCTCCTGCTCATTGCTGGCGCCGGCACCGCGGTCGTGTATTGGCCGCGGCTGAAGGCACAACTGACGGCATCGTCGCAGATGGCGCAGCCCGAACGTTCGGCCAAGGGCCCGGAGCCTCAGCTGACCGCGATTCCGACTCCCTCGGCCAGCGAGACCGCTGAACGAATCCCGGAGAGCGCAAAGGAGCCGGCGCCGGCGGCGCACCCCTCGATGCCTTTGCCAACGACGTTCGGCGTCTACGCCTTGAGCGAGGGCCAGCTCCATGAGCTCAAGCCAGTGCCGGGAAAGATTCCGGACCGGCGGGTCGCGATCTCGGCCGCCATCAACACGCCGAGCGCGACCACTTTGATGGACGGCGACGTCAAATTCATCGTGTTCAGGCCCGACGGGGGTGTCGATGCGACCGGGACCGAAGTTCGGGTGATCGCGAAAGTCTCCCGGTCGATGGGCATCGATGCCACGGGCAAGGCCGCCATGGTCAGCGCCGGCGATTCCTGGGTCATCCGCAGCATGTCCTACCCCTACAAGGTAGGTCCGATTGACGACCAGTCGAGAATGCTGTTGCTGCAACCGGAGCAAGACGGCTTCACGCTCGCGCCCGGCCGCTACGTCGTGGTGGTCAGGGGCATGGGCTATGACTTCACCATCGCTGGGACGATCACCGATCCCAACCAATGCGTCGAGCGCATCAATGCGGCGAACGGCGCGTTCTACTCGCCCTGCCCGCCGCCGCGGCGATAACGCAGCCTTTGTTTCCTATTTGGCCGGCTTGCTGTCCTTTGGCGCATCCGCCGGCATGTCGTCGACCTTGCCGTTGTTGGCGACGCATTTCTGGAAGTACTCGCGCTGGTCTTTGCCCGTTCCCTTGGCACTCCCCGCTGCGGGGTTGCCGATCTGCCTGGGCGGAAAGGCCTTGGCCACCGCGGCGTCACATGCCCGCGCCACTTCGGCAGTGATGGCCGACGCCGTCGCCGGCACGGCCAATGTCAAAGCGAATGCCAGCCCAACCAATGTCCGCAAATTCTTGACCGGCACGTCGTTGCTCCTTCACTCGGTGAATGCTTGCCGGACCATACCAAAAAGGAACGAGGCGCCAAACGGCAAAGCGCGCTGAATTGTGACTGCGCACTTGTTCGGACCATGCTCCAGAGCCGCGTCTCGAAGCACGGCCGCAGAGCGCGCAGAAATATCACCGCTCCTAGCTGTTCAGCTGCGGCGGCTTGAAATCCGGAAAGCGCGTGAGCATTGCCGTCTTGACGAACTTCAAGTGGGCGATGCTGCTCGCCAATTCCTTGAGCCGGCGCTGGCCGTTCGAGATGTCGGCCGCGAAGAGATCCTGATGATGATTGTCGAGCGGCTCCCGCTCGAGATATTCGTCGGTGCCGTTTCCGAAGGTGACGGAGGCACGGGCAAGCGCATCGTCGACACGCCGGTTGAGCCCGGCCTGCTCCCTCTCCGCCTCCTGCAAGGCGGTTTCGATCGCGGCCAAAACGGCACCGATCCGCCCGCGGTCGGTCTCCGCGTCACGCTCGGCCGAGCGGGCCTTGAAGGTTTTGTCCTCGCGGCGGGAGCCGAGAAGATTGTGTGCGCGCGCTCTCAGGAACAGCTGAAACATCCGGGCCATCCCACATACGAGATCCAGGCGGGTACCATCGGTCAGACGTAGTTAACAAATCCTGAATCCGGCGCCCGTGCGGTCTGGCTTTGTGCAATCCATGCCCGCCAAGCTCCCGCGTGCTTGGAATACAGCTCGTGCCAGCGGATCTCGCCGTCGGCAGCGGCTCCTTTTCGCACGCGGACCTCGGATGTAAATTGCCCTGTCTCGTTCGATGCAAGATCCAGAGCTTCGAACTCCGCCGTCTCTTCCGGAGACAGGCCGATCAGAACGCGATGCCCTTGGGCATCGACGAAGTATCTGCGCGGCGCGTTGTGCCTTTGATCAGTCATTCGCAGGGCCCTCGTTCATGATCCAAGGCCCCGGACGATCCTTCAGCCGCCGCTCAAAGCCACGAACAAACGCGATCAAAACGAGGACGCAAGTCGCGCCCAGCAAAGCAATCAAATACGCCATTCACGCCCACCTATGCGAGCCGCGAAAATACAGGCGGCTAAACTCTCACCATGAATTGCTACGTTCTAGGTTGCCTTTCCAAAGCTCTCAAGCGCCGCACCGCGTTAACCTAACTGCGCATGGTTATCCGACGCGGCCGCACGGCAGGATCAGCGTGCACTCTCATCGCGGCCATGGCTGTGCCACTACGATGGATGCTCGCTCTGCTTTGACCCCATCGCCGCCGGCGTGTAGGGCGCATAGAGACGATATCGTGCCGATCGCCTGCGCGAGCGCCATGCCCGCACGCCGTAGCCGCAGCAAAAGCCAGCTGCAAAAATCGAAATCAGAACCAGAATTGCAAACATTTGGAATGTTCCCAATGATCGGAACGCTCCTCCCGGTACATTTCAACGTGATGTTCTGACGACTTCAAGATCATCGGCGCTGAAAGTTTTGTCAGAGGAAGATGAAGTTTGTGCAACGTGATGCTTGAATTTTGGCCGTCGCGAGAACCACGAGCCCAGAGGATGACGAAATCTCTCATCGTTCGAGGGCGATATCCAGCCCGCGATGTTAACCCGTGTTCACTGCGGCAGCCGCCTCGGACGAAGCGGCCGGATGCGCTGCCTTCGGGCACAGCTGCGATATGCACGAGAGGCCGATATGTTTCTCGAACGTTTCGGGCGGCCGTCGCAGACAACAATTCTGACGAAGCATCCGTGCTTCTACGGAGCGCCATGCACCAACTTCATCGCGGTAAGGTTGAGAGGTTAGCTTAACCCGCGTTGTTTGTTGCGAACTTTCGGCGATTGCTTATCCATCTCGCACCGGGCTCCCCCAAGCCCGGCCCCACCCAAGCAAAGCCGTCGAGCGAACATGGGTCCGCTTGGCGGCTTTGTCGTTGTGTCGACGAGAGGATCATTTCGGTTATGGCGCGCAGGCCCTGGTCGTTCAAGGAAGATCGCCGGCTCATCGAGCTGGCCAAGTCTTCAACCTCGCTGGAGCAGGCAGCGAAAGCTCTCGGGCGCTCGCCCGATGCGATCAAGCGCATGGCGTTGCGGCTTGGTCTTTCCTTGAAGTCGAAGCCGGCAAAGAAGAGCTGATCTTGGAAGTGCCGGCGCTCGCCTCGGCTTCATGTACGGCCGCTGCAGTCCAACGGCCCCGCATCGATAGGGCCAGCCGCCCTTATCCCGGGGTCGTTCCGGTCCGCCATCGTCTTGGACGGTGAGGTGGATTGAGCGGGTTGCCGGCGGTGCCCCGCCAGCCGCCACACTTAATTCTGCGTCCTCTTCTGGGACCCCATCCCTGGGCTGGTTCCGTAGCTGGGCGTCCCCGTTCCCTTGAAGGCGCCGCCCATCGTGTCGGATCCGGAATTCGTGCCCGTGCCACTGCGCGTCGCGGAGGTGGATTGCGTGCCCGATGGCGTGTCTTTGGTCCCCTGCGCCGAGGCCAGAGAGCTCCCGATTGTCAACGCCATCACGAGACTTAACGTCCTGATCATACTGCTCAACTTTCCATGCTTGTTTCTGACCCCGAGCCGCCAGACCATTGGCCGGGCACTGCTCAGGTGGGGCCCTTCGGGCCGGTCTTTCCGTTAAACCCTATCTTAGCCCCCGCTGGCTAGGATCAATCTCCACGCCTTGCTTGAATTTCCGCCCCGCCCTGTTTTCGCCTGAGCCGGATGAGAGTGCTGCGACCAGACCTCCCGTTTGTGGCACTCGTGCTTGCGAGCACGATGGCGTTCGCCTTGGCGGGTCATTTCGCCGCTGGCGCCGTTATTCGCCAGCACCAGGCGCATCAGCTCAATGAGCTCACCGAGGTGGTTCTGCGCCGATCGGAGCTTGCGGTCGATTTCGCTGCGGGCAGCCTGGACGAGCTCGCGCGGCGCAATTTCGCCAGCTGCGAGCCGGCGGCGCTGCAAGCCATCCGCCTGCACGTCTACCAGCGCTCGGCGATCAAGGACGTCCGCCTCGTCAAGCCGGACGGCTCGGTGATCTGCTCGGCCTATTCCGAGACGCTCGAATTCGACAAGGGATGGGTGGATCGCCGCGACATGCTGCCTTCGCGCGACAAGACGCTTTCCCTGTTCCGCGTGGAGCAGTTCGGCGGCGACGCCCTGGGCGTGCTCAGGGACGTCAATGGCAACTCCGCCCTGGTCGCCATTGTCGGTGTCAATGCCAGCCTGTTCGACATCATGCCGGCCGAGCTGCGCGCGCACAGCCAGGTGATCCTCGCCTTGAGCAATGGCGAGAAGCTCGGCGAATTCCAGACCGAGGCCGGCAAGTCTCTGCCGGCGCCGATCGGCTTCGAGCGAGCGTCCGCTCGGCTCCCGCTTCATGCCACGATCCGGCTCGAGGACGCGGTGCTGTCGAGCTGGAACACCGAGGCCTATTGGCCAACGCTTGCAGTGGCGCTCGGACTTGGCGCGATCTTCGGCATCCTGCTGGCACGCAACCGCCGCATGGAAGGGCCAGTGGCCGATCTCGACCGGGCGCTGACAGCCGGCGAATTCAAGCCATATTACCAACCGATCTTCGACCTCCGGACAGGTCGGATCAAGGGCTGCGAGATTCTGGCGCGCTGGCTGCGCCGCGATGGCTCGGTGGTCCCGCCGATGAATTTCATTCCGCTCGCCGAATCCAGCGGACGCATCCAGGCGATGACCTGGCAGATCCTGGGATCGGCGCTCACCGAGCTCAGGCCATTGCTCAGGGCCGACAAGAATTTCAAGCTGTCGCTGAACGTCGTCCCCAAGCACCTCCTGAGCGCCGGCTTCGTCGAAACACTGCGGCGCACGGTTCTGACGGCACGCGTCTCCGCGCGCCAGATCGTGGTCGAGATCACCGAGCGCGACGAATTGGATGATCTCGCGCGCGCCGCTTCGGTCGTGGCCGAGCTGCGGGACCGCGGCTTCCGCGTCGCCATCGACGATGTCGGCGTCGGCCATAGCGGACTGTCGCGGCTGAAGGGCCTCGGCGCCGATACGATCAAGATCGACAAGTTCTTCGTGGACACGATCACGGTGGACGCATCGACGACCACGATCGTGGAGATGCTGGTGGCGCTCGCGAAAGACCTCAATATGAGCGTGGTCGCCGAAGGCATCGAGACGGAGGAGCAGCTCCGCGCGTTGCTCGCCTCCGGCGTCGAGGAAGGCCAAGGCTATCTGGTTGCGCCGCCCCTGCCCGCCGCAAAATTCAATGAGCTCATCAAATCGCGTCGGGCTGCGCAGCCGGATGCGGCGACATCCGGTGCTAAGGCTTTGGTGGCCTGACTGGTCGGCCCCCAGAGGCTTTAACGATACTTTCTAACGATGTTTTCGGCTTTCGAACCGGAGCGGCGACCAACCTTGTATGTTGGCGCCATGCGCAGGAACCACCTCATAGCAGCCGCAAGCATCTGTCTGGCGCTGATCGCCTATGCCACGCTGGCGAAGCTGTCGGGCCGGCCTGCGCTCATGGGTCACCACGAGGCCTATTGGATCGTCGTGATCGAGCGCTTCAGCGCCTATGGCCTGCTCGGCTTCCTGCTGTCGTTCCTGCTGCCGGGACGGTTTAGCCTGGCTTGCTCGCTCGTCATCGCAGTCGCCATGGGGTTGGAGCTGATGCAAGCGTTGATACCCGATCGCGATCCAGGCTTTCTCGACGTGCTGCAGAAGGCGGCGGGCGGCACCGTGGGCGTCATGCTCGCCCAGATGATCCTGGCGTTCCTGCCCAGACCACCTGCCTGAAACGGCGAGCATGGCCTCGGCGGAGCGACCGGGCGACCCGGTCCTTACTTCATCATCTGGCCGCGTAACTCACCGCCTGGGTTGGCGGCCGTGTGAATGTTCGCGTACCATTTTCCGCCCAACAGATCCGCCGCCTGCGCCTCGGTGAGGGTTGCACTGCCTTCGATCGGGCTTTGCGCCGTCTTGAACGGCAGGGCGATGCCGGCATTCTTCCCGGCCTCGCCGGGGCCGTGAAAATGCGCCCCTATCGCCGGTCCCGTCAACCCGGTAAAGGTGACGAGGTAGGTCAGGACCTTCGTTTCGGTGTTGTAGCTCGCCTCCGCCTTGCCCGACCCGGTCGAGCTATTCGGCGGCACTTCATTGCTTCCCTTGAGCTCCGCTCGCAGCTTCACGACCTCCGCACCTGCCGTTCCGCTCGTCGCGCTGACGCCTCCGACCAGCGCCAATGCCCCCAACAGTGCCACGGACCGTCGACACACGGCTTTGCTCATGCACTTCCTCCTGCGGATTTCGTTGGTCCCGCGATGAAAACACCGAGGACTGCCGGACATTCCACCGCAGAGCTTATGCTGATTCGGGACAACGCTCGCGGGAATTAGCCATCGCAAGCGCATCACGCGCCGGCTCAGGCCGCCCCGCGCCTCGTGTGACGCTCGGAGGGAACCAGGAGCTCGGCCATCTTCCGGTGGGTGTCGTGCAGCGCTTCAATGGCGCAGTCGAGATCGAAATCCGCCTCGCGGACGGATGCAAAGAACTTGGCCGTCAGCGCCAGATCGAGCTTGACGCGCGTGGCACCGTCGCGACTCCTGCGACGATCGAGCGACAAATGGATCGCGCGGTCCCTCGCCTCCACAGCATCGCAGCCGCAAAGCGCGCCGAGCTCGTCATATGTCATCCAGATTTGAGGCATGTTCTTCCACCACGCTTGATCTATCGCAGACTAGATAGCTCTCGCTTCTGAAGGCGGAGTTTCTGCAGCGCGAATTCGAGCCAACAACGTCAACGCAATGCTAAGCGCGGCGCAGACGTGAGCCGGGTGGACTGGCGCAGCTTGTTGCCGATCCACTGTCACTTGGGCGCGCCCGTCGTGAACGGATGCCGCGGCCGTGAACGGCTGTCGAGCCTCTTGGGCAGCTTGTCGGCCTTGAGCTTCACGACCGCGCCCCGGGGGTCAGGAGCCGGCGCCTCTTCCTGGCTGTAGATCAGCGTCGCTTCGAATCTCACGTCGGGCGCTTGGCGGGCCGTTCCCGAACAGGTCGCCATCGCCCCGCTATAAACGCCGGAGAGCTCGACCTCGACCTCGTCCAGCCCGAACACGGTCGGCGGCCCGTCGGCATGTCGCCGTGTGGTCAGGACGGCCGTGAAATGCCGGTCGTTGTCGAACTGATAGGAGCCGCCATAATTGAAGAAGCTGTCGCTGCCTGAGATCCGTCCCTGGGCCAGATGCACGATGCCGGTGCCTTGCGCGTGCGCTGTTCTGAACCACGCCGCGTATTTGCCCTCTTTCAGCATGGAAACATCCACCCGTAATTTCCACGTGTATTTGCAACGAAGCTTGAGGCGCGACAATGACCGACACGACGAGCATTCCGCCACGGTTAACGCCCTGCAAAATCAATCCGTTAAATTTCTGCGGCCGCACGCGGCGGCGGCGACGTCAAAACAATTCGATGCCGTCGTCAGCCGTTTCCACGACTTCGACGCGACGCGACGGCCGTACAAGGAGCCAATGCCGCGCGAGCTCGCGCGCGGCTACCTGGTCGAGAACGCCGGGCGACAGTTCGATCCTGGCTGCGTCGAGGCTTTCCTGTTGCGCTGGGACGAGGTGGTCGAGATCGCCGGCGGTCAGCGGACAAGTCCCTTGCCGGTCGCCGCGGCCCCTCCCGCTCCCGATATAGAGCGTGCAGCAGCGAGCTCGTCAGACGCGCGCCATCCCGCCGAGGCCGTCCCGACCGCCTGACCCGATCGATCCGCCAACATCTTGCCGCGGTACCATTTTTCTCCGGTCGCCGGTTTGAACCGGTTCCTGCTAAAGTGGCACCAAGCCCTGAGAGTGATTCTGGTCACACTTGCCCCGGCGCCCTGCTGCTAGGCATCGAACCAGGACGGGCACCAGAGCATCGTCGAATTGGATGAGAATTCCCATGAAAAGCCTGATCGGCGCCTGTGTCGGCGCATTCTGCCTTGCGGCCCCCGCTTGGGCGGAGACTCCCGCCGCGATCGTCGAGGACGTCCAGGGCAAGGTCGACGGCATCGCGTTCATGGATTACGTGGCGCCAGGCAAGATCATCAAGCTCGGGCCCAAGGCCAGCATCACGCTCAGCTACCTGAAATCCTGCCAGCGCGAGACCATCAGCGAAGGTGTCGTCCTGGTCGGCGCCGAGCAGAGCACGGTGCAGCTGGGCGAGGTCAAGCGGGAAAAGGTGCCCTGCGATACCAATGCGGCAAAACTGTCCGAGCGCGAGGCGAACCAGAGCGCCGCAACGACCTTCCGCACCGTGCGCTCGGACGCCAAGGGCGGACCGGCCAAGCTGCCGACGCTCTACGGCGTCTCGCCACTGGTGCAGGCCAAAGCCGGCGGCACGCTGGTGATCGAGCGCACCGACGGCAAGGAGCCCACGATCAGCGTGCCGCTCAAGCGCGACGCCATGACCGGCGGCGGCAAGTTCTATGATTTCGCCAAGGCCGGAAAGACACTCACCCCGGGCGGCAGCTACCTCGCCATTCTCGGTGCCAAACGCTACACCTTCCAGATCGACGCCAGCGCCACCTCCTCGCCGACCCCGATCATCGGCCGCCTGCTGCGGCTCGAATAGACGGACCTGGCGACGGGGCGATGCGGCGGATCGGGGGACGGGACATCGTTGCGGCAATCCTGATCGCGCTCCTTGCGGGCGCGATCTTCACGTCCCCGCCGCTGCAGACACTGCAAGGCCTCTCGCTCGACATCCTCACCGCACTGCGTGGGAAGGTTGTCGGCGAGCGCCGCGATCCCGCGACGTCGCCGGTCGTCGTCGTGGCGATCGACGGCGAAACCTACGAGACCCCGCCCTTCAAGGGATCGCCGACGCAGACCTGGACGCGCGAGATCGGCCGGGTGCTCGGCAGTATCAGCGACGGCGGCGCCAAGGTGATCGGCTTCGACGTCATCTTCAAGAACTCGATCGAGCAATCCGAGATTCCCTTTGGCGACGCGCCGCTCGGCGCCCGGATGCGCGGATTTGACCGGGACTATCTGATCGCGCTGCGGCAGATCTCCGACAACGGCAAGCTCGTGCTCGGCGAGATCCTGAGCAACGACCATCCGGAAATGCCCTACCGTGCGCAGCGGCTGGCGGTGCGAAACAACGTCCGCGCGCTCAATGTCCACACCGACGCCGACGATGTCATCCGGCGGATGCCGCTCAGCTTCTCGATCGAGGGCAAGCCGGTGCCCACAATGGCGGCCGAGCTCGCCGCCCGCGCGCTCGGCGCGAAGGTCGAGATGGCGCCATCCGGCGCGGCTGGGCTGTCCGGCTACGCAATCCCGAGCACTGTACCGAACACGCTGACGCTCAACTTCCGCGACCTCAGTCGCGACGTTCCGACCTTCTCCTTTGCCGATCTGCGCGCCTGCGTCGAAAAAGACGACCGCGATTTCTTCCGGCGCGCCTTCGAGGGCAAGGTCGTGCTGCTCGGGACCGTCCTCAACTTCGAGGACCGCAAGCTCACCTCGATGCGCCTGTCCGGCGGCTATGACGGAACGCCGTCGGCGCGATGTGCCCTGCCCGCGGCCGCCGGCACCGCGCAAAAGCCCCGCAGCGACGTCGCCGGTGTGTTCGTGCACGCCGCTGCGGTCCGAAACCTGATCGAGCGCGATGCCGTGACCGAGCTCGGCTTTCCCTCGCGCACCCTTCTCACGATCGCGTTCGCGGCCGTCATCGCCTGCGCGGCCGGCGTGTTTGCGCCGAGTGGCGCCCTGATCGCCTGGCTCGGCCTCACCATCGCCTACGCGGTCGTTGCCGTCGGGGCATTCGTCCATGCCTTGGCGCTGCCGCTGACCGAGCCGGCGCTCGCCAGCCTTGCCGCGCTCGCGATCATGATCGGCTATCGCTTCGTGCTGGCCGACCGCGACGAGCGCTTCCTGCGCAAGAGCTTTGCCTTTTACCTCGCGCCCGAGGTGATCGAGACCATGGTGGCCTCCGGCAAGATGCCGGCGCTCGGCGGCGAGATGCGCAACGTCACCATGTTCTTCTCCGACCTAAGCGGATTCTCGTCGATCGCCGAGACGATGACGCCGGTCGAGCTGGTGACGCTGATGAACGAATATCTGTCCGCCATGACCGACATCATCGAAGGCCATGGCGGTTACGTCGACAAATATATCGGCGATTCCATCGTCGCCATGTTCGGCGCCCCGGCCGACGATCCCGCCCACGCGCGCAGTGCGGTGCGTGCTGCGCTGAAGTGCCACGAGACGCTGGCCGAGCTCAATAAAGGCCATCCCGCCTTCGCCGGTCACGGCCTGTCGCACCGTATCGGGCTCAACAGCGGCGAAGCCGTGGTCGGCAATATCGGCTCGCGCCGCCGCTTCAACTACACCGTGATGAGCGACACCGTGAACGTCGCCTCGCGGCTCGAAGGCGCCAACAAATATTACGGCACCGCGATCATGGCCTCGGAAACCACGATGGCGCAGACCGGCGATAGCTTCGCCTGGCGCGAGCTCGATGCGATCAGGGTGCAGGGCCGCGGCGAGGCGATCAGGGTGTTCGAGCCGCTCGCGGAAGCAGGTGCGGAAAGCGCCGAGCAGGCGAAGGTCGCCGCAGCCTATGCGGAAGGGCTGGCGTGCTGGCGGGCACGGGAGTTTGCCAAGGCGGCCGACGCGTTCGTGGGCGTCGCGAAGATCGATCCTGCGTCAGCCCGGTTCGCCAAACGTGCGAACGTACTGACGCAGACTCCGCCGCCGCCGGACTGGACACCGGTCAATACGCTGGAAGGAAAGTAGTGGCTTCTTACCCTCCCCTGGAGGGCCCTCCAGGGGAGGGTTAGATCGCCTAAAACGGCAGCCCCGTATAATTCTCCGCAAGCAGACGCTGCGCCGTCTCGGACGAGAGCAGGTAGTCGAGCTCCGTCTGCTGCAGACGATCCTCATATTCGATCCGGTCGGGGAAGCGGTGCAGCATCATCGTCATCCACCAGGAGAAGCGTTGTGCCTTCCAGATTCGCGCAAGCGCCTTGGCGGAATAGCCCTTGAGACCGGCATCGTCGCCGCTCTGATAATGCGCGAGCAGCGCGTGATAGAGATAGTAGATGTCGGACGCCGCGCTGTTCAATCCGCGCGCGCCGGTCGGCGGCACGATGTGCGCGGCATCGCCGGCGAGGAACAGGCGGCCATAGCTCATCGGCTCGGCGACGAAGCTGCGCAAGGGCGCGATGCTCTTCTCGATCGACGGACCCGTGATCAGACGGCCGGCGACCTCGTCCGGCAGGCGGCGCTTCAGCTCGGCCCAGAACGCGTCGTCGCTCCAATCCTCCACCTTGTCGGTCAAAGGCACCTGGATATAGTAGCGGCTCAGCACCTGCGAGCGCAGCGAGCACAGCGCAAAGCCGCGCTCGTGCTTCACGTAGATCAGCTCGGGCGATACCGGTTTCGTGCGCGACAGCACGCCGAGCCAGCCGAACGGATAGACCTTCTCATATTCGCGCAGCACGTCCTTCGGGATCGACTTGCGGCTGACGCCATGGAAGCCGTCGGCGCCGACGATGTAGTCGCAATCGACGCGGAGCGTCTGCCCGTTCGAGCGATACGTCACATAGGGCCGATCCGACGTCAGATCGTGCGGCGTGACGTCCTCGGCATTGTGCACGACCTTGCCGCCGATCCGGTCGCGTGCCTCGTAGAGGTCGCGCGTCAGCTCGGTCTGGCCGTAGACCAGGACCGAATTGCCGCCGGAATGCTTGTGCAGGTCGATGTGGGAGAGCACGCCGTCATGGGCGATCTCGAACCCGTTGTGGATCTCGCCCTCGCGGTCCATCCGCTCGCCGCATTGCGCTTCGCGCATCAGCTTCGCAAAGCCGTGCTCGAGCACGCCGGCGCGGATCCGTGCCAGCACGTGGCCGCGGCTGTATTTCTCCAGCACGATGGTGTCGATGCCCTTGAGGTGCAGGAGCTGGGATAGCAGTAGCCCGGACGGCCCGCCGCCGATGATACAGACCTGAACTTTCATTTTTGCGTCCTCCCGTCGGCATTTTTTTGCATACGTTAAGGCGCAAGCCGATGGAGGGTTTCGCCTTTGTCTTGTACTATTCGAACATGAGAAGCGCGGCCCCCGCCCCGGCCATCCGGGTCTACAATCTGTTCGGCGAGTCCGGCGATCTGCCCGATGTCGTGCATTGCGAGACGATCGCCTCGCGTTCGGTGCTGCACGACTGGACGCTGGCCGTGCACCGCCATGCCCGGCTGCACCAGGTGCTGCTGATTGAGCGCGGAGGCGGCGAGGCGACGCTCGATGGGCGCGTGGTGCCGCTGAGGCCGATGCAGATCGTCAACGTGCCGGTCGGCCACGTCCACGGCTTCCGCTTCGAGCCCGACACGCAAGGCTGGGTGTTGACCATCGCCGCGGAGATCCTCGACGAAGCGCTGCTCGCCGCCGAGGGCCTGCGCGGTGCGCTGTCGCGGTCGGCGGTGGTGCGCGGCACGCCGCAGATCCGCGCCACGATGAAGCAGATTTTCGCCGAGCACGCCGCGCGCGACTTCGGCCGTGCGCATGTGCTCCGCGCCTTGTCGTCGGCCATGATCGGGCTCGTGGCCCGCGCGCTCACGGGCGAGAGCGGCGGCAACGGCACCGCGGAAAGCGGGTTGTTCCGCCGCTTCGAGGCGCTGCTGGAGCAGCATCATCTGGAGCGCTGGAGCGTCGCCGACTATGCCGAGGCGCTGTCGGTGACACCGACGCATCTCAACCGGATCACGCGGGCGGCGACCGGCGACACCGCCTCGCATCTGATCCTCAACCGCCTGATCCGGGAGGCGCGGCGCAACCTCGTCTACACCAACCTGCCGGTCTCGACCATCGCCTACGCCCTCGGCTTCGAGGACCCCGCCTATTTCAGCCGGGTCTACGCCGCCGCCACGGGGGTCTCACCGCGCGCCTTTCGCGCCCGGCTCCATGGCGGCGAAGGCTGAACCACCGGACAAAGGATCAGGGCACGTCTGATCGACGCGCCCCGGATCCGCGATGTCTCTCGTTGCCACTTACCTTCGTATATAGCGCCCCATCCTTTGGATAGAGGCGCTTTACCTCCGTACAATTGAGCGGGACACGCCCTCGCCCTAGCGTCACAGCATTCGGCGCCCTGGCGCTGGTGGCATGGAACCTCCCTAACCTCGGCGCAAGGCGGCCACCCCTGTCCGGTCGTCTGCGCCGCCTTTTCAGCAAAGCCATCGGCGCCTTCAGTTATTCCCGCCGATACGCCGCGCCATTTCGGCTGGACGGTCGGCTTTCGTGCCGAACCTGGGGAGTTGTGCATAATGTCTTCGCTTGGGAAGAGCGCGCTCTTTATCGACGGCTCCAATTTCCATGCCACCGCCAAGGCGCTCGGCTTCGAGATCGACTACAGACGCCTGCTCAGTGAATTTCAAAGCCGAGCTACGCTGTTACGGGCCTTCTACTACACGACCATCATCGAGGATCAGGAATATTCGTCGATCCGCCCCTTGATCGATTGGCTCGACTACAACGGCTTCACCGTCGTCACCAAACTCGCCAAGGAGTTCGTCGACCCCGCTACCGGCCGCCGCAAGGTGAAGGGCAGCATGGATGTGGACCTCGCCGTAAGCGCGATGGAGCTTGCCCGGCACGTCGATCAGATCGTGTTGTGCTCGGGCGATGGGGATTTCCGTTCGCTGGTCGAAGCCTTGCAACGCCGCGGCGTCCGCGTGACTGTCGTCTCCACGCTCTCCACTCAGCCGCCCATGATCGCCGACGACCTGCGCCGGCAGGCAGACATATTCATCGATCTGGTGGAGTTGAAACCAAAAGTGGGGCGCGATCCACCCGATCGACCGGTATCGCGCGAAATGCGGCAGCCACCGCAATTCCTCGCGCGCGGAACGATCAGGCGCGACGACCGGGTGGAATGATCGAAGGACGCCGGCCCGACACCTCACACGTCGAAGAACACCGTCTCCTCCGGCCCCTGCAGATTGATCGTGAAGGAATACACGACCTTGCCGGCGCGCTCGCTGCGGGATGCGATCAATGTCTTGCGGCGCACCGGCTGCTCGATCAGGTTGAGCACGGGATCGGCGGCGTTGGCCGCCTCTTCGTCCGAGAAATAGAGCCGCGTGTTGAGGCCGATATTGATGCCGCGCGCGACGATCCAGACGTTGACGTGCGGCGCGCATTTGCGCCCCGTCCTGTCGGTGATCGCACCCGGCTTGATGGTCTCGAAAGTGACGAGGCCGCTGTCGAAGTCGGAGCCGGCGCGGCCCCAGCCGCGAAACTCGTCATCCGGCGCGCCGGCGGAGCGATCGGCGGGGTGGTTGTAGCGGCCGGCCGCATTCGCCTGCCAGATCTCCAGCAGCACGTCGCGCAGCGGCGTGCCGGTGCCGTCGAGCACCTTGCCCTCCAGCGTGATGCGCTCGCCTTTGGTGTTCGGGCTCACCAGCACGTTGGAGAAGTTCTTCTCGAAGATGTCGAAGCCGGCCATGGCCGGGATCAGGCCGATATGTACGTAGGGCCCGGCGGTCTGCGAGGCGGTTTCCTTGAGATAATTGAGCGGTTGCGGCATGGGCGTTAGTTCCCCGCGGTGCGATTTTCGAAATAGGTGGAGCGCTGGCCGCGCAGCACGATGTCGAAGCGGTAGGCGAGCGAGTCGAACGGCGTCGAGGCGTTGAGGTCGAGCGGCGCCACGAGGCGGTCGAGCGCGTCCTTGTCCGGGATCGTCGTCAGGATCGGGCAGACCGGGATCAGCGGATCGCCTTCGAAATACATCTGCGTGATCAGCCGCTGCGCAAAGCCCGAGCCGAACACCGAGAAGTGGATATGGGCGGGGCGCCAGCTGTTGACGTAGTTGCGCCAGGGATAGGGGCCCGGCTTCACGGTGCGGAAGTAATAGTAGCCGGTGTCGTCGGTGAGCGCGCGGCCGCAACCGCCGAAATTCGGATCGATCGGCGCCAGATAGGTGTCCTTCTTGTGCCGGTAGCGGCCGCCGGCATTGGCCTGCCAGAACTCGACCAGCGTGTTCGGAACGCCCCGGCCGGTCTCGTCCAGCACGCGGCCGTGGACGATGATGCGCTCGCCGACGGGATCGCCGTCCTTGGCGTAGTTGCGGATCAAATCATTGTCGAGCGGGCCGAGATCGTTGTGGCCGAACACCGGCCCCGTGATCTCCGAGATCGAGTTCTCCAAGGACAGCAGCGACTGGCGCGGCGAGCGCAGCACCGAGGACTTGTAGCCTGGCGCATGCGCCGGCGGATGCATCGCGCGGTCGCGCTGGAAGAAGCCGCCGTCGCCGAGCGGCGGCGTGAAGGGCTCGGGACGGTTGAGGCGGGGATCCCGCAAGGCTGGCGCCTGGGCATTCATCGGCGTTGTCTCTCCCTGGGAGCCCGGGGTCGGGCGGCTTATCGGGAGAGCATGAGCCAGCCTATTCTCAAGATAAATAGATGAATTATAATGAATTGCATGAAGGAAATCGATCATTTGGCCCTCGACGGCCACGCCCTCGAGCTGTTCCTGGCGGTGCTGGAGGAAGGCTCGGTGACGGCGGCAGCGACGCGGCTCGGCCTCACCCAGTCTGCCGTCAGCCACGGGTTGAACAAGCTGCGGCGGATCGCCGGCGATCCGCTGTTCGCCAAGTCCGGCCGTGGCATCGTTGCGACGGCCCATGCGCAGGCACTGGCCGGCAAGGCACGCGCGCTGATCGACGAGATGCGCAGCTTCGCCGGGGGCGTCAGCTTTGAGCCACCCCGCGCACAGCTGTCGTTGACGATCGCGGCCAACGATTTCCAGCGCGACCTGCTGCTGCCGCGGTTCTTCGATCACGTCGCCGCACAAGTGAAGGGCCTGAATTTGCGCGTGATCCCCTCGCAATCGCCCTCGCCCGCGATGCTGCGCGAAAACCGCTGCGACCTCCTGATCACGCCGCTGCCGCCGTCCGGCGTCGACATCGTGCAGAAGCGGCTGCTGAGGGATCACTACGTCTGCTACTACGATCCCAAAGCGCGCGCCGCGCCGGCCAGCCGCAGCGCTTATCTCGCGGCGCGTCACATCACCGTGGTCTATACCGACAATGAGCGGCTCGACTTCGACCGCCGGCTGGCAGCGAACGGGCTCCACCGCGACATCGCGATCTCCGTGCCGAGCTTCTCCGGCGTGCCGTCGTTCCTGCGCGGCTCACAGATGCTGGCGAGCATGCCGAGCCTGCTCGCGTCCGGCGTAATGCGTGGCTTTACGCAAACACCGATCCCGCTGGCGTCGCGCACGAAGACCCTGGCCGAGCTGCCGATGTTCATGGTCTGGCACCAGCGCTACCAGAAGGACCCGGCCCACCGCTGGGTCAGGAGCCAACTCGAGGCCGTCGCGGCGACGGCCGCCACGTTCTGACCTGCCGTTCTCATGCCCTGATAGCAGGCGCCGCGCTCCGCAAGACTGCCCTTCCCAAACCCACTGGTTGCGCAGGGGGAGCCGCGCTAAAATCCTCCCATGACAGTGACTGACATTGCGAACCGGACCTACAATCACAGCTGGCGGCTGGATCCCATTATCCGCAGCCTGCTCGATACCGACTTCTACAAACTATTGATGTTGCAGATGATTCGGGAGGATTACCCGAGTCAGAATGTGACCTTCTCGGTCATCAACCGCTCGCGCCATGTGCGCCTTGCCGAGATCATCGACGAGGGCGAGCTGCGCGCCCAGCTCGACCATGCCCGCACCATCCGCTTCACCAAGAAGGAGCTGATCTGGCTGGCCGGCAACACCTTCTACGGCAAGACCCATATGTTCTCGGCGGATTTCATCCGCTGGCTGGCGGAATTCCGCCTTCCCGAATACGAGCTGCGCAAGGTCGAGGGCCAGTACGAGCTGCATTTTCACGGGCCCTGGACCCACACCACGATGTGGGAGATTCCGGCGCTTGCGATCCTCAACGAGCTGCGTTCGCGTGCGGCCATGAAGGGCCGCGGCCGCTTCGAGCTCGACGTGCTCTACGCCCGCGCCAAGGCCAAGTTGTGGACCAAGGTCGAACGGCTGCGCCAGCTCGAGAACCTGCGGCTCTCCGACTTCGGCACGCGTCGCCGCCACGGCTTCCTCTGGCAGCGCTGGTGCGTCGAGGCGGTGAAGGAAGGCCTCGGCCCCTCCTTCATCGGCACCTCCAACGTGCTTCTCGCGATGGACAACGATCTCGAAGCCATCGGCACCAACGCGCACGAGCTGCCGATGGTGGCCGCCGCGCTCGCCAGAGACGACGAGGAATTGCGCTGGGCGCCCTACCGCATTCTCGACCAGTGGCGTCAGACTTACGGCGGCAACCTCCTGATCGCGCTGCCCGACGCCTTCGGTACCAGGACCTTCCTCCGCGATGCACCGGAATGGGTCGCCGATTGGACCGGCTTCCGCCCCGACAGCGCGCCGCCGATCCAGGCTGGGGAGGAAATCATCGCCTGGTGGCAGAAGCAGGGTCGCAACCCCAAGGACAAGCTGCTCGTCTTCTCCGACGCGATGGACGTCGGCTCGATCGAGGACACCTATCGCCACTTCGCAGGGCGCGTGCGGCTCTCCTTTGGCTGGGGCACCAACCTCACCAACGATTTCGTCGGCTGCACGCCGGACGGCTCGATCAGCCTCGATCCGATCTCGCTGGTCTGCAAGGTCTCATCAGTCGACGGCCGTCCGGCCGTCAAGCTCTCCGACAATCCGGAGAAGGCGACCGGCCTGCCCTCGGAAATCGAGCGTTATCTGCGCGTGTTCGGCGACGCCGGTCGCGTACGCAAGCCGGTGCTGGTGTAGGACACACGTCCACGGAGAGCGTGTAGCGCCCGTCCGCCGCTACGTCGTCATTGCGAAGAGCTCTTGCGACGAAGCAATCCAGAATGATGCCGCGGAGGCAGGCTGGATTGCTTCGCTGCGCTCGCAATGACAAGGCATTGGTTCGCGATATCACATCAGCTCCGATTTCGCGGCATTTGAAACGATCTGCGCGCATCCACGTCACATTACCTTCACCCTCCGTCACAATCCCTCGCACTTTTCAGGTCCAGTTAAGCAACCATCTCGTCTACTTTGCGTTGCAGGCGCAACGCCCCTGCCGGGCGCGTCGATCGACTTGGGGACTGGTGTGTTTCGCAGAACAGCGGCGTCGGCGGAGGGCGGCAACCTCCTTCACGTCATCAAGCTCGTCTCGCCTTTCGTGATGGTCGTCGTGCTGCAGGCGGCGATCGCCGGATTCAGTCTCGAGGTGATGTCGTCGGTCCGCGCCTATGTCGCCGGCGAAGCACTCTGGTCGCGCTCGCAGAAGAACGCGGTCTACTTCCTCAATCTCTATCTGCATTCGGGCGAACCGAGCCAGTTCGCGCAATATCAGGCTTCACTCGCCGTCCCCATCGGCGACGAGTTCGCACGCTGGGCGCTGGAACGCGATCCGGTCGACGTCGAGGCCGCCCGCGTCGGCTTTCTGCAAGGCGGCAACCATCCCGATGACGTCCCGGGACTGATCTGGCTGTTTCGCTATTTCAATCGCGTCAGCTTCCTCCAGGACGCGATCAGGGAATGGGCCGCCACCGATCCCATGCTGCTGGAGCTCAGCGTGTTCGGCGAGGTCATCCGATCCGAGCTGAAGAAAGGTCCCATTCAGGACGACGACCGCCTGCAATTCCTGTCGTCGCGGCTATCGGAGCTCAATGCCCAGTTCACGGTGCACGCCAAGCAATTCTCCACCGTCCTCGGCGAAGGATCCCGGGCGATCAAGCTGACGCTGACGGGCATCAACATCATCACGGCTGCGGCGCTGATCCTGCTCCTGATCTGGCATACGCGGCGCCTGGTGCGGCAACGGCAGACCTTCGAAGACGCCTTGCATGCCGAGAAGGAGCGCCTGGCCTGGCAGGCATCGCATGATTGGTTGACCGGCCTCTCCAACCGCCGCGCCTTCGAGGCGCGCCTGCAAGCCGAACTGGACAATGCCGCGGCGGGTGCGCTCGCCCTCATCCTGCTCGACCTCGACCAGTTCAAGAGCGTCAACGACAGTTGCGGCCACCTCGCCGGCGACCGCCTGCTCTGCCAGGTCTCGCGCCTGCTGCAGCAGGACCGGCATGCGCATGATCTGGTGGCCCGGCTCGGCGGCGACGAATTCGGCCTGATCCTGCCGCGATGCTCGCCCTTCGATGCCGTCGACATCGCCGAGCGTCTGCGCCGGTCGCTGGAGCTGTTCAATTTCGCCTGGGACGACCGTTGCTTTGCCGTGACCGCCAGCATCGGCGTCGCCTGCATCGCCGACGGCAACATCACGCTCGAGGATGCGATGCGACGCGCGGATGCGGCCTGCTACCGCGCCAAGGAAAAGGGCCGCAACCGCGTTCAGGTCGAGAACGGGCGATCGGACGTTGTCGTCGTTGCGCCACGCCCGCGCGAAGCGGTCGCTGCACGAGGGTAATGGCATCGTCACCGCAGGGGCAGAATTCCAAGTCCTGCGAGATGGGTGTCGACGAATTGTTCGATCTGCTGGCGCAGCATCTGCGACGGCACGGCCACCATGCGCTCCTCGAGGCCGAGCGAGATGATGCCATGCACGGCGGAAAACAGCGTGCGCGACAGCAGCGCAATCTTCACGTCGTCCGCATCCGGCAATAGCCGCACCAGGGGCGGATGCATCAGCGCGAACGCATCCATCACCATCTGGAGGATGTCGTCCGGATAGGGGCGATCGTCCTCCATCCGATGCTCGAACAGGGAACGCAGCAAATTGGCGTGCGCGGCGAAGAAGTCGAGATAAGTCTCGGCGAGCCCATAAAGCTGGCGGACCGGATCCTCGGCGGGAACAGCACGGAGCCGGGCCGTGAGCGCCTGAACCGTTTCCCGGTTCACCGTCAGAATGACCCCGTCGAAGTCGCCAAACTCGTTATAGACGCTGCCGACCGAGCAGCCGGCCGCCTCGGCAACATCCCGAACCTTCAATGATCTCAGCCCCTTAGCTGAGATGATGCCGCGGGCAATTTCGACGATCTGGAGCCGGCGCCGAAATTTTTTCTGGTCGCGCGGCGATTCTTCTTGAACATTGTTCATTTTCAAGCTACTCATGTGAACATTGTTCAATCTAACCCGGAGACCTGGAAAATGCAAACCCTTGCTGTCGATATCGCCACCACCTTCGTCGATGACGCCGCCGCCCTCGTCGCCGGCTTTGGCCGGGCCCTGCTGCGGCTGGCCATGGCCCCGGTCAATCGCATCGCCAACGCCTGCGACGTTGCCGGTGTGCTCGCCGAACGCCGGGCGACTCTTCGGATGTGGCGGGCGAGCCGTGCCCGTGCCCGTCACGAGGGCCGCCGGTTCAGCCTGCTCGGCCGCTTCTCGCCGTTTCGCCACCTCGCCCATCTCACCTGAGGCGCGCACGCGGGTCGGCTCGAATGCAAGCGCCGGCTGCAAGGATGGACTTAACCATGTCCGGACGGGCGTGGCCGATCCGGCGGATTTCGACGATGCGGTTCAGTCTTTCCTTCATCGCCCGGCGCCATATCCGGGCGAGCGAGGCCGCTCCGCCCGGCCTCGACCGGATATTTGCGAACCTAACGATGCCGATTGGAGACCAACAGGATCGGAGGAACCGAGGGGACAGAGCAGGCCAGCAACTTCGTTGCCGCGCAATCGTTCGCCCTATGCTTCCGGTCGTGACGTTTCACAGACAACGTAACAACCTCAGTCTGCCTTGCCAAAACAGGACCAGTCATGATCAGGGAATTGATGTCGTCACGCCGCTTTGCGCCGCTGTTCTGGGCGCAATTCTTCTCGGCGCTCAATGACAACGTGCTCAAGAATGCGCTCGTCATCATCCTGCTCTACAGCGCGGCAACGAGCCACGGCGATGCGCTGGTGACGGTGGCAGGCGCCGTCTTCATCTTCCCCTACTTCATCCTGTCCGGGCTCGGCGGCCAGCTCGCCGACAAATACGTCAAATCCGTCGTCGCAAGGCGGCTCAAATTCGTCGAGATCTTTGCAGCTTGCTTCGCCGCTGCCGGCTTCTTCCTGCATTCGGTGCCGCTCTTGTTCGCAGCGCTCGCGCTGTTCGGCACCATCGCCGCGCTGTTCGGCCCGGTGAAATACGCGATGCTGCCGGACCAGCTCGAGCTCGGCGAACTCGCGACCGGCAACGCGCTGGTCGAAGGCGCGACCTTCATGGCGATCCTGCTCGGCACCGTCGCCGGCGGCCAGTTCGTCGCCGGCTCCGCGCATATGGGCTGGGTCGCATCCGCCGTGGTCGTGCTGGCCGTGTTGTCCTGGGCGTTCGCGTCCCGCATTCCGCAGACGACGCCCTCCGCGCCTGAGCTGCCCATCGACGCCAATCCCTGGACCTCGACGGTGAGCCTGCTCAGGACGCTTCGTGCCGACCATCGCCTCTGGGACGGCACCGTGATCGTCTCCTGGTTCTGGCTGGTCGGCGCCATCGTGCTGTCGCTGCTGCCGGCGCTGATCAAGGACGTCGTCGGCGGCACCGAGGGCGTCGTGACGCTGTGCCTTGCCATCTTCGCGATCGGCATCGCGATCGGCTCGCTGTTTGCCGCCAGCCTCAGCCACGTTCGCCCGAACCTCGCGCTGGTGCCGATCGGCGCCATCATCATGGGCTTTGCCGGCCTCGATCTCGCCTGGGCCATCGGCGTCACCGCAAAGGGGCACGAGATCACCGCGCTCGGCTTCGCGACTTCGTTCGGTGGCCTGCGCATGCTGGCCGACTTCGTCGCCTTCGCCTTCGGCGGCGGCCTGTTCGTCGTTCCGTCCTTTGCCGCGGTCCAGGCCTGGTCGCAACCTTCCGAGCGCGCCCGCATCATCGCCGCCGGCAACGTGCTGCAGGCCGCCTTCATGGTGGTCGGCTCGCTGTTCGTCGCGCTGTTGCAGGCGGCAGGTCTGCATATCGGCTGGATCTTCTTCGGCCTCGGCGTCGCCAGCTTCGGCGCGGTGTGGTTCGTGCTGACCAAGTGGGGCAAGGAAGGCGTGCGCGATGCTGGCGGGCTTCTGTTCCGCGCCCTGTTCCGTACCGAGGTGCGCGGGCTGGAAAACCTGCCGCCTCCCGGCACGCGCATGCTGATCGCGCCGAACCATGTCAGCCTGATCGACGGCCCGCTGCTGCACGCCGTGCTGCCGATCGACGCGAGCTTTGCGGTCGACACCGGCATCGCCAAGGCCTGGTGGGCCAAGCCGTTCCTGCGCGCGATCAAGCACTACACTATGGACCCGACCAAGCCGCTGGCTGCGCGCGACCTGATCAAGCTGGTGGCGGCGGGCGAGCCTGTCGTGATCTTCCCTGAGGGACGCATCACCGTCTCCGGCTCGCTGATGAAGGTGTATGACGGCACCGCGATGATCGCGGACAAGGCCGACGCCGTGGTCGTGCCGGTCCGGATCGAAGGTGCGCAGCGCTCCTATCTCAGCTATCTCAACTCCAGCCAGATCAAGCGGTCCTGGTTTCCGCGCGTGACGGTGACGATCCTACCGCCGGTCAAGCTTCCGGTCGACGAAACGCTGAAGGGCAAGGCCCGCCGCAACGCCGCCGGCGCCGCGCTGCAGGACGTCATGATCGACGCCCTCGTCAAGAACGCCATGCTCGATCACACGCTGTTCGAAGCCCTCGGACACGCCTATCGCGACCGCGACACCGGCAAGGTCATCATCGAGGACGCGCTCGGCACCAAGCTGACTTATCGCAAGCTGATCCTCGGCGCGCAGGTCCTGAGCCGCAAGCTCGAGAACGGCACCGCAACCGGCGAGAATGTCGGCGTGCTGCTGCCGAACTCCGCGGGCGTCGCCGTCGTCTTCATGGCGCTGCAGAACAGCGGCCGGGTGCCGGCGATGCTCAATTTCTCGGCCGGTCCGGTCAACGTGCTCGCCGCCATGAAGGCCGCGCAGGTCAAGACCGTGCTGACGTCGAAGGCCTTCATCGAGAAAGGCAAGCTCGACAAGCTGATGACTGCGATCTCCGCGGAGGCACGCGTCGTCTATCTCGAGGACGTCCGCGCCTCGATCGGCATCGCCGACAAGATCAAGGGCCTGCTCGCGGGCACGACGCCGCGCGTGCCCCGCCAGGCCAACGATCCCGCCGTCGTGCTGTTCACGTCGGGCTCGGAAGGTACGCCCAAGGGCGTGGTGCTGTCCCACCGCAACATCCTCGCCAACGCGGCGCAGGCGCTGGCGCGGGTCGATGCCAATGCCAACGACAAGGTGTTCAACGTGTTGCCGGTGTTCCACTCGTTTGGACTCACGGGCGGAATGATGATGCCGATGCTGGCGGGCATTCCGATCTACATGTATCCCTCGCCGCTGCACTACCGGATCGTGCCCGAGCTGATCTACCAGACCGGCGCTACGATCCTGTTCGGCACGGATACGTTCCTGACCGGCTATGCGCGCTCGGCGCACGCTTACGACTTCCGCACCCTGCGCCTCGTCATCGCCGGCGCCGAGGCGGTCAAGGACCGCACGCGGCAGGTCTTCATGGAGCGCTACGGCATTCGCATCCTCGAAGGCTATGGCGTCACCGAGACGGCGCCGGTGCTGGCGATGAACACGCCGATGGCCAACCGCCCCGGCACCGTCGGCCGTCTCTCGCCGCTGATGGAAAGCCGCCTCGATCCGGTCCCCGGCATTGAGGAAGGCGGACGCCTCTCGGTGCGCGGCCCGAACGTGATGCTCGGCTACCTCAGGGCCGAAAATCCCGGCGTGCTCGAAAAGCTCCCCGACGGCTGGCACGACACCGGCGACATCGTTTCGATCGACCCGGCCGGCTTCATCACCATCAAGGGCCGCGCCAAGCGCTTTGCCAAGATCGCGGGCGAAATGGTCTCGCTGTCGGCGGTCGAAGCCATCGCGGCGGCGCTATGGCCGCAGGCGGCATCCGTCGCCGTGTCGATCCCCGACCAGCGCAAGGGCGAGCGCATCGTGCTGCTGACGACCGAGAAGAATGCCGAGCGCAGCGCGATGCAGGCCCAGGCCAAGGCGATCGGCGCCTCCGAGCTGACCGTGCCCGCTGCGATCATGGTGGTCGACAAGGTGCCGCTGCTCGGCACCGGCAAGACCGACTATGTCACGGCCACGACGATGGCCCGCGAGCAGGGATCCCCGCCCGAGCGCGAGGTGGCGTAAGAGGTTGCGAGACGGGCGGCGCGGGGTCACGCCGCCGTCCGCCGCTCCTGCGCATAGCGCACCAGCGCGGCGAAGCGATAGATGCCGTGCATGAACTTGCCGTAGGGCATGGTGATGAACAACGCGAACACGGCGCCGAGATGCAGCGCGAGCAGCGGTCCCATCGCGGCGGTCTCGCGCAGCACCAGCAGCAGCATTCCGGTGAGGCCGGTCAGGAACAGCATGGCGATGAAGCCGACGTCCATGCCGTAGCTGTATTCGTCGAGCAGCGCGGGATCGCGCCGCATCTTGGCGGCGAACAGGCCGATGGGCCCGACGATCAGGCCGATGCCGCCGAGCGTGCCGAGCACCACGGGCAGGTCCCACCACGGATACGGCGCCTCGCGGCCGAGCAGATAGTGATAGAGCGTCGCGACCGACGTCGCTGCGAAGCACAGGATGAAGCCGTAGAAGGTCAGGTGATGATAGAGCTTGCGCCGGTCGGTCGGCTTGTCGTCCTCGTTGTAGCAGCCGACGCCACCGCCATGGAGATAGCGCAGCTCGCCGGCGTCGCGGATCGCCTGAAAGATCGAGCCGCCATTGGCGCGGCCGCCGATCGGTGTGCCGATGTCGCGCCAGAAGGCACGCACGCTCATGACGAGTGCGAGGATCGCGTAGAGGAATGCGGCGCCAAACAGCGCGACCATCGCGTTGTGCGGCATCAGCTTGTAGAAGGCGCCGGGCCCGGTGTGCACGCCGAACAACACGCCGCGGTCATTCAAGGCGGCAAAGCCGAGAATGAAGATCGCCATGCTGAGCGCGGCGGTGATGCTGATGACGAGGCCGTTGCGCGCGAAGGCGCCGGATAGCGGCCGCGGCCAGGCATAGGCCGCATAGGACTCCGCGCGCGCAACCGCCAACGTCTTCGGGACGTTGACGTTGAATTCGTGCGGCGGCGAGAACTGGCAGTCGACGTAGCAGGCGCCGCAGGAATGGCAGAGATTGGCGAGATAGTTGAGATCGCCGTCGGAGAAGGCGCGCCGCATCTCCATGGCCGGAAACACCGCGCACAGGCCCTCGCAATAGCGGCAGGAATTGCAGACCGTCATCAGACGGTCGGCTTCGTCGAGAGTCCTAGTTCCGTGCATGTTTCGCCGCTTCCCGTCCTGCGATCCGCCCGAACACGCTGCCGATCGTCATGCCCATGCCGGCCGCATAGCCCTTGCCGAGCACATTGCCGGCCATGATCTCGCCGGCCGCGAACATGTTGGCGGACGGCTTGCCGTCCTTCATCAGCATTCGCGCCTCCTTGTTCACGCGCGTGCCGAGGTAGGTGAAGGTGATGCCGGGCCGCACCGGATAAGCGAGAAAAGGCGGCGTCTCGATCCGGCGCGCCCAATGCGTCTTGGGCGGCGTGATGCCCTCCGTCACGCAATCATCCAGAATGGTGTGGTCGAAGGTCCCGGGCCGCACCGCGGCGTTGAACTCGGTGATGGTCTGTTCCAGCGCGGCCGGATCGAGCGCGAGCTTGCCGGCGAGCTCCGCGATCGTCTGCCCGGCGATCGGCGGAAACAACGTCGGCATGAAGCTGGTCACGACGGTGGAATCGAAGATGATGTAGGCGATCTGGTCGGGCTGCGCCGCGACCAGCCGGCCCCAGATCGCGTAGCGCTTCGGCCAGATGTCCTCGCCCTCGTCGTAGAATCGCTGCGCGTGCTTGTTGACGACGATGCCGAACACGACCGAGTCGTGTCGCGTGATGATGCCGCCGTCGAATTTCGGCGCGCGGGCATCGATCGCGACCGCATGACACTGCGTGGGATCGCCGACCTCCTGCACGCCCTTGTCGAGCAGCATCTTCAGGATCGAGCCGCGGTTATAGGGCGTGCCGCGGATCAGGAAGTTGTCGGCCGCCTCGCCCCAGTATTGCTTCAGCCATTCGATGTTGGCCTCGAACCCGCCCGCAGCGGCGACCAATGAAGTCGCGCGGATCTCGCTCTCGCCCTTGACCGGCCGCTTGAGGCGCGCGGCGAGGAACATGCCGTCCTCGATCACGAGATCGATCACCTCGGCGTCGTATTCGACGGCGACGCCGAGCCGCTCCGCGGTGAGATAAAGCGCGTTCAGCATCGCCCGCCCGCCGCCGAGGAAAAAGGAGTTGGTGCGGCCGAGGCTCAGCGTGCCGCCGAGCGAGGGCTGCCAGCGCACGCCCTGCTCCACGATCCAGTTCAGGATGTCCTTGGATTCGCGGATCATATGTCGGGCGAGCACCTCGTCGGTCTGCCCGCCGGTGACGCGCAGCAGATCCTCCCAGAATTCCTCCTCGGTGTAGGGGCCGGTCAGGATTTCGGTCGCCGCGTCATGGGCGCAGCGCATGTTGCGGGTGTGGCGGGTGTTGCCGCCGCGATAGAATTTCGGCGCGCCTTCGAGCACGAGCACCGAGGCGCCGCCGCGCCGCGCGCTGATCGCAGCGCACAGGGCGGCGTTGCCGCCGCCGATCACCAGCACGTCGTATTTGCTGCTCATACCGTCCGCCCGACGGCACGCGAGATTGGAGAAATTCTGTCCGTCAGTGGCATGCTCGACCTTCCAGCGTTGCGCATTTTGTCGACAACTAGCGCCTCGCCCTGCGCGCTGGACGCGCGTCTTCAGCCAAAGCCGATAAGGCATTGTCGAGGATCTCGGTCGGACCGCCCAGCGTGCGCGTCAGGCGGATGGCTGCCTTCAGCAACAGCGACGCCATCGTCTTGATATTGTCTCTCGTGAAGCGCGGCTTCGGCCCCGAGAGCGACAAGGCGCCGACGCACTTGCCGCCGGACCCGAACACGGGGCAGGCCAGCCCGGCACAATCCGGATCGCGCTCCCCGAACGACACTGCGATGCAGCCCTCGCGAATCGCGTCATAGGTCGCGCCTTTCTCACCGTCAAAGGCGAGAATAACCCGGCCCGCCGCCCCGCGCTCCAGCGGCAGCAGCATGCCGGCCTCGACGCGGTCGAGCGTCGAGTGTTGGGAATCGACGCGGAACACGCAGAGCCGGCGCTTGGCATCATGCCGCACGTGGTACGACGGACTTTCGGTGCCGTCGGCCACGAGCTGGCGCAGCAGCGGCATCACCCGATCATGCAGATTGTTGTTGCGCTGGTACACCGCACCCAGCCGGAACGGCGTCGGCCCGAGATGGTAGCGGCCGTCGGCGAGTTGCACGAGGTAGCCGAATTCCTGAAGCGAGGCCATCAGCCGCAACAGCGTGCTTTTGTACATCTTGGTGCGCTTGGCAAGCTCCGCCAGCGTCATCGGCTCCGGGGCATCCTCGAACGCGGCAAGGATCGTCAGAGCGCGGTCGACGGCGGCGACACCGGGCGAAGGCATGGCGTTTCCTATTGGGGGAATCCGGAGGGATCGATGAGCTTAGCGATGACGGGAAAGTAAGCATCCCCCATCCCCTTGTCGATCGTCTCCTGGAAGATGGTGCGCATAAGCGCGGCACCGCGCAGGTTGAGCCCAGCCTGCGCGCCGAGCTCCAGCGCATAGGAGAGGTCCTTCATTGCATATTCAGTGGAGAACGCCCGCAGCGGAAACTCCCCGGCGACGATCGCCTTCATGCCGTGATTGCGCAGGGCAAAACTGTCCGCCGACCCCTTGGACAACGTCTCCAGCAGCAGCTTCGGCTCGACGCCGCTGTGCTTGGCAAGCGCGACGGCCTCCGCCAGCGCATTCACCGTCTCGAACAGCACCATGTTGTTGAGGATCTTCGTCACTTGGCCTGCGCCGGTTCCGCCACAGAGAGTGACGTCGGTCGCAAAATGCCGGATCAGCGGCTCGACCACGGCGAACTGCTCGGCTGTCGCGCCGACCATAACGCTGAGCGTGCCGTCCTGGGCTGCCTGGCGGGTGCGCGCGATCGGCGCATCGATCCAGAGCGCGCCCTTCTCCGCGAGCTGCTTCGCGAATGAACGGGTCAGGCCGACGTCGGACGTGCCGAGATCGATCACAGTCTGGTCGCGCTTGACCGCCGGCAGGATGCTCTCGAAGACCGACATGACGTGCTTGGCGCTGGGCAGGCACAGGAAGACCGTCTGTGCGCCGGCGACAACATCCCCGATCGACGTCGTCGCCGTCGCTCCGTCAGCCACGATACGCGCCAACGGCTCCACGGAAAGGTCGAACGCAAGCACCGGCCGGCCGCTCTTGCGCAACAGGTTGCGGCAGATCGGCTCGCCCATGACGCCGAGACCGATGAACCCAATCGAACCAGACATTCCTTAACTCTCCCTCGAAGTCGTGTGGCCGGGCGGACGCCGGTCCCGCCCGGCCGGCGCAGTTACTTTACCAGCGGGCAGCCGCCTTCGCTCAACGGCCGGAATACCTCGTCGCCCGGCTTGGAGCCGACGATCCGGTAATAGTCGAACTTGTACTTGGACTCCTCCGGCTTCTTCACTTGCACGAGATACATCGTGTGCAGCACGCGCCCGTCGGGGCGGACCGCAACGTCCTTGTTGTACATGTCGTTGACCTTCAGCTCGTGCATCTTGGCGGCAACGCCCGTTGCATCGGTGGTGCCCGCTGCCTTGACGGCGGCGAGGTAATGTCGGACGCCGCTGTAGACGCCTGCCTGCACCATGCTCGCGACCTTGCCGTCCATCAGCGTCGAGTAGCGCTTCGACCAGGCCCGGGTCTGCTCGTTGAGGTCCCAGTAGAACGAGGTCGTCACCTGCAAACCCTGCGTGACCTTCAGGCCAAGCGAGTTCACATCCGTGATGAAGACCAGGAGGCCGGCGAGCTTCTGGCCGCCCTCGACGATGCCGAACTCACCAGCCTGCTTGATCGCGGTCTGCACGTCCGCGCCCGACGTCGCGAGGCCAACGACGTCGGCCTTGGATCCCTGCGCCTGCAGCAGAAAGGACGCAAAATCCGCAGTGCCGAGCGGATGCGCGGCCGAGCCGATCACTTTGCCGCCGGCGACGTCGATGAACTTCGTGGCATCGCGCTGAAGCGCGTGACCGAAGGCGTAGTCGGCTGTCACGAAGTACCAGGTCTTGCCGCCAGCCCGCGTGATCGCGTCGCTGGTCAGCTTCGACAGCGCGTAGGTGTCGTAGTTGAAGTGGAAGCTGATCGGCGAGCAGGACTTTCCCGTGAAATCGGACGAGCCCGGACCCGAGATGACGAAGATCTTGTTCTTCTGCTTGGCGACTTCCAGGATGGCAAAGCCGGCCGAGGAGGCTGCGCCGTCCGCGATCATGTCGACGCCCTCATTGTCGAACCATTTGCGCGCAGTTGCCGATGCGATGTCCGGCTTGTTCTGATGGTCGGCCGAAATGATCTCGATCTTCTTGCCGAGGAGTTCGTTGCCGAAATCCTCCGCGGCGAGCCTTGCGGCGGCGACCGAGCCCCGCCCTCCATTGTCGGCGAACACACCGGACTGGTCGTTGAGAACGCCGATCCTGATGACATCGTCGGCCGCGACCGCGGCACTCGTCTGCGCGGCCAGAGCGACCGCAATCATCCAACGCAACTTCATAACATACGCCTCCCGTTTACGACTTTTGCTTATCGAGGATGTTTTGCAGCACCGGCGCGATGTAGCGGCGGAACTGGCCTGGGTTTTCACTCATCGGAAAATGGCCAAGCCGCTCCATGACGGTGGCCTTCGCACCGGGAATCCCGGCGGCGGTCCGCAGCGTGTCCTCCGGCGTGCAGGAGAAATCGTACTCGCCGGTCAGCAGATAGAGCGGGCACTGGTTGACGTCGATGTTGCCGGTGCGACCACGCAGATCGCCATCGACGCGATAGAAATAAAGATCGCCCTTGAAGATGCCGGGTCCGCCCTGCTTGTAGCCCCACAGTGTCTCGTTGCGCGCACCCTCAGGACCGCCAGGCGCGATCAATCCCGATACCAGCGCGGCGCAGACCTCGCCGCCATGAACATCGGGCCGGTTCAGCCAGGTCGTTTCGTACCAGGGCTGCTGGAAGTCGGCGGCCTCAAGGCCGATCAGAGCGCGAAACTCGTGAGCATGCGCAATGGCGAGATTGAGCACGATGCGGCCACCGATCGAGCAACCCATCACCACCGGCCGCTCCAGCCCAAGCGCGCTGCAGAAGGCGCGGATCGTCGCCGTGTAGCTCGCGGTGGTCAGCCGGTATTCGCTGCCATATCGGCTGTCCGGGGGATTGGACTTACCATGCCAGGGCATGTCGAAGGTGATGACTCGGAAATGCCTCGTGAACTCGTCGTCCACGAGCAGATGACGCCACTGCCGCGCGTCGGAGCCGGCGGTGTGGAGGCAAACCAGGGGAATGCCGCTGCCGTTCTCCTCGAAATAGATCCTGTTGACCTCGCCATCGATCTCGACGTGCACGTAGCGCCCGACAATCGGCTCGATGAAGCCGTTCATGACGCGCCTCCGAACCCGCTGCGCCGCGGTAGCGCCAGAAGATCCTTGAAATACTGAAGGTACGCCATGAACGGATGCAGATCGCCTTCGAGCGTCGCCTGCCCGCGCTTGGTCAGCGCCAGCAGATCGTGCCATCCCGCCGGCGGCATTCGTTGCCAATATGCGGCGAACGCGGCGGGCGTCGCGCGATAGGAGAAGCGCCAGGAACGCATCAGCACTGGCGCCGGCGCCATGTCGACGATCCGACCGGCCCGAATGGCGAGGTGGAATGGCTGCGTGCTCGGCCCGAGCAGGCAATCCACATCGAGCCAGCGACCACGGGCAGTGAGGGCCTCGTCGCGGATCAGCAAATCGGGAATCGCCTTGAAGGCTTCGATGACGGCATCGGGCGTGAATGGCACCGGTGAGCCGTCGTCCTGCCGGACGCGTTCGAATTCCATTGTCTCGTCCCTCAATTGCGTTCGTTCTATCGTACAGAACGATATTCTATTTCTATTCCAGTTTCTATACAGGGCTTGTGAGCGAACTCAAGTGCGCAGGAGCCGTGGGGCCGCGCGCCGTGGCGGAAGCAGGCCGACCGCGCGAGAGAGACCGCTTGATTTCAAGCTTCGAAGACGCGCGCGACCAGCCAATAGCCGCCGAGCAGGCCGATCATGGCAGAGAACGTGTAAACCAGCCCCGCCGCCCTCACCGGTTCGGACCGGTCCCCTCCGCTCCATCGATCGGCGAGACGGAGGGTCGGCAACGCGACCGCAACGATCGCGACCTGCCCGATCTCGACGCCGATGTTGAAAGCGGCAAGCGCCGGCACGGCTGTGTTTGGCGGTAACCCGATGTCACGCAGCACCCCCGCGAAGCCGAAGCCGTGGATCAAGCCGAACAGAAAAGCCACGCGCCAGCGCCTGTCGACGTCGCGCGAGAAGAAGTTCTCCACAGCCACGAAGACGATCGAGGCCGCAATTGCAGGCTCCACGATGCTGCTCGGAATCACGAGAACATCGAGCGCGGCCAGCGACAAGGTGATTGAATGGGCAATGGTGAAGGCCGTCACGATTTTGACGACGGGCATGAGCCGTCGCGCCCACAGCACCACCGCGATCAGGAATGCGATGTGATCGTAACCGAGGAAGATGTGCTCGATGCCGGTGATGACATAGCGCTGCATCGTCGACCACAGCGACGGCGGCGCGGTTGAAAGCGTGACCGTCGTGTTGCCGGCGTCGAGCAAGGCCTGCGTTTCCGACCGCCCCTGCGCAATCAGCACGACTTGTCGAGCAGCCTTGTCCTTCTCGGTCAGCACGGTGGAACGATAGATGAGATCGCCGGCGGCGTCGGCGCAGGCAAAGCTGTTGCGATAGACGATGCCGTCGCCGTCGGCCAAGATCGCGGCATCTCCGGCAACACAGGCCTTGGCACCACCTGTGACAGCCAGATGCGTGCCCATATAGGCAAGGATCGCGGGCTTGGCCGCTTCGACCGCGACAGGATCGACCGCGTCCCGTCTCGGATCATAGATCTTCGTACCGATCAGGCGATCGACATCGCTGCCCTTCAACCCGAGCTCGACGCTCACCGAGCGATCAGGGCTCAGCCCCACGCGCGCGGTGACGAGATTGACCTCATGTGCCTCTGCCGGAAAAGCGATGCCGAGCAGCACCCAGAACCCCGCCAGAAGCAGCCGCCTCATGATCCCGCTCCATCGCGCTCACGCCAGCACATCCGCCACCACGGCCTTCAGGACGTCCCGCGCATCGGCCGGCTTCAGCCGGACCTGCAAGCCGCGCTGGCCTCCATTGAGATAGACGAGATCATGCGCAAGCGCGCTCTGCTCGATCACGGTGCGCACAGGCTTGCGCTGCCCGAACGGGCTGATGCCGCCGACCTTGTAGCCGGTGACGCGCTCGGCCTCGGGCGGCTTCATCATCTGCGCCGACTTGCCGCTCGCCGCCGCCGCCAGCTTCTTCATCGAGACCTCCTGGTCGGACGGCACGACCACGCACACCGGCTTGCCGTCGACCAGCGCCATCAGCGTCTTCAGGACGCGCGCCGGCTCCTCGCCGAGCGCGGCCGCCGCCTGCAGCCCGATGCTCTCGGCGTCGGGATCATAGTCGTAGGTGTGCACGGTGAAGGCAACACCGGCGGCCGTGAGTGCGCGTGTCGCGGGGGTGACTTTGGACATGCGTCACATGTAGCACCGTCATTGCGAGGAGCGAAGCGACGAAGCAATCCAGAATCTTGCCGCGGAGGCAGTCTAGATTGCTTCGCTTCGCTCGCAATGACGGTGTGGGCACCATGCGCCCCACCCATGACGTCCCCTACTCCGCCGCGTCACGCATCTCGGCGCGCTCGGCCCGGGCTGCGCAGAACTTGAACTCCGGGATCTTGCCGAACGGGTCCAGCGCCGGGTTGGTGAGCAGGTTCGCCGCCGCCTCGGCGTAGCAGAACGGCATGAACACCATGTTCTCCGGCACGTCGCGGTCGGAGCGGACCTTGACCTCGACGGCGCCACGGCGGGTCTCCAGGCGAATGAAATCGCCGGGCACCAGCTTCTTCTTGCGCATGTCCTTTGGCGACATGAACGCGACCGCCTCGGGCTCGATCTGGTCGAGCACCTGGGCGCGGCGCGTCATCGAGCCGGTGTGCCAGTGCTCCAGCACGCGGCCGGTCGAGAGCACCATCGGATATTCGTCGTCGGGAATCTCGTCCGGCGGGATGACCTTGGCCGGCATGATCTTGCCGCGGCCGCTCGCGGTCGGGAAGCCCGTGGTGAAGATGATCTCGTTGCCGGGCTTGTTCGGATCGTCGACAGGATAAGTGACTGCGCCCTCGCGCACCAGCCGCTCCCAGGTGATGTTCTTCAGCGACGGCATCAGCTCCGCCATCTCGGTGAAGACCTCGCCGGGACCGGCATAATTCCACGGCAGGCCCATGCGCTTGCCGATCTCCTGAATGATCCAGAGATCCTGCCGCGCATCGCCGGGCGGCTTGATCACCTGACGCGCCAGCTGCACGCGGCGATCGGTGTTGGTGAAGGAGCCGTCCTTCTCGGCGAAGGCCGAGGCCGGCAGGATCACGTCGGCATGGAACGCGGTCTCGGTAACAAAGAGATCCTGCACCACGAGATGATCGAGCATCGCGAGCGCATGGCGCGCGTGCTGCAGATCGGGATCGGACATCGCGGGATTCTCGCCCTCGATATACATGCCCGTGATCTCGCCGGCATGGATCGCGTTCATGATCTCGACCACGGTCAGGCCGCGGACGGGGTCGAGATCCTGCTGCCAGAGCTTTTCGAAGCTGCCGCGCAGATCATCGCGCCCCACCGGCTGGTAGTCCGGCAGGAACATCGGGATCAGGCCGGCATCGGAGGCGCCCTGCACGTTGTTCTGGCCACGCAGCGGATGCAGGCCGGTGCCGGGACGGCCGACCTGGCCGGTGATCAGCGCGAGCGCAATCAGGCAGCGCGCATTGTCGGTGCCATGGACGTGCTGGCTGATGCCCATACCCCAGAAGATGATCGACGATTTCGCGCGCGCATAGGTGCGCGCCACCTCGCGCAAGGTCTGCGCCGGGACGCCGCAGATCGGCTCCATCTTCTCCGGCGTGAACTCCTTGATCTTCTCCTTGAGGTCCTCGAAACCCTCGGTGTAGCCGGCAATGTACTGGTCGTCGGTCAGGCCCTCAGTGATGATCGTGTTGATCATCGCGTTCAGCATGGCGACGTCGGAGCCGGGCTTGAACTGCAGATGCTTGGTCGCATGCCGCGACAGCGACTGCCGGCGCGGATCCATAACGAACAGTTTTGCGCCGTTCTGCTTGACCGCGTTCTTGATGAAGGTCGCCGCAACCGGATGGTTCACAGTCGGATTGGCGCCGATCACGATGATGACCTCGGCGTCCATGGCGGCAGAGAACGGTGCCGACACCGCGCCCGAGCTGAGGCCTTCGAACAGCGCCGCGACCGACGAAGCGTGGCAGAGGCGCGTGCAGTGATCGACGTTGTTGGAGCCGAAGCCGGTGCGCACCAGCTTCTGGAACAGATAGGCCTCTTCGTTCGAGCCCTTGGCCGAGCCGAAGCCGGCCAGCGCCTTCACGCCCTTCTCGTCGCGGATCTTGACGAGGCCCTTGGCGGCGATGTCGAGCGCTTCCTCCCAGCTCGCCTCGCGGAAATGCGTGAACGGATTGGCCGGATCGACCTGATCGTTCGCATCCTTCTTCGCGTTCGGCAACCGCACCAGCGGCTTCGTCAGGCGATGCGGATGGTGGATGTAGTCGAAGCCGAAGCGGCCCTTCACGCAGAGACGATTGTGATTGGCGGGGCCGTCGCGGCCTTCCGCATAGATCACCTTCTCGTCCTTGACCTCATAGGTGACCTGGCAGCCGACGCCGCAGAACGGGCAGAGCGAATCGACCTTCTTGTCGGCATAGGTGACGCGCGTCTGCTTGTCGTCGAGCATCACGGCCGGCATCAAGGCGCCGGTCGGGCAGGCCTGCACGCATTCGCCGCAGGCAACGCAGGTGGACTCGCCCATGGGGTCGTCGAAGTCGAACACGATCTTGGCGCCGGCATTGCGATAGGCCATGCCGATGACGTCGTTGACCTGGACCTCACGGCAGGCGCGCACGCACAGGCCGCACTGGATGCAGGCATCGAGATTGACGCGCATCGCCGGATGGCTGGCATCGGTCGCCCAGCGCTCGGCGGCGGGAAAGCGGCTCTCGGTGACGCCTGTCGTCTCGGCCCAGTGCCAGAACTTCGACTCCGGGTCGTGGCTGGTTTCGCGCGCCGGCTGGTCTGCGACCAGCAGCTCCATCACCATCTTCTGCGCAGCAGTCGCGCGGGCGCTCTCGGTCTTCACCTTCATGCCGACCGACGGCGTGCGCTTGCAGGACGCGGCGAGCACGCGCTCGCCCTCGATCTCGACCATGCAGGCGCGGCAATTGCCGTCGGGGCGATAGTCCGGCGCCGGCGAATAGCAGAGGTGCGGAATGTCGCGGCCCTGGCGCTTTGCGACCTGCCAGATGGTCTCGCCGGGCTTGGCCTCGACCTGCTTGCCGTCGAGTTCGAACGTGATCTTGGTCATTCGGCGGCTTCCTTGAACTCGTCAGGGAAATATTTGATCACGGAAGACAGCGGATTCGATGCCGCCTGTCCGAGCCCGCAGATCGAGGCATCGCGCATCGCCTGGCTCAATTCTTCCAGCAAGGCACGATTCCAGACCGGCCTTTGCATCAGCAGCGCCGCCTTTTGAGTACCGACGCGGCACGGCGTGCACTGGCCGCAGCTCTCGTCCTCGAAGAACTTCATCAGGTTCAGTGCGGCCGACCGCACGCTGTCCTTGTGCGACAGGATCACGATCGCAGCCGAGCCGATGAAGCAGCCGTATTTCTCCAGCGTGCCGAAATCGAGCGGGATGTCGTCCATCGCTGCAGGCAAAATGCCGCCGGACGCACCGCCCGGCAGATAGGCGTAGAACTGGTGGCCGTCGGCCATGCCGCCGCAATATTCCTCGATCAGCTCGCGCACGGTGATGCCCGCGGGCGCGAGCTTCATGCCGGGATTCTTGACGCGGCCCGAGACCGAGAAGCTGCGCAGGCCGTGACGCTCGTGGCGGCCATGGCCCTTCCACCAATCGGCGCCCTTCTCGACGATGTCGCGCACCCACCACAGCGTCTCGATATTGTTGATCAACGTCGGCAGGCCGAACAGGCCGACCTGGAACGGGTAAGGCGGCTTGTGCCGGGGCAGGCCGCGCTTGCCCTCGATGCTCTCCAGCAGCGAGGATTCCTCGCCGCAGATGTAAGCGCCGGCGCCGCGCCGCAGATGCAGCGTCGGGCCGCCCGGCGGAAGCTTGGCGATCTCGCGCTGGAGGATCTCGCGCGAGGCCGGATATTCGTCGCGCAGATAGATGTAGACGTCGCTCGCCTGCACCACGTGGGCGCCGATCAACATGCCCTCGATGAAGCGATGCGGATCTGTTTCGAGATAATAGCGGTCCTTGAACGTGCCGGGCTCGCCCTCGTCGCCGTTGATCGCCATCAGCCGCGGTCCGGGCTCGCCGAGCACGGCGCGCCATTTGCGCCCGGTGGGGAAGCCGGCGCCGCCAAGGCCGCGCAGCGAAGCGTCGTCGAGCGCTTTCAGGAGATCGTCCTTCGACAATTCGCCGGAGCGCAGACGATTGAGCAGCTTGTAGCCGCCACCCGCGACGTAGGCATCGTACTCGGTATATTTGGGCAGATGCGTATGAGTATCGCCGGCCTTTGCCGCCGCCATCACATCGGCGACGGTCGCGTGGTCGACGAAATTGTGCCCGACCTCGGCGGCCGGCGCCGTGTCGCAGCGGCCGACGCACGGCGCGCGCACGACGCGGATGCCG
Source organism: Bradyrhizobium sp. IC3195 (assembly GCF_020193585.1). Classification (NCBI taxonomy): domain Bacteria; kingdom Pseudomonadati; phylum Pseudomonadota; class Alphaproteobacteria; order Hyphomicrobiales; family Nitrobacteraceae; genus Bradyrhizobium; species Bradyrhizobium sp. IC3195. The sequence goes on along the minus strand of NZ_JADYVG010000006.1, from coordinate 131,967 downwards.
GGACCTGACGCGCTCTGCAGATCTTCGAGCAGGTTCTCGCCGCCAAGCATCGCGCAGGTGAGCGAATCGCAGACGCGGATCGTCAGCGGGGGAATGTCGGGCTCGCCTTCCTTCACCACGTCGAAATGCGCGTAGAAGGTCGCCGTCTCGAACACCTCGGCGAAGGCGAGCTTCATCTCGTCGGCGAGTGCGGCCAGATGCGCCGCCGAGATCTGGTGATACTTGTCCTGGATCAGGTGCAGATATTCGATCAACAGATCGCGCCGCCGCGGCCTGTCGCCGAGCAACAGCTCGATCTCGTGCGCGGCCGTGGGATCGACCTGCCGCCCCTTGGGGGTCGCCTTGGCGCGTCGGCGTCCCTCACCGGGATGCTCGAAGGAGCGGATCTTGTGCACGTCCTCGTGGCTCATCGCTTCGTCTCGATCTCGTCCTTATCAGAACTCCACTTCTATCCTCTGGCATGCCAGATGCCAAGAAAATTATCACGCTCGCGGAAGTGGTTACGCTGCACGGCTCAACAGAGCCCAGCACCGGCCCTGCGTTCTTGAGCAAGGCCGAGCCAAGCCCGAATTGGCCGGGAGATCAATAAAGGCGTCTCATGCTGCGATAGCGAAGTCCTATCGACGTCGCTTGAGGCGCGGCGGGAGCGCAAGGGCCGCCGCAGTGAACATTTCCCTTTCTACGGGGCGTCGCTCTTTTCGACCAGGAACACGATGCGCGCCTCGTTGCGCTCGGTGATCTCGACCTTGTCGCCGGTCTCGCGGATCAGATTGGGAATATCGATCACAGAGAGCGGATCGGTGCAGTGAACTTCGAGCTGGTCCCCTGCCTTGAGCGGCTTGAGCGCCTTCCGCGTCTTGAGGGCCGGCAACGGGCATTTCAACCCGGTGAGATCGAGTGTCGTCCTGGTCATGGCCGCACCATGGCGAGGCGGAGCGGCTGCGTCAACGTTAGGAGGCATCAGATCAGGCTGGCGTAGGGCAGGAAGCCCACGTCCTGCCCCGGCTCGACATTCGTAATGTCCTCGCCGAGCTCGACGAGGCCATCGGTCTCGACCAGCGAGGATAGGAGCCCGGCGCCTTCGCGCGGGAACTTGATCGCCTCGAGCCCGCCGTCCTGCGCGCGCCGCAGCGAGGCGCGCACATATTCACGCCGGCCGGCCTTCTTCTTGTAGGTGAACGCCGCGCGCAGCGGGATCGCCAAGAGCGGCTCCGGCAAGGCGCCCGACAGCGCCAACGCCGTCGGTCGCACCACATGGACGAATGTCACGAAGCTCGCGACGGGATTGCCGGGCAGTCCGATCAACGGTGTGCCGCCGATGATGCCCATCGCCACGGGACGGCCGGGCTTGATCGCCATCCGCCACAGCACCAGCGAGCCGATGCTCTCCACCGCCGCCTTGACGTGATCCTCCTCGCCGGTCGAGACGCCGCCGGTGGTGAGGATCAGGTCATGGCCGCCTGCGACCTGCTTCAGGCCGCGCGCCAGCGACGCTCGCTCATCGCGCAGAATGCCGAGATCGCTGACCTCGCAGCCGAGCCGCCGCAGCATCGCCATCAGCATGAAGCGGTTGGAATCGAACAATTGCGAGGCGGCGCGCGGCTCGCCGGGCGAGGCGAGCTCGTCGCCGGTCGAGAACACGGCGACACGGATGCGCCTGACGACGTCGAGCCTTGTCAGGCCGAACGCGGCGGCAAGGGCGACGTGCTGCGGCCGCAGGCGCTGGCCGGCGCGCAGCGCGACCTGACCTTGGGGAATGTCCTCGCCTGCGGGCCGCACATTTGCGCCGGGCTTCAGCCCCGGCGGCAGCACGATCCTGCCTGAAGCATCGATGCGGACGTCCTCCTGCATGAAGACCGTCTCCGCATCCGGCGGCATCGGGGCGCCGGTGAAGATGCGCGCGGTGTGGCCGGGCTTGATCGGCGCTTGCGCAAGGCCGCCGGCCTGGATGCGGCCGTCAAGCGGGAAGGCCTGCTCTGCGCTTGCCGGAAGGTCGGCGTTGCGCACGGCGTAACCGTCGACGGCGGAGTTGGTGAACGGCGGCAGCGGCAAAGGCGCGGCCAGATCGCGCGCGAGCACGCGCCCGTCGGCATCGACCAGCGCCACCGTCTCGAGATCGACGATGGCGTTGACGCGCGTCGTGATGAGGCCGACGGCTTCGTCGACCGACATCATCGGGCCGCCGAAGGCAAAGCAATCGTCCGACAGTTGCGCCATGGTGCCTCGTCAGCGTGTCGCTGCGCTTCTTGCTACCGCTTCCTCGACCGGCATCGCCGCCCGTATCATCAATGCCGCCGCGCCTTCGATATCGTCGAGATGGACAGTCGGCAGCCTCGTGTCAATCGCGACGTCGGTCGCAATCCCGGCAATTCCGGGATCGTCCGGAAACAGCAGCGGCTTGCCGTTGGCGGCACGATGCACCTCGATCTTGCGGTGCGGCTCGCGCTTGAATCCCTCGACCACGACGAGATCGACCGCGGAGAGCTTGTCGAGCAGCTCCGGCAGCCGCGGCTCCGCCGCCCCGCGCAGCTCATGCATCAGCGCCCAGCGTTTCGACGAGGCCACCAGAACCTCCGCCGCGCCGGCCTCGCGATGGCGCCAGGAATCCTTGCCGGGCACGTCGACGTCGAACTGGTGATGCGCATGCTTGATCACGGAGACGCGCAGGCCCTGCGCGTCGAAATGCGGGATCAGCCGCGTCAATAGCGTTGTCTTGCCCGCACCGCTCCAGCCTGCAAGGCCGATGACTTTCATTCCAGCTCCGTGTCCGTGACGATCAGGTCCCTTGTGGAACCGCGGCCCCTCCGCGTCATTGCGAGCGCAGCGAAGCAATCCAGACTGCCGCCGCGGAAAGACTCTGGATTGCTTCGCTGCGCTCGCAATGACGAGCCGAGGCATTTCGCTCTCTCCCCGCCATGCTTATATCGGCTTGATCCGAATGTCATGCTAACCTCGCCGCCATGATGAAGATCGACAAAGCCCCGGTGCCCCTGATCGTCCCCAATCCGGATGACCCGCGCCTGACCCAGAGCGTGACCGGTACGGACCAGACCGGCGCCAGGGTCGAAATCAAGGTGCCGATGGAGCGGCCGCTGACGCTCTATTTGAACGCGCAGGAGATCGTCACCATGATGACGATCGGCGACTACCCGGAATATCTGGCGCTCGGCTATCTGCTGAACCAGAACATGCTGAAATATAACGACGTGGTCACCGAGGTCGAGTACGACGATGACCTCCAGGTGGTCGTCGTGCGCACCTCACACCACACCAATTTCGAAGCCAAGCTGAAGAAGCGCACGCAGACCTCCGGCTGCGCGCAGGGCACCGCCTTCGGCGACCTCTTGGAGGCGGTCGAGAGCGTCGCGCTGCCTAAGGCAGAGCTGCGCACCTCCTGGCTCTACCAGATGACGCAGACCATCAACACCATGCCCTCGCTTTATCTGGAGGCCGGCGCGATCCACGGCTGTGTGCTGTGCAAGGAAGGGACCCCGCTCTGCTACACCGAGGATGTCGGCCGCCACAACGCCGTCGACAAGATCGCGGGCTGGATGTACCGCCACGGCGTCGACGCGTCCGACAAGATCCTCTACACCACGGGGCGCCTCACCTCGGAGATGGTGATCAAGACCGTCCGAATGGGCATTCCGATCCTGGTGTCGCGCTCCGGCTTCACCGCCTGGGGTGTCGATCTGGCAAGGCAGGTCGGCCTGACGCTGGTCGGGCGCACCCGCGGCAAACGCTTCATCGCGCTCGCAGGCGAAGAGCGCATCGTCTACGACCAGAACCTCGCTTATGTCGAAGAGGAATCGGCCAAGCACAAGCGCAAGGGTGAAGGCGGTGACGACTGACATTTCCGCGGCGCGTGTTCCGCCGACTCTCGGCGTGCTGCTCGCCGGTGGGCTCGCGCGGCGCATGGGCGGCGGCGACAAGCCGATGCGCACCATCGGCGGCCGCACCATTCTGGAACGCGTGATCGCGCGCCTTGCGTCCCAGTGCAGCGGACTGATTCTCAATGCCAACGGCGATCCCGGCCGCTTTGCCGCGTACGGCTTGCAGGTCGTCGCCGACGACGTGCCCGGCTTCCCGGGTCCCCTCGCCGGCATCCTCGCGGCGCTCGACTGGACCGCGGCGAACCGGCCGGAAATCGAATGGGTGCTCAGCGCCGCCGGCGATTGCCCGTTCCTGCCGCGCGACCTCGTCGCGCAGCTGCATGAGGCGCGCGCGCGTGAGAATGCGCAGCTTGCGGTCGCAGCCTCAGGCGAGCAGTCGCATCCGGTGATCGGCCTGTGGCGCGTCGCCTTGCGCGAGGAGCTGCGCCACGCGCTCGTGGTCGAAGACCTCCGCAAGATCGACCGCTGGACCGCGCGCTATCCGCTTGCGACGGTGACGTGGCCGATCGAGCCGCTCGATCCGTTCTTCAATGCCAACACGGTCGAGGACATCGCCGAGGCCGAGCGGCTGGCGGCGCTGGATGACGCGTCTTAGCGACTCTATGATTTCGGAAACTCGTTGAGGAGCTGCGCCCAGATGATCGCGAAGGCGATCAGGCCGCAAATGCCGACGGCAGTGGTGAAGCGCGGCAAACGGCCGATCGCAACCAGCACCCAGGCCGGCAGGAAGAACGCCCCGAAGACCATGCCCAGCGGAAACACCGCGAGCCATTGAAAGCCGCTGCCGTCTCCGGGCGGGACATTCGCGATGTAATGGAAGGTGTAGAGCCAGAACAGCGTTCCGGCCGCCGCGACGAGAGCAGCGATCTTGCGGAAATTGAGGGGCGTCGATGCAGTCATGACCTGGCTCATGTTCCTTGGTCGCTGCGGCGCCCCGCCAAGTTCATGACGTCTTGAACCGGACCTGGAGCGGGAGCGACCACAGGTCTGGACATTCCCCGGACGAAGCCATGGCCGCCGCTCTCTTGAATACGATCTTCGAATTCGTCGACTTCGTCTTCGATCTCTCCGAGACGATCGATCGCACGAGGCAGCTGAGCAAGCCTGACATCGTCGAGGTGCCGCCGGATCCAAAGCCGCTGCCACCCGCCGCGCGGCGCGCGCTTGCCGAGGCCGAGGATCGTGAGCGCAAGCGAGAGCAGGCCGCTCAGGCCGCCAGCCGTACCGACCAGGCATCGTAGCCGTAGACCTCTCATGGCTCGAACGCGTCGTGGTCCCTCGTCTATGCGGGCCGGAAGCCCGCTCGCGCGAGCGACGCGCGTACCTCGTTCGAGCCGAGTGCGTCGAGAAACGCCTGCACTGCCGGCCGTTGCTTTCGCGCACTCACCAGCGCGAAGTCATAATGCTCTTCCGCGAGCGGAATGAAACCGAGGCCGACGGCGTGGGCGACCGGCGCGATGGTCATGCCCCAGTCGGCGCGGTGCTGCGCCACGGCCGCCGCTACCGCATTGTGCGAACGCGGCTGGTTCCAGTAGCCTTCCGGACGCGCGCCGCCGAGCAGCCGGTCGATCAGGATGCGCGTGCCGGCGCCCTGGTTGCGGTTGACCATGATGCAGGCGGGATCAGCGAGCGCCGCCGCAACGGCGTCCTTTGCACCAAGACCTTCGAAACGTTTGTCGTCCTTGCGGAAGACGATGCCCTGCATCCGCCGCCAGCCTGGCACGAGCTCGAGACCTTCGACGAGATAGGGCGTGTTGTAGGTCTCGCTTCTATCGTCGAACAGGTGGATCGGCGCGAGATCGCATTCGCCACGTTTGGCTGCTGCAAGCCCGCCGAGGCTGCCGACCGCGATCGAGCGCACGGTGAGACCAGCATGCGCCAGCTGTGCGGTGACGAGATCAAGGCCGGTGCAATGGCTGCCGACGATGACGAGATCCGGCACGCGCACATGCGGCGTGAACAGCGTCACCTCGGTTTCGGTGCCAGCCGGCATCTGGTCGGCAAGTGCATCGATGCGCAGAAAGCCGTCTGCCTGAGCAAAGGACGTGATCGCACCAGACCCCTTGCCGGAGGGATAGGCGATGAGGCCCTCCCTGCCCTCAACCAGCGAGACCATGACGAATTCGGTGCGGCCGAGCTCGGAAGCGATGCGTACCGGCACGGTCGCGTTCACCTTGGCATCGGAGCGCGGCGGCAATCCGGCCATCCTGCGCAGCACCGGCACGATCATGTCGTGGAAGGTGAACATCGCCGAAGTCGGAAAACCCGGCAGGATCACGACAGGCTTGCCGTCGCACACCGCAAGACACAACGGCTTGCCGGGCTTGAGCGCGACGCCATGCGCGATGATGCCGGGTGCGCCGAGCCGGCTGATGATGCGATGAGAGAGATCGCCCGCGCCTTTCGACGTGCCGCCCGAGAGCACCAGCATGTCGGCTTCCGCAAGCGCGTTGCGCATGGCGGCTTCGAGCCTGGCTTCGTCGTCCGGAACAGCGCCGAGGAAGACGGCCTCGCCACCGTTTTCGTCGACCGCGGCGGCGACGATGGCGCCATTGGTATCGTAGATCTCGGCGGGCCCGAGCACCTCGCCGGGCTGAACCAGCTCATCGCCGGTGGAGATCACGGCAACCCGCGGCCTGCGCGCGACACCCACCTCGGCGATGCCGCAAGCTGCCAGCATGCCGATCTCGCGCGAGCCGATGATGGTGCTGGCGCGCAGCAGCGCCTCGCCGCGCGCAATGTCGGACCCGGCATACGAGACGAATTGCCCCGGCGACACGGCGCGACGGACATCGATCGCATCCTGGCCGGCCGGCTGGGTGTGCTCGACCATGACCACGGCATCGGCGCCGCGCGGCAACGGACCGCCGGTGGCGATCGCCGTTGCGGTTCCGGCCGCCACCTGCAGCGTCGGCGCGGTCCCGCAATGAACGGTCTCGCCATTCAGCGCGAGGCGCACGGGCGCGCCCTCGCCGGCCGCCGCAAGGTCGGCGGAGCGCACGGCAAAGCCGTCGACATTGGAGCGGTCGAACGGCGGCACGTCGATCGTTGCCGTGATATCTTCGGCGAGGGCAGCGCCCAGCGCGGCTGCGAGCTTGCGCGTTTCAGTTCGAAGCGCGCGCGGGAACAAGGCCGCCTCGAAGCGCGCCAAGGCCTCTTCGCGCGACAGGATCTTGAGGAACTGCTCCTGCTCGAGCGCGCTGCGGTCCGGTGATTTCGGGATCATCGTCATGCCAGAACCCTTATCACGCCCGCATCAGATACGCATCGATCGGCGTACCTGCCGCAAATCCCTCGTCGCTGGCGGAAATGAGCAGCCATGCGTCCGCACGGGCGATGGCCTGAAGCGGCCATTCGCCCACGGCAAGCGGCATCCAGGCACGATGTTCCTCAGCCAGCAAAGCGATCTCCGTGATGCCGACGCTGGAGGCGATCTTTCGCGCAAGCGGCAGCGACACTTTTCGACGCGGCCGACGCGCCGACAAACGGTCCGCGAGCGGCAGCGCGAGTGCAAGCCAAGCTGCAAGCGCGGAATCGGGCGAGCCGGGCAAGGCGACGACGGGAACCCGTCCCAGCCGTCCGACCGCAGCGGTGCGTCCCGGCTGCAGCGCAAGGCCGTGCGCCATCACCTCGCCGCGCCGGGCGAGGGCGGCGATGGCGGCGTCCTGGCGGCCGACGCCGCTGCCGCCGATGGTCAGCAGGACATCGCAGGAGGACGCATCGAGCGCATCGGCAATCGACGCTGCATCGCGCGCACGCGCTGGACGCGTTTCCACATCCAGTCCCGCTGTGTGCGCGATCCCGGCAATCGTCTGCGCCGCGACCGTCCCACCCGGCACATTGACTATGCGCAGCCGCGGCCGCCTCACGGCGAGTTTGTCCCCGCCCGCCGCACGCGCCAGCAACAGGTCCGCCGCACGGATGGGATGGCCGGCGTCCCCCACGGCCCTACGCGCGGTGATGTCGCTGCCTGCGCGCCTGACACCCTGCCCCGGCGCGCCCTCTGCGAGCACCTGGGCAAGCGGCCCCGACGTCTCCACGGCGTCGGCATCGAGCACGCAGTCGCATCCCGCCGGCATCGCCTCGCCCGCCTCGACCCATGCAGGAGCCATTGCCAGCGGCACGGGCGAGTAAGCGGACGCCCCGACGAGATCGTTGGCAGATAGCGCCCAACCATCTACGGCCGCAACATCCCGGGAAGGATAGGCGGCAAGCAGCGGCGCACCCGCCGCGATGCAGCCGATTGCGTCCGCCAGCGGCACCTCCATCGGCGCGACGGGATCAACGCCCCGCAGCAGCGCGGCGAGCGCGGTGTCGAGCGGCGTGAGCGAAGGCGGCAGGCGCTGGGTCATGCGCCATGAGGACCATGCATCGTCCGGTTTGGCAACCGCCGGCGGTGCCGGCCTCACCCCTCAGCCGCCCGACCTGTCCGAATTGGGGAAGAACAATTGCTGCCCGTCCACCTTGTAGCCGGCAATCGCCGTCTGCCCCTCCGGCGATGTCAGCCAATCGACGAAGGTCTGCGCGAGGTCCTTCTTCACGTTCGGGAACTTCGCAGGGTTCACCAGCATCACACCATATTGGTTGAGCAGCCGCCGGTCGCCTTCGACGACGATGTCGAGATCGCCGCGATCGCTGAACGCGATCCAGCTGCCGCGATCCGCAAGCACATAGGCATTGGCCGCGCGCGCGGCCCCGAGCGATGCGGCCATGCCGGGCCCGGCCTCGCGATACCAGGCGCCCTTGGCGCTCGCGATGTCGATGCCGGCAACGATCCAAAGCGCGAGCTCCGCGGCATGAGTGCCCGACCGATCGCCACGCGTCACGAACGGCGCGCCTTTGGCTTCGATCGCCTTCAGCGCCGTCGCGATGTCCTTGCCCTTTACGCCCGCGGGATCGCTCTTCGGCCCGATCAGCACATAGTCGCTGTACATCACGTCGTATCGCTTCACGCCAAAGCCGTCGGCGACGAACTTCTCCTCCTGAGGCCGCGCGTGCATCAGCACGACGTCGACCTCACCCCGCCGCGCCCCATCGAGCACTTCGTCGGCGCGCCGCGCGATCACGGTGACGTCGATGCCGGTCTTGTCGCGGAAGATCGGCAGCAGATAGTCGAGCAGCCCGGATTCCTGCGTCGCCGTCGTCGAAGCGAGGACAATGCTGCGGTCCTCCGCGGCCGAAGCCGCAACGCCTGCGGCAAGGCCGCAGAGAAGCGCAAGTGCAACGGACAGGCGGCCCATGATCGGGTTCCCTCAGGTTTGACGCCGTCATGATGATGATCGATTGCGCCGCACTCGTGACGCGTTTTCGCGCTGCCGGCCGGGAAATTTCGGCAACTTCATCGCGGCGCACCGGGCGCGCGATCTCTTTAGGATCGTTCACCAAAGCAGAGATCGCGCGTGCGGATGTGTTGCAAAGCAGCGAGATGATCGGGCATGGTTCCCTGCGACAAATATCTGAAATGCAGAATTCCACCTGCGTCGGACGTCAAAAAGAAGCAAGAATTTGCATAGGAATGCAGGATGGAATTCCTGACCACCAGCGAAGCCGCCGATTACCTTCGGCTCGGCGAACGCAAGCTTTACGAGCTCGTCACCACCGGTGCGATCCCCTGCAGCAAGGTGACGGGGAAATGGCTGTTCCCACGGCACGAGCTCGACCTCTGGGTCCTGTCGGGCCTCGCGCGCCCGGCCGGCATGTTGATCGCCGAGCCGCCGCCGGTCGTGGGCGGCAGCCACGACGAACTGCTCGATTGGAGCCTGCGCGAGTCCGGCTCCGGGCTCGGATCGATGAGCGAGGGCAGCGCGCGCGGGCTCGAGCGCTTGCAGCGCAATGAGGTGATGGCTGCGGCGGTGCACTTCCACGCGCTCGACGCCGGCGACAATTTCTCTAGCGATGCCAGCATCGAAGCGCTGCGGACCACGCCGGACCTGCATGATGCGGTGCTGATCGCGTTCGTGCGCCGCGAAGAGGGTCTCCTGCTGCCGCACGGCAATCCCAAGCACCTGCACAGCCTGACCGACGTGCTCGCAGCCGGGGCCCGGATGGCGATGCGGCAACAGGGCACGGGCGCGCAGATGCTGCTCGACGTGCTGCTCAAGCGCGCCGGCGCCTCGATGCGGGACTTGCGCCGGATCGAGACGCCGGCGCTGACCGGCCCGGATCTGGCCGAGCTGGTTCGCGCCGGCCAGGCCGATTGCGGCATCGCGACGCGCGCCGCGGCGCGCTCGGCCGGTCTCGATTTCGTGCCGCTGGTCTGGGAGAATTTCGACCTCGCGATGCGGCAGCGCAGCTATTTCCGCCCCGCGATGCAGGCCTTGCTTCGCTTCCTGAACGAGCGGCGGCTGCGCCAGCGCGCGGAGGAGCTGACCGGCTACGATCCCTCCCCCGCAGGACAGATCCGCTTCGCAGCCTGACATTGACGCCAGCCCCCCAATAGTTGCAAAAGAAACCAATTCGACCGGGCCATACCCGGACAAGCAACACCGGCCAATGAGCCGGATCAGGGAGGACGAGCGTGAACCCAATCAGATTTGGAGTGCCGGTCGCGGCCGCCTTGCTGGCGACCCTGCTGTCCGGCGCGGCGTCGGCGCAGGTTTCCGACGACGTCGTCAAGATCGGCGTGCTCACCGACATGAACGGCCCGGCCTCGGCGCCGACCGGCCAGGGCTCGGTGACCGCGGCGCAAATGGCGATCGACGATTTCGGCGGCAAGGTGCTCGGCAAGCCGATCAGCGTCGTGATCGGCGACCACCAACTCAAGGCCGACATCGGCGCTTCGCTGGCGCGGCGCTGGTTCGACGTCGAGCAGGTCGATCTGATCGTGGACGTGCCCGTCTCGGCGGTCGGGCTCGCGGTGCAGACCATCGCCAACGAGAAGAAGCGGCTGTTCATCACCCACTCCACCGGCACCGCGGACTTCCACGGCAAGTTCTGCTCGGCTTATGCCATCCAATGGGTGTTCGACACCCGCGCGCTCGCGGTCGGCACTGCGGATGCGGTGGTCAAGCGCGGCGGCGACAGCTGGTTCTTCATCACCGACGATTACGCCTTCGGCCATTCGCTGGAGCGCGACGCTTCCGCCGTCGTCACCGCCAATGGCGGCAAGGTGCTGGGCTCGGTGCGGCCGCCGCTGGCGACGCCCGATCTCTCCTCCTTCGTGCTGCAGGCGCAGGCCTCCAAGGCCAAGATCATCGGCATTGCCGCCGGTCCCCCCAACAACATGAATGAGATCAAGACCGGCGCCGAGTTCGGCGTGTTCAAGGGCGGCCAGCAGATGGCGGCGCTGCTGGCGCTGATCACCGACATCCACGGCATCGGCCTACAGGCGGCGCAAGGCCTGCTGCTGACCACCTCGTTCTACTGGGACATGGACGACAAGACGCGCGAATGGTCGAAGCGCTATTTCGCCAAGATGAACCGGATGCCGTCGATGTGGCAGGCCGGCGTCTATTCCAGCGTGATGCACTATCTCAACGCCATCAAGGAGACCGGCAGCGACGATCCGCTGAAAGTGGCGGCCAAGATGCGCGAGAAGCCGATCGAGGATTTCTTCGCCCGCAACGGCAAGCTTCGCGAGGACAATCTGATGGTGCACGACCTCTGGCTGGTGCAGGTGAAGACGCCGGAGGAGAGCAAATATCCGTGGGACTATTACAAGATCCTCACGACCATTTCCGGCGACAAGGCGTTCGGCCCGCCGGACCCGGCCTGCCCGCTGGTGAAGAAGTGAGATTGGCGAATATGAGGCCGCGATGACGGTGTACCCTCTCCCCTTGTGGGAGAGGGTGGATTCGCGAAGCGAAGCCAGGTGAGGGGTTCTCACCGCGAGCCCAAGTCTCATTTGAATGCGCGGAGACAACCCCTCATCCGGCGCTTCGCGCCACCTTCTCCCACAAGGGGAGAAGGCAAGTAAGAGAGCTACTTCACCACCCCTATCTCGCGAAAATACTTCATCACGCCCGGATGAATCAGCTCCGGCCTCGGCGCGGCCGCGACCGTGTTCGCGGCGGTGGTCTCGCAGGCCTGGGCGAGCTTATTGCAGAACGTCGCCTCATTGCCGTGCAGCGTCTTGGCGAGGCGGTAGGCGACGTCGTCGGGCAGATCGTCGCGCGTGAGGATGAAGCTCCAGGAACCGAGCGAGGCGATCGGCTCGGTCTGCTTCGGGTAGGAGCCGGCCGGCACGGACAGCGGCTTCAGGAACGCATGCTTGGCGCGGATGCGCGCGATCTCGTCCGCACTCGGCGCGATGAAGCGCGCGCCCGATGCGCTCGAAGCGACGGCAGCAAAGCCGGGCCAGCCGATGCCGGCGCCCCAGAGCGCGGCGACGCGGCCGTCCTCGACCATCGCGGGGCCGTCGCCGGCGCGGTCGAGATAAACAGCCTTGAAGTCCTCGTCCTGCTTGAGGCCGAGACCATCGAGCACATAGCGCGCCAGGATCGGCAGGCCGGAGCCCCTGGCACCGAACGCGACGGGCTGGCCGACGAGATCGCGGATGGTCGTGTACGGGCTGTCGGCGCGCACCACGAACATGCCGGGGTTGGAATAGATCGCGGTGAGGATCTTCAGCGCTACCTTCGCACGGCCGATGCCGGCGAAAGCCTCGTAGGCCGGCTCGCCCGCAACCAGTGCGAGATCGAGCTCACCCTTCTCCAAGAGCGGGATATTCTCGTTGCTGCCCTTGGTGTTGCGCGGGGCGATGGTGAGATGCGGATCGGCCGCGTTCATCACCTCCGCGAAGGCGTTGCCATAGAGCGGGAAGCCGCCGCCGGGCGTCGCTGTTCCCAAGCTGATCGTCGCGGTCGGAATGGCCGTGCCTCCGGTCTGGGCGGCGGCGGGGCTGGCGAGCAGCGCCGCACCGAGAAGGATCATCGCGAATCTCATGGTCGCCCCTGACGGGCCTGCGTCAACACCGACTTGCGGCGATGTAGGCAGCCGCCGGTTTTTATGAAAGCATGCCGCGCAACGACAATAGAACAATGGGAGGTGTCATGTTGCGAATTTTGCGTCACGGTGTTTTCGGGCTCGCAGTCCTGTTGGGTCTTTTCAGCGCCACCCCTCCCGCCGCCGCAGCCTATCCCGATCGTCCCGTACACTGGCTGATCGGCTTTTCCCCCGGCGGCCCGGTCGACATCGTAGCGCGGATCATGGCGCAGTGGCTGTCGGAGCGGCTCGGCCAGCAATTCATCGTCGAGAACCGCACCGGCTCCGGCGGCAACATCGCAGCTGCCGCTGCGATCAACGCCCCGCCGGACGGCTACACGCTGCTGTTCGTCGCGCCCAACAACGCGATCTCGACCTCGCTCTACAAGAAGCTGCCGTTCGACTTTTTGCGCGACACCACCCCGGTTGCGAGCATCATGCAGCTCACCAACATGCTGGTCGTCTCCAACTCGTTTCCGCCGAAATCGGTTCAGGAGTTCATCGATTATTGCAAGGCCAATCCCGGCAAGATCTCCTATGCCTCCTCCGGCAACGGCACCTCGGTGCACATGTCGGCCGAGCTGTTCAAGGTGATGACGAAGTGCGACATGTTGCACGTGCCCTATCGCGGCTCGGCCGTCGCCTTCCCCGACATCATCTCCAACAAGGTGCAGCTGATCTTCGACAATCTGCCCTCGGCGATGGAGCAGGTGAAGGGCGGCAACGTCCGCGCGCTCGGCGTGACCTCGCCGCAGCGCTGGCCGAGCGTGCCCGACGTGCCCGCGATCGCCGAGACCGTGCCGGGCTTCGAATCGGTTGGCTTCTACGGCATCTCCGCGCCGAAGGGCACTCCGCCTGAGGTGATCGAGATCCTCAACAAAGCCGTCGGCGAAGCGCTGAAGGACCCGAAGCTGGTGGCAAAGCTCGCCGAGACTGGCGGCATCCCCAAGCCGATGACGCCGGCCGAGTTCGGCAAGCTGGTCGCGGACGAGACCGCGAAGTGGCGCAAGGTGGTCGAGTTCGCCGGGGTCTCGGTGGACTAGGCAGCGGCCGTGCCGCCGAGCGCAGCCGCACATGTTCGAGGGGGCCAACAGGCCCCCTCAAACAAATTGCGAAAACAACCCCATGCACAGTAGACGAGGCCAGTGATTTCAATGGGTTACCGCCCCACGTCGAAAAAACCTGCGAAAACGCGGTTTGCTTCGTCGGGCAAAACAGGGTTATACAGGCATCATCGCCAATTTCGGTTATTCGAAATTTATCAATGATGCCGTGCCGGCGTTCCCCATCCACCAGCGCCAGCATTGCACCCCCGCCTCAGGCCCTGTAAACGGACCGCGCACCGTTGCCGGCCGCGCTACCTGCGGCCGCCTCGCGGCGGGGCCTGTAGCTCAATGGTTAGAGCCGGCCGCTCATAACGGTCTGGTTGCAGGTTCGAGTCCTGCCGGGCCCACCAATAGAATCAGCCACTTATCAGGCCCCGTTTCGTCTGATCGGAATCACCGCACCAGAAACCGCACCAGATACGACCGCTTTTGGTTCGCCGGCGGGATCGCGCTTGGCGATTTTCTCGACGGCGTCGGACAAATAGTCGGGATGGTGATGGCCATACGTGTTGAGCAGAACCTCAAGCGACATTCCGAGATAGCCTGCCGCCTGCCAAGGATCTGCCCCTCTCTGCATCAGCCAAGTAGCCGCGGTGTGTCGCAGAGTGTGAGGCGAGATGCCCGGACCAAGCCCTGCAAGCCTCACAGCACTCTTGAACGCCGTTTTGACCGAGGTGATGGGCCTTCCGTTGTACTCGACGAAATGCTTCGCTTCTGGATCAATCCGGTGCCAGCGCCGTAGATGAGCAAGCAAGCGGACGGGGATCGGTACTGTCGGTTGCCGCTTGTTGGTTTTGGAGCTGCCCTGTTTCAGACGGTAGTAGCGGCCGCGCTCCAGGTCGACATAGGAGCGACCGATCGCCGGAATGGGAGACGCGGCTGCAATGGCTCCCGCACGGGTTCCGCTGTAGATGCCCAACAAAATGAACCGAGCAAGATGGCGAAGGGGACGCTTGCTTGTCGGGACCTTCACGTCGTCCATCGGACGGCGCGAGCCTTTTTGCATTTCGTTATAGCGCCAGCAGGTCCAAACCAATTTGGCCGCATCGCTGCGCGTCAGCCACTTGTCTCGCGGTTGGCCCTTCTCCGGCAGGGACACCTTCACGATTTCCCGATGATATCCTTCTGCTGTATGGTGACCAATGGCAGCGCGGAGGTCTTCAAGGTCTCGGCGCGCGCCTCCCCTCTTGCCGCGCTTCTTGGCGTACGAGCGACATGCCTCCCCATTTACCTCGCCCAGCATTTTTGCTCCCCACCACTCGTTCAACCGTTCGATCCGCTTCTTCAACTTGCGGATATCGGGAATCGTATCTTCGCTCTCGCTATCGACCTTGAAACGACCGCGAAGCTTGTCCAGCTGCGCGTCCATATAAATCGAGAGGACATCCGCGATAGGGATATCGTCTATGTGGCGAATTCGTCGCTTCGGGGTATGTTTAGAGCTTATGTAGTCTCTTAGCTTTTCCTCCGCGGCCGCAATCTCATCTGCAGCGCAGCCTGTGCTGACATCCCGGCCGTTGTCTCTGATGATCCAGGTTGCCTGGTGAGTGATCTTTCCGCTCTTGTTTCGGCGGGCAGCCTTGAGCTGAAGTCGGGCGCCCTTGCTTCTTCGCGGCATAGCTCTCTCATCCGTTCTATATGAGCCAGCGTTGTAAATCTTTGCCGGCAATCTTCTCAATAATCAATTGACTCCGATCGCGCTCGCGACGCAAACCCGCGACCGTCATTCCCCTAAATGAAATGCGATCTTCACGGCATCAGCAAGGCGAACAGAAGTACCAGGTGTAATTTCAGGTTGCGCTCGATCCTTTCGGACCTGTAACCGTGTGCGGTGTGGCGAGCCTTGCAAACGACTGCCTCGAAATGAAGCCATCACTTCGCTCATCGAACGATCGGGCATGCTAATCGTGCAATCGCGCAAGTACCTGGACGGGATCAGCGAGAGTCGCGTTGGATGGTAAGCGCTCCAAGCATCGATTACCTGCTCCGGTGGGAATGGGTCTTTCCCATTCGGCCACTCATGGTAGGAGGCTGCAGGCTGCTCGAAAGGCCAGGTTCCGCACTCGAATTCAGCGCGTTAAAACATGGGAGGCTCTGCCGAAAAGAAGAGTCGTTTGCCTGACGACACCATCGGCATTTGGTTGAGCAGACGGCCCGCCTCTATCGCGATGACGCGACGGAATGTCTGGTTTCGGCCTTCTCACCGCTAAGAAACCAATGCCATGGTTTGTCGTCCAGGCGCGCCCTCAATCTCAGTCTCAATGTAGTGAGGCGTGAGTCGAAATGCTTGCCTTACTTGGTCGCGCCCTCGATGATCCACGCTTGGACCCGAGCTAGCGCGACCGAATAATACCAACACTCGCACCTGCAACGCGCGGTGTGAGGCGTCTATCTCGTAAGCGCCATCCAGAATAGACGAGGCTGATCAGAGGAGCCGCCGGTGATCTGCTAGCAGAGCTGGAAGAAAGCAGGCATTGGCACCAGCTTTTTCAAACCCTATCCGAGCAGTGATCGAGACATGCACTTCCCATCTATTCCGGATTACAGAGAAGGATTGATACAGCCATAGTATAAGACCGCCAATGCGCTAACTATACGGCGCACCGAAGACATACTTTTCCCGGATCGCGCCCTCCGCCGCTGGGCGTTGTAGATGCTCCTTGAACGAGCTCCTTAGCACGCGAGCTGCGAAGAGAGGTGGTCGCCCAACTGCGTCGATACCGGCGGCGATGGCGGGACTATTTTCTTCAATTGATGTAATTATTGCTGCAAGCGTCGCATAGATGTTTGATTTGCTCCGGTGTAACTTTCGGGAGCGAGAATGATGGCCAACGCGCTCGAGATCTATAAGGCTCATCCGGTACGATCGCAGCTCGGCATGAGAGCGGCACAATATGTCCGCATGTCGACACAACGGCAGCAATACTCGATTCAGAATCAGGCTGCTGTGATTGCAGCATACGCGCACGCCCATAGCCTGACCATTGTACGAACCTATCGCGATGAGGGAGAGAGCGGCCTGCTCATCAAGAACAGGGCCGGTCTTATACAGCTCATCAAGGATGTCCAAACAGGAGCAGCCGATTTCGGTCATATTCTGGTCTATGACGTAAGCCGGTGGGGCCGCTTTCAGGACGTCGATGAGAGCGCGTATTACGAATTCGTGTGCAAACAGGCAGGCATCAACATCGTGTATTGTGCTGAGCAGTTTGATAATGACGGCAGCGTGCTCTCCAGCATCATCAAAAACATCAAGCGCGTAATGGCGGCCGAGTACAGTCGTGAGCTTTCGGCGAAGGTTCACGCTGCGCAGTGCCGGTTCGCCCGACTTGGCTTCAAGCTTGGAGGTCGCCCTGGTTATGCTCTCTTGCGAGAACTTGTCGATCAGAGTCAGCGGTCGCGAGGCGTGCTGAAGAACGGTGACCAAAAATACCTCATGACTGATCACGTCCGAGTGCGCCCCGGCATTCCCGAGGAAGTAGCCGTGGTGAAGTGGATCTTCGAGCGCTTTCTGCAGATAAAGTCGGAAGCGATTATCGCCCGGGAGCTAAACCGGAGGGCCATACTCACGAGCACGGGAGTTCGGTGGACGCGCGCAGCGGTTAACATGGTGCTTAGAAACGAGAACTACATTGGAAACCTGACCTTCAACCGCCGATCACGCAAGCTGCGGCGGACCTGCACCTGCAATCCTCCCGAGCTTTGGATCACCAGCGAGAGATGTATCGAGCCGATCATCGAACGCGAAGTCTTCCTGAAAGTAAACAAGATCATTGAGGAACGGCGTGTCGATATCACTGAAGAGGAGATGCTTGCCCGTCTACGCAAAACGCTGCTCAAGGAAGGGCGCCTGAGCTCTGCTATCATAGCCAGCACGGTCGGCCTTCCCTGCGCTTCCACCTATCAAACTCACTTCGGCAGCATGATGAACGTGTATCGCTTAATCGGCTACACTCCCAAGCGAAACTATGCATTTCTCGAGTCGCGCCCGCGCTGGGCAGAGCAAGAGGCCAAGCTCGGCTCTCACATCGCCATGGCCATCAGGAAAGCTGGTGGTCGCATCATCTCTAGCAACCGGACCGATTACTTGCGCGTGCGTGGATCGGTCAACATCTCAATTCGATCAGCCCTCTGCTGCGGAAGGCAAAATCGAGCGCCGTATTGGTCGATCAAGCGCAGGGCACGCCTGCCTCAGGGCTGGATCGCCGCCATCAGGCTGTCTGAGCATAACGAGTCAGTGCTCGATTACGTGCTGCTGTCGGCCGACGGGAAAGCGAAACAAACCATAAACTTTTCTGAGAGGGCTCGCGTTCGCCGTGGAATCGCTCGCTTCGATACCCCTGACGCTTTGGCTCGAGCGATCGCCAAGCTAGTAACACTTAAAGACCGTTGTGCGCCAGCACCACAGGACAAGCGATCGAGACCAAAGCAGCTCAACACCAAGAACGCCCGCACGCGGCGCTGATCAGACGCAGGCACAAAACTCCGCAAAGCAGTGCTTCTTAATCTTTAGAAGCTTGTCCAGATTTCGAGCGCCTTCGCTCTTGCCGCGTGCCGCATCATGTTCCACTCCAAGTCCGTGATCATGCCCTGACCGATTTCCACGCCAGGCTGGCTGAACATACGACAGCCGATCCGACGCTCTTTGTTCAGCCGTATTTTCGGGTTTGCTCGCAATCCGGCGCCATTCACAGCAGTGGAGCACAGGGTGACCGAGCCGCGTGGCATCTCTAAAAAAACAAGCTGCGGCTTACGCTGGCTGCGAGTCGCTTTCGGCGTTCACCGAATGGGTTCGACGCGGAATCATGCCTAGACCGATTCCCGGAACCACGCAAATGGGATAGAAAAGCTATTGACGCGGCCCTTGACCGGCTATCTGGTTTACAGCCTAAGATTGAAGCTCAACTAACTCCATACGACGCATGGAAGGCTTCCCAGAATGCGAGTGCGGCTGAAAGGGATCAACTGGTCCATAAAAAGCTCGCTGACGGTACATCGAAGACCTACTGGTACGCTTGGAAAGGAGGCCCGCGCATTGACGCGGAACCCGGCACACCGGAGTTTATGCGGCTCTACAACGAAGCAGTGTCGTCGTACACAACGAAGACTGCCGAGACGTTCAGCTCGCTCATTGACTACTTCAAGGACTGTAGCGAGTACAAAGATCTCGGCGACAAGAGTAAGCGCGCTTACGACGGATATCTCAAGCTCATCGAGGCCAAGTTTGGATTGATGCCAATCGGCGCTCTCGAAGACAAGCGCGCGAGGGGTGACTTCAAAGAGTTTCGTGATTCATTCTCCGATACGCCGCGCAAGGCGGACTACGTTTGGACAACGATCGCGCGTGTTCTGTCGGTTGCGAAGGATCGCGGCAAGATCGCAGTGAACGTTTGCGGCGCGGCTTTACGACTCTGATCGATCGGAGATCGTGTGGAGCGCCGAGGACATCCGGGCCTTCTGCAGCGTTGCGTCCGTTGAGCTGCAGGCGGCTCTACTGCTTGCACTGTGGACGGGCCAGCGCCAAGGGGACCTGCTGCGCCTAACTTGGAAGGACTACGATGGCACGTACATCCGGATGCGTCAGTCTAAGGGACGCGGCAGCAAGGGCAGGCGCCGTGTAACCATACCGGTGGGGCCGACGCTAAAGGCGGCGCTTGATGCTGCGCTCAAGGAAAGGCGCTCTGCAGTGACCATTTTGGTCAATTCGTTCGGACGGCCGTGGACGGAGGACGGCTTCAGGACAAGCTGGGACAAGGCCTTTAAGAAAACGTCCTTGAAGGACCTGCACTTTCATGATTTGCGCGGCACTGCTGTTACGCGCCTCGCGCTATCCAACTGCTCGGTGCCGGAGATCGCCTCGATCACCGGCCACTCGATGAAGATCGTGCAGGAGATTCTGGACGCGCACTACCTGGGTGGCCGGCTCGAACTCGCGGAGTCAGCGATCAAAAAGCTGAGCGAAGTGTACGGGTAGGAACCACGGATTGGGATGTGGAACGATTCCAGGTGAAAGCGTCCTCGGTCGCCAAGGCTTCTGCGTGAGAGAGTGCTCCACGCCGCCGCGGAAACGAGCTAGCCGCTGCGGTAACGCGCAGCCATCCCGCCATCGGCGTACGGACAATGAACAGATTTCTCAAACCGGACGTCAAACCGAATGGTCCGTTCTGACGTGCACTGCTGTAAGTGCTTGATTTGCTTGGTGGGCGCACCAGGGCTCGAACCTGGGACCCGCTGATTAAGAGTCTCGAATTGTCCGTTTTGCACTCGGGAACCGCCAATTGCCGCATGTAATGAGAGGCGCGCTTCTCGAAGAGCAGATTTCGCATACACCTTGGACGGGTGGCCGATCCGAAGGGCCTCGCGCACTCACAAGTACCGCGTTCAAGATATGCCGAAGCGTAAGATCGATAGACTCGCTCGCGCCAAAGCCCGGCCCGATCCTGCACAGTGGGGGGAGGACGAAGTGATGACGCTGATCGAGGCCGTTACCGTATTTTTTCCGCACGGTCCATTGACCTTATCATCGTTGCGCAGGGCCGCAGCGACTGGGACTCTTGAAATTGCCAAAGTGGCAGGCAAAGATTTGACCACACCTCGCGCCATCCGCAAACTGGTCAAGCCGTCATGCCGGGCCGCAAAGCCAAGCCACCACGACTCTGGTTCCGAGACGACGATGAGACCTGGATCATCCTCGACCGCGGCCGGCAGATCCGCACAGGCTTCGGCCGCGACGACATTGATGGCGCTGCGAAGGCACTCGAAACCTACATCGGCGGGCGACATACTAGTACAATCGGCGCCACTGACCCGGGCGCCCTCGCCATAGCTGATGTTCTCACTGCTTACGAGATTGCAAAGCGCCCCAAGGATAAGAGCGACCAACGCGCGTGGGCACAACACGATCTGCTGCTCATTCGCTTGCTCGACCTCAACACCTTCTTTGGCGACAAGACGGTCAGCGAGCTCAAAGCCCAACTCTGTCGTGATTTCGTAGACTGGTCTACTGGCACGCCGAACGAGAACAACAGAAAGGCAGGCATCAAGCCCCGCAACAGCTCGGTCTCAGATCAGACCGCGCGACGCCGACTTGAGGATTTGCGGGCTGCGGTCAACGTCTATCACGCAGAACACACACTTAGCGTGGTCCCAAAGATCACCCTGCCTCCAAAGGCGGAGGGGCGTCACCGGTGGCTAACACGCAATGAAGCCGCTCGCTTACTCGCAGCAGCGATTGGTTACGTGTGGGACAATGAGCGAGAGACCTGGAAGCGTGGTGAAGATGGCAAGCTTTTGAGACGTGAGCGGTGGATCATCCGCCGTCGCTATCCGGCGGCGCGTTTCATGTTGGTCGGCATTTACAGCGCGCGCCGCGAAGAGACGATCCGCCGCACACAGTGGCTATCGACAACGACTCATCCTTGGATGAATCTGGACGCGATGGTGTACCAAGGCAAGGGAGCCTTGGAGCGGTCCACCAAGAAGCGACGCCCGCCCGCGAAGATCGCCAGCCGGCTGCGCCCTCACCTAGTCCGCTGGCGTAAGATCGACGAGAAGCGTTCCTCCGAACTCAGAGCAGCGGGCATCATGAGGAACGGCGAGCAGATACGATTCATCGTCAACCGCATCCACGATGGCCAGCCGCTTGCCGGCAAGATCAGGTCGGCTTGGGAAGGAATTCTGGAGGATGCGGGACTGGGCGATGATGTGGTTCGCCACTCCTTGCGCCACACCGCCGCGACTTGGCTCATGCAAGCTGGCGTCGATATGTGGGAAGCCGCTGGCTGGCTTGGGATGACCGTGGAGCAGCTGGAAGCCAACTATGGCCATCACCATCCAGATTTCCAGGAAGAGGCGGCCGAAGCGTTTGGGGGACGACGCTAATTCCCCTTGCGGTTAGCAACGTCTGTCAGAAAATAGAGCGACCAAAATACAGTCACCGACAAGAACGACAAAAGCATAGACAGGATCAAGCTACCGATTGCCCAGACCGCTGTTCGAGCCAACGGAGCACTTGCTGTCCAGCTGATAACCGCGTCCCTCATCAAGCCAGCGCCCACGACAGCGAATAGCGTCACAAGGCCCAAGAAGCTCAGATAACCTAGCAGAAAGCAAAGGGATTGGCGCATAGTCAGGGCGTCATTGTCCAGCCAAAGCTCAGCTCCCATTGGCCTTCGATCAATGTTGTTACCTGGCGCGCCCATCGATACTGCCGCCAGCGCCCCCACCATAAACGGTACAGCCATGATCAATAGGTCTCTGGCAAACCGCAATAACCCAGCATCGCCGAACAGTGGGGCGCGTGGTTGGACGCCTACGTAAACGATCCATGCCACCAGTGCGACGGATAATGGAACGATCACGTCATACCGGCGCTTCTCTGGATGACGGATAGAAAGGTAGCGGATAGGAGCAAGCAGGCGCAGTCGCGAATGCGTCCCGCCCTGTTCCACGTCCAGATACTCTATCCGTGACCTTTCCATAGCGAGTCTTTGTCCAGCAAGGCTTCCATCTGCTTCACGACATCGCGGTTGACTGTCGTGTACCACTCTCTGGCTGCCTGGAGAGATATTACATCTTTTGTGCAGATCATCAGATCCGAAGCGCCGGCAAGTGCATCCGGCAACGACCCGGTGATCATCGCACCGTTTACGTGCCGGAATGACACCTTAATCTTGTACCCGCGCTGTGTGTAGTAGGTTCGCAGGGCGTTCATCCATTCGAAACGTGCTTTAGGGTCGTTTGGTCCCTGCTTGGCGGACACCTTCAATTGAACTTGGGCGTCAAATTCCTCATTGATCACATGGGTTTTACCGGCAATCGATTGTTTTTCTTTGCTCTTGGTAAAGATTAGATAGGAAATTTCAGCACCTGGACCAGTGGCAGACCCGACGTTCCGTCCAACATCGGCGTGGAGTTCCAGGCGGGGATTGAATCGGTAGGGCTTGAGCACATTTCCTCGTTTCGGATCTGGCACCGGTACGTCAAATGAGAGTTCGTCCTGCGTTGCCCATCGGCGAAGCTGCCGACACAGGAAATCCTCAATCATTTTTCGGTTTATTGAGTGTGCAACTTCGATCACACATCGGTAGTCGCCGCTATCAACGGCCACGACCGGGGTGCGAACGACCACATGGGCTGACACGCACCCGCGTTCATTTTCGTGGCCGGAGATATCCCGTCCGTTCAAGTTTGCTGTGTCGACGACGGAGAATGTTGTCTTTTGCTGATCAACGTATTCCAGCAGAAGCTGATAGTATCGAAAACCGTCGCGTGTATGAGACTTGAGATCTCGGAGCCAGATGAAGTTCAATCCGGCGCACCGGATTTTCCGCTCATCGTCCGTCTCTTCGGACTCTCTCTCGGTCTCTGACTTTCCGAAAAACTCAATAGCCCACGCTGCTTTTCGTCGCTCCTCGAGAGCGTCGAACATGCTCTTGCCGGAGACGATCGGAACTTTGGCGTGGCTCGGAGCCTTTGAAATCGACCGAGCAACCAATCCATTTAAAAGAACAATCCTCTGAAATGGACTCGACACTCAGCCCTCCCTGCGGAAGCTGATAATGTCACAACCCACGCTTGAGGAAGAGGTCGTGAGCGCGTTATCCCCGGAGGCAAGAGGCTTTTCATTGCGCATTTCATTGCGGAACGACGCCCCGGAAACTATAAGTAGTTGAAATCTTGGTCGGAGTGGCAGGATTCGAACCTGCGACCCCTGCGTCCCGAACGCAGTGCTCTACCGGGCTGAGCCACACTCCGACAAGAAGGCGGCTTATAGCGTCGGGCTTGACGCACTGCAAGCGGCCGAGATGAGGAATTTTATCCCTGTGAAGACGGGTGTCGAAACGCTGATATTGCCGGCCGGCGAAGCCGGCGCGGAAGCCGCCGCCCGGCGACTTGCGGCCGGCGGGCTGGTCGCGTTTCCGACCGAGACGGTCTACGGGCTCGGGGCGGATGCTGCCAATGCGGTCGCGATCGCCCATCTCTACGCCGCCAAGGGCCGGCCGGCGTTCAATCCGCTGATCGCGCATGTTGCGGATCTCAAAGCCGCGCGGCGGATCGGGCTGTTCGATGCGCGCGCGCTGGCGCTTGCGGAGGCGTTCTGGCCGGGGCCGCTTACGCTGGTGGTGCCCAAGACCGAGGACTGCCCGGTGGCGGATCTCGCCACGGCTGGCCTCGACACGGTGGCGATCCGCATCCCCGCCCATCCCGTCGCGCAGGCGATCCTGCGCGCCTTCGGCGGCGCCGTGGTGGCGCCCTCGGCCAACATCTCCGGCCACGTCTCGCCGACGCTGGCCGCGCATGTCGAGAGCGACCTTGCCGGGCGGATCGACCTGATCATCGACGGCGGGCCTGTTACGGTCGGCGTTGAATCCACGATTGTCGGCTGCTTCGACGCGCCGATGCTGCTTCGTCCCGGTGGGCTCTCGCGCGAGCGGATCGAGGCGGTGCTGGGCGCGAAGCTGACGCGGCCGCCGGCGGAGGCTGGCAGCGACGACAGCCAGCCGCTGGCCCCGGGCATGCTGGCCTCGCACTACGCACCGCGCGCCCATGTGCGGCTCAATGCACGTGAGGTCGCGCCGGGCGAAGCGCTGCTGGCGTTCGGCCCGGAGCGCCTGCCCGGCCTTGACGCCGCCTCGGCCGTCATGAATTTGTCGCCCACCGCCGATCTCGATAAAGCCGCGGCCAATCTGTTCGGCTATCTTCGCAGCCTCGATGCGAAAGCGCCGCGGGCGATTGCGGTGATGCCGATTCCCGAAGATGGTCTGGGCGAGGCGATCAACGACCGGCTGCGCCGCGCCGCGGTGGCGCGTTGAAGCAAGAGACGAGGACATGAACATCAACAAGCCTGCCACCCCGCCGCTTGCGCCCGAATTGATCGAGCAATTCCGCAAGATCGTCGGCGACCGCCACGCCATCACCGACCCGACTGACATCGAGCCTTACGTCACCGAGGAGCGCAATCTGTTCCACGGCCGCTCGCCGCTGGTGCTGCGCCCGGGCTCGACGGCGGAGGTTTCCGCGATCTGCAAGCTCGCCTCCGCGCACAACATCGCGCTGGTGCCGCAGGGCGGCAACACCGGGCTCGTCGGCGGCCAGACCCCGCACAATGGCGAGGTGGTGGTGTCGCTGCGCCGGCTCGACAAGATCCGCGAGGTCGATACCGCCTCCAACACCATGACGTGTGAGGCCGGCGTGGTGCTGCAGATCGCGCAAGCCAAGGCCTCCGAGGTCGACCGGCTGTTTCCGCTGTCGTTAGGGGCCGAAGGCAGCTGCACCATCGGCGGCAATCTCTCGACCAACGCCGGCGGCACCGCGGCGCTCGCCTATGGCGTCGCGCGCGAGATGGCGCTGGGCCTGGAAGTGGTGCTCGCCGACGGCCGCGTGCTCAATTCGTTGTCGAAGCTGAAGAAAGACAACACTGGCTACAATCTGCACAACCTCTTTATCGGCGCCGAAGGCACGCTCGGCATCATCACGGCGGCGACGCTGAAGCTGTTTCCGAAGCCGCGGGCGATCGAGACCGCCTTCGTCGGGCTGAAATTGCCGGCGGCAGCGCTAAAGCTGCTGACCATCGCGCAAGGCGAAGCCGCCAATGCGCTGACGAGCTTCGAGCTGCTGTCGGAGCTGGCGGTGGATTTCTCCGTCCGCCACGGCATCGACGTGCGCGATCCGCTCGCAGATAAGCATCCCTGGTACGTGCTGATGGAATTGTCATCGCCGAGCGAGGATGCCCGCACGCCGCTGGAGACGATCCTCGCCCGTGCCATGGAGGAGGAGATCGTCGACGACGCCGTGATCGCGGCGAGCCTCGCCCAGCGCGGCGCGTTCTGGAAGCTGCGCGACGAGATGTCGGCGGCGCAGAAGCCGGAAGGCGGCTCGATCAAGCACGACATCTCGGTCCCGGTTGCGGCCGTGCCCGACTTCATCGCGGAAGCCGATGCGGCCGTGGTGAAGCTGATCCCCGGCGCGCGGCCGGTGCCGTTCGGCCATCTCGGCGACGGCAATCTGCATTACAACGTCAGCCAGCCGATCGGCGCCGTCACCGCCGATTTCCTCGCGCGCTGGCATGATGTGAACGCGGTGGTGTTCGAGATCGTGCTGCGCATGGGCGGCTCGATCTCGGCCGAGCACGGCATCGGCGTGCTCAAGCGCGACGAGCTTCCGCAAGTGAAGGACAAGACCGCGATCGAGCTGATGCGCGCGATCAAGACGATGCTCGATCCGCTCGGCATCATGAATCCGGGGAAGGTGCTGTGAGCGCTTCCCTCTCGCCGGCTCCGCTTGCGATCGAGCCCATCTCCGACGCCGATGTCGAGGGCGTCGTCGCGCTGTGGCAGCGCTGCGGCCTGACGCGCCCCTGGAACGATCCCCATGCCGACATCGCACTGGCGCGGCGGCGCGACAATTCCACCGTGCTGGTCGGCCGCGACAATGGCGCGATCGTCGCCACCGTGATGGTCGGCCATGACGGCCATCGCGGCTGGGTCTATTACGTCGCCGTCGATCCCAGCCGTCATAAGCGCGGCTATGGCCGCATCATCATGACGGCGGCCGAGGACTGGCTGCGAAGCGCCGGGATTTCGAAGCTGCAGCTTCTGGTCCGGCGCGAGAACGCGCAGGCCAACGCGTTCTACGGTTCGCTCGGCTTCGAGCTGTCGACATCCGTGATGTTCCAGAAGTGGCTCGACGGCCGCGCGACCACGCCAAGCAATTGAGATCTAGCCATGACCATTTCCGACCGCGTCCGCATCAAGGACGTCCGCGTGCTCTCGGACGGCTGGACCACGCTGAAGACCACGACCTTCGAGTACCGGCGCGCCAATGGCGAGTGGCAGACCCAGCATCGCGAGACCTATGAGCGCGACAATGCCGCCGCCGTGCTGCCGTATAATCTTGCGCGGCGGACCGTGATCCTGGTGCGCCAGTTCCGCCTGCCGGCCTTCATCCGCGGTTACGACGACCTCTTGATCGAGGCTGCTGCCGGCGTGCTCGACAACGCCGAGCCCGAAGAGCGCATCCGGGCCGAGGCTGAGGAAGAGACCGGCTATCGCCTGCACCACGTGCACAAGGTGTTCGAGGCCTTCATGAGCCCGGGCGCCATCACCGAGAAGCTGCATTTCTTCGTCGCCGAATACGAGCCCGAGATGCGCGTCAGCGACGGCGGCGGCCTCGAACACGAGGGCGAGGACATCGAGGTGCTGGAGCTTTCCATTGACGAAGCCCTCGCGATGATCGCCGACGGCCGCATCATCGACGCCAAGGCGATCATGCTGCTGCAATATGTGGCGCTGCACGTGTTCAGGTAGGTGCTGCTCTTCACCCTCCCCTGGAGGGGGAGGGTCGGCTCACATTGAGCGCAGCGAAATGTGAGACGGGGTGGGGTGACAGTCTCTCCACGTCGCATACTGCCCGCGTGGAGAGATCACCCCACCCCGCTCGCGCTGCGCGCGATCGACCCTCCCCCTCCAGGGGAGGGTAAGAGGCGCCGCTCCGTCCTCGTCTGCAATTCTGTCCTGCGTGTCCCCTCCCCCTGTTGAGCAACCCCGCAACTACCTCTACTCTGGCCCCAACCAAGAACCAGGAGACGCGCCATGTCCGCTCCGCGCGACGATGAATTCGGCTTTGCGCCCGACTACGATTCCCCCGTCCCCTACATGCAGCGCACCCGGGATTATTACGCGGCGATCGGCTACACCACGCCGTACCGCTGGGCGCATTACACCGAGGCACCGTTCCAGCCGCTGAAGATGCCGTTGTCGCAATCGCGCGTCACCATCATCACCACCGCGGCGCCCTACGATCCGGCCAAGGGCGACCAGGGGCCGGGCGCGGCGTATAACGGCAGCGCGAAGTTTTATCAGGTCTATGACGGCGACACGTCGACAGAGCACGACCTGCGCATCTCGCACATCGGCTACGACCGCAAGCACACCTCGGCAACCGACAGCGGCACCTGGTTTCCGCTGCCGCAGCTGTTGAAGGCGAGCGCCGCGGGACGGATCGGCGAGGTCGCGCCGCGCTTCTTCGGCGCGCCGACCAACCGCAGCCATCGCGTGACGCTCGACACCGACGCGCCGGAGATCCTGGCGCGCTGCCTCGCGGACAAGGTCGACGTCGCGGTGCTGGTGCCAAACTGCCCGGTCTGCCACCAGACCACGGCGCTGCTGGCGCGGCACCTGGAGCGCAACGGCATTGCCACCGTGGTCATGGGCTGCGCCAAGGACATCGTCGAGCACGCGGCCGTGCCGCGCTTCCTGTTCTCCGACTTCCCGCTCGGCAATTCCGCCGGCAAGCCGCACGACATCGCCTCGCAGGCCCAGACGCTCGAGCTCGCGCTCCGGCTGCTGGAGAGCGCGAGCGGTCCGCAGACCACGATGCAATCGCCGCTGCGCTGGAGCGAGGACGCCTCCTGGAAGCTCGACTACAACAACGTTGCGCAGCTCTCGCCCGAAGAGCTGGCTCGCCGCCGCGCCGAGTTCGACAAGCAGAAGGAGATCGCGCGCGGCAACCGCGCCGCCTGACGTCCTCCAACAACAACAAGCCGAGGGAGAGCGACGTGACGCGACCGTTCGAGGGCGTGAAGATCCTGGATTTCACGCAAGTGCTGGCCGGCCCCTACGCGAGCTACCAGCTCGCACTGCTAGGCGCCGACGTCATCAAGGTCGAGCGGCGCGAGGGCGAGGACATGCGCCGCACGCCGCTCAGCCGCGAATGGGCCGAGCGCGGTCTGGCGCCGGCATTCCAGGCGGTCAACGGCAACAAGCGCAGCCTGACGCTCGATCTGCAGAACCCGGAGGCGATCGCGATCGTGAAGAAGCTCGCAGGCCGCGTCGACGTGGTCATGGAGAATTTCCGCCCCGGCGTGATGGACAAGCTCGGCATCGGCTATGAGGCGCTGTCCGCGATCAACCCAAAGCTGATCTATTGCGCGGTGTCGGGTTTCGGCCAGACCGGGCCGGATCGCCTGCGGCCCGGCTATGACGGCAAGATGCAGGCGCTGTCGGGGATCATGGCGATCACCGGCCACTCCGAGACGGGGCCCACGCGCGCGGGCTTTGCCGTGTGCGACGTGCTCTCGGGCGCCACCGCTGCGTTCGGCGTGTCCAGCGCGCTGTACCAGCGCGACCGCACCGGCAAGGGGCAGCTGATCGACGTCTCCATGCTGGAGGCGACGCTGGCGTTTCTCTCGGGCCAGATCGCCGACTGGTCGGTCGCCGGACATCGGCAACAGCTATCGGGCAATCAGGCGGTGAGCCGCCGGACCACGGCGAATTTGTTCAAGTGCGGCGACGGCCATATCCTGCTCGCCGTCAACAACGAGAAGCAGTACCGCGCGCTGATGGCTGCGCTCGGCCGCGAGGATACGCTGTCAGATCCGCGCTTCGCCGACTGGTTCTCGCGCAACGAGAACGAGGGCGCGCTGCGCGCCATCATCGAGCAGGCGCTGGCAAAACGGCCGGCACGCGAATGGGAGACAATTCTTGAGGACGCCGGCGCGCCCTGCGCCAGCATCTGGAAGGTCGAGGAGGTCATCGACCATCCCCAAATCAAGGCGCGCGGCGCGATCCAGGAGCTGGACACGGAATACGGCCGCCTGCGCTTTGCCGGCAGCGGCTTCAAGCTGGCCCATGGCGGCGGCAGGCTGGATCGCATGGCGCCGGAGCTGGGCGCGGATACGGACGCGGTGCTGGGCGAGCTGGGATTCGATGCGGCGGAGATCGCGGGCTTGAGGGCGCGGGAGATTGTGTGACGGCAGCGCCTCACACTCAGTCGTCGTCCCGGGGCGCGCGTAGCGCGAACCCGGGACCCATAACCACAGGATCGCGTTTGACGAAGACTCGTGGTGAACAGTTTGCGCCATAACCTCATCCTGTGGCTATGGGTCCCGGATCGGCGCGCGCTTTGGGCGCGCTTGTCCGGGACGACAGCGGAGTGAGTGGCGGCACCGCACCTAGAACAACGACCCCTGCCCGTCATCTGATGACGCTGCCGCAGTCTTCCGCACCGCCTTCTTCGGCTTCGCCGCCTCGGCCTCAGCCTCGATCTCATCCGCGCTGATCGGCAGCACGAGCTGCTCGTCATCATTGGCGACGCGGTTGACGCGGGTGGAGACCGGGTGCCAGGCGAATTCGCCGGCGCGCGGGGGCCTCATCAAGGGCAGGATCGCGTCGATCTCGTCGCCCTTGCTGTCGAGCCAGCGCTCGAAGTCGTGCGGGCTGATGGTGACTGGCACGCGGTCATGCAGCGCGGCGAGATCCTCGCCCGCCGCGGCGGTGACGATCGCGACCGTGTCGAGTTCCTCGCCGTTCGGACCGACCCAGGTCTCGAACACAGCGGCAAAGCCGAGCGGCTCACCGTCGGCACGGTGGATGAAAAAGGGCTGCTTGCGGCCGGTTTGCGTCTTCCACTCGTAATAACCATCGGCCGGAATCAGGCCGCGCCGGCGGCGAATCGCGTTCTTGAACGCAGGCTTCTCCAGCACCGTCTCGGAACGGGCGTTGATCAGGAGCGTGAACCCGCGGGGGTCCTTGACCCAGCCGGGCAGAAGACCCCAGCGCATCAGGCGGAAATGGCGCGCGCCGTTCTCGAGCAGCACCACCGGAATCGGTTGCGTCGGGGCGACATTGTACCGGGGCGGGAAATTCGGCTGCTCGACATAGCCGAACAGTTGCCGCAAAGCCGCGGGGGCCGAAGTTATGACGAAGCGTCCACACATCCTTGGAGGCCTATATAGGGTCCGTTCAGGTCCTTTTAACCCCGAACGTTAACACTGCGGCAGATGAGCTCAACGGCCTCCCAACCCGCGCGGACGCATGTACAGACGGGCCCTGAGGCGACCGCCTGGGCCGAACGGCTGCGCGTGGCCAACATCAATCCGCGGACCGGGCTTGCCACCGACTATCTCAACCATTTCAATGAAGCCGTGATGCTGCTCGAAATGGTGCCGGATATGCCGGAATGCGCCGAAGACTTCCTGACCTGGACGCCGCTGTCTTATGCCGAGCATTTCACGGCGTCGAATTTCAAGGCGCGGGATTTGGCGATCGAAGCCTATGAGAAAGCCGATCCCAACGTGCGTGCCCAGTTCGACCACTTGACGGATACCATGACCTCGATCCTGACCGCGGTCGGCTCGGCTATGCGCGAGGTCGAGAAGGACACGACGCGGGTCCGCCTCGCCGAGCAGGCCACGCTTTGGGTCAAGCCCCTGATCGCAGCCTGCGGCGGCATCATCAATGGCGGGGCGGAAGCCGACGTCGACACCATCATGGCGAACTCATCCGGATAGGTGACGCGATTGGCCGCAATCGTCCATCCTGCCCATCCCCAGCTTGCGGTCAGCGCGGCGATCTTCCGCGACGGCAAGGTGCTACTGGTCCGCCGCGCCCGCTCGCCGGCCAAGGGCTTCTATTCGCTGCCGGGTGGCCGGGTCGAGTTCGGCGAATCGCTGCATCAGGCCCTGAGCCGCGAGGTCGACGAGGAAACCGGCCTTTGCATCGAGATCATTGGCCTCGCCGGCTGGCGCGAGGTGCTGCCGGCCGCGGCCGGCGCCGGCCATTACCTGATCATGTCCTTTGCCGCGCGCTGGACGGCCCGGGAGCCGGCGCTGAACGACGAGCTCGACGATCACCGCTGGATCGCCCCTGGCGCCCTGGCAAGCCTCGGCGACCTCAAGCTGACCGGGGGGCTGGAGGAGGTCATCCTGTCCGCTCACCGGCTGCTTGGAGCCTGACGGCCCGCCTTGCGCCAGCCATCCCGAGGGGGCATACAGCCGCCGATGTCGTCGCGATTTCTGGCCATTTTTGTCCTGATTCTCGCCTGCGCCTCCGTGCCTGCGAGGGCCCAGGACGTGGCGGCGCCGTTTGACGGCGAACTGCAGCGGCTGGCCGAGATCCTCGGCGGCCTGCACTATCTGCGCGGCATCTGCGGGGCCAACGAGGGTAACAAATGGCGCAATGAGATGCAGGCGCTGATCGATGCCGAGACCCCCTCCGGCGAGCGCCGCACCCGCATGATCGCCGGCTTCAACCGCGGCTATAACGGTTTTCAGCAGACCTATCGCAGCTGCACGCCGGCCGCGATGGTGGCGATCCGCCGCTACATCGAGGAAGGCTCGAAGATCTCGCGCGATCTCACGGCGCGCTACGCGAACTAGCTACCCCGTCATTCCGGGGCTCGCGAAGCGAGAGCCCGGAATCCATTCATCCACCGGCTCTGATGCCCGATGGATTCCGGGCTCGCGCGAGGCGCGCCCCGGAATGACGGCGCGGTCGACGCATGTGCGGGCCTGGAACCCTGTCATCGACTTTGTTCACAGCCGTTAACCGTTCTTAAAGATGTGGCCTAGCGGTCGTTAACGCCCGTGCTACACCTCTCGCACAGCGCATCGCCGTGGATCGCGCCCCAGCCTGACCGAGTTTCATGAGCCAGCCGATTTCCTACGCCCCCGCCCGCGCGCCGCTGCCCGATCACGAGCAGAAACAGGCCGCACTGAGCTATCTCAACGAGGCCTGGGCCGAGGCGCGTCATGACGGCGTCGACGGCGACTGCCTGGCGCAGGCGAGCCTGTTCGCGGCCCTCGCCGAGCTCGTCGGCACCTATGGCGAGGACGCAGTGGCAAAGTTCGTCGAGGGCTTTCCCGGCCGCATTCGCAACGGCGAATTCTCGGTCGGCATCTGCAGGCAGTAAGCCGTCCTGAAAATGACCCCGCCACGCGGGCGGGGCCAGTTGACGGATGAATGACTTGGCGAAAGGCGTCGCGAAGTCTGCCGCTCTTATCGCACGGAAGCCGTTGCCGGCGGACAAGCATTAGTCTCGCGATGACCGGGAGATGTTCCCGACAGACCCGGGAACGCGCGCCTCAGTCCGTCTCGATCGGCAGCGCCGGATCCCTCGCCCATTCGCCGATCGAAGCGTCGTAGAGCGTCAGCTTGTCGTAGCCGAGCTGCGTCAGCAGCAGGAGGTCGATCGTCGCCGAGATGCCGCCGCCGCAATAAAGAATTACGTTCTTTTCGCGCGTAACGCCCTGGGCGGCGAACTTCGCTTGCGCATCCGCAAGATTCGTCAGCGTCTTGTCGGCATTCACGAGTGTGGCTGCGGGAACGTTGACGCTGCCGGGAACGCGGCCCGGCCGGCCATAGCGGCTCGGCTCGAGGCCGCGGTGAAACTGCGGCCCGAGCGCGTTGACGATGATGGTTGCGGGATCGCCGATCTTCGCCAGCACGGCTTCCTTGTCGACGAAGCAGCCCGGGCGCGGCGCCGCCTTGAAGGCCGTCACCGGATAGCCTTTCGGTGCGCCCGTCTCGGTCGGCCGTCCCTCCTGCTGCCATTTGTCGAAGCCGCCGTCGAGCACGTGGGCATCGACGCCGAGCGCGCGCAACATCCACCAGAACCGCGTCGCCCACATCATCGTGCCTATGCTGTAGAGCACGATGGTCTTGCCCGCATCGAGGCCGTGGCGGCCGAAGGCGGCCTCCAGCTGGGCGAGATCGGGCATCATGAAGAAGTGTTGCGACGAGGCGTCGGAGAACTCGCCTTGCAGGTTGAGGAAATCGGCGCCGGGGATGTGGCCGGCCGCGAACGTCTTGGCGCCGGGCACCGCGCGATACGGCACGTCGCTGCCTTCCGGCGCGGGCTCAAGATAGGTCGTGCAGTCGTAGAGGCGAAGGTTGGGATCGCCGAGCATGGCGGCGAGCTGCTCGGTGGTGATGAGGGCGGCGGGTTGGGACATCAGGCTGCACTCCCGTTCGAGAGGAAGTGTAGACCGCTCCTCTCGTCATTGCGAGCGCAGCGAAGCAATCCAGAGTCTTTCCGCGGCGACAGACTGGATTGCTTCGCTGCGCTCGCAATGACGGTGGAAGCCCCGTGCGTCCCCCACATCACTCTACTGCTTCAGCGTCTCCAGGAACCGCACCGGCTCGCCCTGCGCGGCCGTCACCAGCTCGCCCTGCCACATCACGCGACGGCCGCGGATAAAGGTGCCGACCGGCCAGCCGGTGACGCGAACGCCATCATAGGGCGTCCAGCCGGCCTTGGACGCCACCCATTTGTTGGTGATGGTCTCGCTGCGCTTGAGATCGACGATGGTGAAGTCGGCATCGTAGCCGGCGGCGATGCGGCCCTTGCAGGCCATGTTGTAGAGGCGCGCAGGGCCGGCGCTGGTGAGGTCGACGAAGCGCGCCAGCGAGAGCCGACCCGCATTAACGTGATCGAGCATCACAGGCACCAGCGTCTGCACGCCGGTCATGCCGGAAGGCGAAGCGGGATAGGTCTTCTGCTTCTCCTCCAGCGTATGCGGGGCGTGGTCGGAGCCGAGCACGTCGATGATGCCCTGTTCGATGCCGCGCCAAATGCCGGCACGATGATCGGCGCCGCGCACCGGCGGGTTCATCTGCGCCAGCGTGCCGAGCCGCTCGTAGCATTCCGGCGCGACCAGGGTGAGATGGTGCGGCGTCGCCTCGCAGGAGGCGACATCCTTGTGGTCGCGCAGGAACTCGATCTCCTCCTTGGTCGAGATGTGCAGCACGTGAATACGCTTGCCGGTCTCGTGCGCGAGCTTGACGAGGCGCTGCGTCGCCATCAGCGCCGCGATCTCGTCGCGCCAGACCGGATGCGAGCGCGCATCGCCCTCGATGCGCAGCGATTTGCGCTCGTTGAGGCGGTATTCGTCCTCGGCGTGGAAGGCGGCGCGGCGGCGGATCACCTGGAAAATGCGGCGCAGGCTCTCGTCGTCCTCCACCAAGAGCGCGCCGGTGGACGAGCCGATAAACACCTTGACGCCGGCGCAGCCGGGTGCGCGCTCCAGCACAGGCAGGTCCTGCACGTTCTCGCGGGTGCCGCCGATGAAGAAGGCGAAATCGCAATGCATGCGGTGATGGGCGCGCTTCACCTTGTCGGTGAATTCGGCCTCCGTCACGGTCAGCGGCGAGGTGTTCGGCATCTCGAACACGGCGGTGACGCCGCCCATCACGGCGCTGCGCGAGCCGGTCTCGAGGTCTTCCTTGTGCGTCAGCCCGGGCTCGCGGAAATGCACCTGCGTGTCCATCACGCCGGGCAGGATGTGCAGGCCCTTGCAGTCGATCACCTCGGCGGCTGAGTCTTGCGATAGCGGACCGAGCTCGGCGATGCGACCGCCCGTGATGCCGATATCCCGCACGCCCTCGCCGTCCTGGTTGAAGACGGTGCCACCCTTCAGGATCACATCGAAACGCTGGGTCATTGGGCCTCTCTCATCCTCAGGGCGCAGGGCTCGAGGTCTTGTCGTTTATGCGTTGCGGGCTTACGTTCCGGAGCAACATGTCGCAAGAGATTTTCGCATGAAATCGACGTTTCTTCCCGACCGGGGCGTGATCAAAGTCGCGGGTGAGGATGCGCGCAACTTCCTCAATGGCCTCGTCACCACCGACCTGGACAGGCTGAAACCTGGTCTGGGGCGATTCGGCGCATTGCTGACGCCGCAGGGCAAGATCATCGTGGATTTCCTGATCACGGAAGCGTCCGCGGGCCACGGCGGCGGGTTCCTGATCGACTGCCCCAAGGCGCTGGCGGACACCCTCGCCACCAAGCTGAAATTCTACAAGCTGCGCGCCAAGGTCACCGTGGACAAGCTCGACCTCGGCGTGCTCGCGGCCTGGGACGGCGAGCCGACGGCGCAGCCCGACCTTGCCTTTGCCGATCCGCGGGCTGAGGGGCTCGGCACCCGCATCCTGGTCCAGGAAGATCTCAAGCAGAAACTGTCCGATCTCATTGGCGCCGAGCTGGTCGATGCAGCCGAGTACGAGGCGCATCGCATTGCGCTCGGCGTGCCGCGCGGCGGGCTCGATTTCATGTACAGCGATGCGTTCCCGCATGAGACCAACATGGACCGCCTCGCCGGCGTCGATTTCGACAAGGGCTGCTATGTCGGCCAGGAGGTCGTCTCGCGCATGCAGCATCGCGGCACCGCGCGCACGCGCAGCGTGAAGGTGCTGCTCGAGGACGCCTCGCCCGAGCCTGGCACAACCATTCTCGCCGGCGACAAGCCGGTCGGCACCATCGGCTCGACGGCCGGCGGCAAGGGCATCGCGCTGGTGCGCATCGATCGTGTCGCCGATGCACTCGATGCAGGCCAGCCGCTCACCGCTGGGGGGCTGTCTTTGACACTCGCTGAACCAGACGTCGTTCGCATTCCAGCCAAGCAGCCGATCGCATGAGCCGCGCTGCCCGCTTGCATCCCGATGGTCTGACCCGCTGCCCCTGGCCGGGCGAAGATCCGCTTTATGTCGCCTATCACGACACCGAATGGGGCGTGCCGGAATACGACGACCGCGCGCTGTACGAGAAGCTGATGCTGGACGGCTTCCAGGCCGGCCTGTCCTGGATCACGATCCTGCGCAAGCGCGACAATTTCCGCAAAGCCTTCGACGATTTCCAGCCGGAGAAGATCGCGCGTTACAGTGCCAGGAAGATTCACGCGCTGATGAACGATGCGGGTATCGTGCGCAACAAGGCCAAGATCGAAGGCGCGATCCTGAGTGCAAAGTCATATCTCGACATCATGGAGAAGGGCCCGGGCTTCTCGAAGCTGCTGTGGGACTTCATGGACGGACGGCCCAAGGTCAACCAGTTCAAGACCACGGGAAGCGTGCCGGCCTCGACGCCGCTCTCGGTGCAGATCTCCAAGGAGCTGTCCTCGCGCGGCTTCAAATTCGTCGGCCCGACCATCGTCTATGCCTTCATGCAGGCGACCGGCATGGTCAACGACCACCTGGTCGACTGCCACTGTCATGCGACCTGCAGCAAGCCAGCGCAAGCTGCGCCTCAAGGCCAAATGACGGCGAAGAAGGCAGCGCGCAACGAAGAGGTCCGCGCCTGGCAGCGCATGCTGTCGGGCCGGCGGCTCGACCTGCTCGATCCTTCCCCGCTCGACATCGAAATCGGCGACATCGCGCACGGGCTGGCGCGGGTGGCGCGCTGGAACGGACAGACCCTCGGCGCGCACATCTTTTCGGTCGCGCAGCATACGCTGCTGGTAGAGACCGTGCTGCGGCATGAGATACCCCGCGTCGACCAGCGCGTGCGGCTCGCGGCCCTGCTGCATGATGCGCCGGAATATGTGATCGGCGACATGATCTCGCCGTTCAAGGCCGTGCTCGACGGTCATTACAAGGCCGTCGAGAAGCGGCTGCTCGGTGCCATCCATATCCGCTTCGGTTTGCCGCCGGTATTGCCAGATGACATCACGCAGGCCATCAAGGCCGCCGATCGCGGCGCGGCCTATCTCGAGGCGACCGAGCTCGCCGGCTTCAGCGCAAGCGAAGCGCGGCGCCTGTTCGGCAAGGATCCGGGTCTCTCCGACAGCGTCCGACGCGACTATCTGACGCCCTGGACCGCGGCGCGGGCCGAGAAGCAGTTTCTGGAGCGGTTTGGCGCCGTGTTTGCGTAGCATTATTCCTTCGTAGGGTGGGCAAAGCGAAGCGTGCCCACCGAACCAAGCGACATGCGCGCAATTGCGAAATGGTGGGCACGGCGCGATGCGCCTTTGCCCACCCTACGAGCGCTCGCTATAATCGGGCGCAAAAAGGTTCGCCATGATCCACGTCTGTTCCCTCGCCGCGCTTCCCGAAACCGTCCGCCTCACCAAGGCCAGTCACGTGCTGACCGTGATGGCCAATGTCGAGCAGGTGGCGCGTCCCGTGTCGGTGCTCCCGGCCAACCACCTCAAGGTGTCGATGGACGACATCACCGAGGAAATGGACGGCTTCGTCGCGCCGTCGGAGACGCATATCGAGCAGGTGCTCAACTTCGTGCGCGGCTGGGACCGCAGCGCCCCGCTGGTGGTGCATTGCTATGCCGGGATCAGCCGCTCCACCGCCAGCGCGTTCGCGGCCGTTTGCGCGCTTAATCCGAATCGCGACGAGATCGAGATCGCCAGGAAGATTCGCGCGGCCTCGCCGATCGCCTCGCCGAACCGTCGCATCGTCAGCCTCGCCGATCATGCGCTCGGACGCAACGGCCGCATGCTGCGCGCGCTCGACGAGATGGGCCCCGGCGCGATGATGGTGGAAGGCCGCCCCTTCGCGATCGAGCTCGAATGACAGCTGGTTGTCACGATGGAGGTGCGCCCCCTCTCCCGCCTGCGGGAGAGGGTTGGGGAGAGGGTATCTCGGCGACGAAGACTCCCCCAGAGGATAGAGCCCCCTCCCGCCTCGCATCTGTCGATGCGACGCGACCTCTCCCGCAAGCGGGAGAGGTGCACCGAGTCCGCGGATGGGCCGTCTTAACCAAGCGGCATTCTGTTCAATTCAACGACACGGCAGCCGCATGAGCGAGACGCTGCTGACGCCAATCGAAATCGGCCTCACCGCGGCCATCGTCGCGATCGAGAACCACGAGCCGCTGATCCTGACCGCACCCGGTGCTGACCGGCTTGCCGGGCTGCCGTTCGGTCCGTTCGACGCGGTGAGCCATCGCACGTTCGAGATCGGCCTGCGCGCCTGGGTCGAGCAACAGGCGGGGCTGCGGCTCGGCTATGTCGAGCAGCTCTACACGTTCGGCGACCGTGGCCGTCATGCCGAGGCCGGCGACACCGGAGCCCACATCGTGTCGATCGGCTATCTCGCGCTGACGCGCCCCGTGGGCGGCGAGCTCGCCGCAAACGCGGCGAGCTTCGCGCCCTGGTACCGATTCTTCCCCTGGGAAGACTGGCGCGAGCAGCCGCCGACGATCATCGCGCGCGACATCATCCCCGCGCTGACCGAATGGGCCGAGGAGGAGACCGCGGAGACGATTCGCGCGCTGCCACGGAAGGATCGCGTGCGGTTCTATTTCGGTCTGGACGGCGCGCCCTGGGACGAGGAGCGCGTGCTCGACCGCTACGAGCTGCTCTACGAGGCCGGGCTGATCGAGGAGGCCCGCCGCGACGGCCGTCCTGCGGCATTGGCGCGCAAGACGCTTCCCCCGCTCGGGACCTCGATGCGGTTCGACCATCGACGGATTCTCGCCACGGCAATCGCGCGGCTGCGCGCAAAGCTGAAGTATCGTCCTGTAGTCTTTGAACTTTTGCCGACCGAATTCACACTCACTGAACTGCAGCACACGGTGGAAGCGATCTCCGGCCGGCACCTGCACAAGCAGAATTTCCGCCGCCTGGTCGAGATGGAAGCCCTGGTCGAACCGACCGGGGTGATGTCGACACAGACGGGCGGACGGCCGGCAGCGCTCTACCGCTTCCGCCGCGAGGTGCTCCAGGAGCGGCCCGCGCCGGGCTTGCGCGTTCGCTCCCGGCGCTAGAGCATGATCCGGAAAAGTGCGTTGCGGTTTTCCGGTAAGATCATGCTCAAGAAATTAAGTTCCTGATATCAGTGGTATCGGCCCCTGCCCGCCGATTGCCTGGAGGCTTCATGCTCGACGGCCCGTTTGACGTCTTTGCGCTGATCATTGCGATCATCTCCTTCCTGATCGCGATCAAGGCGTCCAGCCAGGCGACCGAGTTGCGCCGCCGGATCAGGTCGCTCGAAGAGATGCTTTACGCGCAGCGGCCGGTGCAACCGCCCCCGCTGATGCCGGCGCAGGCCGAAGCCCCCGCGACGACTGCAGCCGCAGAGCCGCCGCCGCTGGCCCCGGAAGCCGAAACGACGCCGCCTCCGCTCGTCACCGAAGAGATTTCGCCGCCCCCGCTCGAGCCGAGCACGGGCGCCGCTGCGCCCCCTCCGGTGCCGGAGGCCGCACCCGGCTTCGAGGAGCGGCTCGGCACCCGCTGGGTGGTGTGGATCGGCGGGCTTGCGCTCGCGCTCGGCGGCTTCTTCATGGTGCGCTATTCGATCGAGGCCGGTCTGCTCGGCCCCGGCGTGCGCGTGTTCCTCGGCGGCCTGTTCGCCGCTGCGCTGCTTGGCGCCGGCGAATGGACGCGGCGCAAGGAGAGCATTTCGAGCATCGCGGCGCTGCCGATCGCCAACATTCCCGCGATCCTCACCGCGGCCGGCACGGCGGTGGCGTTCGCGACCATCTACGCGGCGTACGCGCTCTACGACTTCCTCGTGCCTGCGACAGCCTTCGTGCTGCTCGGCATCGTTGCGATGGCCACCCTGGCCGCAGCGCTCCTGCACGGCCCCGCGCTCGCCGGGCTCGGCGTCGTCGGCGCCTTCGTGACGCCGATCCTCGTCTCCTCCGGCAAGCCGGATTATTGGGCGCTCTACATCTATCTTGCGGTCGTGACGGCCGCGAGTTTCGGGCTCGCCCGCATCAGGCTATGGCGTTGGCTTGCGGTCACGACCATTGCCTTCGCGGTGCTCTGGATCTTCCCGGGTCTCGATACCGAACAGGTGCAGGTCGCGCCGCACGCCTTCCATGCCATCGCCGGCTTTGTGCTCGCCGCACTGCTCGTCGTCTGCGGTTTCATGTTCGGACCCAGCATGGAGGACGGCGAGATCGAGCCGGTCTCATCGGGCGCGCTCGGCGGCTATTTGTTCGGCGCGATGCTGGTCGTGCTGTCGAGCGCGCATGCGGATCTCGCGCTGATCGCCTTCACGCTCCTCGTCGGCGGCACGCTGTTCGTCGCCTGGCGCGCACCGGCGGCGACCGGCGCGCTGGGCGCGGCCGCGGCGGCCGTGTTCATCGTGTTCGCCGAATGGGCGGTGCGCGCCAACCCCGATATGCTGGTGCTGCCGGGCGGCCCGATGCCCGGCGTCGGCCCGGTCGCGATTGATAGCGCGGTGACGCTGCATCTGGTGACGGCCGCGATCTTCGCCGCCGGTTTCGGCGTCACGGGCTTTTTCGCGCAAGGCCGCTCGAACTCGGTGATCATTCCCGTGGTGTGGTCGGCGGCGGGCGTCGCGACGCCGATCGCCATCCTGGTTGCGCTCTATGCGCGCATTGCCCATCTCGACCGCTCGATCCCGTTTGCGATCCTCGCCGTGCTGCTCGCTGCGGCCTTTGGCGCTGCGACCGAAGCGCTGATGCGCCGCGAAGAACGGCCCGGCGTTGCAACCTCGGTCGCGCTGTTCGCGACCGGTACGCTCGGCGCGCTGGCGCTGGCGCTGACCTTCGCCCTGGAGAAGGGCTGGCTCACCATTGCGCTCGCGCTGATGTCGCTCGGCACCGCCTGGATCTCGTTGCAGCGGCCGATTCCGGTGCTGCGCCGGCTGGCTGCGGTCTTCGCTGCGATCGTCACCGCGCGCATCGTCTATGATCCGAGCATCGTCGGCGATGCCGTCGGGACCACGCCGATCTTCAACTGGCTGTTGTGGGGCTATGGCCTGCCGGCCGCCTCGTTCTGGGGCGCGAGCATCTTCCTGCGCCGCCGCGCCGACGATCCGCCGCTGCGCGTGGTCGAGACGGCGGCGATCCTGTTCACCGCGCTGCTCGCCTTCATGGAGATCCGGCACTTTGCGACCGGCGGCCGCATGACCTCGCCGCCCTCGCTGCTCGAGTTCGCGCTGCAAGTCTGTGTCACGCTTGCCATGGCAATCGGCCTGGAGCGCCTGCGGCTGCGCAGCCGCAGCATCGTGCACAATGTCGGCGCGGTCGTGCTGACGGCGATCGCCGGCTTTATCAGCGTGTTCGGCCTCCTGATCCTGGAGAACCCGATGCTGCTCTCCAGCGTCAATGTCGGCAGCCTCGTGTTCAATCTGCTGCTGCTTGGCTATGCGTTGCCGGCCGTGCTGATGCTGCTGCTCTCCTACGCGGTGGCAGGACACCGCAGTGTCGCATATGCAAACACGATTGCGGGTGGTGCCCTGGTGTTCGCGCTCACCTATGTGACGCTGGAGATCCGCCGCTTCTATCACGGCCCGGTCCTGCTCTACGGCGGCACCACGAGCGCCGAGCAATATACCTATTCGATCGGCTGGCTCGCTTTTGGCGTGGCGCTGCTCGGCGTCGGCATCCTGGTCAATTCGGAGCGTGCGCGGCTGGCGTCCGCCGCCGTCATCGCGCTGACGATCTTCAAGGCCTTTGCCGTCGACGTGTGGACGCTGACCGGCGTCTATCGGGCGCTCTCGTTCATGTGCCTTGGCGTCGTGCTGGTCGCGATCGGCTGGCTCTACCAGCGCATCCTGTTCCGGCGGCAGATCGCACCGCCGCCGGCTGCGCCGCAGACGGGCAGCTAGACTGGATCGTCGGGCGGGCACTCCACCTCTCCCCAGCGGGGAGAGGTCAACAACGATCGAGCGGGTGCCTCTACGCCGCGCGGACCGATTCCAGGAACTGCGCGACCTCGACCTTCAGGCGGGTGCTGTCGGTCGCCAGCGACTTCGCCGCCGACAGCACTTCACTCGAGGCCGAGCCGGTCTCGATCGCACCGCGCTGCACGTTGGTGATGTTGGACGACACTTCCTGCGTGCCGAGCGAGGCCTGCTGAACGTTGCGCGAAATCTCCTGCGTGGCCGCGCCCTGCTCCTCGACGGCGGCGGCGATCGCCGCGGACACCTCCGACAGCCGCTCGATGGTGCCGCCGATCTCCTGGATGGCGTTGACGGATTCTTGCGTCGCCGCCTGGATGCCCGAGACCTGCGCCCCGATTTCGCCGGTCGCTTTCGCGGTCTGCTCGGCCAGTGCCTTGACCTCGGAGGCGACGACGGCAAAGCCGCGGCCGGCTTCGCCCGCGCGCGCCGCCTCGATGGTCGCGTTCAGCGCGAGCAGGTTGGTCTGGCCCGCGATGGTGTTGATGAGCTCGACGACGTCGCCGATGCGGGCGGCCGCCTGCGACAGCGCGTTGACGCGCTCGTTGGTCCGCGCCGCCTGCTCGACCGCTTCCGCTGCCATCCGCGCCGAATCCTGCACGCGGCGGCTGATCTCGGTGATGGAGGACGACAGCTCCTCGGAAGCCGAGGCCACGGCCTGGACGTTGGTGGAAGCTTCTTCCGACGCAGCCGCAACGACGGTTGCGAGCTCCTGGCCGCGCTGCGCTGTGCCGCTCAGCGTTGCCGCGGACGCCTCGAGCTCGGTCGAAGCCGACGACACGGTCTCGACGACCTCGCCGATCATGACCTCGAAATTGCGGGTGATGGCATCGACGCGGCGGCCGCGTTCGATCTTGGCCTCGGCGTCGCGCGCCGCCGCAGCGTCGGCCGCCTTCTTGGCGATCAGCGCCTCCTTAAAGATCTGGAGCGCATCCGCCATCGAGCCGATCTCGGTCTTCTCGCCGCGATGCGGCACCTCCACCGCAAGGTCGCCCTCGCCGAGCGACTGCATCGGGCGGATGATCGAAGCGATGCCGCGCGAGACGTCGCGCACGAGATAGTAGGCGGCCGCGATCGCGATCACGACGGAGGCCACGATGATCCCGACCAGCACACGGAAGATCGTAGCGTAGCTGTCGGCGGCCTGCTTGGTCTCCAGCTCGGCGCCCTGATTGTTCATTTCGATGCCCTTCTGCAGCAGGGGATCGGCGGCCTGAGCCATCTTCGCGACCTTGGTCTGCAACATCTCGTTGGCATCGGTCGGGAAGCGGCCGACGCTCTTACGCGACAGCGCCATTACATCCTGCACGCCGTTCAGGTACTCGGCCCAGGCCTTGGTCCATTGCTCGTAGAGCGAGCGCTCCTCTGCGCGCGTGATCAGCGGCTCGTAGATCTTGCGGGTCTTCTCGATCCGTTCGCGCAAACCTGCCAGGCGCTTCTCGGCAGCCTCCTTGCCTTCGGCAGTATCCTGCATCAGGTGCAGACGCAGCGCGACGCGGAGCTCGTTGATGTCAGCACGCATCGAGCCGAGCGCACGCACGCTCGGCAACCAGCCCTGCGCGATCTCGACCGTATGGGCGTTGATGTTCTGCATCGTGCCGATCGCCATCACGCCGACGCCGGCGAGCGAGAGCACGAGGACCGACAGCACGGTCAGCAGCTTGAAGACGATCGACAATTTCGACATCACGACAATCCCGATGATTACCCGGCAACGCGCACATCGCCTGCGCCGCAGACGTCACGACGGACGACCCGGGCGAAGGTCAGTTCAACAATGCTGGCTGGTTCTTTTCCCGAAGGATTGCGCGCATAATCGCAAACAGGCGTTAACAGGAGGCTACGTAAAAATACGGCTCGTGCGCAGCGATCGTGGTTCGCTGCAACTCTCTGTTGCAGCCGCACCGGCATCTCCCGTTACGATGCGGACGCAAAGGCACGTGTCAGGCCGCGCGGACGGTATCGAGGAACTTTCCGACTTCGAGCTTCAGCCGGTTGCTGTCGCCGGACAGCGATTGCGCGGCGCCCAACACCTGCGAGGATGCCGAACCGGTCTCACTCGCGCCGCGCTGCACGTCGGTGATGTTGGACGACACCTGATGGGTGCCCGTCGCCGCCTGCTGCACGTTGCGGGAGATCTCCTGCGTTGCGGCCCCCTGCTCTTCCACCGCGGCTGCGATGGTCGAGGAGATCTCCGACAGCTTCTCGATGGTGTGGCTGATGTCCTTGATCGCGCCGACCGAATGCTCGGTGGCGGTCTGGATGCTGGCGATCTGCTGGCCGATCTCGCCGGTCGCCTTCGCCGTCTGCTCGGCAAGCGCCTTGACCTCCGAAGCGACGACGGCAAAGCCGCGGCCTGCCTCGCCGGCGCGCGCGGCCTCGATGGTTGCATTGAGCGCCAGGAGATTGGTCTGGCCGGCGATGGTGTTGATCAGCTCGACCACGTCGCCGATCCGCGCCGCAGCAGCGGAGAGCTCCCCGACGCGATCGGTCGTGGTGCGAGCCTGGTTCACCGCATCGCCGGCGACGCGGGCGGATTCCTGCACCTGCCGGCTGATCTCGGTGATCGACGACGACAGCTCTTCGGTCGCCGACGCGACCGACTGCACGTTGGTGGACGCTTCCTCGGAAGCGGCAGCAACCATGGTCGTGAGCTCCTGGCCGCGCGCCGCGGTCGCGGTCAGCGTCGAGGCGGAAGCTTCCAGCTCGGTCGCGGCCGAGGACACGGTATCGACGATCTCACCGATCGCGGCTTCGAAGCTGTCAGCCAGCTTGTGCATCTCGGCCTTGCGCTGCGCGGACGCAATCTGGTCCTGCCTGATCTTGGCTTCGGCGGCCTCGCGCGCC
The DNA here is from genome assembly GCF_020193585.1 of Bradyrhizobium sp. IC3195. Lineage (NCBI taxonomy): Bacteria > Pseudomonadati > Pseudomonadota > Alphaproteobacteria > Hyphomicrobiales > Nitrobacteraceae > Bradyrhizobium > Bradyrhizobium sp. IC3195. The sequence continues at coordinate 87,039 of NZ_JADYVG010000006.1, read as the reverse complement.
TTCTGCTCCGACACGACCTTGAACTTTTCAACGGCCGCCGCGACGCCGCCGACCTCGTCCTTGCGGCCGAGACCGGGCAGAACCACGGAGAAATCGCCGCCGGCGAGCTTGTCCATGGCGACCGTGAGCGCACGGATCGGCCGCGCGATGGTCAGGAACGACATCAGCCAGGAGCCGACGAGGACGAGCATGGCGAGTGCGCCGACCAGGATCGCAAGCTGCTCGCTCGATCTCATTTGGGCCGCGGCCGCGGAATTCTTCTCCTCGGATTTGTGCCTTGCGTAGTCGGCGATCTGGCCGATCAGCACGTCGAGCTCGCCGGCAATCGGCAGGGTCACCTCGCGTGCGATGCGAACGACGTCTTCATTGAGCTTCGCAGCGCGGGCCGCTCCGTCTGCACCGCTGGCGGCCAGGGCTTCGCCGCGCACGCCGGCGATCTGCTGCGCGGCCTTTTCGTAATTCGCAGCCAGCGATCTCAGTTTCTCCATCCGAGCGCGGTTCTCCGCCTCGTGAGAAAGCTTCAGCATTTCATCGACCAGCGCATTCGTCGATTTTTGCCGGTCGCCCAGATTCTGGACGGCCTTCTGAATGTCAGCCGGGCTATTGGCAAGACGAAGGTCTCGTACCGCAAGCTGCATGCCGCGAACCGCAGCCTCGGCCTTGACTGCGTCGCGCGCGATCTGCTGCTGCGCAAGCGCGCTCTGGCTGCTCTCGCGAATTCCCGCATTGCCGAGCATCTGGCTTGCAATCATGGCCCCAACCAGGAGCACACCGAGCGCCGACGCAATCGCCAGCTTGGTCCCGATCCTCAGATTCTGAACTAGGCTCAACATGGGCATGCTTCCCCCGAAGGAACGCGCAGCCGAGTCATTGTCGGCTTCCCCTGACTGCGCCATTGCCCAAAAAATGAGCTTCTCACATTCCGATTTGGTTAACGAAATCCCTCGCAGAAATACTGACTTTGCACGCTAAATGATTGAGCGCGAAAGGAAACGATCCCGTCATAGTTGTAAATTGCAGCTTCAAGTCGGAGCTAGGACGCTTTACATCCGATGGCCTCGCCGACGAGGCTGATTCGAAAGACCGGCTGCTTGTCCTCATCGAGCAGCTCCATGCACCACTCGGCGTTCGGCTTCAGGCCGCGCGCGATGCCGCTGAGCAGATTGGCGCACACCTCGGTCATCTCGGTCCAGGCGGCTGCGCGATCCTCGAACTCGTACGGCAGGTCGGCGGCGCCGGAATAACGGCCGGTGCTGATGCGGAAGAAATAGAGCGACATGGTTGAACCCTTGCGTGGGACCGCCCCCCGGCGCGCGCAAACTGCGGCCCGAACAGCTACCAAGGCATGAAAGCCGCCGTCCGTATGACTACGGCGCAGGCGGCTTGATGTTCGATGATGCCTTCGACGATCAATGGCGCGGGTTGTCTCGCGCAGACGAACTCACTGCGTGGAGCGGCGCAGCTCCAGCGGTCCCTCGTTCTTCGCCGGCTCGGACTTCACCGGCTCGAGCCGGCTGCCCTCGACACGCGGCGTCTCGACGCGCGCGGCTACCTCGGTGGTCGAGGCGGCGACCGTGCCGGTGTGCTCCGGCTTGTGCAGCGAGCGCGGCCGCGCCGCAGCGCGCGCCATCAGCATTTGGTTGCCGCCCTGGTGACGGAAGTCGCAATAGGCGAAGCCCATGCCCGACACCGAGCCGCGGAAGCTGCGATCGTCGGTCTTTTCGAGGTTGAAACAGGGCTCGAACGGAATGCCCTTGATCGAGGCGCAGACGTTCTGGCCGCGGATCTGGAGCGTATTGCCGGGAAGTCGGAGGTGCTTGACCGGGCCCGAGCCCGAGAATTGCACCGCACCGGCGGCGCCGAGATCGTCGAGGATGCGGCCTGCACCGCGGGTGCCGTCGAAACAGGTGAAGGCGAACACCTTGCCGGCCACGAAGCGGCGCGCCTCGTCGGCGTTCATGCTTCCAGCGATGGCCGGCGCAAACGTCGCTGCCGCCGTGACAGCCCCCAACACAATACGCGCAAGCATGCTCAACTCCGAACCAACCCCCGCAGCGGGCGATGCCTTTATCTCTTTACCCGCTGCTTACCATACGAACCATGGCGAGATTGAAGCAGCTTGGTTGGTAAAGTCTGAACGCCGTCAGACAATTTTTACCACGACGCGGCCGCGAACCTGGCCGGCGAGGATTTTCGCGCCCCAGCCCTGAACCTCGTCGAGCAAAATTTCCTCAGTAATTTCAGAGAGTTTTGTTCGGTCCAGGTCGGAGGCCAAGCGCTGCCAGGCGGCCTTCCGGGGCTCGATTGGGCACATCACGGAATCGATGCCGAGAAGGCACACTCCGCGCAAAATAAACGGCGCCACCGAGGACGGCAGGTCCATGCCGGCGGCCAGGCCGCAGGCCGCGATCGCGCCGCCATATTTCGTCATCGAAAGCAGGTTGGCGAGGGTGGTCGAGCCGACGCTGTCGACGCCGCCGGCCCAGCGCTCCTTGGCGAGGGGTTTTGCCGGGGCCGACAATTCATTGCGATCGATGATCTCGGCAGCCCCCAGCTGCTTCAGGTAGTCGGCCTCGGAGGCCCGGCCGGTCGAAGCGATGACGTGGTAGCCGAGCTTCGAGAGCACGGCGATCGCGACCGAGCCGACGCCGCCGGCAGCGCCCGTCACCACGACCGGGCCGCTCTTCGGCGAGATGCCGTGCTTCTCCAGCGCCAGCACCGAGAGCATCGCCGTGAAGCCGGCGGTGCCGATCGCCATGGCATCGCGCGCCGATAGCCCTTGCGGAAGAGCGACCAGCCAGTCGCCCTTCACCCGCGCCTTCTCGGCATAGGCGCCGAGATGGGTCTCGCCCATGCCCCAGCCGGTGCAAACGACCTTGTCGCCCGCCTTCCACTGTGGATGCGAGGAGGCTTCGACCGTGCCGGCGAAATCGATGCCGGCGATCATCGGGAAGCGGCGCACCACCGGCGCCTTGCCGGTGAGCGCAAGGCCGTCCTTGTAGTTCAGCGTCGACCATTCGACACGGACGGTGACGTCGCCCTCCATCAGCTCGGTTTCGTCGAACTGCGCGAGCTGCGCGGTGGTGCCCTTGTCCGCCTTGTCGATCCTGACAGCCTTGAATGTGGCCACGACTGAACTCCCTGACTTTGTTTGTCGGGGATGTTTAGCTGATCAGGCCGGCTGCGCAACCACCCGCTGGACCGGTTTCTCGACGATTGGAAGATTGATCAGCGCCGAGAGCACGCCGAACAGGATCGAGAGCCACCAGATCGGCGTGTAGGACCCGAACTTTTCGAACACGATGCCCCCGAGCCAGACGCCGAGGAAGCCACCTGCCTGATGGCTGACGAAGGCAAAGCCGTAGAGCGTCGCGAGCCAGCGCGTTCCGAACATCAGCGCCACCAGCGCCGAGGTCGGCGGCACCGTCGACAGCCAGGTCAGGCCGGAGATTGCACCGAACGCGATCGCCGAGAACGGCGTGATCGGGAACGAGATGAAAGCGAGGATCGCCAGCGCGCGCGTGAAGTAGATGGCCGAGAGGATGTAGCGCTTGGGAAGGTAGTTCTGGAGATACCCCACGCTGAGCGATCCGATGATGTTGAACAGGCCGATCGCCGCGATCACCCAGCCGCCGGTTTGTGCGGTGATACCGCGATCGACCAGGAACGCCGGCAGATGCACGGTGATGAAGGCGAGCTGAAAGCCGCAGGTGAAGAAGCCCAGCACCAGGAGCACGTAGGAGCGATGACCGAAAGCTTCGGCAAGCGCCTTGGTGATGGTCTGGTCATCCGCGGGCGTTGCGCTGTTCACGCTTGTCACCGGCGGCGTCGAGAGCGCCAGCGAGAGCGGGATGATCAGCAGCATCAGGAAGCCGAACACGGAGAGCGCCTGCTGCCAGCCGAAATTGTCGATCAAGGCAACGCCGATCGGTGCGAACAGGAACTGCCCGAACGAACCCGCGGCCGTGCCGGCGCCGAGCGCGATGCCGCGCTTCTCCGCGGGCAAGAGCTTGGTGAAGGCCGACAGAACCAGATTGAACGAACAGCCGGCGAGGCCAAAGCCGATCATCACCCCGGCGCCGATGTTGAGCGACAGCGGCGTCGAGGAATAGCGCATCAACAGCAGCCCGCCGGCATAGAGCAGCGCGCCGACGCACATCACCCGGAACAGGCCGAAGCGATCCGCGACCGCACCGGCGAACGGCTGGCCCAGTCCCCACAACAGATTCTGCACGGCGATGGCGAGGCCGAACACGTCACGGCCCCAGCTGAATTCGTGACTCATCGGCTGCACGAAGAAGCCGAGCGCCGAGCGCGGACCGAAGCCGAGCATGCCGATGGCACAACCGCAGAGGATGATGACGGCCGGGGTACGCCAGTTGGAGGAGCGCGAGGCCGGTGCGAGCTCGCCGATCTGTGTCGACATGGTTGTCCTCGTCTGTCCTTGGCGGAGCCGCAAATCAGCAGCCGCGGGACAGCCCGTTTAATGCATATGCATGAAAATCCCAAGGCCAAAACGATTGCATTCCACGAAGAGCTGACGCGGGAGCATTGCGTTTCAATCCGACCTCGCCTGACAGGTGCGCGGTGACGGGAATGTGTGCGGCAGGCCCTAGCGATACTCGCGCGTGCGTGCTATGCCTGATTTACTCATATTGAGTATATATGGCTTCTGTCCGGCCTGCTCGGCCGGTTTTCTCGGGCCCACTATATTCTCAAACTGAGCATAATGCCACGCATAATGGCCACACTTGGGAGGCTTCAATGCCGATCACTGCAATTTACGGTCCCGACGACTTTGCCAACCGGCCGCAAGGCCAACCCACCGTCTCCCCGCGCCCCGTCCCGGTGCCTCCGGGACCGACATGGCCGATGCCGTCCCTGGAATGGTCGCCGGCGGTCGAACGCGCCACCGCGCCGCTCTATGACCGCGTCAAGCACGTGATCCCGCCGATCGAATGGCCGCTGATGGCCCCGACGATTCACGCAATCAACGAGCTCAAGCGCGCGCGGGGCGCAGTCATCCTCGCCCACAACTATCAGGCTCCGGAGATCTTTCACTGCGTCGCCGATATCGGCGGCGACTCGCTCCAGCTCGCGGTCGAAGCCACCAAGGTGAAGGCCGGCATCATCGTCCAATGCGGCGTGCACTTCATGGCGGAGACCTCGAAGCTGCTCAATCCGGACAAGACCGTCTTGATCCCGGATTCGCGCGCGGGCTGCTCGCTCGCCGCCAGCATCACCGGTGCGGACGTGCGGCTGCTGCGGGAGAAGTTCCCCGGCGTGCCTGTTGTCGCCTATGTCAACACCTCGGCGGAGGTGAAGGCCGAGGTCGACATCTGCTGCACGTCCTCGAACGCGGTGCAGGTGGTCGAGAGCCTGAACGCCCCGACCGTGATCTTCCTGCCCGACCGATACCTCGCCACTTACGTGGCGTCGAAGACCGACGTGAAGATCATCGCCTGGAAAGGCGCCTGCGAGGTGCACGAGCGCTTCACGGGCGAAGAGCTGCGGAGCTTTCGCGAGGCCGATCCGTCGGTGCAGATCATCGCGCATCCGGAATGCCCGCCGGACGTGCTGGCGGAAGCCGACTTCACCGGTTCGACCGCGCACATGATCAACTGGGTACGCGCGAAGCGGCCGCGGCGGCTCGTCATGATCACGGAATGCTCGATGGCCGACAATGTCCGGGCCGAGCTGCCCGACGTGGAGATGCTTCGCCCCTGCAATCTCTGCCCGCACATGAAGCGCATCACGCTCGCCAACATCCTGGAGAGCCTGCTGACGCTTCGCGAGGAGGTGACGATCGATCCCGCGCTCGCGGAACGCGCGCGGCGCTCGGTCGAGCGCATGATCAATCTGAGAAATTGAGGGCAAGCAACATGCAACACGACATCCACGACCGCGCCCGCGCCGACGACGTCGTCATCGTCGGCGGCGGCCTTGCCGGACTGTTCTGCGCGCTGAAGCTCGCGCCGCGGCCGGTGACATTGATCTCGGCGGCCCCGCTCGGGCACGGTGCATCCTCGGCATGGGCGCAAGGCGGCATCGCGGCGGCCGTCGCCGAAGGCGATACGCCGGAGGCACACGGTGCCGACACCGTCGCGGTCGGCGGCGGCCTCGTCGACGAAGCCGTTGCGCTCGGCATTGCGCGGGAGGCTGCGCCGCGCATCCACGATCTTCTCGCCTACGGCGTGCCGTTCGACCGCGATCTCGACGGCAGGCTTGCGGTCGGACGCGAAGCTGCGCATTCCGCGAGTCGCATCGTGCATGTGCGCGGCGATGGCGCCGGCGCCGCGATCATCGCGGCCTTGAGCGAGGCCGCGCGCCGCACGCCCTCGATCCGCCTGATGGAAGGCTTCGTCGCCGAAGCACTGCTGACCGAGGACGGCGCGGTCACCGGGCTTCAATTGCGCGATGCCGGCAATCCCGCGGCACGGCCGCTCGTGCTCGCCTCACGCGCGGTCGTGCTTGCGACCGGTGGGCTCGGCCATCTCTACGCCGTCACCACCAACCCGTCGGAAGCGAGCGGCTCGGGCCTTGCGATCGCCGCCCGCGCCGGCGCCGTGATTGCCGATCCTGAATTCGTGCAGTTCCACCCGACTGCCATCATGGTCGGCCGCGACCCGGCACCGCTCGCCACCGAAGCGCTGCGCGGCGAAGGGGCAACGCTGATCAATGGCAACGGCGAGCGCTTCATGAGCGCCCGCCACCCGCTCGCGGAGCTCGCGCCCCGCGATATCGTGGCCCGCGGCGTGTTCGCCGAGATCGCGGCCGGGCGCGGCGCCTTCCTCGATGCGCGACAGGCGCTGGGCGCGCGTTTCGCGACGAGTTTTCCGACCGTGCATGCGAGCTGCATCGCCGCCGGCATCGATCCCGCGGCGCAGCCGATTCCGATCGCGACGGCCGCGCATTACCACATGGGCGGCATCGCGGTGGACGCGCGCGGTCGCAGCTCGATCGACGGCCTCTGGGCCGCCGGCGAAGTCTCCTCCACGGGCGCGCATGGCGCCAACCGGCTTGCCTCGAATTCCCTGCTCGAAGCCGTCGTCTATGCCGCCCGCATTGCCGACGACATCGCCGGCCGCACCGTGTCCCCGCCGGCACGCCTTCCCGAGTCTTTTGTGACACCACGCGCCGGCACGCCGGATGCTGCGGAGGTGAAGCGGCTGCGCGCAATGATGAGCGCGCATGTCGGCGTGATCCGCGACGGTGATGGGCTTGCGCAAGCCGTGCGCCATTTCGCCAGACTCGAGCGCGAGGCCGGACGCAGCGTCCTCGGCAACATGGCGATTTCGGCCCTGCTCGTCGCCGCTGCGGCCTGGACGCGGCGCGAAAGCCGCGGTGCGCATTGCCGTTCCGATCATCCGGCCGAGAACCCAGCGCTGGCGCAGAGAACGATGACCACGCTCGCCGCGGCGCGCGAGGTCGCGGAGAGCCTCGACGAGCGCCCGCGGCCACGCCTTGCGCAATCCATGATCGCCTGAAGGAGGCCCCATGATCACCCCGACCTCACTGCTCTATCCCGATGCCTTCCTCTCGCCGCTCGCGATCGAGGCGGCCGTTGAGCGCGCGCTCGACGAGGATCTCGGCCGCGCCGGCGACATCACCTCGCTGGCGACGATCCCGGAGGCGACGCGCGCGCAAGCCATCCTGGTCGCGCGCCAGTCCGGCGTGATCGCCGGATTGCCGCTGGCGCTCGCGACCTTGCAGAAGCTTTCGCCCGAGATCGAGGTGCGCGCACATGTCCGCGATGCCGCGCGGGTTGCGCGCGGCCAGCACGTGCTGACGATCTCGGGCCCGGCGCGCGCCATTCTCACGGCGGAGCGCACCGCGCTGAACTTCGTCGGCCGGCTGTCGGGCATCGCCACGCTCACCGCGGACTATGTCGCCCGCACCGAAGGCACCAGGATGCGCATCTGCTGCACGCGCAAGACCACGCCGGGATTGCGGGCGCTGGAGAAATACGCGGTGCGCTGCGGCGGCGGCTTCAACCACCGCTTCGGGCTCGACGATGCGATCCTGATCAAGGACAACCACATTGCGGTGGCCGGCGGCATCCGCCCGGTGCTGGAGCGCGCCCGCGCCCATGCCGGCCATCTCGTCAAGATCGAGATCGAGGTCGACACGCTGGCGCAGCTGCGCGAGGTGCTCGAGAGCGGGATGGCCGATGCGGTGCTGCTCGATAATATGGACCTTGCGACGCTGCGCGAGGCGGTGAGGCTCAACGCGGGCCGCCTCGCGCTGGAGGCGTCCGGCGGCGTCACGCTGGACTCGATCGCCGCCATCGCGGCCACCGGCGTCGACTATGCGTCGGCCGGCGCCCTGACGCATTCTGCGCCGAATTTCGATTGTGCGCTGGACATCGAGGCGTGATGGCACCTCTCGCGTCATGGCCGGGCTTGTCCCGGCCATCAACGTCATGCGTTACGAAGAACGTGGATGCCCGGGACAAGCCCCGGGCATGACGATCACTTGTAGGCGCTACCGCCGCTCGCCCAACTCCGCGGAGCTCTTGGCTTCCTGCGCGAGCGCGGCGGAGAGCGCGGCGGTTTGCGCCGGCGTGCCCCAGCTCGGCAACTCGCTGCCGTCGCCCCAGTTGCGCGGCCGATAGAAGGTGTGCACGCCGGTCTTGTACAGCTTCTTCATCTCGGCGACCCAGGACGGGCGGACCCAATAGGCATGGTAATGCGTGGACTTGCCGACCTCGGGCAGCCAGATCTGTCCGTCGAGCATCGCCTTGGAGATCTTCTTGGCGCGCTCCCACATTTCGGGTTCGCGGATCACGTCGGCATTGTTGTCGCAGGCGAAGGTGAACTGGCAGGCCAGGTGACGGTGCTTGTTCTGGTAGACCGCGCCGCACACGGTGTCGGGATATTTGCCGGAGAAGACGCGGTTCATCACCACTTGCGCCACCGCAATCTGGCCGCGCACGGCTTCGCCGCGGGCCTCGAAATAGACGGCTTCGGCAAGACACTTCTCGGACTTGGCGCGCGACTTGTCGTCGAGCGCGAGTCGCTCCGCCGGCGACTTGCCGCGCTGGTTGTCGGCGTTGACCTCGCCCTTCGGCGCGACGCTCTCGCCGCTCTCGATGTCCTTGGCGATCTCCGCCGTCGGCGGGGTCAGCGAGGCCGTCACCTTCATGTCGGGGTCGGGCATCACGATCAGCGGCTCGGCGCCGGGCTGCCAGCTCTCGATGGTCTCGAGATTGCCGCCCAGCGAGGAGCTGCCGAAGAACAGGCTCGATGTCTTGACGCTGAAAGGATCGCGCGCGGGAACAGCCGGCGCCGTGTCGCGCTTCAGCGCTTCCAGCGGCTGCACCGCGAACGCGCGCGCAGCCTCGCTCGCCTGCGGCGGATTGGAATATTGCGGCAGCGGCGGCGCGCGCATCGCCTCCTGCAGCTCGGGATCGAGCGGGGCCGCGGATTCCGGCGACATCGCCGGCGGCAATGCGGCGGTCTTGGCGCCGAACACCGAGCTGTTCGAGGTCGCGGGATCTTCCTTGGCCGGTGCTGCAGCCGGCGCGGCCGTCTCAGGCGACTGAGTCGGCGGGACGATTGCGAGGCGATCGCCCTTCAGGGCGCGATCGACCTTGGGAAAGTCGGATGCGTGGTAGCGCGGCGGTGCCTGAAGCGCCGGATTGCGGCGGATCGCGCCGGTGACGTCGCCGCCGTCGAGGCTCGCGAGCCGAACCATCGCGCTCTGCGGAACCGAGGTGCCGATGGGGCGGGAAAAACTGTAGGTGGCCAGCTGGATCGAGGACGCAGCGGAGAACACCTGCTTCTGCCAACGCTCGGCGACGCCGGGTTGGCGCGCCAGCAGCGAGGCAATGTCCTGATAGCCGGTCTCTCTCGGCATCAATGCGAAGATGCAGAGACCGATGCCGAAGGACGCGAACCGCGCGCCCTTCGGATGGTTACGCAACACAGACATCGATACGCTCACGCTACGCTTACGCTGGTTCGATCGAACTCAGTACATCCGTGCAATTCGATCTTTATTGTGAGTATCCAATTTAGGTTGCCGGGGCGTTAATCGGCGTTGCGCAGGCGGCACACTCAAGCGAATGCAGGTGTTTTCACGGGGCGACGTCGCGCATTGGTAAATGCGGCCTCACGTGAAGCGGTAAACATCGGGTCAACGCGAATGGTGAAGGAACTCTTGCGCCCCCGCGTACCATCACGGGAAGCTGTTGGGGGAGCGCCTGTGCGATGACGACGGTTGCGAGGGGCCAACGCGCCCCTCACTCGGCGATCAGCTTCAACCACTCGTCTTCGGTCAGCACCTTGACGCCGTGCTTGTTGGCGTCCGCGAGCTTCGAGCCGGCGCCGGGGCCCGCGACGACGAGATCGGTCTTTTTCGAAACCGAGCCCGACACCTTGGCCCCGAGCCGCTCGGCCGTCGCCTTGGCTTCATCCCGTGTCATCTTCTCCAGCGAGCCCGTGAACACCACGGTCTTGCCGGCGACGGCCGAATTGCTCTTCGGCTTCTCGGCGTCGACGATCTCGACCTCCTTGGTCAGGCGTTCGACAATGCCGCGATTGTGACTCTCGCCGAAATAATCGGCGATGCTCTTGATCACGGTGTCGCCGATCTGGTCGAGCGCGTCCATGTCCGCGATCGCCTCCTCGTCGCCCTTGGCAACCTTGAGGCAGGCATCATGGAAGGCGTCCCACGAGCCGTAGCCGCGCGCCAGCGCCAGCGCCGTGGTCTCGCCGACATGGCGCATGCCGAGCGCGAAGATGAAGCGCTCCAGCGCGATTCTGCGCCGGCTCTCGATGGCGCCGAACAGGTTGCGCACGGAGGTCGCGCCGTAGCCTTCGATCTCCTCGAGCTTGAGTTTTGCGTTGCGCTTCTCCAGCGTGAAGATGTCGGCGGGCTCCTTCACCCAGCCCTCGTCGAAGAAGTACTGGAGCTGCTTCTCGCCGAGGCCGTCGATGTCGAAGGCCCGCCGCGACACGAACAGCTTCAGATGCTCGATCTTCTGGTAGGGACAGGCGAACTCGCCGGTGCAGCGGGCGCGCGAGCCCTCCTCGCCCGTCGCCGTCTCCTCGCGCACGACGTCGGTGTGCAGCGGACACGGACACTTCTTCGGGAAGTGGAATTCCCTGGCGCTCTTCGGCCGCTTGTCGAAGACGACGTCGACCACCTGCGGGATGACGTCGCCGGCGCGCTGAATCACCACGGTGTCACCGATCCTGATGTCGCGCCCCTCGCGCAGCACCTCGCCCTTGTTGCCGATGCCCCTGATGTAGTCCTCGTTGTGCAGCGTGACGTTCTGCACGATGACGCCGCCAACGCCGACCGGCTCGAGCTTGCCGACCGGCGTGAACGAGCCGGTGCGGCCGACCTGGATCTCGATGTCCCGCAGCACCGTCATGGCGCGCTCGGCCGGGAATTTGTGCGCGATACCCCAGCGCGGCGTGCGCGAGACGAAGCCGAGCCGCTCCTGCCAGTCGATGCGGTCGATCTTGTAGACGACGCCGTCGATGTCGTAGTCGAGCCGCGCGCGCTGCTCCTCGATCGCATGATGAAAGGCGAGCAGTTCCTCGACCGAGTGACAGAGCTTGGTGAGCGGATTGGTCTTGAAACCGCAGCGCTCGAACCAGCCGATCATGCCGCTCTGCGTGTCTTCCGGCATCGCGCTCATCTGCCCCCAGGCATAGGCGAAGAACCCGAGCGGACGGGAGGCGGTGATGGTCGGGTCCTTCTGGCGTAGCGAGCCGGCGGCCGAATTGCGCGGATTGGCGAAGATGGTGTCGCCTGCCGCCTTCTGCCGCTCGTTGAGCGCCAGGAACGCCTTCTTGGTCATGTAGACTTCGCCGCGCACCTCGCAGATGTCGGGGATGTTGCGGCCCTTCAGCTTCTGCGGCACGTCTTCGAGCGTGCGGATGTTGGCGGTGACGTCCTCGCCAACCGCACCGTCGCCGCGCGTCGCGGCGGTGACGAGCTCGCCACCCTCGTAGCGCAGCGACATCGAAAGGCCGTCGATCTTCGGCTCGGCGGAGAAGTCGATCTTGTCGTCGTCGAGCTTCAGGAAGCGCACGATGCGGCCGACGAAGTCGCGCACGTCCTCCTCCGCAAAGGCGTTGTCGAGCGACAGCATGGGCACGGCATGCGGGACTTTCTTGAAGCGCCCTGACGGCGCGGCGCCGACCTTCTGCGAGGGCGAGTCCGCGGTGACGAACTCGGGAAAACGCGCCTCGATCGCGTTGAGGCGCTGGCGCAGCGCGTCGTATTCGGCGTCGGTGACGGTGGGCGCGTCCTCCTGATAGTAGCGATCGTTGTGCCCCTCGATCTCGAGGGCGAGCCGCTTATGCTCGACCTTGGCCTGCGCCTTGGTGAGCTCGGCGACGTCGCGTAGCGGTGTTGCTTTGGATTTTGCTGCTCTGGCCATGGCGCTTGGATACGACGGAGCGGGCGGGAGGGTAAAGGCTTGTGGAAATCTCGTGCCCCGGGCGCAGCGCAGCGCTCCTTCAGCGGTGCGCTGCAGAGCCGGGGCCCATGTCGCGGCAGGCATTCTGGGTCCCGGCTCGCGCTACGCGCGTCCGGGACACAAGCCTAAGCCGTCGCCGCCTTGAGCAGCCGTTCCGCCGCAGCCCTCGCCTCGGCCGTGATCTCGGCGCCGGCGAGCATGCGGGCGATCTCCTCGCGGCGGTGGTCGGCGGCGAGCGCATTGACGCGGGTGGCGACGCGCTTGCCCTTGTCGAGGGCGTCCTTGGAGATGAGCAGGTGCTGGTCGGCGCGGGCGGCGACCTGCGGGGCGTGGGTCACGGCCATGACCTGGACCTTGCCGGCAAGCCGCGCCAGGCGCCCGCCGATGGCGTCCGCGACCGCGCCGCCGACGCCGGTGTCGATCTCGTCGAAGACGAGCGTCGGCGCCGAGCCGCGGTCGGACAGCACGACCTTGAGCGCGAGCAGGAAGCGCGACAGCTCGCCGCCGGAAGCGACCTTCATCAAGGGCCCCGGTCTGGTGCCCGGATTGGTCTGCACCCAGAACTCGACGCGATCGAAACCTTGCGGCCCGGGCGCAGCCTCGTCGGTCTCGACCTGGGTCATGAACCTCGCGCGTTCGAGCTTGAGCGGGGCAAGCTCGGCATTGACCGCCTTGTTGAGCTTCTCGGCCGACTTCTGCCGCGCCAGCGACAGCTTCTTGGCGGCCGCCGCATAGCGGCTGTCCGCCTCGATCGCGGCCTGCTCCAGCTTCTTCAAGCGCGAGGCGCCGGCATCGATCAGGACGACGTCGGCGGCGTATTTGGCGGCCAGCGCGGCGAGGCCGTCAACCGGGGTCGAATATTTGCGAGACGCCGCACGCAAAGCAAAAAGCCGCTCCTCGATGCGCTCGAGCTCGGCCGGATCGAAATCGGTTGCGGCCAGCGCCGCCTGGAGATGCTGATCGGCCTCCTCCAGCGCGTTGATCGCCGCGTCGATTGCCTTTACCGCGGGCTCGACCAGCGCCGGCGAGTTGACGCCGCGGCGCTCCAGCCGGCGCACCGCCGCCGAGAGCGCGGCAACCGGCGAATGATTGCCGCCGACCGCCTCCTGCGCCTCGCGCAGGTCGGAGGCGATCTTCTCGCCCTGCATCATGGTGGTGCGGCGGGAAGCCAATGCGGTTTCCTCGCCGTCCTTGGGCGCGAGCTGCTTCAGCTCGTCGGAGGCGTGGCGCAGATAATCGGCCTCGCGCGCCGCGCGCTCCATGGCGGCGCGATGCTCCTCCAGCGCGGTGTTGGCGGTGCGGCGCGCATCCCAGAGCGCTTCGACGGCCGCGACGTCCTTCTCGAGGCCGGCAAAAGCGTCGAGCAGGCGGCGGTGGGTGGCGGCATCGACCAGCGCGCGCTCGTCGTGCTGGCCGTGGATCTCGACCAGGGCGGTGCCGACCGCCTTCAGCGTCTGCACGCTGATCGATTGGTCGTTGATGAAGGCGCGGGTGCGGCCGTCGGCGAGCTGCACGCGCCGGAGAATCATCTCGCCGGTGTCGTCGAGGCCATTCTCGGCCAGTATCTTCGTCGCAGGGTGATTCTTCGGGACATCGAACACGGCCGTGACCTGCCCCTGCTCCGCGCCGTGACGCACGAGGCCGGCGTCGCCGCGGCCGCCGAGCGCCAGCGCAAAGGCATCGAGCAGGATGGATTTGCCCGCACCGGTCTCGCCGGTCAAAACCGCGAGGCCGGAGGCGAATTCGATATCGAGCCGTTCGATCAGGACGATGTCACGGATCGACAGACGCGCCAGCATGGAACCAAATTTCCTAGCCGAGACCCATCTTCTTGAAGGTCCGGCTGATCCAGGACCCCTGATTCTCGCTCGGCTCGAGACCGCCGGATTTTACAAGATTATAGGCGTCCTTGTACCAGCGGCTGTCAGGAAAATTGTGCCCAAGCACCGCCGCCGCGGTCTGCGCTTCGCCAACGATGCCGATCGCCATATAGGCCTCGGTGAGCCGGAACAGCGCCTCCTCGACATGGCGAGTGGTCTGGTACTGCGTCACGACGGTCTTGTAACGATTGATGGCGGCCGTGTAGTCGCGCTTCTGGGCGTAGTAGCGGCCGACATTCATTTCCTTGCCGGCGAGCTGGTCGCGCGCTCCCTCGATCTTGGCCTTGGCCGAGGTCGCATATTCCGAGTTCGGATATTTGCGCACCACCTCTTCCAGTGCGGCGATCGCCTTTTCGGTGCGGGTCTGGTCGCGGCTGATGTCCGGGATCTGGTCGTAATGGGAGGCGGCGATCAGGTATTGCGCATAGGCCGCATCCGGGCTGCCGGGATGCAGCGTGACGTAGCGGGTGGCGGCACCGATGCAACCGTCATAATCGCCGCCCTGATAGGACGCATAGGCCGACATCAGCAGCGACTTGCGGGCCCAGTCGGAATAAGGATGCTGGCGGTCGACCTCTTCGAACTTCTTGTTCGCCGCCTTCATGTCCTTCTTCTCGTTCATGAGGTACAGGCCCTCATTGTAGATCTTGTCGGCGGGCTCCTCGACGAAGGTGTCATCCTTGGCGGTGAACTTGTCCCAGAGCGCGCCCGTGCCGCATCCGGCGAGCGGCAGCGCAAGAACGATGAAGGTGACGGCCTGAATCAGCCCGCGGGCTCGCGACGAGACCGAGAAAAATCCGCGCGTCATACGCTGTGCCGACATGAGTTTAAGCCCTGACGCCCTGTGATGCGGTGTCCGCCAGCCCACGAACCCTCATGGGCGCGAAATGTAACCGTGGTGCCTGCCACGCGACCACGCCGATGTATCCGAAAACGATCGTTAACGAACCGGATAGGGAGGCATTTCGCCCGGATTAAGGCGAACCTGCCGCAATGCTAGCCGATCATGGTTACCAGGAGTTTCCCGGGGCCGCCAACCACGTTCCGAAGGCGACAGGCCGCGTCAGGACACATCCGGTCCGAAGGCCGCAGCGACCCGGCCGCCGACGATGCCACGACCGACCTCGCCCACGGCACGCGTGGTGCGGCGGGCAGCCTCGCCCTCGACCACCCGCCAGGCGGTCCGGTCGGCGAGCAGCGCCGTCAAGACGGCGTGGTTGAGCTTATGACCGCCACGCACCGAGCGGTAGGCGCCAAGCAGCGGCAGGCCGGCCAGCGAAAGGTCGCCGATCACGTCCAGCACCTTGTGACGGGCGCATTCATCGGCGTAGCGCAGGCCCTCGGTGTTGAGCAGCCGCTCGTCGTCGAACACGACGGTGTTGTCGAAGGAGGCGCCGAGGGCATAGCCGGCGCTCCAGAGCCGCGCGACGTCGCACATCAGGCCGAAGGTCCGGGCCCGGCCGACTTCACGGCGGAAACCTTCCGGATTGAGGTCGAAGGCGTAAGCCTGCTGGCCGATGACGGGATTGGTGAAATCGATCTCGACCTCGACGCGGAACCCGTTGGTGTGGGGCCTGACCTCGCCGAAGGAGTCGCCGATCTTGACCGAGATCGGCTTCAGAACCTGGATGAAACGGCGCTGCGCCGGCTGGGTGACGATGCCGGCCTGGTCGATTGCCGCGATGAAGGCGGCGGCGCTGCCGTCCATGATCGGAACTTCGGGACCGTCGATCTCGATGGTGGCGTTGTCGACACCCATTCCCCGCAGTGCAGCAAGCACATGCTCGGCAGTGGACACCAGCGGACCGTTGCGGTCGCCGAGGACCGTGGCAAAGTCAGTCGCAATCACCTGCTCGGCGGTGGCCTGAACTTCGCGGTCACTTCCCTCAAGTCCGGTCCGGACAAAAATAAAACCCGCGTCGACAGGCGCAGGCCCAAGCGTGAGAGTGACGGGAAGACCGGAATGAACGCCCACGCCTGCCACAGAGGCTTGCGCACGAAGCGTTGTTTGCCGGCTAAATTTCATCAGGAACCCGCCCCACTAAGACCCACTGCGACTTATACGAGACCTGCTTGGCCGGCCAGAGCCGACGCTACCGAATCTCCGTATCCCCAAGTCACGGCAAACCATAGTTGCAGCCTCAAACAGCGCCAACTCACGCTTTTTTACCGATTGTTACCCCAAACCTGCCGTATTCGCGCCAAGGCTTAACCAAATTGCGCCGGGTTTCGGGACCGCTGTCGGCAGTTCTACTGAACCACCGAAGCCGTAATTAATCATTTAAAATCAGTTGTTTGGCTGCTCAATCCGGACATGCCCGGGACAAAAGGAAAGGTCCCGGCGAGCTCCTCGCCGGGACCTTTTTTCGTCTGCCTTATTGTAACAATCCTCAGGTCGCCTGCCGCCGCAGGAAGGCCGGGATATCAAGATGGTCGTCACCCTGTGGCGCCGGCGCAACAGGCGCGGGGCGGCCATGGACGTCCAGACCCTGCGGCGCGGGACGGCGGGCATACTCCGATACCGGCTCGTTGGACGCGATCTGCTGCGCCACGGTCTTCTGCGGCCGGCGCTCGGGCAGCGGCGGCATGGCGGGACCGGCGGTGCGGGCCGCGACCGGTGGCTCGCTTTCCTCGTCGCGACGGCCGAGGCCGACATTGGCGAGGCGCTGCAGCAGCGACAGGCGGGTCTTCTGCGGGGTCTCCTCCTCAGCCTCGCCGCGGGCCTGCCGAATCTCGGCTTGCGCCGGCATCGGCAGCTCCTCGATTCGCGGCATGCGCGGCGCGCGGGCCGGACGCTCGGCCTGCGGCGGGATGAAGGTATCAGGCGTCATCGGCTCCTGCACCGCGACCGGGGCCATGTCGGCCTCCGGGAACAGGGTCGGCTTCTGCGCGATCGGGCGCACGGTGACGTCGCCATAGGTCTGTGGCGCGGGCGGCTGCGGCACCTCGGAAACGGCAGCGGCGATCGCGGCGAGCGCAGCACGCTCGACGTTCGGACGGGGCGCGGCGGCAGCCGGAGCCGGCGCGGCGGCCGGGGTCTGGGCTTCCAGCTTCTGAGCGCGCTCGGCCAGACGCTGATTGTCGGCACGCAGCCGGGCGGTCAGGTCGGCGAGACGGCTCTCGGCGGCGGCGGCCGGGGCGGCAGCCTGCTGCATCTGCGGTGCCGGGTTGGCGACGGGCGCAGAGGTGGCCTGGCTGTTGCGGGCGATCGCGGCCTGCTCGATGCCGGTGGCGACCACCGAGACGCGGATCAGACCGTCGAGCGCTTCGTCGAAGGTGGCGCCGACGATGATGTTGGCGTCCTGGTCGACTTCCTCGCGGATGCGGGTCGCGGCTTCGTCGACCTCGAACAAAGTGAGGTCCTTGCCGCCGGTGATGGAGATGAGGAGGCCCTTGGCGCCCTTCATCGACGAGTCGTCGATCAGCGGGTTGGCGATCGCGGCTTCCGCGGCGGTCAGCGCGCGCTTGTCGCCGGAGGCTTCGCCGGTGCCCATCATCGCCTTGCCCATCTCGCGCATGACGGCGCGGACGTCGGCGAAGTCGAGGTTGATCAGGCCTTCCTTGACCATCAGGTCGGTGATGCAGGCGACGCCCGAATAGAGCACCTGGTCGGCCATCGCGAAGGCGTCGGCGAAGGTGGTCTTCTCGTTGGCGACCCGGAACAGGTTCTGGTTCGGGATGATCAGGAGCGTATCCACGACCTTGTGCAGCTCGGAGATGCCGGCTTCGGCCGTGCGCATGCGGCGCTGGCCCTCGAAGTGGAACGGCTTGGTCACCACGCCGACGGTGAGGATGCCCATGTCGCGCGCGGTCTTGGCGATGACGGGAGCTGCACCCGTGCCGGTGCCGCCGCCCATGCCTGCGGTGACGAACACCATGTTGGCGCCCGAGAGATGGTCGCGCAGCTCGTCGATCACCTCTTCCGCTGCCGCGGCGCCGACGTTCGGCTGCGAGCCGGCGCCGAGGCCTTGCGTGACGGCCGTGCCCATCTGCACGATGCGCTGCGCTTTCGACATCGTCAGCGCCTGCGCGTCGGTGTTGGCGACCACGAAGTCGACGCCCTGCAGGCCCGCCGTGATCATGTTGTTGACGGCGTTGCCGCCGGCGCCGCCGACGCCGAACACGGTGATCCGGGGCTTCAGTTCGTGAATATCAGGAACATTGATGCTGATGGTCATGGTTGCCTCTCGATCACGCGCGCGTGGGTTCGCCCCGGCCGGTGGCCGCGGGAGTTGGTGAAAATCGAAGATTGCGGAAAGCGGTCATCAGAAGCCCTCGCGTAGCCATCGTCCGACCTTTCCGAGATATCCGCCGGTCCCTGTCTTGATCTGCTGCCGCGTATGCCGCGGTTCGACATGTTCGAGGTGAACATATTGCGGGTAGACCAGAAGTCCGGCCGGCACCGCGAACGCGGCGTTCTTCGCCTCGTTGGGAAGCCGGCCGAAACCGAGCGGACGACCGACCCGCACGGGCCGGCCGAGAATCCGGGTGCCAAGATCGACGAGGCCGGTCAGCTGGGAGGCCCCGCCCGAGAGCACGACGCGGCCGTTCGGCTCTGCGGCGAAGGGCGAATCCTTCAGCTTGTCCCGAACCATTTCGAAGACTTCCTCGGCACGGTGCTTGACGATGTTCGCGATGGTGGCGCGGGAGACGATCTGCGGCAGATCCTGCTCGTCACCGGCTGTCGGCACAGACATCAGCTCACGCGAGTCCGATCCGCCGGTGATGACGGTGCCGTATAAGGTCTTGATTCGCTCGGCATCGGCAATGGTCGCCGAGAGTCCGCGCGCAAGATCCATCGTGATGTGTTGCCCGCCGACCGCAAAACCTGCCGCGTGCACGAAGCGGCCGCCCGAATAAACGGCAATCGTGGTGGTGCCGGCGCCCATCTCGACGACAGCGGCGCCGAGATCGGCCTCGTCGTCGGTCAGCACCGAGAGTCCGGCCACATAGGGGCTCGCTGCCATGGCTTCGACATTGATGTGGCAGCGCTCCACCGCCAGCATCAGGTTCCGCGCCACGGTGGCGTCGCAGGTGACGACGTTCATGTCGACGCCGAATTGGTGCGCGACCATGCCGCGGGGATCGCGGATGCCTTTGACACCGTCGAGCGTGTAGCCGACCGGCAGGGCGTGCAGCACGGTGCGGCCTTCGCCGGTGGCGTGGCGCATGCCGGTGGAGGTGACGCGGCTGACATCGGCCGGCGTCACGGCGCCGCCACGAATGTCGGCGGCAGCCTCGACCAGCTGGCCGGCGAGCCGGCCGCCGGAGACCGACAACAGCACGGACTCGACCCGCACCTTGGCCATCTTCTCCGCAAGCCCGACGGCTTGGCGCACCGCCTGCTCGCATTCGCCGAGATCGATCACCGCGCCGGCCTTCATGCCGCGCGCCTGGATCTGGCTGTAGCCGATCAATTCCACCGCATGGGTGCGGCCGCGCAGCGCATCGCTCGGCGGCGACGGCTTCAGCCGCGCGATCATGCAGGCGATCTTGCTGGTGCCGATGTCGAGGCAGGCGACGATGCCGCCGCGCTTGTGCGGCATCGGGCGCGTCTTCGGCGTCTGGGTGCGATCGAGACCGGTCATGCGGAATCCCCGGCCTTCTTTTTCTTCTTGTCCTTGAACAGCTCCTCGCGCGCCTTGGCGGCGTCCTCGGAGAGCTGCACCACCAGCCGGTCCGGCAGGCGCATGTCGACGGCGACGATATCGCGCGAGAACAGCCTGTCCTCCTTGTCGAGCTTCGACAGCATCGCAAGCGCGTTGCCGACGTCCTGCTCGGGCAGGCGAATGTCGAGACCGTCCTTGAGCCGCAGGTTCCAGCGCCGCTCGCCGACGTAGATCGCGGCCTTGGTCACCGAATGGACCTGCGGGTAGCGCGCCAGCAGCGCCAGGAAATCGCGGGCCTGGGTCTCGGCGCCCTTGCCGACCACGAGCGGCAGCGACAGGAAGCGGCGCGAGACATAGGGCTCGAGCACGGCGCCGTCGTCGGCGATGACGGAGAGCCGGCCGGCCTCCTGCCACAGCGCGAACGCCTTGCGCTCGGTGAGCTCGATCATGAGCTGGCCCGGATAGAGCTTCAGCACGGTCGCATCCGCGATCCAGGGATTGGCCTTGAGCTTGTCGCGCACCGCCTCGGCATCGAGGAACAGCAGCGAGGAGCGGCCGCTGACGCCGCCGATCGCGAGGATCTCGTCCTGGGTCAGCTGCTTGCGGCCGTTGATGACGACGGAGGTGATGCGGAAGCCGGCGGAATTGGCCAGCGCATTGCGGGCATCGCTGACCGCGGTGACGAAATCCTGGAGGTGGCCGCCCTTGACGATGCCGAAGCCGCAGCTGCCGATCAACAGCAGCACGGTCATGCTGAGGCCGACCCGGCGCGGCAGATAGCGCTCGACCAGCGCGACCAGGCGCGGCGGCGGCTCGCGTTCGACGGCGGCCTTGGCCTGGGCTTTGGCTTTGGCCTTGTCCCTGGCGGCAGCGCGCGCCGCTTCGTGCCTGTCCTGCACCCACTCGCGCAGAAGCACGACCGCTCCGATAGCGGCCGCCTTCAGGTCAGCTTGAGGCCTCAGCGATCTCAAAACCGATCGGGTGAGGCGTCCTGCACCATCCATTGCACGAGCTCGTCAACAGTTTGCCCGCGACATCGCGCGGATCCTGGCGAACATGACGTCTCGGACTTGCCGGGCCGGGTGCTGGTCTTCAGCAGAAGAAAACCTCTCCCCTTCAAAGCGTTCGCTGGAGGTGACATCACCCGCGACAGCTCACGCGCCGGCAGCCAAAGCGCCATATGCGCCGCCAGCGTTAACCTTCGGACGTCCTGGTAAACAAAAGGTAAAATTCGTTAACGACCTGCGCATTTTGCCTCGCGCTGTGAGGCATTTGCGCCGCGATGTCCGGCATTTTACCGGTTTTGGCCACCAAACCGGCCCGTTTCGCCGGTCCGGCCGTTAACCAGTCCTGACTATTTCCGCACGCGCTGGCAGGCGAGCTCGACCAAGCCGCGCAGGAAGTCGACGAATTCGATGCCTTCGGCTTTGAGCGCCTTGGGGTAGAGCGAGGACTTGGTCAGCCCGGGCAGCGTGTTGGTCTCGAGATAGACGAGGCCCTTGTCCGAGACAATGAAGTCAGAACGGGAATAGCCGGTGCAGGACATTGCGCGATGGGCCAGCATCGCCTGCGCCTCGAGCGCGGCGGTGATCTCGGGTGCGAAGCGGCCGGGGCAGATCTCCTGGGTCGACTTCAGAAGATATTTCGCCGCGTAGTCGAAATTGCCCTCGCCCGGAATGATCTCGATCGGCGGCAGCGAGATGATCGAGCCGTCGGTGCGCTCCAGCACGCCGCAGGTCGCCTCCACACCGGCGATGTAGGGCTCGATGACGTACTCTTCATGCTTCGCTGCGTTGCGGACAGCGACGAGGTCCTGCTTGGCATTGACGAAGATCAGGCCGTAGCTCGACCCGTCGCGCGCGGGCTTTGCGATCAGCCTTCCATACTCGGCGAAAGCCTCATCGATATCATCGAGCGCAAGATTTTCCGGCGGCGTCACGCCGCCGAGCGCGGCGAAGCGCTTGGCTGCGATCTTGTCGAAGGCCAGATGCGACGACGCCGAGCCCGAGCCGGTGAAGGGCACGCCGCGCGCCTCGCACATCACCTGCAATTCGCCGTTCTCGGCACGCCCGCCGTGCAGGCCGAGCACCAGCACGCGATCCTCAGCCTTGGCCCGGTCGAGCGCCTGCGCGAGCGGGACGCCGCGCGTGCCCGGCTTGAATTCGTCCTCGAACGGGCGGGCATGCTCGAGCAGCTGCTTCGACTGCACGACGTGCACCTTGTCCTCGACGTCCCACCACCAGAGGTCAGCCTCGGGCAGCGCCTGATGCAGCGCCTGGGCTGTGGCAACCGAGACGAGACGCTCGCGGTTGGAGCCGCCGAAGAGGATGGTGATGCGCATGTTCCTGTCACCCATGTGTATCGTCATTCCGGGATGCGCCGAAAGGCGCAGGCCCGGAATCCATACCCACGATCGTGAGTATGGATTCTCGGGTGCGCAATTGCGCACCATAGCTCGCGACTTCGTCGCGCCCCGGAATGACGCTCAATTGGAAACCCCGATCCGCTTGATTTCCCAGTGTAGCTCGATTCCGGAATTCGCCTTCACGCGTGCACGTACCGTCTCGCCCAGCGTCTCGATGTCGTGCGCGGTGGCCTCGCCCGTGTTGATCAGGAAATTGCAATGCATCTCCGAGACCTGCGCGCCGCCGACGCGCAGGCCGCGGCAGCCGGCAGCGTCGATCAGCTTCCAGGCGGAATGGCCGGGCGGATTCTTGAAGGTCGAGCCGCCGGTTTTCTCGCGGATCGGCTGCGCGGTCTCGCGATGGCTCTGCACCTCCGCCATGCGCGCGCGGATCGCCTCCGCGTCCCTGATCTCGCCGCGAAAGCGCGCGGAGGTGAAGATGATGGAGGGATCGACGCCGCTGGAGCGGTAGACGAACTTCATCTCGGCGTTGGAGAAGACGTGCTTGGTGCCGTCGCGCCCGACGCCCCTCGCCTCGACCAGCACGTCCTTGGTCTCGTCGCCATTGGCGCCGGCATTCATGCGCAACGCACCACCGATCGTGCCGGGAATGCCGAAATAGAATTCGAGCCCACTGATATTGGCGGAGGCCGCAACTTCGGCCACGCGCTTGTCGAGCGCAGCCGTGCCGGCGGTGACGATGTCGCCGCTCGCAATCGCCTCGCCGAAGGCGCGCGGCGCGAGACGAATGACGACGCCGGCAATGCCGCCGTCGCGCACGATCAGATTGGAGCCGACCCCGATGACGTAGACGGGAATGGCGGAGGCGAGATGCGCCAGGAAGTAAGCGAGATCGTCCTCGTCCGCCGGCGTGAACAGCACCTGCGCGGGACCGCCGACGCGAAACCAGGTGAGCTCGGCCAGCGACTGGTTCGCCAACAGCCGCCCGCGAAGCTCGGGCATCGCGGCTTTGAGTGAAGGGGTGATGTCGGGAAATCCCACCGCGCTACCCCAGCGCCTTCAACTGGTCCGGCAGCGCATACGCCCATTGCGTGATGTTGCCGGCGCCGAGACACACAACGAGATCGCCGCTCTTGGCGATGCCATGAACGATTTTGGCTAGTTCGCCGGCATTGGGCAGCGGGATCACCTCGCGATGGCCGTGGGCGCGCAGGCCGGCGACGAAATGGTGGCGGTCGATGCCTTCGATCGGCGCTTCGCCGGCGGCATAGACATCGGCGACGACGACCGCATCGGCATCGTTGAAGCAGGTGCAGAACTCCTCGAACAGCGATTGCAGGCGGGTGTAGCGATGCGGCTGCACCACCGCGATCACCTTGCCGGTATAGGAATCGCGCGCGGCCTTCAGCACGGCTGCGATCTCCACGGGGTGATGGCCGTAATCATCGATCACGGTGACGCCGTTCCACTCGCCGGTCTTGGTGAAGCGGCGCTTGACGCCGCCGAAGCCCGCCAGCGCCTCGCGGATCGCCTCGTCAGACACGCCGAGCTCGTGCGCGACCGCGATCGCCGCCGTCGCGTTGGAAGCATTGTGCCGGCCCGGCATCGGCAGCGCGAGATCGGCGATCTCGTGCGTGATGCCGTTCTTGCGGTCGCGGATCACGACCTTGAACTTCGAGCCGCCACCGCCGGCGGTGAGATCGACCAGCCGCGCATCGGCCTGCGGATTCTCGCCATAGGTGATGATGCGGCGGTCCTCGATCTTGCCGACGAGGCTCTGCACGACGGGATGATCGATGCACATCACGGCAAAGCCGTAGAACGGCAGGTTCTCGACGAAGTGACGAAACGCGTCCTGCACCGCCTCGAAGGTCTTGAAGTGATCGAGATGCTCGGGGTCGACATTGGTGACGATCGCGACATCGGTCGGCAGCTTCAGGAACGTGCCGTCGCTCTCGTCGGCCTCGACCACCATCCAGTCGCCGGCGCCAAGCCGCGCGTTGGAGCCGTAGGCGTTGATGATGCCGCCGTTGATCACGGTCGGATCGAGCCCGCCGGCGTCGAGCAGCGTGGCGACCATCGTCGTCGTGGTGGTCTTGCCGTGGGTGCCGGCGATGGCGACGCAGCTCTTCAACCGCATCAGCTCGGCCAGCATCTCGGCGCGGCGCACCACGGGAATGCGCCTCTCGCGCGCCGCCATCAGTTCCGGATTGTCGCGCTTGATCGCGGAAGACACGACCACGACCTCGGCGCCGTCGATATTCTCGGCCTTGTGGCCGACCGAGACTTTCGCGCCCTTCTTGCGCAGACGGTCGAGATTGTAATTGTCGGCGGCGTCCGAGCCCTGCACGGCATAGCCGAGATTGGCCAGCACCTCGGCGATGCCGCTCATGCCGATCCCGCCGATCCCGACGAAGTGGATGGGTCCGATCTCGCGCGGCAGTCTCATGTGGTTTCCTTGGGGTCATCGTCCGCGAAGGCGGACGATCCAGTACTCCGCGACGCCAGAGATTCAAATCAACTGCGTCGGATACTGGATGCCCCGCTTTCGCGGGGCATGACAAGTGGCTTTTTTGGCCATTCGGGCCGGAACAGGCGTCAGATTCCCGCGGTCTTCACCACGAGATCCGCCAGCCGCTCGGCCGCATCGAGCCGCCCCGCCCCCTTCGCCGCCGCCGCCATGGCGGCAAGCCGTGCCGGCTCGGCGGCGAAGCCAGAAATTTCGGATGCCAGCCGGTCGGAGCTGAACTCGGTCTGCGGGATGCGGATCGCGCCGTCGACCTTGGCCAGCACGCCGGCATTGGCGAACTGGTCCTGGTCGATCGAGCCCGGCAACGGCACCAGGATGGAGGGGCGACCGATCGCGGCGAGCTCGGCCACGGTCCCCGCACCGGAGCGCGATACCACGAGATGATTGGAGGCAAGCCGCGCCGGCAGATCCGTGAAGAACGGCGCGAGCTCGGCCTTGATCTTGAGCTTGTCGTAGACGGCGCGCACGCGGCTCATGTCCTCTTCGCGCACCTGCTGGGTGAGGACGAGACGGCTCCACAGCGCAGGCTCGAGCCGCTCGATCGCGCTAGGCACGATGTCGGCCATGATGCGCGCGCCCTGGCTGCCGCCGACGACGAGCAGACGCAGCGGACCGTTCGGCTCGGGCGCGGCATACTTCACCGCGGCGGCCGCGAGGATCGCCGGACGCATCGGCGTGCCGACGGTCGTCGTCTTGCCTGCCAGCGCCGGATCGCGATCGAGCACACCGGGCAAGGACGTCGCGATGGCGCGCACGCGGCTCGACAGGAACCGGTTGGCGCGGCCGAGCACGGCGTTGGCGTCGTGGATGATGCCGGGCACGCCGGCGAATTTCGCCGCGACCAGCGGCGGCAGCGTCGGATAGCCCCCGAAGCCGACTACGGCGACGGGCTTCAGCCGCTTGATCAGCGCGTAGGCGGACAGCGTGCCGGCGGCAAGCGTGAGGCCGGCATAGGCCAGCTGAAGCGGATTGCGGCCGCGCGCGGTCTCGCTTCTGACGACGTCGATCATGTCCTTGCTGAATAGCCCGCTATAGCGCAGCGCGCGCTCGTCGGTGACGAGGCGGACGCGATAGCCGCGCCGGATCAATTCGACGCCGAGCGCCTCGGCCGGGAACAGATGGCCGCCGGTGCCGCCCGCGGCGAGAAGAATCAGGGGGGACGTGTCCATAATGAGGGCGTTTTACAGGGTCTTTCTCGTCATTGCGAGCGAAGCGAAGTAATCCAGACCACCTCCGCGGAGACAGCCTGGATCGCTTCGTCGCTTCGCTCCTCGCAAATGACGGCTCACGCGTAACTGCGCATCGCCTCGGCGTGGCCGCTCGCCTCGACCTCGGTGCGCGGGCGCAGCCGCGTCAGCGCCAGCATCATGCCTATGCCATAGGCGAGCGAGACCATCGAGGAGCCGCCATAGGAGATGAAGGGCAGCGTCATGCCCTTGGCGGGGATGAGCTGCAGGTTCACCGACATGTTGATCGCCGCCTGCACGCCGAACAGGATCGCGAGCCCGGAGGCCGCAAAGCGCGAGAACATGTCCTCGTTGGCATAGGCGCGCGACAGCGTGCGCATGACGACGAAGGCGAACAGCGCCAGCATCGCAAGGCACAGGATGATGCCGAACTCTTCGCCCGCGACCGCGAAGACGAAGTCGGTGTGGCTGTCCGGCAGGCTGCGCTTGGCGATGCCCTCGCCCGGTCCGAGCCCGAACCAGCCGCCGTTGTAGAAAGCCTCCATGGCGGTATCGACCTGGAAGGTGTCGCCGGAGGCCGGGTTCATGAAGCGCTTGATGCGCCCCGCGACGTGCGGAACGAACAGATAGGCGCTGAACAGGCCGGCCGCGCCGAGACCTGCGAGGCCGAACACCCAGATCATCCGCATGCCCGCGATGAAGAACAGCGAGCCCCACACCATCAGGACCAGCATGGTCTGGCCGAAATCCGGCTCCATCACCAATAGCGCGACCAGCATCAGCAACAGCACCACCGCCATCGAGGTCGCCGGCATCTCCGGGCGCCTCGTCGATTCCGCGAACAGCCAGGCCGCGATCACGACGAAGGACGGCTTTGCGATCTCGGAGGCCTGGATGTTGACGCCGAGCAGCGTGATCCAGCGGCGCGAGCCCTTCACCTCCGGGCCGAAGGCGAGCGTGAGCACGATCAGGACGATGCTCGCCGCGAAGATGATCAGCGCCGAGCGGCGGATCGCGCGCGGCGACAGGAAGGACACCCCGAGCAGCACGATGCAGGACGGCACCAGGAACAGCACGTGGCGGCTGAAGAAATGGAAGGCATCGAGCCCGATGCGGGTCGCAACCGGCGGGCTCGCCGCCAGCGACAGGATCACCCCGGTCAGCATCAGCCCCAGGATGGCGCCCATCAGCGGCTTGTCGACGGTCCACCACCACTCGGAAAAGGGGGTGCGTTCTTCACGGGAGAGCATGGGCGGCCGCTTTCGGACAGAGGTCCGTTCATTGGTCGCCGAGGTTGGTTACCGGGAGGTTAAAGGGACGGGTAACTTTTGAGCGAAGCGTTGGTGCCGGGCTACGAACCGGGAGCCCTGACGAATCGATAGGGTATGCCGCCAAACGCCAGAGTGAGAACGCCATCCTCGGCGAATGAGAACTGGGTTCGTTCAACTTGTGGAGCTGAGGGCTGGTCGGTGACAATCGTCGAGCCCTCCACCCGATATCGAAGATTGATGATTTGTCGCTTGTCGTGCTCACGAATTGTGTAGCGCAACCCACCGCTCTCATCGAACTCGAGCAGGACATTTCCCAGGCGGGCTAGCGCCAGTTCATCGGTCTCGTCTACAAGCCAGGCGCCTACCAGAGTCATTATGTCATTCAATCGTTGGTGTCGGTGTCCTCACACCACCGGCTGCACACCCGGCAGCGCCTGCACCAGCTCGCGGAACTTGGTGCCGCGGATCTCGAAATTGCGGTACTGGTCGAACGATGCGCAGGCCGGGGACAGCAGCACGACGGCGTCGGTGAGGCCCGACGCTTCCGCATCGCGCGCGGCGTGCTCGACGGCGACGTCGAGGGTCTGGCTGATCTCGTGCGGGACCGTTCCGAGCGTGCCCGAAAACTCCTGCGCGGCTTCGCCGATCAGATAGGCTTTGCGGATGCGCGGGAAGAACCCGGTCAGGCTCGTAATGCCGCCGGCCTTCGGCTTGCCGCCGGCAATCCAGAAGATGTCGGCGAAGGACGACAGCGCATGCGCGGTGGCGTCCGCGTTGGTGCCCTTGGAATCGTTGACGAACAGCACGTTGCCGCGGCGCCCGACCTGCTCCATGCGATGCGCCAGGCCCGGAAAGCTGCGCAGGCCGTTCTGCAGCACGTCCTGGCTGATGCCCATGGCGAGCGCGACGGCGGCCGCGCAGGCCGCGTTCTGCGCGTTGTGCTGGCCGCGCAGCGAACCGATGCCGCCGAGCGCGGCGATCTCGCTGTGGGCGCCGCCCGCGGCGCGCACGATGGTGCCGTGCTCGACGTAAATGCCCGACGCGAGCGGGTTCTTGACCGAGATGCGCACCACGTTCTTGCCAGCGCGGTCGAGCCGGTCGGCGATGTCGCGGCAAAAGCCGTCATCGACACCGACAATCGAGGTGCCGCCGCCTTGCACGCCGGCCACGAGGCGCTCCTTCACCGCGGCGTAATGCTCGATCGTGCCGTGGCGATCGATATGGTCCTCACTGACGTTGAGCAGGATGCCTACGGAGGGATCGAGCGAGGGCGTAAGGTCGATCTGGTAGGACGACATCTCGATGACGTGGACGCGGCCCATGCGCGGCGGCTCCAGCGACAGGATCGCGGTGCCGATATTGCCGCCCATCTGGGTGTCGTAGCCGGCGACCTTGGTCAGATGCGCGATCAGCGCCGTCGTGGTCGACTTGCCGTTGGTGCCGGTGATGGCGACGAACGGCGCGTCCGGCGCATGGCGGCGCCGCTCGCGGCAGAACAGCTCGATGTCGCCGATCACCTCCACCCCTGCCTCGCGCGCCTTCAAGACGCTCCAGTGCGGCACCGGATGGGTGAGCGGCACGCCGGGCGCGAGCACGAGGGCTGCGAAATTCGCCCAGGAAACGTTGCGCAAGTCCGCGGTGATGAAGCCGGCCTGCGTGGCCTTGGCGACGTTCTCGGCATTGTCGTCGGCCGCGATCACTTCGGCCCCGCCGGCCTTCAACGCATGGCAGGAGGCGAGCCCCGAGCCGCCGAGGCCGAACACCGCGACCGTCTTGCCGGCGAACGAGGTGACGGGGATCATCGATCGGTCACCGCAGCTTCAGCGTCGAGAGGCCGGCAAGCGCCAGCATCACCGAGATGATCCAGAATCGGATCACGATCTGCGGCTCGGTCCAGCCCTTCTGCTCGAAGTGATGGTGGATCGGCGCCATCGCGAACACGCGCTTGCCCGTGAGCTTGAAGGACACGACCTGCACGATGACCGAAACCGCCTCGAGCACGAACAATCCGCCGATCACCGCGAGCACGATCTCGTGCTTCACCGCGACCGCAATCGCGCCGAGCATGCCGCCGAGCGCGAGCGAGCCGGTGTCGCCCATGAAGATCGAGGCCGGCGGCGCGTTGAACCAGAGGAAGCCGAGGCCAGCGCCGAGCAACGCGCCGCAGAGCACCGCGAGCTCGCCGGTGCCGGCGACATATTTGATCTGGAGGTAATCGGCGAACACCAAGTTGCCGGTGAGATAGGCGATCATCGCGAAGCTCGCGGTGGCGATCATCACCGGCACGATGGCGAGGCCGTCGAGGCCGTCGGTGAGGTTCACCGCATTGCCGGCGCCGACGATGACGAAGGCGCCGAAGACGACGAAGAACCAGCCGAAATGCAGCACGGTATCCTTCAGGAAGGGAATCGTCAGCGCGGTCGAGGCGGGATCGCGGTTGAGCCGCACCAGCGCATAGCAGGCGACCAGCGCGATCACGGCTTCGATCAAGAGGCGCAGCTTGCCGCCGAACCCGGTCGTGGTCTGCTTGGTCACCTTGAGGTAATCGTCATAGAAGCCGACGAAGCCGAAGCCGAGCGTCACCGCCAGCACGATCCAGACATAGGGGTTGAGCGGATTGGCCCACAGCACGGTGCCGACCGTGAGCCCGGACAGGATCATCAGCCCGCCCATGGTGGGCGTGCCCTTCTTGGAAAGATGCGATTGCGGACCGTCGGTGCGGATCGGCTGGCCCTTGCCCTGACGGATGCGCAAGTGATCGATGATCCAGGGGCCGAACAGGAACACGAACAGCGCGCCGGTCACGATGGCGCCACCGGTGCGGAAGGTGATGTAGCGGAAGACGTTCAGGAAGGTGCGAAAGGCACCGAAGCCCGGAAATGTGTTGGAAAGCTCGATCAGCCAGTAAAACATTCAGACGGTCCTATGGCGCCTTTGCACGTCCAGGTGCTTCACGCGCATTCGCTGGTCTTCGTCATGGGCCGCGCGTTTCGGGAAACGGACGGCTTCCGCCGCAAAGGGTGGGATTCGGGAACGGCGTCTTCCAAGCAGTTTACGCCTTTGCCTGCAAGGCGGCCACCAGCCCCGGCACAAACTTGTTGACCCAGAACATCTTCTTGCTGCCCTTGACAACCACGACGTCGCCTGCCTTCAGCAGATTTGCGACCTCGTCCGGCTTCAGCGTGGCGGGATCGTCGTGCCAGCCAAGACCCTTGCCAGAGGGCAATGCGTCGAACAGGTGGCGCATCAGCGGCCCGACGCAATAGACGCCGTCGATGCCGTCGAGGTGGCTGGCAAGGCCGGTGTGATAGCTCGTTGCGTCCTCGCCGAGCTCGAGCATGTCGCCGAGAATCGCGATGCGGCGGCCGCCGCTCATGTTGCGCGCCTGCAGGCTTTGCAGCGCCGCGGCCACGCTGGCCGGATTGCCGTTGAAGCTGTCGTCGATCACGGTGACGTCGCCGACCGCCTGCTCGACGCCGCGGCCGGTCATGATGCCGACGCGGTCGAGCTTGACCGCGAGGGTCGCGACGTCGAGATGCGCGGCATGAACCGAGGCGAGCGCGGCCAGCGCATTGTGCACCCGGTGCGGCGCGCCAGGGGTGAGGCTGAAGGCGATCTCCTTCCTGCCGATCGCGGCCACGACCTGCCAGCTCTCGCCGTGCGGCGCGTGGGCGACCTCGTGCACCTCGGCATGCTCGCCGCCGAAGCGCACGACCTTGCCCTTCCACTCGGAAGCCTTGATTCCGGCGGGCAGCACCAGCACGCCGTTCTCGGGCAGTCCGAGCGCGATCGATACCTTCTCGCGCCGGATGGCTTCGAGCGAGCCGAGCTTTTCCAGATGCACCGGCTGGACGTTGACGACGAGCGCGACGGTTGGCTGCGTGAGCTCGCTGAGACGGGCGATCTCGCCCTTCTGGTTCATGCCCATCTCGACGACCCAGAGGCTGGCGTCCCGCCTCGCATTGCACAGCGTCAGCGGCACGCCCCAGAAATTGTTGAAGCTCGAGGGGCTCGCATAGGCGTTCGGATAGGCGGCGATGAATTCCTTGGTGCTGGTCTTGCCGGCGCTGCCGGTGAGCCCGATCACCGGGCCGTTGAAGCGCGCGCGTGCGGCGCGCGCGAGGCCCCAGAGGCCGTCGATCAGCGTGTCCTTGACCACGATCTGGGGGATGCGGATGCCCGCGATCTCGTGCGGCACGATCATCGCCACTGCGCCTGCGGCTTCCGCCTTGTCGGCGAACTCCCAGCCGTCGCGCGCGCTGGCGAAAGCCGAGATGAAGCCGCCGCTCGGCGTGCCGCTCAGCGCAACGAACAGGCTGCCCGGCTTCACCAGCCGGCTGTCCTGGGTGACGAGATCGATTGCCGTCTCCGGGAACGATCCGGCCACGCCCAGCGCGCGCGCGACCTCGGCAACCGTCCATATTGGCCCGCTCATGCAACCCTCGACGCTAGTGCGGCGGCGACCGCCTCGTGATCACTGAAAGGCAGCACCTCGCCGCCGACGATCTGCCCGGTCTCGTGGCCCTTGCCGGCGATGAGCAGCGCATCGCCCTCCTGCAAGTCCTCGATCGCGGCGCGGATCGCCTCGGCGCGGTCGCCGATCTCGCGGGCGCCCTTGGCGGCGGCGAGGATCGCGGCGCGGATCGCTTCCGGCTTCTCGCTGCGCGGATTGTCGTCGGTGACGATGACGGCGTCGGCGTTCGCCGCCGCGATCTCTCCCATGATCGGACGCTTGCCGGCATCGCGGTCGCCGCCGGCGCCGAACACGACGACCAGCTTGCGCTTCGCATAAGGCCGCAGCGCCTGCAGCGCCTTCGCGAGCGCATCGGGCTTGTGCGCATAATCGACGAAGATCGGCGCGCCGTTGCGCTCGCCGACGCGCTCGAGCCGGCCCTTGGCGCCTTCGAGATGTTCGAGGCTCGCAAACACGTTTTCAGCATCGCTGCCCGTGCCGATCGCGAGGCCGGCCGACACCAGCGCATTCTCGATCTGGAATTCGCCGACCAGCGGCAGCCGGATCGCGTAAGCCCTGCCGCGATGTTCGACCGTAAGCCTTTGCGAGAAGCCTTCGACTACGGCCTCCGTAAGGCGAATGCCCTCGCCGGCGCCATCGCCGTTGCGGCCGACCGCCATGACGCGCAGGCCGCGCGATGTTGCCGCATCGATCGCCTCCGCCGAGCAATCATGATCGGCCGAAATCACCGCCGCGCCATCAGGCGGCACCAGCTCGCGGAACAGGCGGAGCTTGGCCGCGAGATAATGCGCAACGGTCGGATGGTAATCCATGTGGTCGCGCGAAAGATTGGTGAAGCCGCCGGCCGAGACGCGCACGCCGTCGAGGCGATATTGGTCGAGCCCGTGCGAAGACGCCTCGAAGGCGAGATGCGTGACGCCCTCGCGCGCGATCTCGTCCAACTGCCGGTGCAGCGCGACCGGATCCGGCGTAGTCAGCGAGCCATAGACGGTGCGCTTTTGCGATACGAGACCGATGGTGCCGATGCTGGCGGAGGCGTGCCCGAGCCGCTCCCAGATCTGGCGCGTGAACGCGGCGACCGAGGTCTTGCCGCTGGTTCCGGTCACCGCAGCAATCGTCGGGGGCTGTGCCGGGAAAAATCTGGCCGCGGCAAGTGCCAACGCGCGGCGTGGATTGGCGACAGCGATGAACGGCACCTTCCAGGCGTCCGGTGCATGGTTGCCGAC
Organism: Bradyrhizobium sp. IC3195; assembly: GCF_020193585.1. NCBI lineage: Bacteria > Pseudomonadati > Pseudomonadota > Alphaproteobacteria > Hyphomicrobiales > Nitrobacteraceae > Bradyrhizobium > Bradyrhizobium sp. IC3195. Next base: position 54,061 of record NZ_JADYVG010000006.1, on the reverse strand, counting down.
GACGGCCACCGCGCCCGCCGCAATCGCGGCATCGACGAAGCGGGCGCCGTCGGTCTTGCTGCCTGCGAGCGCGAAGAAGAGATCGCCCGGCTTGACCACGCGGCTGTCGAGCGCAAGGCCGCTCACCTCGAGCGCCGCAGCGGCGGGCTCGATCGCGGCATCATTGCCCTTGACATCCTGACCCAAGAGGTCGCGCAGCTTCATGGTGTTCCAGTCGACATGCCGTGCCGGAAAGCCGGATCCTCCGGGGAAAATCCCGACTCAGCAGCGGCGATGGCCCACCCGGTTGATTACTGGGTTGTCCTGGATGCTGCAAGAATAAGGCGCTCCGCAGGCGGCAGCTCGAACCGCGGCTCGACCCCCAGAAGCGGCGCGATCCGCTCGATCACCTTGCCGCCGGTCGGCACCGCGTTCCAGCCCGAGGTGATGAAACCATGCGTTTCCGGCAGTGCCTGCGGCTCGTCCAGCATGATCAGGACGTGATATTTGGGATCATCGCAGGGCAGGATGGCGGTGAAGGAATTGAGCACGCGCTTCTTGGCGTAGCGGCCGTTGACGACCTTCTCGGACGTGCCGGTCTTGCCGCCGACGTAATAGCCCTTGACGTCCGCCTTTCTCGCCGAACCGACTTCGGCATTGAGCCGCATCAGGAACCGCATCTTGTCGCTGGTCTCCGGCTTGATGACGCGCTTGGCCATCGCCTGGGCTTCGGATTCGCTGCGCTTCAGGAATGTCGGCGGAATCAGATAGCCGCCGTTCACCAGCGCGTTGATGCCCATCACCGCCTGCAGCGGTGCCACCGACAGGCCCTGGCCGAACGCGGCGGTGACCGTGTTCAGCTCGCTCCAGCGCCGCGGCAGCAGCGGCGCCGCACTCTCCGGCAATTCGGTGCGCAGCCGCGTCATCTGGCCCAGCTTGGCGAGGAACGCCTTGTGCGCCTCGACCCCCTGGTTGAGCGCAATCCGCGCCGCGCCGATGTTGGAGGAATAGGTGAACACTTCCTTGGTGTTGATGAAGCGCCCGACCGGATGGCTGTCGTGGATCGTGAACTTGCCGTAATGCAGGTTTCCGCGCGCGTCCCACATCGAGTTCAGATTGATCTTGCCGGAATCGAGCCCCATCGCCAGCGTAAACGCCTTGAAGGTCGAGCCCATCTCGTAGACGCCGGTGGTGAGGCGGTTGATGCGATCGGGGTCGTGCGCTTCCTTCGGATTGTTGGGATCGAAGTCCGGCAGCGAGACCATCGCCACGATCTCGCCGGTCTTGACGTTGGAGACGATGCCTGAGGCGGCCTTGGCGCGGAACTTGTCCTTGGCCTTCAACAGCTCGTCGCGCAGCGCATGCTCGACCCGCAGATCGACCGCGAGCTCGATCGGCTTCTGCAACCGGTCGGTGGCAAAGCCGGCGCGGTGGAGGTCGGCGAGCCCTTGATTGTCGAGCCACTTCTCGAGGCCGGCGATGCCCTGGTTGTCGATATTGACGAGACCGATGAGGTGAGCGACCTCGTTGCCGGTCGGATAGACGCGCTTGTTCTCGCGCAGGAATCCGATACCAGGAATGCCGAGCTTGTGGACGGCCTGCTGCTGCGCCGGCGTGACCTCGCGCTTGAGCCAGACGAAGCCCTTGCGTGTCCTTAGGCGCTCGCGCACCTCGGCCTCGTCGAGGTCGGGAATGGTCGCGGTGAGGAGCTCGATCGCCTCGTCCTTGTCGATGATGCGGCGCGGCTCGCCGAACAGGCTCGCCGCCTTGACGTCGGTCGCAAGGATGGCGCCGTTGCGATCGACGATGTCGGGCCGCGCGGTCGCAACCACCTCTTGCGCTGCGGCGCGGCGCGCGCTGTGGGCGTCGGCGCCGATCGCGAACATCACGAGCCGCCCGCCGATCAGGGCATAGACCGAAGCGAAGGCGAGCATGGCGAGGCCGACACGCGCGCGCGCCTTCGCGGCGCGATCGACGTTGCGCCCGTAGAGCAGGCTTCGGATCAGCCGCCGCCGCCAAGGTTCACCTGACCGCTCGGTCGACTTTTCGGTAAGTTTTGCAGGCGTTGCCGGGCTCATTGCTTGTCCTCGGGCTGAGGCACGGAGCCCGTCACCGCATCAGGGTCGCTCGCGGCTTCGATGGTCTTGAGCATGGCCCCGATCGGATCGGGCTCGCCCGGCCTGAACATCCGGGGCGGACGCTCCGGCAGGCTCTTCAGCGAATCATATTGCGTGCCGTTGACCGGCTTGAGGTGCAGATGCCGGTCGGACAGGCCCTGCAGCCGATGCGGCGCATCGAGCTTGGCCCATTCGGCCCGCAGCCCTGCGATCGCATCGCGCTGCTCGCGGATTTCCGCACGCAGCCGCAGCACCTTCTCGGTGCGCGCCGTGGAGTCCATCTTGATCCGGTAGACATGGGCGGCTGCGAAGATCAGCGCACCGATGACGAGGAGGTGGATGATGCGCATGCGCTAGCCGCCCCTCATCACGTCGGCGAGCTTCGGCCAGGACGATGCCTCATCGGTCTCATGCGCCGGCGCCGCGGTGCGCTCGGCGGCGCGCAGCTTTGCCGAGCGGGCGCGCGGATTGTGCGCAACTTCGTCCTCGCCGGCGACGACCGGCCGCCGCGTCAGCAGCTGGAAGCTCGGCGCAATCTGCGCGACTTCCGGCAGATGCCGCGAGCCGCCGCCGGTCTTGGAACGCTCGGAGAGGAAATTCTTGACGATGCGGTCTTCCAGCGAATGGAACGAGACGACGACGAGGCGGCCGCCGGGCTTGAGCACGCGCTCGGCCGCAGCGAGCGCGGTCTGGAGCTCCTCGAGCTCTTCGTTGACGAAGATGCGCAGCGCCTGGAACGTCCGTGTCGCCGGGTGAATGTCGCCGGGCTTCGATCGCACCACCCTGCCGACGAGATCGGCGAGCGCGCGCGTGGTCGTGAACGGAGTTTCCTGCCGGTCCGCCACGATGGCGCGGGCGATGCGACGCGAATGCCGCTCCTCGCCGAAGAGATAGATAATGTCGGCGAGATCGCCTTCCGAGGCGCGCGCGACGATGTCGGCCGCGGTCGGACCTGTCTGCCCCATCCGCATGTCGAGCGGACCGTCGAGGCGGAAGGAGAAGCCGCGGCCGGCCTGGTCGAGCTGCATCGAGGATACCCCGACATCCATCACGACGCCGTCGACAACATCGACGCCTTGCGCCGCGCAGACTTCGGCGAGGTTGGAGAAGCGGTCCTCGACCAGCGTCAGCCGGCCCGCGGCGCGTTCGACCAGCTCGGCGCCGCCGGCAATCGCGGTGCGGTCGCGATCGATGGCAATCAGTCGGGTTCCCGGCACGTCCAGGATCGCGCGGCTATAGCCGCCGGCGCCGAACGTGGCATCGACGTAGACGCCGCCCTCGCGCGGGGCGAGATGCGCGATGGCCTCACGGCCAAGAACGGGGATGTGCGGAACCGAACTCATGCGCGACGCCTGCCGGCCGCCGGCCGAAATACCCGAGTGGAATCGAGGCCGAACAAGCCCATAACGCCTCGAATCATTGCGCGTCGCGGCGGTTCCACGACAAAGCCCCCGTCCAGCATGGTTACCAAGCCCGATCGTCCCGGGCCACAAACCCAGTGTTCCCAGCGGAATTTGTCGGGCAGCCATGGGATTTCGAGCCAAAATACGCTTTGGCCGCCTCCGGACGCGGGTCGGCTCTTCATCCCTCAGTAACGGCCCTTAGCGTTAAGAAAGCGTTGCTCGGTTCAAGACAAGTGGAAAAGGTGATGAGGGGAGTGATGCGTCATCCACACACATCGCCAAAATGAATCCGTTAACCGCGTCGCGCGATTGCGCGCGATGGAGGGTAAAGGAATAGTAAAGAGAAGGGCTTGCCCCACTCTCCGTCCGTTTGAGCTGCTCATGCCCTCGGGTTCGTCCACGGCTGGATCTGATTCGAAGCGTCAACGCGTTCTCCCGGTTCCCAAGACCGTGGCGGGCCTGCGCACCTTCGAGCCCGATTCCTCGATCGTCTCCGACATCATCCCCTCCCCGAACCATGGCGAGCGCAGCAAGGGACGGCAGCCGGACATGATCGTGCTGCACTACACCGGCATGCCCGATGTCGAAGGCGCGCTGGCGCGCCTCTGCACCGCCGGCACCGAAGTGTCGGCGCATTATGTCGTGCTGGAGGACGGCCGCATCGTGCAATGCGTGCCTGAGGCCAAGCGTGCCTGGCACGCGGGCGTCTCCTCCTGGGCCGGCGAGGACGACATCAACTCCTGTTCAATCGGCATCGAGATCATCAATCGCGGCCATGACTGGGGCTATCCTGAGTTTCCGCTGCGCCAGATTGCCGCCGTGATCGCGCTGTGCCGCGGCATCATGCTCCGCCGCAAGGTGCCGGCGCACCGGGTGCTCGGCCATTCCGACGTCGCGCCCGCCCGCAAGAAGGATCCCGGCGAGAAATTTCCGTGGCATTCGCTGGCCAATTCCGGCGTCGGCCACTGGGTGACGCCCGCGCCGATCGTGCGCGGTGAGACTCTCATGCTCGGCACCATCAGCGACGCGGTGCTGAGCATGCAGCAGGCGCTGGCAAGATATGGCTATGGCGTGCCCCTGAACGGCAAGTACGACGCTGCGACGATGGAAGTCGTCACCGCCTTCCAGCGCCATTTCCGCCCGGCGCGGCTGGACGGCGTCGCCGATCACTCGACGCTGTCGACCTTACAGGCGCTGCTGGCGAGCTTGCCGGCGGAAGGAACGCCGGTGGCGTCGACATAGCAGACGTCTTCCGGGAATGTGACCTCTTGCTCCGTCATGCCCGGGCTTGTCCCGGGCATCCACGTCCTGCCTCCACGCATGACGAACGTGGATGGCCGGGACAAGCCCGGCCATGACGGAAACTCAATCCATCTCCCTCATCCTTCGCGCATAGAGCCTTCGCAACGGCTCGAGCTGCGTCGCCACCGTCGCCGCACGATAGGCCTCGCGCGCCTCCTCCGTCCTGCCGAGCCGCCGCAACAGATCCGCGCGCACGGCGGGCAACAGCTCATAGCCGCGAAGCCCGCCGCGCGCGGCGATCGCATCGACGAGATCGAGCGCTCGTGCCGGCCCATCGACCATCGACAGCGCCGCGGCGTGATTGAGCTCGATCACGGGCGACGGATTGATGCGCAGCAGCACCTCGTACAGCCCCGCAATCTGCGGCCAGTCGGTTTCCTCGAAGCTCGGCGCACGCGCATGCAGCGCCGCGATCGCGGCCTGCACCGCATAGGGTTGTGGCCGGCCCGGCACGCGCAGCGCGTGCTCCACCAGCCGCAGCCCCTCGTCGATCTGCGCGCGGTGCCACAGCGAGCGGTCCTGCTCTTCGAGCAGGACGATGTCGCCGGCCGGCGTCTGTCGCCCGGCGCGGCGCGCGTCGTGCAGCAGCATCAGGGCCAGCAGGCCCTTGATGCCGGCGCGGTCGGGCATCAGCCGGTTCAGCAGGCGGCCAAGCCGGATGGCTTCGCTCGCCAGATCAGGCCGCATCAAGTCCGCGCCCTCGGTTGCGACATAGCCTTCGGTGAAGACGAGATAGACCACGGCGAGCACGCCATCGAGCCGCGGCGCCAGCATCTCGCGTTCCGGCACCTCATAGGGGATGCCGGCAAGCCTGATCTTCTGCTTGGCACGGACGAGCCGCTGCGCCATCGCCTCCTCGCCGACGAGGAAGGCGCGTGCCACCTGCGCCGTCGACAGTCCGCACACGGTGCGCAGCGTCAGTGCGACCTGGACCTCGGGCGCGAACGCGGGATGGCAGCAGGTGAAGATCAGCCGCAGCATGTCGTCGTCGAGCGTTGCGGTCGGCTCGTCCGGGCCCAGCGCGTTGAGCTCGAGCTCGTGCACCAGCGCCTGCTGCTTGCCGCGGAAGACAGCCTGACGGCGGATGCGATCGATCGCCTTATGCTTGGCGACGTTGACGAGCCAGGCGCGCGGATTGTCGGGGACCTCACACGCCCAGCGTTCCAGCGCGACCGCGAACGCATCCTGCAGCGCGTCCTCGGCGAGATCGAAATCGCCGACGAGACGGATCAGCGTGGCTAGCGCCCGCCCCGCCTCGTCGCGGAAGATTTTGTCGATCTCGCCAGGGGTCATGTCACGCGATCACCCCCCCTCTCGTCATTCCGGGGCGCGGCAAAGCCGCGAGCCCGGAATCCATAACCACGATTCGGGGATATGGATTCCGGGCCTGCGCCTTGCGGCGCATCCCGGAATGACGAAGGTGAGAGAGCCGTCACTTGTCATAGACCCAGATCGGCCGCACCTCGATCGAGCCGATGCGTGCGCTCGGAATCCGCGCCGCGATCTCGATGGCGGCATTGAGATCCTTGGCTTCGATCAGGTAATAGCCGCCGAGCTGCTCGCGCGTTTCTGCGAACGGACCATCGGTCGTCAGCGTCTTGCCCTCGCGCACACGCACGGTCGTCGCCGTGGTGGTTGGCTGCAGGCGGTCGCCGGCCTTGAAATTGCCGTTCTTGATGATGTCTTGCGTGAAGGTCTGGTATTCGGCCAGGATCTTCTGGCTGGTCGCCGCGTCGTTCTTTGCGTACTCGACCTCGTTCTGGTAGATCATCAGCAGATATTGCATTGCTTCACTCCTGTGTTCGGCTGGATCGCCGACAACCAGTCGAACGGGGCACGCGCCAAACGACATCTTCAGGATAAATTATTTCTGGGCGAGCGTGCCTCGCGATATCGGCTTGACGAAACCGTCACAAATGCCCATGCCTAAAGCCGTCAGTCGGCCGGACGGCCGCTCCGGCAGGTGCCGAAAGGCCGCCGGGGAGGAAAGTCCGGGCTCCCTTGACATGCGGTGCCGGATAACGTCCGGCGGGGGTGACCCCAGGGAAAGTGCCACAGAGAACGAACCGCCCGCCTTCGCCCTTCGGGGCTTCGGCGCGGTAAGGGTGAAAAGGTGCGGTAAGAGCGCACCGCGGGTCCGGCAACGGAGCCGGCATGGCAAACCCCACCGGGAGCAAAACCGAATAGGGACGGCTTAAGCGGGCTGTTCGCGAAAGCGATAACGCCGCGGGGCGATGTCAGGCCCGCCGTCCGGGTAGGTTGCTCGAGGCCATGTGCAAACATGACCCCAGAGGAATGGCCGTCACGTATCGTTCGCGCAAGCGGACGGTGCCCTACAGAACCCGGCTTACAGGCCGGCTGATGTGCGACGAGGGGTTCGGTGCCAACGCATCGGACCCCTCACCATTTTGGCCGATCACCTCGCCAGCCAACCGCCGTCATTCCGGGGCTCGCGAAGCGAGAGCCCGGAATCCATCAGGCGGCCGGCGCGGAGGAGAAATGGATTCTCAGATGCGCAATTGCGCATCGTAGCTCGTGCTGCGCACGCCCCGGAATGACGGCTGCGACCTATGCGACGATCTCGTCCAACACCGCCATCAACGCCTCGGGCGCCGTCACATTCGGCGCGTGGCTGGCGTCGAGCTCGACATAGCGCCAGCCCTTCTCGCTCTTCGTGCGCCTGGCAAACTGCCCGAACACATCGCCGGGCGGAAGGCGCGTGCAATAGATATAGCTGCGCGGCATCGCCGGCTCGCCATGTTCGAGCCTCAGGCGCGTCTCGAAGCACTTGATCGGCATCGGGACGCGGCGCGCATTGAGCCAGTCGAGATCGGCCGGCGAGGTGTCCGGCGGCGGCGGGTTCGGCGGGATGCGATAGCCGTCGCCCGAGCTGACTGCCTTGCGCATCGGCTCGCGCCCGCCCTCGTTGAGGTCGAACAGCGACTGGCCGTCACGCGGCACGAAGGCGTCGAGATAGATCAGTTCCGTTACGCGCTCGCGCGCACGGTCGGCGACGCCGGTCGCAACCATGCCGCCATAGCTGTGCCCGAGCAGCACGATGTCGCTGAGATCCTCGAACGCGATGACGTTGAGGATGTCCTGGATATGGGTGTCGAGATCGACCGAAGGATTGGCCAGATGCGCGCGCTCTCCGAGGCCCGTATAGGTCGGCGCCACCAGGCGGTGGCCGGCCTGCGCCATCAGCGGGTGCATCTTCTTCCAGGCCCATCCGCCGGACCATGCGCCATGACAGAGCAGGAAGGTCTTCGCGCGCGGGGCCATGGCGTTTCCATCGTTCTTGCTTGGCACGATGGAGTGTAGCGGCCGGCCGCGCAATGTAAACGCCGCCTCAGGTGGCGCGCGTGTCTACCTTGGCCAACACCGGCGCAAGCTCGCCCGCCTCGCGCCGCAGCTTGCCCGCCTCGAAACCATGCATGCCGAGTTGCCATTGCAGGCCGACGATGGCGCCCTTGGTCGGTTGCAGCAGCGCGAGTGAGGCGAACAGCGTCACCGGCAGCCACACCGCGAGCTGCAGCCATTCCGGCGGCGCGTAGGCGGTCTCGACCGCGAGGATTGCCGGCACCACGAGATGGCCCACCACGACCATCACGAGATAGGCAGGAAAGTCGTCTGCGCGCTGGTGGAAGAGCTCCTCGCCGCAATGGTCGCAAGCCTGCGTCACTTTCAGGAAGCGGCCGAACATGTGCCCTTCTCCGCAATTCGGGCATTTGCCGCTGAAACCGCGCCACATCGCCTTGGCCAGAGAGACCGCCGCCGGAGAGACAGACATGACCACACCTCTTCCTTTTCGATGATCCATACAATAGTATCTTGCATCCATACATTCAAAGGTTATGGGGCCAAATTGCATGGAATGGATCCCTGCAATCTCGGAGCTTTCGGGCCCGCGCTACCAGCGCATCGTCGACGCCATGGAGGCCGACATTGCCGCCGGCAGGCTGGTGCGTGGTCAGCAGCTGCCGACGCAGCGCGCCCTGGCAAAGGCCCTCGGCATCGACCTCACCACGGTGACGCGCGCCTACACCGAGGCGCGGCGCCGCGGCATCATGGAAGCCCGGGTCGGACAAGGCTCGTTCGTGTCGGAGACCAGCGCGCGGCGCGCGGTCGACCTGCCGCACCCAGTCGCGATCGACCTGTCGATGAACGTGCCGCCGCACCCGCTGGAGGCGCAGCTCGACGAGCGCATAATTGCCGGGCTGGAAGCCCTGCGCGCACAATCGGGCCTGACGGCGTATCTCAACTACCAGCCGCCCGGCGGCAGCGCGCATGAGCGCGAGGTCGCCGCGCGCTGGATGCGTGCCCGCGTTCCGCATGCGCAGGCCGACAGGCTGGTGATCTTTCCCGGCGCTCAGACGACCCTCTTCAACTTGCTCGCCCATCTTGCGCGGCCCGGCGAGACGGTGCTGACCGAAGCGCTCACCTTCCCCGGCATCAAGGCCGCCGCGGCACTGCTCGGCCTCAAGCTCGTCGGTGTCCCCATGGATGAGGACGGCATCCTGCCGGATGCGCTGGCAAAGGCGTGCCGCATGCATACGCCGAAAGCCGTCTATCTCATTCCGACGCTGCACAATCCGACCACGGCGACGCTTTCCGCCGAGCGGCGCGGCACTATTGCGAAGATCATCCGCGATGCCGGCACCATCCTGATCGAGGACGATGCCTACGGGCTGCTCGACCGCTCGGCCTCGCCGATCGCGAACCTCATTCCGGAGCGGACTTATCTTGCAACGACGCTGTCAAAATGCATCGCGCCGGCGCTGCGCGTTGCCTATCTGGTGGCGCCCGACAGCGGCGCGCAGCGGGACATGCGCACCTCCCTGCAGGCGACCGTACAGATGCCGGCGCCCCTGATGGTCGCGCTGGTAACGCATTGGATCGAAAACGGCATCGCCGACCGCATCATCAGCGCCATCCGCAACGAGGCGGTCGGGCGCCAGCAGCTCGCGCAACGCGCGCTGAAAGGCTTTCAGTTCCTCGCCAGGCCCGCGGCGCATCATCTCTGGCTGCGGCTGCCGCAGGAGCGGCCCGATCTTGCCGCACATCTGCTGCGGAACGGACTTGCCGTCGTCGCCGGCGATGCCTTCACCGTGGACGGGGCACCGCCGCATGCGGCACGCGTCTCGCTCGGCGCGGCCCGGAACAGATCGGAATTGACGGAGGCGCTGCGCATCCTGATCGGCGCGCTGCACAAGCCTGCCGATACGAGGCAGATCGTCTAAAGCGGAAATGGTTTCCTTCACCTCTCCCGCTTGCGAGAGAGGTCGCGCCGAAGGCGCGGGTGAGGGCTTTCTCCTCTTGGGGATTGTCCCATTGCGGAAGCACCCTCTCCCAACCCTCTCCCGCAAGCGGGAGAGGGAGCGCACCTCCCTCGTAGCAATCGAGCTATATCGCACTTTAGATCACCGACGGTGAAGCGCCCGCAGAGCACGCTTGCATGCGGCATGGATTGACCTCGATGGCGGCAGGCATGTTATGCGAGCCGTGCGATCAACCGTTCGGGGTCGCCGCGTGCGACAAGGACAATCCGTTGGAAACGCTCACCTACGTCCTGCTGCTGCTCGGCGCGCTCGCCGGCGGCTTCGTCTCGGGACTGGCCGGCTTCGGCACGGCGCTGATGGCACTCGGCATCTGGCTCTACGTGCTGCCGCCCTCGCTCGCGGTGCCCCTGGTGCTGATCTGCTCGGTCATCGCGCAGACCTCGACGCTGCCCTCGATGTGGAAGAATTTCGATCTCTCGCTGGTCTGGCCGTTCCTGATCGGTGGACTGATTGGCGTGCCGCTCGGGACCATGATGGTCGCCTCCGCGGACCCGGAGGTGTTCAGGCTGAGCGTCGGCGTGCTGATCCTGATCTTTTCGAGCGCACTGTATCTGAACAAGAGGCCGCTCGCGATCAAGATCGGCGGCCGGATCGCAGACGGTGCGATCGGCTTTGCCGGCGGCATTCTGGGCGGACTTGCCGGATTGTCCGGCCCGCTGCCGATCCTGTGGGCCAACATCCGCGGCTGGAACAAGCACGAGCGGCGCGGCATCTTCCAACTCTTTAACTTCACGGTGCTCGCCACCGCGCTGGTGTTGCAGACGGCATCAGGTCTCGTCGCCCTCAAGGTGGTCTGGCTCGCGGCCGTCGCGTTTCCGGGCACGCTGATCGGCGCATGGGCGGGCGCGCGCGTCTACCATGCGCTGAACGACAAGCATTTCGGCGATGTCGTGCTCGGCCTCTTGTTTCTGTCGGGCCTGACGCTCGTCTGGAACAGCCTTGGCGCGCATTAAAGCGCCGCGAACTCGCGGGAGGTCACTTTCGCTACGCGGGAGCACGGGCGGAAGGCGCGACCGGCTTGGCTTCCACCGTCTCCGCGGCCTGGTCCCGCGGCGCGAAGCGCTTGCCGAACTCGCGGCGCAGCAGCCACAAGCTCAAGCCGGCCTGCAGCGTCGTCGCCGCGATCGAAAGATACCAGACGTGCTCGATGCGGAATCCGGGTCGCGTCGACAGCCAGAGCACCGGCAGCGAATAGGTGAGCACGCGCGTCATCGAGCTCAGCAGCACAGGCTTGGTGTTGCCGAGGCCTTGGAACATGCTCGAGCAGGTGAAGATGAGCCCCTGTGCCACCATGTTGAGCGAGATGATCCGCAGGAACAGGTAGGCGACCTCCATCGTCGCCCGATCGTTCGAGAATCCGGCCAGCAGCAGCTCCGGCTTCAGCTGCGCGAGGATCATGAAGCCGACCGCCACGATGGAGGTGATCAGCGCCGATTTGACGAAAGTCTCTCGCACCCGCGCGGCGTCGCCAGCGCCGAAATTCTGGCCGGCGATCGGCCCGGCCGCCAGTGCAACCGCGAGCGCCGGCATCTGGATGAGGGCGAGGACGCGCTGGCCGATACCGAAGCCTGCCTGTGCCGCCGCGCCGAAGTCGCGCAGCACGTAGTAGACTACCGCCATGAAGATAAACATCATTGCGAACTCGCCGCCGGCCGGCAGACCGACATTGAGGATGCGCTTGAAGTGGCGTGGTTGCGGACGCCACTGCACCGGATTGAATGCAACGTAGCGCTCGACCTTGCGAAAATACGCCAGCAGCATCAGGACGCCGGCGCCCACCGCGATCGTGCTCGCCAGTCCGGCGCCGGCGACACCGAGCGGATAACCGGTGCCCCAGCCGGAGATCAGGACCGGCGCCAGTGCAATGTTGATGATGACGGCAAGGACCCGCACCAACATGGCGGGGCGCACGATGCCGGTCGCGCTGAGCGCGGAGGCAATGACTTGCATGACGAATTCCAGCGCGAGCGCCGGCATGAACCACAACAGATAAGTGGTCCCCGCCTCGATCGTGGCCTGGTCAGCGGCGATCGAACGCATGTAAAGACGCGACAGCACCGCTCCCGTGACCAGGGTCAGCAGGCCGAACAGCACCGACAGCGCGACCGCCTGATTGAAGATCAGATTGGCGTCCCGCCGGTCCTTGCGTCCCACCGCATGCGCAATCAGCGCCACTGTCCCGACGCCGAGCACCTGTATCAGGCCGTTGACGAGAAAGCCGGCATTTCCCGCGGCGGCCACGCCTGCCACTGCGGCATCACCCAGCCCCGACACGAAGTAGAGATCGACCAGCTGGCAGATCATGATCGAGATCATGCCGGCCATGATCGGCGGCGCCATGCTCAGGATGTGGCTAGCGATGGAGCCGCGCGTCAGGTCTTTCATCTCATTCCATCCCTCGACGCCGTGACGGCGGGACTTCGCCCCGCCGCCGCGCGCCTCACTCCGCTGCTGCGATCTGTCCGAGCTCCACCACCTGACGCTCGAACAGGCCGCGATAGATGCCCCCTTGCTTGGCTGCGAGCACCGTATGCGTGCCCTGCTCGACGATCTCGCCGCGGTCGAACACCAGGATGCGATCGAGGCTCCTCACCGTCGACAGCCGGTGCGCGATCACGATCGAGGTGCGCCCCTTCATCAGCCGCTCCATCGCCTCCTGGATCAGCGCCTCCGATTCCGAATCGAGGCTCGAGGTCGCCTCGTCCAGGATCAGCACCGGCGCATCCGCCAGGAAGGCGCGCGCCAGCGCGACGCGCTGCCGCTCGCCGCCCGACAGCTTGACGCCGCGCTCGCCGACCAGGGTGCCGTAGCCCTTCGGCAAGCGCAGGATGAAGTCATGCGCGTTGGCGAGGCGGGCCGCCTGCTCGATCGCGTCAAGGCTGGCACCGGGCCGGCCATAGGCGATGTTCTCGGCGAGCGTGCGGTGAAACAGGATCGGCTCCTGCTGCACGATCGCGATCTGGCTGCGCAGCGATTGCTGCGTGGCGAGCGCGATATCCTGCCCGTCGATCAGCACGCGGCCGCCGGTGACGTCGTAGAGCCGCTGCACCAGCTTGACGAAGGTGGTCTTGCCGGAGCCGGAGCGGCCGACCAGGCCGACCCGCTCGCCGGCGCGGATCCTGACCGACAAGCCGTCGTACAGCGGCACGCGATGGCCGCCATAGTGGAACGTGACGTCGTCGAACACGATCTCGCCGCCCTCGATCGCGATCGGCCGCGCGTCGGCCGCATCGGCAATGCCGATCGGCTCGTCATGGATCGCCACCAGCTCGTCCATGTCGTTGACCGAGCGCTGGAGGTTGTTGATGTGCATGCCGACGTCGCGCAAATAGGCGTGGATGATGTAGTAGCTGGTCAGCACATAAGTCACGTCGCCGGGCGAGGCGTGACCTGACATCCACAGCAGCACCGATCCGCCGATCACGGACGCGCGCAGGCACAGCAGCAAGGAAAGCTGCGACATCGCCGTGTAATTGTAGCGATACCAGGTCCGCCGCACGCGCACGCGCCAGCGGTTGATGACACCGGCGAGCCGCGTGTCCTCGCGCGACTCCGCGCCGAACGACTTCACCACCGCATTGCAGGTCAGCGCGTCCGCCAGCGTGCCGCCGACCTTGGTGTCCCAGGCATTGGAGACGCGGGCGGCCGGCGCGATGTAGCGGGTCGAGAGCACCACCGTGATCGTGACGTAGAAGATCGCCCCGATCGCGATCACCACGCCGAGCGAGGCCCAGTGCATCCCGATCAGGATCATCGAGCCCACCAGCACCAGCAGCGAGGGCGCCAGCGCCATCAGGATGGTGTCGTTGAGCAGGTCGAGCGCCCACATGCCGCGAGTGATCTTCCGCACCGTGGAGCCGGCAAAGGAGTTCGCATGCCAGTCGGTCGAGAAGCGCTGCACGCGGGTGAAAGCCTCTTGTGCGACGTCCGACATGGTTTTGAGCGTGAACGGCACGATCGCCTGCAACCCTGCGAGCCGCAGCACCACCGAGGCCGCGCCCAGCGCCACGATGGCGCCGAACGCGACCAGCGCGGCATGGCGCGCATCGGGATCGGACGGTCCGCGGGTCAACGCATCGACCAGATGTCCGGAGAAGACCGGCATGAACAGGTCGGCGACGGTTGCGCCCAACAGGCCGCCGGCCACGACGAGGCCGCGCACCGGCTGCTTCAGCCAGTGCCGGAAGACGAAGGGCGGCACCACGCGAATGGCGGCGGGCTTCTTTGACAGAGCGGTCATGGCATCATCCGGCCGCTTCGCGCGGGCCGGCTCCATCGATGGACGCGAGTCGGCCCGAAGGCCGCGACGGCGTCACGTAAGACTGACTTTGACTTGGGAAACGAAGCGATCGGGACGCTTGGCCAAAACCTTGGCCCAATCGAAGCTGGCGGAAGAGGCCTCTAACAGGCCGCGTACATACCGAGCCAGAACGTGATCGAGGTCATCATCGAGCGCGGGCGTACGATCTGCGATTGCGACGACATCATGCAAATCTCTCCCCGGTTCGAATGAATGAGGTGCGCTTTATAGATGTGTCGCCAGCCGATTGCAACGGGGCTCGCGCGAGATCACGCACGAGTGTTGCAAATTAGTGCGCGTCGCCGGCCGCGCCGAACGGGGAAGCCGGCTTGTTCAGCAGCGCGACCAGCAGGCTGAGACCGAGATAGAACAGCGCCAGCATGAGGAAGACATCGCCGAAGCTCATCACCACGGCCTGACGATGCACGATCTGGCTGAGCTGCTTCATCGCCATCAGCGCGGAATCGCCGAGCCCCTGGAACTTCTGCATCAACATGGTCAGGGTTTCAGTCGCGGTCGCGTTGCCCCAGGTCACCCGCTCCTGCAGGCGGACGATGTGCAGGTCGGTGCGTTCGTTGAGCACGGTGTTGATGACGGCGAGGCCGACCGCGCCGCCGAGATTGCGCATCAGGTTGAACAGGCCGCTCGCGTTCTTCACCTTCTCGGGCGCGAGCGTGCCGAGCGCGATGTTGTTGGTCGGCACCATCGCGAACATCATGCCGATGCCGCGCAGGATCTGCGGCACCAGCAGCTCGTAGAAATCGTATTCGCGCGTGATAAAGGTCATCTGGTAGGAGCCGATCGCGAACACGATGAGGCCGAATGCGATCATGTAGCGCATGTCGACCTTCGCCATGAGCCGGCCGACCAGCGGCGCGACCAGGAACATGGTGATGCCGGAGACGAACATGGTCTCGCCGATCATCAGCGCGCTGTAGCCGCGCACTTCGGCGAGATACCGCGGGTAGATGTAGGTCAGGCCGTAGAGGCCGATGCCGATGCAGAATTGCAGCGTGCATCCGACGGCGAAATTGCGGTCGGAGAAGGTGCGCAGATTGACGATCGGCTCGGCCGCCGTGAACACGCGCCAGAAGAAGGCGATGGCCGAGAGACCGCTGATCCAGGCGCAGATCGCGACCGACGTGTCCTGCATCCATTGATGTTGCGATCCTTCCTCCAGCACGTATTCCAGCGTGCCGAGAAAGCTCGCCATGAACAATAGGCCCCACCAGTCGAAGCGGTCGAGCAATTCGAAATGCGGCTCGTCGAAATCGACCAGCGCCAGCACACCCAATGTAATGCCGATGCCGGGCGCGACGTTGATGAAGAACAGCCAGTTCCACGACATCAGGTCGGTGATGTAGCCGCCGACCGTCGGCCCGATGGTCGGGGCCAGCGTCGCGACGAGGCCGATGATGGGTCCGACGATGTGGAATTTGGTGCGCGGGAAGACGGTGTAGGCCGAAGCGAACACGGTCGGGATCATGCCGGCGCCGAGAAAGCCCTGCAGCGCACGCCAGAGGATCATCTCCTCGATCGTCGTGGCGAAGCCGCAAAGCAGGCTTGCGGCGGTGAAGCCCGCCGCCGAGATCGCGAACAGCAGCCGCGTGCCGAAGGCGCGCGACAGGAAACCCGACAGCGGGATCGCGATCACCTCGGCGATCAGATAGGCGGTCTGAACCCAGGACACCTCGCTGGAGCTCGCCGACAGCCCGGCCTGGATTTCGCTCAACGAGGCCGAGACGATCTGGATGTCCAGGATCGACATGAACATCCCGAACACCATGATGATGAACGCGAACAGCCGCTTCGGCGCAATGCGCTCCGAAGCGGGATCCGCCATCATGGCAGGTGAAGCGGTGGTGGCGGTGGCCATGTGTCAGTTCGGACTGGAGCGGCGGGCTCTTACCTCTCCCGCTTGCGGGAGAGGTCGACGCGCTCGAAGAGCGCGGCGGGTGAGGGCTTTCTCCTCTTGGGGAGTCTCCCTGGAGGAGACACCCTCTCCCCAGCCCTCTCCCGCAAGCGGGAGAGGGAGCGCACCTGCATTCGGGGCAGCAGCGCGGCTCATGTCATCGCCCCTACTGCGGATGGATCGCGGTGGGATGGTCGAGGTCGACCTCGCTGTCGGCGTCGGCGGCGCCCTTGTTGGTGTCGACGGTGGCGTAGACCGACATGCCGGCGCGGAGCAGGTTCTGCTTCGCCACCGATTTGGGCACGCGAATGCGGACCGGCACGCGCTGCACGATCTTGGTGAAATTGCCGGTGGCGTTGTCAGGCGGCAGCAGCGTGAATACCGAACCCGCGCCGGCCGCGATGCTGTCGACCACGCCGGAAAACTTGCGCATGCCATAGGCATCGACCTTGATCGTCACCGGCTGTCCCGGGCGGATGCGCTTGAGCTGCGTCTCCTTGAAATTCGCGTCGATATAGACCTCGTCCAGCGGCACGATGTTGCCGAGGCGCTGGCCGACCGCGACGAAGTCGCCGGTGTTGACCAGGCGGTTCGAGAACGTGCCGTTGACCGGCGCGCGCACCGCGGTGAAGCCGAGGTCGCGCTCGGCCTTGGCCAGCGTGGTCTTGAGCTCGGCAAGCTGGGCCTGCGCTTCGGCCTGCTGCGCCCTGGCGACGTCGACATTGCTGACGGCAACCTCAAAGGCGGCCTTTGCAGCCTTGACCGCGGCGGCGCCCTGGTCGCGTCCGGCCTCCGAGCTTTCGAAGGTGGCGCGCGAGGCAAAGCCCTTGCTGCTCAGCGCCTGCTGGCGCTCGTAATCGAGGTCGGCGCGCTTGAGGCCCGCTTCCGCGGAGACGAGCTGCGCCTTGGCCTGGGCGACCTGGCTGTCGAGTGCGGCGACCTGGCGGCCGATGCGATCGATGGTGGTCTGCTGGGTCGCGATCTTGGTCGCGGCGGCTTGGACCGCGATCCTGTAATCGCCGTCGTCGATGCGGAAGATGATGTCGCCGGCCTGGACGGGCGTGTTGTCGCCGGCGAGGATCGCGGAGATATGGCCGGCAACGCGCGCGCCGAGCATGGTGTTGTTGGCGCGGACATAGGCATCGTCGGTCGAGATGTAGAAGCGGCCGACCAGCGTGTAATAGCCGGCATAGCCCGCAACGGCGAACGCGAGCGCGAGGCCGAGGCCGGTCAGGACGAATTTGCGCTTGCCGGATTTGGGCGCAGCGGCGGCGGGCGCTTCCGCCCCGGGTGCCGGCGGCTTGTCGGTCACCGGACTCTCCGGCGCCTCGCGGGTCGGACGCTTCGCCTCCTCGGCGACATGAGGGCGCAGTTGCTCGGCAGGGAGTGCGGATGCCTCGGAGCCAGGATCGCCGCCCGCCTGGCCCTCCACCGCTTCCTGGCGAAGGACGCGAGCCGTCTGGTCTCTCGATGCGGCCATCCAGGCCTCCCCACAAACGCAACCGAGGGCGCCCGCTGTTGCGGGCGGTCTCCTCGCTACATCTCAAATACCATTGACCGAACGGTTCGGTCAATATAGAGATTATGTCCTGCAGACCTTAATGCCGCGAATCCTTCGTTGGCGTTTCATGGCCCTGATCCGAACCAAAAAGCTTCCGAGACCCTAAACCAATGGTTGTAGCTGCCGGCGAACAATTGCACGTCGTCCCGGACGAGGACAATTCCAAGCGCCGCCAGATTCTGGACGGTGCCCGCAAGGTGTTCATGGATCTTGGCTTCGACGGCGCCAGCATGGGCGAGATCGCCCGCGCCGCGCAGGTCTCCAAGGGCACGCTCTACGTCTATTTCGCCGACAAATTCGCGCTGTTCGAAGCCATCGTCGAACAGGAGGCGCTCCAGCATGGCCAGGTCGTGTTCAGTTTCGATCCCGACCGCGAGGCCGAGACCACGCTGAAGGAGTTCGGCCTCGCCTATCTTCACCTGGTCTGCCGCCCCGGTGGCGGATCCGCGATCCGCACCGTCATGGCGATCGCCGAGCGCATGCCGGATGTCGGCCGCCGTTACTATGCGCGCGTGCTGGACAAGAGCATCAAAAGCCTCTCCGCTTATCTGAAGGCCCGTGTCGCCTCGGGCGATCTCGCGATCGACGATTGCGATCTCGCCGCCTCGCAGTTCATGGAGCTCAGCAAGGCCTCGCTGTTCCTGCCCTTCGTGTTCCAGGCGGCGCCCGCGCCGTCGGAACAGCGCATGAGTGCGGTGGTCGAGAGCGCAACGCGGATGTTCCTGGCGGCGTATAAGGCGAATTAGCCGCGCGTTGCGCCTGTGGGCCGGGCGGCTATATTGCGGCCATGTCTCGTGATCTTCGCCCGCCGGTCGACATCCTCCACTACGAGATCGTCCAGGAACAGGCTTCGGCGCTTGGACGGATGGGCCGCGCCCTCGAACAGAGCCTGTCGCGCTTGCGCGAGTTCGACGCCGCCCACGCAGCGACCGATGTGCCGGAAGCGATGCAACCGGCCAGGCGCAAGCTGGTGCTGGAAGCCGGCCAGGCGCTTTGGATGTTCGTGGTGCAACGCGAGGCGTCCGGCTTGCGCGACAGCCGCCACATCATGCGCACCTACAACGTCCCGGGTGAGGTGCAGCGCTGCATGGGATTGGCACCCGCGCCGCGGAAGCCGGCCGCCGGATGAACTCCGGCTCCGCTGAGCTCAAGTCCCGACTTCTTCCATTGCGCGCCACCCGTGCAGGACGCGCCGCCCCTCCCGCGCGAACGCAAAGCAGTTGCCGCCGCCGGCGGGCTGATCGTGGATGCGGGCGATGGGATGGCCCGCAATGTGGCAGAACAGCAGCGTGCCGACTGCGCCGTGGCCGACGAACAGGACGTCGCCGGGACGATGTCGCGCCAGCACCGCCTCAGCCTCGCGCACGATCCGCGCCTGTGCATCCGCGGCACGCTCCCAGCCGCGCACGCTGAGATGAGGCGCGGCGAAGAACTGGTCGGCGACGGCTTCGAACTCGGCCGGCTTCAGGAAGCCGGTCGCCGAACGGTCGTTCTCGTGCATGGCCTCGCGGATCTCGATCATCAGTCCGAGACGAGCGGCAATGATGTCGGCGGTCTCGATCGCCTTCCGCTCGCCGCTGGAGACGATCTGCGTCGTGCTTGCGAGCCAGCCTGCATTCGCCAAAGCTTCGGTGCGCGCGCGACCCACCGCGCTCAGGCCCCATTGCGGCACCGGCACATCGGGATCGATTTGCACCTGCGGGTGGGTGAGATAGCGGACGATAGACATTGCCTTTGACGCGATCGTAGCCCGCATGGAGCGAAGCGGAATGCGGGGACAGTTTTTCCCGGATTGCGCTTCGCTCCATCCGGGCTACTGGCAAATCGGGCTATTCGTCGATATAGTCGTCGTCTTCCCGCTTGTGCATCGTGCTCTTGCGAGCACCGAGCGAACCGGTCACCGACGGCTCGCGCCCGCTCGCATAGGGTCTGCGCGATTGCGCGCGCGAGGCGACCTCTTCGCCCGACACCGCGGCCGGCTGGCAGATCAGGCGGCGGCTGGCGCGGCGCATCAGATCGACATGGATGTGATCGTAGTGAAAGACGTTGGAGCCCGGCGCCAGCACGGTCGTGAAGTGCGCGCAGGCCCCAGCCTGCACGTCGCGCAGGAAGCCCTGCTCTTCCGGCATGCCGCGCCAGCCGTCCTTGATGGTGATGCGGCGGCCGTCGGCGAGCACGAAGGCGGAAATGTCGAGGGCGTTGCCGAAGGCGTGCTCCGAAATATGGGCCCGCGAATTGCCGTTCATCCCGCGGCAGGAATAGGCGGAGATCTGCTTGATCTCGGCGACGCGCACGCCGAACCAGCGCATCGCCGACGGCTGCACGGTGTCGGCGAGCCAGCGGTCGAGCTCGGACACGATCGGACAGGCGAGCGTCGCGGTCGGCTTGATCGCGACGGGACCGACGCTCGTGACGGGATTACCCTGCGCAGGACCAAGGCGCGGCAGCGGCTGCTGCGCCGGCGCCTGCGAGTAAGGCGCCGGACGAGCCGGATAGCTCGGTGTGTTCATGTAGCGCGCCGCCCCCGCGGCATCGGTGCCCTCCGGCGGCAGATCGATCTCGTCCTCCTGCGCGGCCACGCCGGGTGCGTTGAGCGACATCGGCCCGGACGACGTGCCGTAGCCGGCGGGCTGGCGCACCGCGCTCGCGGGATAGTTCGAGCGCTGCGGATAGGACGATGCCGGATAGGACGATGTTGGATAGCCTTGGCTCTGCGGATAATTCGACTGCGGCTGCACCGGCCAACGCGGCTGGTTGCCGATGCTGCCGGGCGGACGCAGCGCCTCGTCGGCAAAGCCATAGGTGCCGGAGGCTTCGCCGATGGCGGCGACCTTGAGCGGAAACTCGGCGCCGCAGCTGCCAGGCCCGGAGATCGGGTCGATGCGGACGATGTCCGCGCTTTCCTTGACTGCGCCCGATTTCAGGCATGCGGCTTCTGCCTCGGCCCGCCAGGGTTCGCGTTCGGCCTGGAAGAAGCCGCGACCGCAACCCGCCAGCGAAACAAGGACGATGGAGCCGACGAGATACAAACGAACTCCGCGCGTCATGCACGCACGTTCGATGAATTTACTTAAAGACTCTTCAACGTGTTGATTTCAGTGTTCTTTAACCATACCGGGCGCGGCGGCACCGGTTGCTGCCGATGACGAGCGACAGCGAGCCTGACTTTTTCGAAAAGAGACTTTCTGTTAACCATAAGGGCTGCGCGCCAAGCAGCGCGCACCGAGGGAGCGACCTCATGACGTTCGCCGGCAGATTGAGCGTGATCACCGCCTACCTCGCCATGGCCTTCGTCGGCGCCATCGTGCTCGGGATGATTTAGACTCAAAGCACACAGTGACTCTCTTCCCTTCTCCCCTTGTGGGAGAAGGTGGCGCGCGAAAGCGCGACGGATGAGGGGTTCTATCCTCGCGGCACAGTGCTTGTGGAGACAACCCCTCACCCAAGTGAATTCGTGTCGACCAGCGGAGCTGCCCTCTCCCACAAGGGGCGAGGGCACAACAATGCGCATCGCCGCGAGCTACGACCGCGCGCTCCATTGAGGTGACGTCGTGATCAGCTCCTCCCGCGGCGCTTCGACCCGCGTCCAGTCGTTGCCGGAGCACCAGAAGCGGCCGAGCGCGCAGGCTTCGACGTGCAGCTTGCCGGAGCTCTTCAGCGTCATCGTGGCGTAGTAGGTGTTGCCGCTGGAGCGGCTGTAGATGCTGCCGGTCCAGACATTGTGCTTCTTCGGCTTCATGTGGACGAGCACGCTCTCGCCGCGGCTCGACGCTTCACTGAGCGCGTAACCGCACAACGCAGCTCCACAGCGCTCGATGCGGACCGTGCCCTTGGCGCCGGCGCTCTCCCATTCGCCGAGCAGCGCGTGGCCCGGGTCAGTGCTGATCTGCGCCACCGCTGCGGTCTGATTGATCTCGGTGCTCGGAACGATGACCGGCGGCTCGATGCGCGGCGGTTCGAGCGCGGCGGTCTTCGGCTGATCGGTGCGCTCCAGATCAACCCGCGGCGGACCGGGGCTCAACGTCTCCAGTCTCGAAATCTCCAAGCTTGGCGCCGGCGGCGGTGCAACGGGCTGCGACGACGCCGCGGCAAGAACGGGAGGCGCCGGTGGCGGCACCACCACAGCCGCTTGTGGCGGCTTGACCGCTGCCGCCGGACAAGCCGGCTGCGGCGCCTGGACCATCAGCGCGGGCGCCGGCTGCGCAGTTCGTGCCGTGCTCACATCCTCCGTCGGCCTGAGGCTGCGCTTGGGAGCCACCGTAATACAGGACGCGGCTCGGCAATTGCGCGGCGCCTCGACATGGAACCGGCTGCCGCCGATCGAGAACGTGTAGGAGCCGGCCTGCGCCGTCGGCGCGACCGCCAGCAGCGCGATAGATGTGGCAAGACAAGTGGCAAGCCAGGTTGCAAGCCGCTGCATCTGCGTTTCCCTCGGTGTCGCGACGACGTTACGCCGCGCAGGCGAGGCTGAATGTGCGCTGCATCACCCAGGCGTTGTTCGCTCGTTGTGACGCCCATCACAGAACGCCCGACCGCCGCGGCGTAGGGTCGAACCACGCTTCATTCACCAGCGACACCAGTCCATATCGGGACCGCGCTATTTTCGGAGGTTGTCATGAACAAGCTCTCCATCGCCGCCACCGCCCTCTTCCTGGCTTCGACCGCCGCCGCGCATGCCGGCAATTCGATCTCGTTCCAGATCGAGGGCCAGCACATCCGCATCGAGACGCCGCGAAACTGCGCTTCGCTCAATTGCGTGACCATCGTCGCGCCGGGCCTGTCGGACAAGCCGATCAAGCTGAACAACATCAACCTCAAGGGTCTTGGCGGCTCCAAGGACGATGACGACGACACCACGCCGGCTCCGGCGCCCACGACGGCGCAACCCATGCCGGCTCCCGTGCAGCAGCAGCCCGTGCCGCAGGCGCCGGCGCCGGCAGCGCCAGCCGCGCCCGCTGCCCCAGCCGCGACTGTTGCCGCCGCTCCCTCTATCGGCTTCGACAATTCGCAGCCTGCTCCTGTTGCTGCGCCTGCCCCTGTTGCCGCCCCCGCTCCCGTCGCCGCGGCTCCCGCGCCGGCTCCGGTGGCTGCCGCGCCCGTGGCCGCAGCGAACTCGCCGATCGGCATCTGGGCGACCGAAGAGAACAAGGGCAATGTCCGCGTCGAGCAGTGTGGCGCCAATCTCTGCGGCTTTGCCGAGAAGACAAATGAGCGCATCCTGATCAACATGAAGCCCGAAGGATCGAAGTGGAGCGGCCGCATTCGCGATCCCAACTCCGGACGCAATTACGACTCCACGATCTCGATGAAAGGTCCGAACGTGATGCGCGTGCAGGGCTGCGCCTTCGGCGGCATGTTCTGCGGCGGCCAGACCTGGAAGCGCGTGAGCTGACACCGAAGCGCGTCGCGAAACGTACACAACTCTTCGTCATGCCCGGGCTTGTCCCGGGCATCCACGTTCTTCGTGCCGCAATCAAGACGTGGATGGCCGGGCCTTCGCCGCGCCGTAGCGGCTTCGGCCGCGCCGGCGGGACAAGCCCGGCCATGACGGCGAGAGGATAGCTAGCCCTTTGCCCCGGCGACAGACGTTCATCCACCATTCAGCCACACCCCGTTGAGATCGCCCGATCTCGCCTCACGCTCTCACCGGGACTTCCTCGTGACATCAATGCTGGCCTGGCGCCGCTTCGTGTTCGCGCTCGTGCTGCCGGCATTGACGCTGGCTGGCAGCAGCGTGGCTCGTGCATCCGAGACGATCGAATTCGCACAGGCGCAGCCGCAAGCTCAGCCAACGCCCGCGCCTTCCCCGACGCCGTCGGCTACCCCGACACCGGTCGCAGACGCACAGCTTGCCGCCATCGAGCCGATCGGCAACGTCGCGACCGTGACGGGGATCGCGACCGTGATCCGCGACAAGAATTCCTATCCGCTGCGCGTGCGCGACGATATCTATCTCAACGACATCGTGCAGACCTCGTCGAACTCCGCGCTCGGCATCACCTTCAACGACGCCACCACGTTTAACCTCTCGGCCAGCGCGAAGATCACCATCGACAATTACGTCTATGACGACGGCGGCAAGCAGAATTCGGCGATCTTCGACGTCGGCAAGGGCACGGTTGCCTTCGTGGCGGCCGCGGTGGCGAAGACGGGCGACATGAAGATCACGACGCCGACGGCAACGCTCGGCATCCGCGGCACCACCGGGGTCGTCGACGTGCCCGAAGGGGCGGCGGCGAACCGGGCGCGCAACGTCAACATCAAGCTCTATCCCGACGCCGACGGCCGGGTCGGCCACATCGATGTCGAGGAACGCGCGAGCGGCGCGCGGCTCGGCGCGCTGACGCAAGCCGCGAGCGGCTTTGCGATCCGAGCGGGCGCAGCCACGGCCGGCGGCATGCGCTTTGCTGCCGTGCCGATCATAATTCCCGCGCAGCAGATCGCGCGCGACCGCGGCTTCGTCGGCCAGGTGCATCTGGCGCAGACTGCGGGCCGGCAGATCGTCATCGAGCAGCGCGACTTCCGTCGCGCCAATCCGGCTGCGCTCAGCCGCATTCCGCGGCCGGCACAACCGCCGCAGCAGCAACAATTGCGGCCGACGACGACCCCAGGGCAATTGCCGCAGCAACCGAACGGGCAGCGTCAGGATAACCGTCCGGGTCAGCAGCAGCCGGGCACGCCGGGCCGGAAGGGACTACAGCAAGGCGTGCAGCCGCCGCAGCGGCAGGGACAAGGACAGCACGGCGGCGCGGTGCAGCCGGGCATGCCGCGTGCCGGGCAGCCGCAACACTTGCAACCGCAGCCCGGCCAGCCGCGAGGTGCCGGCCGTCCACGCGTACCGCAGACCCTGCCGCAGCGTGGTGGACAGATTCAGCCCGGAGGAATCGTGCCGCCGCAACCGGGCGGGACACAGCAAACAGGTCCGCAGCAGCCATTGCCGCGCACAGGATTGCAACCGGGCCAGCCTCCGGCTCAACAACCAGGTATGCAGCGCCCCGGCGGCTTCCAGCCACGCCTCCCCGCCGCGCAACGTCCCGCAGGGCCGCACAGACCCGCGCCCGCTCCGAAGGAGAAGGAGCGGCGGTAGTCTTCCTTCTCCCCTTGTGGGAGAAGGTGGCGCGAAGCGCCGGATGAGGGGTTCTATCCACTCGCCGGACCCGCTCGTGAGGATAGAGACCCCTCACCCGTCTCGCCGCTATTGCGGCGAGCCACCCTCTCCCACAAGGGGAGAGGGTGCACCTTCAATGCCGCACTGAAATTGCGCGTAAGTAACTCACGCTTCGCCGCGCAGCCAAGCCTTCACCTTCCGCAACAGGCCGTGCCGCAATTCATCGACGGATGCTGCTTCCGCAGGTGTCAGCGTCTGCAAAGATGCATGGGTGTCGTCTTTCGCCAACGGCGACACCGGCTCGGAAACCTGCTCCGGGGCGAACAGAGGCGCCAGCCCTGCCGCCGCGAGCGCGATCGGTCCGATCTGAGTCAGGAAGACGCGTTCGTACTCGCGCGACAGACGGGCGATCGCGTCGTCCAGCGTCAGCCAGTCGACCGCCTTGATGTCGTTCATCAGCTTGCGGACCGGCCCGCCGTCGGCCTCCATCCTCCAGTAATGCACGACCTTGGAGCGCCCGCCGGACTGATAGACCAGCGTGCCCAGAAATTCGTGCACGGCCACGTCGTGGCCGGTCTCCTCCAGCACCTCGCGATGCGCGGCTTCCCTCGGCGTCTCGCCGTCATCGAGCTTGCCCTTGGGCAGGACCCATTCGTTGCGCTTGCGCTGGCGCACGACTGCAACCAGCGGCACCGGCGCGCGCCGCAACACAATACCACCCGCCGCCATGACCGGCGCCCGCGCCATCGTCACATCCGTATCGATCGAATCGTCCCCGCCCGACGATATAGGCGGCGGGGGCGGCGGATTGAAGGCTACTTTCTCCTGAGCAGCGCTTGACCGGCCCGAATGCGTGTGCCCTCGGCAATGCCGTCGCAGAAGGAGAAATCGCCGGGCGCGAGGATGATGATGGTCGAGCCGTGCTCGAACCAGCCGAGCTCCTCGCCTTTGCTCACGTTGACGTCGCAGGGAAAATTGACCGAGCCGCGCGTCTGCGCGTTCAGCACCATGTCGAGGAAGTGCAAGCGGATGCTCGCGACCAGGATCGCCGCCACCGGGACCAGCGTCACGGCTTCGCCGGTCGACAAATGCGTGCGGATCACCGCGCGCTCGTTCTTGCAGAACAGGCGCTCGACGCGCTTGAGCGCGATCGGGTTGACGTTCCAGACGTCGCCATGGATCAGCGTGACCCGCTCGATGTGCGCGTCATAAGGCGCATGGAAGCGGTGATACATGCTCGAGGTCAGCCGCAGCGTAACGAAAGAGCCGTTGCGGTGCTGCTCGACCAGCGCGGAATCGCCGACGAGATCGAGCAGCGAATAGGGCGCGCCCTTGACCTGGAACAGCTCGGTGTCCGCGATTTTCCCGTGAGCGCCGACGATGCCGTCCGAGGGGCTCGCCACCACTGCAGGATCAGGATCGAACGGCCGCAGGCCCGGCTTCAGCTCCCGGGTGAAGCAGTCGTGCAGACTCTTGAACTGCGTCTTGCGCGCCTCCGACAGATCGAGGTCGGAGAACAGCTTCCACAGCGCGATCGAGAAGTCCCGCACCAGGGCATTCTCGATCTTGGAGAACCAACCCATGAAGCGGGTCAGCGCCGCGCGGGGGATGCGGTTGGTCAACAGGAAGTTGAGATCTTCCTGCTGGGTGAAAGAGGCGATGAGGGCTTTGACTGTCATGAATCTGTCAGCTCACAGGTTTAGCGCTTGTTGTCATGGAAACGACACTCCCGATTCTCTCGATGTCCGTGGCCGCCGCAGCGTCCGCTGCCGCCGTCCTCCCGAAGATCAAGGCGCGGGTCGAACTGTCCCGCGCCAAGCACCGCTCGCTCGCCGGCCACTCCAAGATGTCGCGTCGGGTGGCGCGGCTGCTGCCGTTCTACGAGTTCGAAGGTGATCGATACTTCGCCTGCGACGGCGCGCCGGCCAACATCGCAGCGCAACGCAAGGACGCCTTCTTCCGCCTCGCCCGCCTCTACGCCGAGCGCTACCCCAAAGGGCGCGCGATGACGAAGCAAGCGGCGGAGACGATCTCCGACCTGAACTTCACCGAAAGCTACCGCGTGCCGTTCCAGTTCTCGCGTCTCGTCCGCGAGCATCTGGGCACGTCGACCTTCATGGAATCCTCGCGCGGCGTCACCGTCACCGACGTTGACGGCAACACTGCTTACGACCTCACAGGATCCTACGGCGTCAACATCTTCGGCAACGACTTCTACAAGGAGTGCATCGAGGGCGCCGAGAAGCGCGCGCATGCGCTCGGCCCCGTGCTCGGCCCCTACCATCCCGTCATCCTCGAGAATGTGCAGCGGCTTTGCCAGATCTCTGGCCTCGACGAGGTCTCGTTCCACATGTCCGGCACCGAGGCCGTGATGCAGGCGGTGCGGCTGGCGCGCTACCACACCAAGCGCACGCACCTGGTTCGTTTCGCCGGCGCCTATCACGGCTGGTGGGGCGACGTGCAGCCCGGCGTCGGCAATCCCATTCCTGCGCATGAGACCTACACCCTCGCGGAAATGTCGGAGAAGACGCTTTACGTGCTGAAGACGCGCAAGGACATCGCCTGTGTGCTGGTCAATCCGCTGCAGGGCCTGCATCCCAACGCCAACGCGCCCGGCGATTCCTCGCTGGTCGATAGCTCCCGTGGCGGCAATTTCGATCGCGCGGCCTACACCGAATGGCTGAAGAAGCTGCGCGAGGTTTGCAGCGAGCGCGGCATTGTCCTGATCTTCGACGAGGTCTTCGTGGGCTTCCGCCTCGCCGCCGGCGGCGCCCAGGAATATTTCGGCGTCAAGGCCGACATGGTGACCTACGGCAAGAGCCTCGCCGGCGGCCTGCCGGTCGGCGTGGTCTGCGGCAAGCGCGAATTGATGCGCCGCTTCCGCGACGACCGCCCCGCCGACATCTGCTTCGCCCGCGGCACCTTCAACTCGCACCCCTACGTCATGACGGCGATGGACGAGTTCCTGAGCCGCCTCGCCAGCCCGAACTTCCGCGCCGTCTATGATGGGCTGGAAGAGACCTGGAATGGGCGCGTGAACAAGCTCAACTGGATGATGCAGGATGCCGACCTCCCGGTGCGCTTCGCCAACTTCTCCTCGATCTGGACGGTGAAATACACGACGCCCTCCCGCTACAATTGGATGCTGCAATATTACCTGCGCGCCGAGGGATTGGCGCTGAGCTGGGTCGGCACGGGACGGCTGATCTTCAGCCTCAACTACACCGACGCCGACTTCACCGAAGTCGCCGACCGCTTCGTCCGCGCCGCGCAGAAGATGAAGGCCGACGGCTTCTGGTGGCACGATGGCGTGCTCACCAACAAGCAGATCAAGCGCCAGATCCTGAAAGAGATGCTGGCCAAGCGCTTCGGGCGCTGAGGCCGGTCCTACCACCCTCACTGTCATTCCGGGGCGGTCCGCAGGACCGAACCCGAAATCTCGAGATTCCGGGTTCGATGCTTCGCATCGCCCCGGAATGACGGGATTTGTGGCCGCGCTCGATGCCACTACCCCGCGCGCGGGGAGAGACGAAAAAACCGCCAACACGTGGATGCCCGGGACAAGCCCGGGCATGACGTAGCCATTAGACATCGAAGCGTGTCGCGTGCGCGGCGCGCGTCAAGCGTGCTGCTCTTCGAGCACGGGCTCGTCGATGAAGCCCAGCGTGTGCTCGGGATTGAGGTGCAGGCCGGGATCCATCAGCTCGCCGCGCATCAAAGCGAGCGGAGCACCGCGATAGAGGATCAAATCGTGGAACGGATCGGTCAGGATCTTGGTCATCCAGACGAGGCCGGTCTCGACGTCGCGGATGAAGAACAGATGCACGGTGCGGAACAGCAGGCCGCCGCCGCCGACCACGAGCCAGATCTTCGCCACCTGCCGCATGAAGTCGGTCGCGCTCTGCCAGGGCGTGAAGATGCCGAACAGGGTGGGATCGACGACCAGCACCAGCGGCGACAGCGCCCAGATCGCCATCAGCACCACTTTGCGCTGCAAATTGTAGCCGACCTTGATCTCTTCCTTGTACTCGTGCGTCGCCTGATTGATGTGGTCGTAGGTGTGCGGCTCGAAGAAGAAATGGCCGGCCTGGCGCGAGGTCATCGACACCAGCCAGCCGACCAGCGCGGAGACGACGGGATCGATGAACAGCCAGACATAGGCGAAGAGGAAGCTCAGCGCGCTGACGAAGTGCAGGCTCTGATTGATGCGGCTGTGGTGATAGTAGCGATGGTCGTCCCAGCGCTGGATCCGCAGCTGCTCGAGATAGTTCTTGATCATGCTCATCCCCAAAATGCTTTCGGGTTCAGGATTTACAGAGATTCGATGTAGGCCGTGTGACATCATCATTTTGTCATGTGACGATGTGCAGCGGCGCGATGACGCACGCGACGCGTGAGCTCAAGCCGCCTTGGCGACGTCGACCTTGCGGAAGCGCACCAGCGAGAAGTGTCCCAGCGGCGGAATCAAGCGGCGCTCGGCAAGCTCGATCCCGTGCGCGCCGGCGAGCCATTTGGCGTAGCGCGACCAGGCGAACTCGGCGGTGCGGAAGCCGAGCGGACGCACCACCGGCTGCAGCTTCTGCTCGATGAAGCGGCGCATGCCGGTGTCGGCGCTGACGCGGGTGAGGATGATCAATTCGCCGCCCGGACGCAGCACGCGGGCGAATTCGTCGAGCGCCTTCTCCGGGTTCGGCACGGCGGTGACGACGTATTGCGCCATCACGACGTCGAAGGAATTATCGGGGAATTCGAGCTTCTCGGCGTCCATCACCGCGAGGCCCTCGACGTTCTTCAGCTTCTGCTCCGTCACGCGGCGGCGCGCCTTGTCCAGCATCGCTTCCGAAATGTCGGTGCCGAAGATGCGCAGGTTCGGCGCGTAGAGCGGCAGCGAGATGCCGGTGCCGACGCCGACCTCGAGCACGCGGCCGCCGATCTTGTTGGTGGCCGCGATCGCCGCCTGCCGGCCCTTGGCGAACACGCCGCCGAACACGAGATCGTAGACCGGCGCCCAGCGGTCATAGGCCTGCTCGACCGTGCCGCGCGTGAGGTCGAGCTGCTGGGTGCCGTCAAGGTTCATGATCTTAGCCATCGATGAGGTTCTCGCTGTGGTTCGAATAAACGGTCAGCCGCGCACCGGCCGCCGCGCCATGCGAGGCGAGGCGCGCAAGGAGCGGCTGGGCTGCAGTGAGGTGAGGTTGCCGACGAACTGGCGCGCGCTGTTCTCCCAGGAGCGCTCCAGCGCGAAGTTGCGGCAGGTCTCGCGTGACATCGTGAGCGCGCGCAGGCAGGCGGTGCGCAGATCGTGGTCGATCGCGCCGATCGGGTGATCGGCAATGACGTCCTTCGGGCCCGTGACCGGAAACGCCGCAACCGGCGTGCCGCAGGCGAGCGCCTCGAGCTGCACCACGCCGAAGGTGTCGGTCAGGCTCGGAAACACGAATACGTCGGCCGCGGCGAGATGCGCGGTGAGATCCGCCCCCTTCTTCTCGCCGAGGAAGACTGCGTCCGGATATTTCTTCTCCAGCGCCGCCTTCTGCGGGCCGTCGCCGACCACGACCTTGGTGCCGGGCAGGTCGAGCGAGAGGAACGCTTCGAGATTCTTCTCCACCGCCACGCGCCCCATCGTCATGAAGATCGGGCGCGGCAGGTCGAGCTGTGCCGGAGCGTCGGGATGAAACAGCCCGGTGTCGACGCCGCGCGTCCAGAAGCCGAGCCGCTTGAAGCCGCGCTCGGACAGCTCCTGCCGCAGCGAGGGCGTCGCAACCATGGTCATGGCGGCGGCATCGTGGAAGTGGCGCAGCACCGCATAGCCGACGCCCGCCGGGATGCCGGTCCGCACCGAGACGTATTCCGGAAAGCGCGTCGTGTAGGAGGTGGTGAAGGCGAGCCGGTTGCGGCGGCAATAGGCGCGCGCCGCCCAGCCGATCGGGCCCTCGGTCGCGATATGCAGCGCCTCTGGCGCGGCCTTCTCGATCCGCCGCGCGATCTCCTTCGCCGAAGGCAGCGCAAAGCGCAGGCCCGGATAGGTCGGCAGCGGCCAGGACGGAAAGCCGTCGGGGGTGAGGAAGTCGATCTCGACGTCGAGGGTCTTGGCCGCATTCGCCAGGGAGGTCAGGGTTCGGACCACACCGTTGACCTGGGGATGCCAAGCGTCCGTCGCGATTAATACCCGCATGGGAAAATCCCGAGAGTTTGATGATTCTCAGGCATCGACCATCAACGAAGGATATTTCAGGCGTGTGACGTCACAGAAGTGTCGGCGCGCTGTTTTGTTCGTTAACGAGCCGGCGGGGCCACGAAACTGTCATGAAACAATTCTTGCCGCCGTGAAACCGTTTTCGGTTTTCCGCGCAAATGTCCCGAAACGTTTTGCCGTTAGGAATTCAGGCAACGGAGCACCGCAACGGTGCCGCGGTGAGCAAAACACCGAGCAAACAGGGGCGATCACATGTTCAATCTGGACACGTTCAAGACGTTTTCGCGCGCCGTTGCACTCAGTGCCGTCGCGGTCTCCGCAATCGCGTTCGCTGGCGCAGCCAAGGCCGCGCCGGTGCAGATCTTCCCGTTCTTCCAGCCGCTGCCGCCGATGACCGCGCCGCAGCCGCTGCAGCCGTATCAGCCGTCGTATCAGCCCTATCAGGCGCCGACCTACCAGACTGAGCCCGAGGATCAGGACGCGGTCGAGCTGCCGGCCCGCTTCCGCCGCCAGACCGTCTCTTACGCGACGCGCGAAGCGCCGGGCACGATCATCATCGATACGCCCAACACCTATCTCTATTACGTGCTCGGCAACGGCCAGGCATTGCGCTACGGCATCGGCGTCGGGCGCGACGGCTTCACCTGGTCCGGAATCCAGTCGGTGAGCCGCAAGGCCGAGTGGCCGGCCTGGACGCCGCCGCCGGAAATGATCGCCCGCCAGCCCTATCTGCCGCGCCACATGGCCGGCGGCCCCGGCAATCCGCTCGGCGCACGCGCAATGTATCTC
Source organism: Bradyrhizobium sp. IC3195 (assembly GCF_020193585.1). Classification (NCBI taxonomy): domain Bacteria; kingdom Pseudomonadati; phylum Pseudomonadota; class Alphaproteobacteria; order Hyphomicrobiales; family Nitrobacteraceae; genus Bradyrhizobium; species Bradyrhizobium sp. IC3195. The sequence goes on along the minus strand of NZ_JADYVG010000006.1, from coordinate 22,055 downwards.
GGCGGCACCATCTACCGTATCCACGGCACCAACGCCCCCGAAACGATCGGCAAGCGCGTGTCCTCCGGCTGCATCCGCATGACCAACGAGGACGTCACCGACCTCTATTCCCGCGTCAACGTCGGCACCAAGGTGATCGTGCTGCCGATGACCGAGCGCCGCGCAGACCTCGGCGCCGCGAGCCGCTGAAGCGACAGGACAACGTAACGCGAACGGCCCCGGAACCCACCGGGGCCGTTTTCGTTTGCCCTGACATCCCGTTGCGCCTGTTGCGGCGCAATCCCCGATGGAGGCGCAAATGCGACCACGAAGGCAACCCTCGCCAAGCCCATGGCTGCACGCCCTCGCCGGCGCCGGAGCACTGACGCTGCTCGTGTCCGCGCCCGCCTCGCTCGCGCAGCAACCCGCGCCTGACGACGCCGGCAAGCAGGCTTTCAACAATTCCTGCCGCACCTGCCATTCCATGAAGGAAGGCGACAATCGCCTCGGTCCCAATCTCAACAAGATCGTCGGACGCAAGGCCGGCTCGCTGCCGGACTACAATTACTCCTCGTCCATGAAAGAAGCCGGCTTCGCCTGGGACCAGGACAAGCTCACCCGCTTCATGGTCAAGCCGGACGAGGTCGTGTCCGGCCACAAGATGCAGCCCTATGGTGGCATCTCGAAGGACGAAGCGGGTAAGGTGGTTGCGTATCTGCAAGCGGCGGGCGGGCAATAGATCGCAACGCGCTCTTTCCGCTCCACGATTGCGGCGCGCTTACCGGCTGACTGCGCCCCGCCACTCCGCTATCAGCCTCAGCCACGCCGCGGCGTGGAACGCGCTCATCAAGAGATACATCGGCACCATCCCGCCGAGCAGAGAGCCCTGCCCGGCGCCGCACAGCATCTCCGCGGGCCCACCCCCGGGCAAAGCCGTCAGTACGGCCATGATGGCGAAGGTCGGCGTGGCCGCCAGCCCCAGCCATCTGGCGAGGTGGCGTGCGGCCGCGACGCCGTCGGGGAGGCCGCTGGGGACCGCGCTGAGCGGACCGGTCATTTCCGCTCCCCCGCGGCCTCCTCGCGAAACGCCTTCTCGCCGGCGTCCGAGATCTCCACCCATCGCTGGTCTGGCGCGGCGCCTTCGGTGTAGCTGTCGTGCCAATTCCACCATTTGTAGGTCGGGGTCTGCGGATAGCCTTCCGGCGAGTCCTCCCACACCTCCTGGCGGCCGAGCGGGGTGATGTCGAGATAGTTCCAAGTCCCGCCCATCTGCTCGTCGCCGCGGCTCTTGACGAAATAGGTGCGGAAGATGCGTGTCCCGTCTCGGTAGAACACATTCGTCCCGTGCCATTCGTCGACGCCGAAATCGGCATCGAAGCTGTCGGTGATGGTGACCCAGGGCATGATCCAGCCCATCCGCTGCTTCAGCCTGACGATGTCGGCTTGCGGCGCGCGCGAGGCGAACACCAGCGTGGTGTCGCGGGCATTCAAGTGCGAGACATGGGCGACCTGGTCGGCCACCATGGAGCAGCCGCGGCAGGCGTGATCGGGCCAGCCGAACACGCCGGGCTCGAAGAAGGCGCGATAGACGATCAGTTGCCGTCGGCCCTGGAACAGGTCGTGCAGACTGAGCTTGCCGCCGGGCCCCTCGAACGCATAGGTTTTGTCGACAGCCATCCACGGCATGCGGCGCCGCTCGGCAGCCAGGGCGTCGCGGGCACGGGTATGCGCCTTCTCCTTCACGAGCAGCTGCAGACGGGCCGCCTCCCAGTCCTGCGGCGACACCACCGGCGGTGTCTGCATGGCGGTCTTTCCGTTGGTTCCTGCTTTTTCTGCTGATGTCATCATGACTCTCCAAAGCTTTTGCTTGACGTCCTGCCAACGATTTCTGGCACCAAGCGGCCGCGGTGCGGGAGTAACAAGTGTGGCGGGATTGACATGGACTCGCTGATCACTGCCGCTGCGCGCGCGTTAGAGGCCGGCGATCCGCTCGGCGCCCTGAACCGCGTCGCGCTGCGCAACGATGCGCCGTCGCTGGCGCTGCGCGGCATCGCGATGGCGCAGCTCGGCGATCTCGCCAAGGCCAAGTCGCTACTGCGCACCGCCGCGCGCGCCTTCGGTCCGCGCGAGGCGGTGGCACGCGCAAGATGCCTGGTGGCCGAAGCCGAGATCGCGCTGGTCTCACGCGATCTGAACTGGCCGGTGAAGACGCTCGCGGCGGCACGCGCGACGCTCGAACAGCACGGCGATCTCGTCAATGCCGCCCATGCGGGCCATGTCGAGGCGCGCCGCCTGCTTCTGGTCGGTCGCCTCGACGAGGCCGAGCGCACGCTCGCCGAAGTCCGTCCCGCCATGCTCCCGCCCGCGTCGCAGGTCGTCCGGGAGCTCGTGCTCGCCGGCATCGCCATCAGGCGGCTCAGAACGAACGACGCGCGCACGGCGCTCGGCCGCGCGGCTCACGCAGCGCGCCTTGCAGACATTCCGGCGCTCGTGGCCGAGGTCGACAGCGCGAGCCTGATCCTCGACACGCCGGCAGCACGCCTGATCGCCCGCGGCAGCGAACATCCGCTGTTGCTGGGAGAGGTCGAACGTCTGGCGACCTCGACGGCGCTGGTCGTTGATACCTTTCATCACGTCGTGCGCAGGCAAGGCGTCGCGGTGTCGTTCGGAACGCGTCCCGTGCTGTTCGCGCTCGTGCGTCTCCTGGCCCAGGCATGGCCAGCGGATGTCTCGCGCGAGACGCTGATCTCGGGCGCCTTTCAAGCCAGGCACGCCGACGAATCGCACCGCGCGCGCCTGCGCGTCGAGATCGGACGACTCCGCACCAAGCTCGCGCCGCTGGCCGATATCAGCGCGACGAAGCAGGGCTTCGTGCTGGCGCCGCGGAAGACGCGCGACGTCCTCGTGCTGGCGCGGCCCGTTGAGGAGAAGCACGCCGCCGTCCTCGCCTTTCTTACCGACGGCGAGCCATGGTCGAGCTCGGCGCTCGCGCTTGCGCTTCGCATCAGTCCGCGCACCGTGCAGCGCGCGCTCGAGGAGCTGGCGCGGTCGGGCAAGGTGCAGTCGTTCGGACACGGACGGGCGCGCCGCTGGATGACGCCGCCCGTTCCGGGTTTCCCGACAGGCTTGTTACTCCCCACGCCGCTCCTGAAGACGTAGGATGCGCGTTAAGCACAGGGAGCAAGCACATGAAACGTTCAGCCGCCGAGATCGTCACGGAGTATGGACCCTTTCCAGGCGTCGAGGCCGTGCATGGCGTCACCTATGACGGCACGCGCGTCTGGTTCGCTTCCGGCGACAAGTTGAACGCGCTCGATCCGGCCGACGGCAGGATCGCGCGCTCCATCGACGTCGCCGCGCATGCGGGAACGGCGTTCGACGGACGGCACCTGTTCCAGATCGCCGAGGACCGCATCCAGAAGATCGATGCGGCCTCGGGCAAGGTGCTCGGCACCATTCCGGCGCCCGGCGGCGGCGGCGATTCCGGCCTCGCCTGGGCCGAGGGCTCGCTCTGGGTCGGGCAATATCGCGAGCGCAAGATCCATCAAATTGACCCCGAAACGGGGAAGATCCTCCGCACCATCGAGAGCAAGCGCTTCGTGACTGGGGTGACCTGGGTGGACGGCGAGCTCTGGCACGGCACCTGGGAGAACGAACAGAGCGATTTGCGTCGGATCGACCCGGAAACGGGACAAGTGATCGAGCAGATCGACATGCCCGCCGGCACGATCGTGTCAGGCCTGGAATCGGACGGCGGTGACCGTTTCTTCTGCGGCGGAGGCAATCGCGGCAAGGTGAGAGCGGTCCGGCGCCCGCGGCAAAGCTAATCATGCGTCTGGCGTGACGGCACGCCGACGGCGCGTCACAATCCGTAACCTGTTCGCCCCAATTCCACCCAACGGGTGCGCTCTAGCGCCCTCCTCGCCCGCCCTGTAGAATCCCCGTCGGGGCGACTTGGGGGATTGATGCGTCTGACGTGGAATCTGAAGACTATCCTGATCGGTGTCGCGGTGCTCGCGGCGTCGTTCTTCATCAGCCTGAAGGCGATGGACTGGCTGGCGCCGCGCGCGACGGATTCGGCGCCGCCGGTCGCACAGCTGCCGCCGCTGCCGCCGGCTTCGAAGAGCTCCATCGTGATCGCGCCGGTCGCCATCGCGCTGTCGGCGATCCGCGAGCAGGCCGAGAGGGCCGCGCCGCGCAATTTCGCCGGCAAGGCCGACAACCCGATCTCGCAGATCCTGGAGAATGCCGATATCGGCTGGTCCGCCGTCCGGGGCCCGATGGCGGCAGCCGGCGACAAGGACGTGCTGACGATCTCGACCCCGCTCACCGGCAAGCTCAACGTGACCGGCTCGCTGTCGTCGAAGGCCACAGGCGCGCTTGGCGATGCGCTCGGCAGCGTGCTCGGCGGCGACGCCGCGAAGCGGATCGGCGCGGTCAACATCAAGAACCTGAACGCGAGCGCGGAGATCAAGGGCAACGTCGTCGTTACCTCGCGCCCGAAGCTCGCCGCGGCCTGGTATCTGGAGCCCAATCTCGGCGCCCAGGTCAATCTCGGCGACACCAACCTCAACGTCGCCGGCGCCAAGGTCAACGTGCCCGCGCAGGTCAAGCCGCTGATCGACAAGACCGTCGGCGAGCAGATCAACGCCGTCTCCGAGCGCATCCGCAACGATCCCAGCCTGCGCGAGAATGCCAAGGCGCAATGGATCAAGGCCTGCCGCTCGATCCCGCTGCAAGGCTCGGGTTCCTCACTGCCGCCGCTGTGGCTCGAGATGAAGCCGGTGCGCGCGATCGCGGCGCAGCCGCGCGTCGATGCGCAGGCCGTGACCTTGCTGCTCGGCCTGGAGGCCGAGACACGCGTGACCTCGACGCCGACCAAACCGGACTGCCCGTTCCCCGACAAGATCTCGATCGTGCCGCCGACCGGCACCGGCGTGAACATCGGGGTGCCGATCGACGTGCCCTTCACCGAGATCAACAAGCTGATCGCAGCGCAGATGGTCGGCCGCACCTATCCGGAGGACGGCTCCGGCCCGGTCGACGTGACCATCAAGAGCGCCAACGTCGTGCCCTCGGGCGACCAACTGCTGATCTCGCTTCTGGTGCGCGCCAAGGAGAAGAAGAGCTGGTTCGGCCTCGGCGCCGAGGCGAATGTGCACATCTGGGGCCGGCCGGTGCTCGACCAGGCGCAGCAGACGCTGCGGCTCACCGACATCCAGCTCGCGGTGGAATCCGAGGCCGCCTTCGGCCTATTGGGTGCCGCCGCCCGCGCCGTCGTCCCGCAGATGCAGCAGGCGCTGCTGCAGAGGGCAACCCTGGATCTGAAGCCGATCGCCGCCAACGCCCGCGAGAAGATCGCCGCCGCGATCGCCGATTACCAGAAGAGCGAGGACGGCCTCAAGGTCGAGGCCAGGATCGACAGCCTCACTCTCGCCGACATCGCCTTCGATTCCAAGACCCTGCGCGTGGTCGCGGAAGCCGGCGGCTCGCTGAACGTATTCGTGACGAAGCTGTCGGGGATGTAGCGCGTCCCTGCGCATCGCAGGGCCGTCGCATGTGAGAGCTCTTCCCTGCGGCCATCCTTCGAGACGCCCGCTTGGGCGGGCTCCTCAGGATGAGGGCGGAGTGCGCGGCAGCTGTTGCAACGAGCACGGACGCCGATGAGTCTCATCCTGAGGAGGCGCGCAAGCGCCGTCTCGAAGGACGAGGCGTGCGTGCAGGCGCCGCCACCCGTCAGAGGCGGTTGTCCCGCCACTCGCCGGACCCGCACAATTCCTCGTCGCTTGCGCCGCTGGCATTCTCGCTGCAGGATGCTAATCTCGCACGCGCATTGTAGGGGACAACGCGAGGACAACATGGAAGCCGGCATGGTCACGCCTGCGCCGGCGCTGGTGCGTTTTTCCGGCATTCAAAAGACCTATGATGGCGAGCATCTCGTGGTGAAGAACCTCGACCTCGACATCAGGAAGGGCGAATTCATCACCCTGCTCGGCCCGTCGGGATCGGGCAAGACGACCACGCTGATGATGCTGGCCGGCTTCGAGGTGCCGACCCATGGCGAGATCTACCTCAGCGAGCGGCCGATCAAGAACGTGCCGCCGCACAGGCGCGACATCGGCATGGTGTTCCAGAACTACGCGCTGTTTCCGCACCTGACGATCGCGGAAAACATCGCCTTCCCGCTCTCGGTTCGCAAGTCGAGCAAGGCGGAGACGCAAGAGCGCGTCAGCGCGGCGCTGCGCATGATCAAGATGGAAACTTTTGCGCACCGGCGGCCCGGGCAATTGTCCGGCGGTCAGCAGCAACGCGTGGCGCTGGCCCGCGCGCTGGTGTTCAATCCGCAGCTCGTGCTGATGGACGAGCCCTTGGGCGCACTGGACAAGCGGCTGCGGGAGCAGATGCAGCTGGAGATCAAGCAGCTGCACGAGACGATGGGCATCACGATCGTCTATGTCACCCACGACCAGAGCGAGGCGCTCACGATGTCGGACCGCATCGCCGTATTCAACGACGGCATCGTGCAACAGATCGACCGCCCCCACGCGCTGTATGAGCATCCCGTGAACAGCTTCGTCGCCCATTTCATCGGCGAGAACAATGTGCTCGCCGGCACCGTAGAAACCGTCGAAAGGGATTATTGCCGCGTCGCGCTGGCCGGTGGCAGCACAGTCGCCGCACGGGCGGTCAACGTGTCAGGCGCAGGCGCATCGACCTCTCTGTCGGTGCGGCCGGAGCGTGTCGCAATAATTCCCAATGGCAATTCCAGTGAGGGACCGAACCGGCTGCCGGCAAAAGTGCAGAACACCATCTATCTCGGCGACCACGCGCTGGCCGTGCTGGATGTGGCCGGCAACGCCGAGTTCATGGTCAAGCTTCAGCCGGGAGCGCATCACGGCCTAAGACCTGGCGAAAGCGTGTTCATCACCTTCCGCCCGGAAGACTGCCTCGCCCTCGATCCCGTCTGATCTGCCGGCGACGAAACTGAAACAATCAATGTCAACGCAACTCACATGAAGAAGGAACGAAGACCATGCTGAAGCGCAAGATTGCTCTGGGTTTCGCCGCGGCATTGGGCGCCGGTGTCGCGCTGACCAATGTCGCAGAAGCGCGTGACCTCACTGTCGTCTCGTGGGGCGGCGCGTATCAGGAGGCCCAGAAGAAGGTCTATTTCGAGCCGTTCAAGAAAGCATCCGGCATCGCGATGAACGACGAATCCTGGGACGGCGGCGTCGGCGTGCTGCGCGCCAAGGTGCAGGGAGGCGCCGCCACCTGGGACGTCGTCCAGGTCGAGAGCGATGAGCTCGCGGTCGGCTGCGAGGAAGGCCTGTTCGAGAAACTGGACTATTCGAAGATCGGCGGCGAGGCCGCCTACATCCCGCCGTCGGTCAATCCTTGCGGGGTCGGCGCCATCCTCTACGATTTCGTCCTCGGCTACGACAAGGACAAGCTGAAGGAGGCCCCCAAAGGCTGGGGCGACTTCTTCGACACCAAGAAGATTCCGGGCAAGCGCGCGCTGCGCCAGGGCCCGAAGACCACGCTGGAGATCGCCCTCATGGCCGACGGCGTCGCACCGAAGGACGTCTACAAGGTGCTGGCGACCGACGAAGGCATCGAGCGCGCCTTCAAGAAGCTCGACACCATCAAGGGCGACCTCGTCTGGTGGAAGGCCGGCGCGCAGCCGCCGCAATTGCTCGCCTCCGGCGAGGTGGCGATGACCTCGGTCTACAATGGCCGCATCGACACCGCGAACAAGAACGAGAAGAAGAACTTCGGCATGGTGTGGGACGGCGCGCTCTTCACCCTCGACAGCTGGGTCATCCTGAAGGGGAGCCCGAACAAGGATGCGGCCTACAAGTTCCTGGACTTCGTCGGAAAGGCGGAGAACCAGTCCAAGCTGTCGGAGAACATTGCCTATGGCACTTCGAACAAGGATGCCGCCGGCCGGCTCGCGCCCGCCGTCCTGAAGGACCTGCCGACGGCGCCTGATAACATCAAGAACGCGGTCGAGATCAACGTGGCCTTCTGGCTCGAGAACATCGACCGCCTGACCGAGCGCTTCAACAAATGGGCCGCGAAATAGCGGGAGCAGCTAGAGGTGCGCGCGGACAACTCGCCCGTGGCGCATCCTTCGAGACGCCCGCCTACGGCGGGCCCTCAGGATGAAGGTCTGAGTCTGTGGCAGCGACGTTACTGGCACCAATGTCAATGAGCCTCATCCTGAGGAGACCGCGAAGCGGTCGTCTCGAAGGACGAGGCGCTTGCTCAGGCTGCTCCAAGAGGCTTTCTCCATGACAGCAGCGCCCGCGCTCGGCGCCGATAACAAGACTGAGGTGCCGCTCAAACGCCGATTGAGGCGTGCGGAGCGGACACGTCAGGTCAAGGCATTGGCGCTGGTCCTGCCGCTTCTGCTGTTTCTGCTCTTCACCTTCGCAGGTCCCATCGCCGGCATGCTGTGGCGCTCGGTCGAGGACTGGGAGGTGCGTCAGGTCCTGCCGCAAACGGTCGCTGCTCTTGCCAGTTGGGACGGCAAGGACTTGCCGGATGAAAACGCCTATGCGGCGCTTGCAAGCGACATCCTGGCGGCGCGCGCCGCCGGCACCCTTGCGATTGCGGCCAAACGGCTCAACTACGCGCTGAACGGCTTCCGCACGATCCTGACCAGCACAGGACGCAATCTGAAGGCGGTGCCTGAGCCCGGTACGGCCAGGGAGACGCTGGGCAGGATCAACCCCGCCTGGCGCGAACGCGCCACCTGGACCACGATCAAGGACGCCGGCGGCCCGATCACCGGCTTCTACCTGCTCGCCGCGCTCGACCTGACGCGAAACGCCGACGGCGCGATCGTCGCCGCACCACCGGATCAGGCCATCTACCGCGACATTTTCCTCCGCACCTTCCTCATCAGCCTCGCTGTCACGGCCCTCTGCCTGATTCTCGGCTTTCCGGTCGCCTACCTCCTGGCGACGCTGCCGCCCGGCCGGTCGAACCTCTTGATGATCTTCGTGCTGCTGCCGTTCTGGACGTCGCTCCTGGTTCGCACCTGCGCCTGGATCGTCCTGTTGCAGAGCAAGGGCGTCGTGAACGATAGTCTGCTCTGGCTCGGCATCATCGACGCACCCTTGCGCCTGATCTACAACCGCTTCGGCGTCTGCGTTGCCATGACCCACGTTCTGCTGCCGTTCATGATCCTGCCGCTGTACAGCAGCATGAAGGCGATCTCGCCCGCCTACATGCGTGCCGCCGCTTCGCTCGGTGCACCGCCCCTCACCGCCTTCCTACGGATCTACCTGCCGCAGACCCTGCCTGGCATCGGCGCGGGAAGCCTGCTCGTCTTCATCCTGGCGCTCGGCTACTACATCACGCCGGCCCTCGTCGGCGGCGCCGCCGACCAGATGATCAGCTACTTCATCGCCCTCTACACGACCGAGACGGCCAATTGGGGCCTTGCTTCGGCGCTGGGCGCGGTGCTGCTGCTCGCCACCGTTCTGCTCGCTCTCGTCTACGGCAAGCTGGTGCAGGGCCAGCAGGTCACGGGAGGGATGAAGAATTGAGCGACAATTCCTCCTTGCGCACCCCCAGCCAGCGCATCGCGTGGACCGCGACTATCGTTGTCTCCACGCTGGTGTTCATCTTCCTGATCGCGCCGATCCTTGCGATCATGCCGCTGTCGTTCAGTTCCAGCTCGTACCTCACCTATCCGCTGCCGGGCCTTTCCTTGCGCTGGTACGACGACTTCGTCAATTCGCCGCGCTGGATGAACTCGCTCAAGAACAGCGTGATCATCGGCGTCGCCTCGACGCTGTTGTCCATGGTCCTCGGCACGCTGGCCGCGCTGGGGCTGGCGCAGTGGAAGAGCCGGTTCAAGCCGCTCGTGCTGGCCTTCGTGCTGTCGCCGGTGGTGGTGCCCGGGGTCATCACCGCGGTCGGCCTGTACTTCTTCTTCGCGCCGATCGGGCTGACCGGCAGCTATCTCGGCCTGATCCTGGCCCACACCGCGCTGGCGACGCCCTTCGTGGTGATCACGGTCGGGGCGACGCTGCAGAGCTTTGACACCAACCTGGCACGCGCCGCCGCCTCGCTCGGCGCCTCGCCAATCTACGCGTTCCGTCGCGTGATCCTGCCGCTGATCCTGCCGGGTCTGGCATCAGGCGCGCTGTTCGCGTTCGCAACCAGCTTCGACGAGGTGGTGATCGTGCTGTTCATGGCGGGTCCCGAGCAGCGCACCCTGCCGCGCGAGATGTTCAGCGGCATCCGCGAGAACATCAGCCCGACCATCACGGCAGCGGCCGTGATCTTGACGACCGTCTCGGTCATCCTCCTCGCCACCCTTGAGGCCCTGCGCCGGCGCAACGAACGGCTGAAGGGCAGCGGGAGTTGAGGACGCAGGAGGTCGAAGACACGACAGCGCGCCCGGTGAAAACCAGGCGCGCTTCGTTCAGGCAGTTACGCGAGCCGCATTACTCCGCGTACTTGAACTGCGGCATGTTCTTCAGCTCGTCCTTGCTGGCATTGAACACGGCGTGGTCCGGGTACCATTTCGACGCGGACGACGTCGATGCGGTCGCGGCGGGCCTGTCGGTACCGGTCGCAGCGCCGGTCGTCGTGCCGGCGGGCCGGGCGCCGGTGTTCGCGCCGGTGCCGGTATAGGCGACGGGCTCGTTGACGAACTTCAGCTTCTCGTAGGGCACGGCGACCAGATGCTCGCCCATGCCGAGGAAGCCGCCGACGCCGATCACGGCGATCTTGATGTCACCGTTCTTGTCCATCAGCAGGTCGTTGATCGTGCCGATGTTCTCGTTGGCCTCGTTGTAGACCTTCAGGCCATCCATCTTCGAGGTGCGCCACTGGCCGGAAGCCGTCGTGGTCGTTGCGGTGGCCGCAGGGGCCGCCTTGTCGGTGGTGGCGGCGGGCGGCGTTTGCGCGATTGCGACGGTCGCAAGTAGCGCGGTACCGGCGAGGCCGGTGACGATCGATTTCATCAACATTGTTGTCCTCTCCTTCACAAAAAACTCGTGCGGAGAAAACCGCTCTGATCGGGCCCAGTTCCGTGCGCGCCGCAATTTCGTCGCGCCATGCGCGAACTGTTCCTGCGTCACTCAGGAACATTTTGCGATGCACGGTTCCCCGCCGACGATCATGCGCATTGCGGCAAGGCAGGACCGCGGCGAGGACCGCGCCGACCCGGCGTCGCCGAGGTCAGCTCTTGTAGTCGATCAGGAGCGCGGCGAGGCTCGAATTGCCGGTTGAGCTGCCATTGGCACCGTAGGAGGATGCTGACGATTGCGATTGCTGCAGCGCCTGGAGGAATTGCTGGAGGATCTCGGCGGTGGTCTGGTCCGTCGAGCTACTGCTCGTCGAATCCGTCGTCGTCGAATCCGAAGAGCCGTCGTCCGGCGGCGGACCGCCTAGTCCACGCGCGAAGGCGGACTGAAACACGCTTTTCAGCTCCTCGGCCTGTTCGGAGGTCAGCGTCCCGTTCGACACTTCGCTCGAGATGAGGTCCTCGATCTTCGACTGCATCTCGTCCTTGGAGGGAGGCGCGCCGCTCGACTGGCCGCTCGATCGGCTCTGCTGGAGCGCCGTGTCGATATCCGTCAGCGCCGTCGAGAGCGCGGACTGGTCCGACGAGAGATCGTGCCGGCGGAGACTTGCGACTGCAATTCCTGCTGAAGCCGTTGCAGTGGCGATTGATAGCTGCCGGCGGAGGCCGCCGAGATCGAGGTCATGATGGCTCCCTTGGTTTTGCGGGTTTCGCCGCGGACCACGCCACGGTATGGTTAACGGCCTTAACGAGAGCTTGCCGCTCGGCGGTGTGGCGATTGCCGTCCGTTGCTGATCGCCCGGTAGAAACAATTCGAAACAAAAATCTTCGCCTTTTGGCCGGAATTTTGGACAAACAAGGTCCATGGCCATTCCCAATCCCAACATCCTGGTCGTCGAGGACGACCGCGAAACCCGGACGCTGATTGCGAAATATCTGCGCAACAACGCCTGCAACGTCACCGCCGTCGCCGACGGCCGCGAGATGTCGCGCGCTATGGCCGACCACCGCGTCGATCTCATCATTCTCGACGTCATGCTGCCTGGCGAGGACGGCCTAAGCCTGTGCCGCAAGGTGCGCGCCGAAAACCAGACGCCGATCATCATGCTGACCGCGCGCGGCGAGGACATCGACCGCATCGTCGGCCTCGAGATGGGAGCGGACGACTATCTGCCGAAGCCGTTCAATCCGCGCGAGCTGCTCGCCCGCATCAACGCGGTGCTGCGTCGCCAGGCGGCCGCGCAAGCGGCGAGCTCGGTCGAAGGTGCCTCCGCGCTCACCTTCGAAGGCTGGCGCATCGATCTGCGCTTGCGCGAGCTCCGCAATCCCGCAGGCGCGCGCGTCGCGGTGACCAGCGCCGAGTTCGACCTGCTGCGCACGTTCTGCGAGCGGCCCGGCCGCGTGCTGTCGCGCGACAGCCTGCTCGACCTCACGCAGGGGCGCAGCACCGGCTCGTTCGAGCGGTCCATCGACGTGCTGGTCAGCCGCATCCGCCGCAAGATCGAGCCCAATCCGGCCGATCCCACCCTGATCAAGACGGTGCGCTCCGGCGGCTATCTGTTCACGCCACGAACCGAGGTCGCGAAAACCGAGGCAGCAAGCGCCGAAGCGACCACAGTGCCCGCGAGCAGCTGAGGGGGACGACGATGAAGCCGTTCTCGTTCTTCCACCTCAAGGGTATCGGCGGGCAGATCGCCGCGCTGGTGCTGGCCTCGACAGTGACGCTCCATCTCGTCATCACCACCGCCTTCCTGATCATCCGGCAGGACCGCCCTGATGCCCCGCCGGACCGGGCGCATCAACTGGCCGATGCCGCGCTGCTGCTCGAGGCGGCGGAGGCGAGCGAGCGTCCGCGCCTCGTCACCGATCTCGCGCGCGCCTTCCCCGGGCTCGGCATCGAGATGCTGGCGCCCGGCACGGCCAATCTCGCGGAGAGCGACAGCCTGCATCTGCGCTGGATGCGCCGCCATCTCGGCCGCGCCTACAAGACCGGACGGCTGGCTTCAGGCAGCATCGAGCCCCGTATCGGCGTGCAATTGCCCGACGGCACCGTGATCGCGGGCCATGTCGATGGCGCCCCGCGGCCGTTGTTCTCTGGCGCGCCCTGGCTGATGGCACTGATGAGCGCCTTCATCTGCGTCACCGTGCTCGGCCTGTGGGCGGCGCGCGCGCTGACGAGGCCGCTGTCGTCCTTCGCCGCGGCGGCGGAGAATTTCAGCCTCGAGGGCGCCGCCGAGCCGCTGCCCGAGCGCGGCCCGGAGGAGATCCGCGCGGTGGCGCGCGCGCTCAACCGCATGCACGAGCGGATCGTGCGGCTGATGTCGGACCGCACGCGGATGCTGGCGGCGATCAGCCACGATTTGCGCACGCCGATCACGCGGCTGCGCCTGCGCGCCGAGTTCATCGAGGACGAAGCCAACCGCAAGCGCATGCTGATGGATCTCGACCAGATGCGCGCGATGCTGGAATCGGTGCTGTCGCTCTTGCGCGACGACCGCAAGGTCGAGGCGGTGACGCTGGTCGACATCGCCAGCACGCTGCAGCTCGTCGCCGATCAATTCGGCGACATGGGCCAAGTCGTGCACTATGTCGGGCCGGCGTCCGCGACCGCCGCCGCGCGGCCCGACGATCTGCATCGCGGCGTCACCAACCTGGTCGAGAACGCGGTGCGCTTCGGCGCCGAGGTGACGATCCGCCTCGACGCCTCGGACACCATGCTCGTCATCGACGTCGAGGACGACGGCCCCGGCATTTCGGATGCACGCAAGCAGGAGATGCTGGAGCCGTTCGCGCGCGGCGACGACGCGCGCACCATGGACTACTCCACCGGCTTCGGGCTCGGCCTGTCGATCGCGCGCGCAATCGCGCTCGGCCACGGCGGCGAGCTGTCGCTGCATGACCGCGCCCCGCGCGGCCTGATCGTGCGGATGCGATTGCCGGTCTCGCAGGCACCGCGCCTTGCCGCCTGATCAAGCCGCGAGCGGCGGGTGCTCGATCGCCTCGTGCGGGAAGATCGCCACCGCCTCGAAGCGGTAATTGCAGGCGTGGCAGGTCCAGAGATAGGAGACGCGCCCCTCGCCCGGCTCGATCCAGTCAGGGAACGGGATCGGTGTGCCACATTGTGCACAAGGGTTCTGCTTGGGAATGTCGTCGATGTCTGCAGGGGTCATGGACGTCTCCCGAGTGCTGGCTTTGACTAGCGATTGTTGGGCGAATGCGCGAAATGGACAGACCCGCTGTCGCGTAAGGCACTCCACCAGCTCCGAGCTTAACCCAGGTTTAAGTCGCAAAAGCGACGAGCCGGCGAAAATCGCCGTTGGTGACATTTCGCCACATCATCGCCGTGTTCCCACGGCCTAACGCGCTCGGGCGCGGGTCCGTTATGCCGAGGAATATTTCGATGAAAATCTTACGAATTGTCGCGCTGCTCGCGGCCGGATTGACGTTGCCGCAGGCAGCTTTCGCCGGGCAAGCCGAATATGCCGAGATGGTGGCCGCCCATGCCCGCGCCAACGGCGTGCCGGAAGCGCTGGTGCATCGCGTCATCATGCGCGAAAGCCGCTATCAGCCGCATGTGGTCGGTCGCGGCGGCACCATCGGGCTGATGCAGATCAAGCTCGCGACCGCCCGCGGGGTCGGCTACACCGGCGATGCAGCCGGCCTACGCGATCCCAACACCAACCTCACCTACGCCGTGAAGTACCTCGCCGGCGCCTACCGCGCCGCCAATGGCGATCACGCGCGAGCCGTGCGTTATTTCGCGGGCGGCTATTACTACGCTGCAAAGCGCCAGCGGCAGGAGGCCGTTCAGGTCGCCAATGCCGGCGAGACCATGGGTCAGGGCACTATGGGCCAACCCTGGCTCGAGCCGAACGGCAACCCGCAGCCGATGTTCGGCGCGCCGACGCACAGGAAGCTCGCCCAGCGGGTCCGCAACGCGCGGGCACAGGTTCCCGCTCATTGATCTCCGTCATGGCCGGGCTTGACCCGGCCATCCACGTCTTTGCATCCGCGCCAAGAATGGATGCCCGGGCCTTCGCCTCGCCGAAGCGGCTTTGGCCGCGCAGGCGGGACAAGCCCGGGCATGACGACTGTTACCGCGTTGACCACCCCATCCTGCTGGCATACATTACCACCGTTCCGAGGGGTGCTCCGAGGAGGAGCTGAGATACCGCTAAATGGGCAATACCGCCCAGGACCGCGGTGACCCTTTGAACCTGATCCGGGTCATGCCGGCGAAGGGACAGGGATGTTGCAGACCATCAAGCGACCGGATTCACCGGTATCCATCATCGGCGCAGGCATCGCGGGCGCCTGGCAGGCGTTGCTGTTCGCGCAGGCCGGTCATGCCGTCACCTTGCACGAGCGCGGTGACGAGGCGATGACGGATGCCACCAGCCATTGGGCCGGCGGCATGCTCGCGCCCTATTGCGAGGCCGAAGTCGCCGAGCCCATCATCAGCCGCTTGGGGCTGCGCTCGCTCGATCTCTGGCGGCGCGAGCTGCCCGACACGCCGTTCAACGGCTCGCTGGTCGTCGCCCACCCGCGCGAGCGCAACGATTTCGAGCGGTTTGCGCGCATGACCGCGGATCACCGCCGGCTCGATGCCGCAGGCCTAGCCGCGCTCGAGCCGTCGCTGGAGGGCCGCTTCCGCGACGCGCTGTTCTTCCCGGCCGAAGGCCATGTCGAGCCGCGCCGCGTGCTGCCGCAGCTGCACGAGCGCATCAAGGCTGCCGGCGGCACCATCAAGTTCTGCAGCGACGTCACCGCGAACGAGCTTGACGGCATCGTCATCGACTGCCGCGGCCTTGGTGCCCGCGACGAGCAGAGCGAGCTTCGCGGCGTCAAGGGCGAGATGATCCTGATCGAGACGGACGAGGTGCAGCTGGCGCGCCCGGTGCGGCTGATCCATCCGCGTTGGCCGCTCTACGTGATCCCGCGCGAGAACGGCCTGTTCATGCTGGGCGCGACCTCGATCGAGGCCGAAGACACCGGCGTCAGCGTGCGCTCCGCGCTGGAGCTATTAGGGGCCGCCTACACCGTGCACCCGGCGTTCGGCGAAGCCCGCATCGTCGAATTCGGCTCGGGGCTGCGCCCCGCTTATCCCGACAATCTGCCGCGCATCGGCATTCGCGATCGTAAGATCAGCGTCAACGGCCTCTACCGCCACGGCTTCCTGATTGCGCCCGCGCTCGCCGAGCTGACGCTCGCCTATGTCGAGCGCGGCCAGATCGACAACGAGGTAATGCAATGCTCCTGATCGTCAACGGCGAGCCGCGCGAGGTCAGCGCAGCCAGCGTGGACGCGCTGCTCGCCGAGCTCGACTACGAAGGCAGCCATTTCGCCATCGCGCTCAATTACGACGTCGTGCCGAAAAGCCGCTGGGCCGAGACGAGCCTGAAGGCCGGCGACGAGATCGAGATCATCACGCCGCGGCAGGGAGGGTGAGGATGGTGATGGCTGTCTATTTGTCGCGCCGGCGCGCGCCGCACATTCCCCTGTCATCGCCCGGCTTGACCGGGCGATCCAGTACGCCGCGGCTTCACGGTTCCAGCCGCACTGCCGCGGCGTACTGGATCCCCGCCTTCGCGAGGATGACAGCTACATCTGGGCTGACACCGTCTTCTAAGGAGACACCTCCCACATGGTGACCTTCTACGGCAAAACCTTCGCCTCCCGCCTGCTGATCGGCAGCGCGCTCTATCCCTCGCCTGCGATCATGCAAGGCGCGATCCGCGCCTCCGGCGCCAACATCGTCACGGTCTCGCTGCGGCGCGAATCTGCCGGCGGCAAGACCGGCGATGCGTTCTGGAAGCTGATCCGCGAGCTCGACGTCACCGTGCTGCCGAACACCGCCGGCTGCCGCACCGTGCGCGAGGCGGTGACGACGGCCAAGCTCGCCCGCGAATTGTTCGGCACAAGCTGGATCAAGCTGGAGGTCATCGCCGACAACGACACGCTGCAGCCTGACGTCGTCGGCCTGGTCGAAGCCGCCGGCATCCTGATCAAGGACGGTTTTGAAGTGTTCCCCTATTGCACCGAGGACCTCTCGGTCGCGAGCCGCCTGGTCGAAACGGGGTGCAAGGTGGTGATGCCGTGGGCCGCGCCGATTGGCAGCGCCAAGGGCATCACCAACCGCGATGCGCTAAAACTGTTGCGCGAGCGGCTGCCCGACATCACGCTGGTGGTCGACGCCGGCTTAGGGGCGCCCTCCCACGCCGCGCAGGCGTTCGAGCTCGGCTATGACGCCGTGCTGCTCAACACCGCCATCGCCAAGGCCGCCGATCCCGTCGCGATGGCGAACGCCTTCCGCCTCGGCTGCGAGGCCGGCCGCACCGCTTACGAGGCCGGGCTGATGAACGCCCGCGACTTCGCCTCGCCCTCCACCCCTGTCGTTGGGACCCCGTTCTGGCATGCCGTATCCTGATCGCTTCTATCCCGTGGTCGACAGCCTGGCCTGGGTCGAACGCCTGACCAAGCTCGGCGTCGGCACCATCCAGCTGCGCGCCAAAGAGCTGAACGACGCCGACGCGCTGCAGATCGTCACCGACGCGCTGGCCATCACCAAGGACACGCAGGCCAAGCTGGTGGTGAACGATTATTGGCGCGCAGCGATCGTTGCTGGTGCACAATACCTGCATCTCGGCCAGGAGGATCTTGCAGACGCAGATCTCGGCGCTATCCGCGAGGCCGGCCTCAAGCTCGGCATCTCCACCCATGACGACGCCGAGCTTGAGACCGCGCTGGCGGCGAAGCCCGACTACGTCGCGCTCGGCCCGATCTTCTTCACGACCCTGAAATCGATGCGCTTCGAGCCGCAGGGCATTCCCAAGATCACCGAATGGAAGCAGCGCATCGGCACCATCCCGCTGGTTGCCATCGGCGGCATCAAGTTCGAGCACGCCGCCGAGATCTTTGCCGCAGGCGCGGATTCGATTGCTGTTGTCTCCGACGTCACCCAAAACCCCGACCCCGATGCCCGCGTGCGGCAATGGCTCGGCCTGTCGAAGGAGGCGGCGTGATGCACATGACACCCTGTTCATCCCGTCACCCTGAGGTGGCCGCTTCTTCAGCGGCCCTCGAAGGGCGACGGCCCGGCTCTTTCATCCTTCGAGGCGCGCAAGTGCGCGCACCTCAGGATGACGAGAGCAACAGCATGCATGCAAATTAACCGGAGGATCCCATGAACATCCGCTCCAACCCCGACAAAACCGTCCCCGCCGTCACCACCGGCCCGCTGCCCTCCTCGCGAAAGATCTTCGCGACCCCCGACGCCGCGCCTGATATCCGCGTGCCCTTGCGCGAGATCATCCTCTCCGAAGGCGCGGGCGAGCCGAACCTGCCGGTCTACGACACCTCCGGCCCCTACACCG
Source organism: Bradyrhizobium sp. IC3195 (assembly GCF_020193585.1). Lineage (NCBI taxonomy): Bacteria > Pseudomonadati > Pseudomonadota > Alphaproteobacteria > Hyphomicrobiales > Nitrobacteraceae > Bradyrhizobium > Bradyrhizobium sp. IC3195. Next base: position 3,659 of record NZ_JADYVG010000006.1, on the reverse strand, counting down.
ATCCGAGCGTCACCATCGACGTCAACGCCGGCTTGGCCCGCAACCGCAAGCAATGGGTGCTGGAGCGCGGCGGCGTCGAGGAATATGAGGGCCGGCAGATCAAGCCGGAGGACAATGGCAGCGTCTCCACCGACAAGGCGGCGCGCGCGTTCAGCGCCTATCACAAGCCGCTGCGCGGCCTCGACGGCCACAAGATCACCCAGCTCGAATTCGCTCGCGCCGGCATCATCACCAAGGAGATGATCTACGTCGCCGCGCGCGAGAACCTTGGCCGCAAGCAGCAGCTCGAGCGCGCCGAAGCCGCCCTCGCCGACGGCGAGAGCTTCGGCGCCTCGGTGCCCGCCTTCATCACCCCGGAGTTCGTTCGCTCGGAGATCGCGCGCGGCCGTGCCATCATCCCCTCCAACATCAACCACTCAGAGCTCGAGCCGATGATCATCGGCCGCAACTTCCTGACCAAGATCAACGCCAATATCGGCAACTCCGCGGTGACCTCGTCGGTCGAGGAAGAGGTCGAGAAGATGGTGTGGGCGATCCGCTGGGGCGCCGACACCGTGATGGACCTCTCGACCGGCCGCAACATCCACACCACCCGTGAGTGGATCCTGCGCAACTCGCCGGTGCCGATCGGCACCGTGCCGATCTACCAGGCGCTGGAGAAGTGCAACGGCGATCCCGTCAAGCTGACCTGGGAGCTCTACAAGGACACCTTGATCGAGCAGTGCGAGCAGGGCGTCGACTATTTCACCATCCACGCCGGCGTGCGCCTGCAATACATCCACCTCACCGCCAGCCGCGTCACCGGCATCGTCAGCCGCGGCGGCTCGATCATGGCGAAGTGGTGCCTGGCGCATCACAAGGAGAGCTTCCTCTACACCCATTTCGACGAGATCTGCGACCTCATGCGCAAGTATGACGTCTCGTTCTCGCTCGGCGACGGCCTGCGTCCCGGCTCGATCGCCGACGCCAACGACCGCGCGCAGTTCGCCGAACTCGAGACGCTCGGCGAGCTCACGAAGATCGCGTGGGACAAGGGCTGCCAGGTCATGATCGAGGGCCCCGGCCACGTGCCGATGCACAAGATCAAGATCAACATGGACAAGCAGCTCAAGGAGTGCGGCGAGGCGCCGTTCTACACGTTGGGACCGCTGACCACCGACATCGCGCCGGGCTATGACCACATCACCTCAGGCATTGGCGCTGCCATGATCGGCTGGTTCGGCTGCGCCATGCTCTGCTACGTCACGCCGAAGGAGCATCTCGGCCTGCCCGATCGCAACGACGTCAAGACCGGCGTCATCACCTACAAGATCGCCGCCCACGCCGCGGACCTCGCCAAGGGCCACCCCGCCGCGCAACTGCGCGACGACGCCCTCTCCCGCGCCCGGTTCGAATTCCGCTGGACCGACCAGTTCAACCTCGGCCTCGATCCTGATACCGCCAAGAACTTCCACGACGAGACCCTGCCGAAGGAAGCCCACAAGGTCGCCCATTTCTGCTCGATGTGCGGCCCAAAGTTCTGCTCGATGAAGATCACGCAGGACGTGCGCGACTATGCAGCGACGCTCAACGATCCGAACAGCGTGGGCATGTCGATCAGCGGGACTGCCGAGGACGGGATGGCGAGGATGAGCGCGAAGTTCAAGGAGATGGGGAGCAGCGTTTATCTCGATGCGGAGAAGGTGAAGGAGAGTAATCGGGTGTTGTGAGGGAGAATTCCGCGTTTTGACGTAGGGCCAGCACGATGCTGGCCCTACGTTCTTCTCTTAAGGATTAACTCAGCGAAGAACAGCTCACCCTGCTTTAGGATCACGCGCGTTCCGTCTGAAACCATCTCCACGACGGCATCGGACAATCTTGTATCTATGCGCGTGTCTATATCATCCCCAAAAAGCGAAGAGACTGATGCCAGTTCCTGCAGCAAGTCCCTGTCGACACCTTGGCGAACTACTAGGGTGTCAAAAGACTCCCCCCTAACCAAGCCTGGAAGGTTGATCGTTATCGTCCTCCCTTCAAAATCTTTGGAACCAAACGTAAAGTGCTCAAGATCCCGCGACTTCAGTTCATCCGACGCTCGCTCTGAGCGAGCTTGGGTGGTTTCGCGCACTCTGTGCCTCTCTACGTACTTTAAGTAATCACGCGCTTCCGAGACGTCTGGAGGCAACGACAATTCCATCGAGGACTCGTTCAACCCAATCATCCCAAGCGCGCGAGCGACCGATAGGCGACGTACTTTTGATTTAATTTCTCGTGCGTCTGACGATTCCAGAGTCAGAATAGGATCAACTTCCGGATCAATAACCCTCAGACTACTATTTCGACGCCGATCCTCGTGGGAGATCGACAATCCAGCGGCGAGACGCTCGCCTCGGATATCGTCGTTCAGAAGTATAACCTGTTTTTGGGACAACGCATCCGTTAGATATCCATCGCGCGCCCCCGCCCCCGACTGCGTCCCCTTACATTCGAGGACATGCCACTTATTTGTCTTATCAAGAACCACATAGTCAGGCGCTTTGCTTGGCCCCACTTTCGCGGTTGGAGCGTTTGCTCTCTTCTTCAAACGATGGGGAAACTGAAGCATGAAGCTACGACCGTGGACAATATCCTGAAAGCCACCTAACCGGTCGAATAGCCATTGAGTCGATAGAGCCACTCCAAGGTCGTCGCTCAGAATAGTCTTCAAATGTGGATCGAGATCGGAGAAATCTCTCGTTATTCGGAAATCGTCATCATTGGTAATCGCAAGAAAATAACGAAGCCAAGCCCATGTTCGCGCTGGCGATGCAGGCGATATCAAACTCGGCAACGTTAACGAACCAAGCATCAGCAGTGCCATCTTCATGTCGAGCCTTTGAATGCCCGACGAACCCCGAAGCCACTGGGGAACGGGATTTCCCCCCCAGGTACTCTCATCTACCTCTACAGCGAGCTGCTTTACGAGCATTGATAACCGCCTAGATGCGAGAACTCTTTTGTGGCAACTGTTCGAGCACTGGGCGCAACACTTCCTGCAAAAGCTTGATCTGCTGAATCAAGTCGAGAGCCTCGCTCGACGACAATTCTCCCGCACTTCCTCCATGCGCTGCGGCGTTTCGCGCCTCGCGCAAGCTCTGAAAGAGAGTAATTGCGCTTAGCGGGATAAATTTCTGCTTCTCTAGAGCCTTTAGAACTTCATAGAGGTTTCTAGCTGGGCGATCATCCGGCATTCTCGCGCGAAGCTTGAGAATCAGAGCTTCAAGCTCTTTGAACGATTGAATTAGCGCAGCTTCTGGGAAGGACTTCGCTAATTGCAGGAGCGTCGGATCGAGGCCTATGACATCGGGGGCAAGTAAACCTTTTTCTACTTGCACCACCTCGCCTGCATCGACTGCTTCGCCGACTTTCTCTGAGAGTTCGACATTCACTCCTGCGGCCCCTATTCTCCTTATCTGGACAATCAATATTCGAAGTTGATCTTTGAACGCATATACGATCGCAACGATTGCTGCTGGCCAAGCTACCGAGCCAATTGCACTCGCAATAAATTGCTTCCAATCCATAAAATGCCCCCATACGCCGGAACCACCTTCTCAATTTTAAATTGATTTATGCTATTAGACCAAAGTTAGACACTGGACGCCTAGCTTGACCAAAGTTTTTCGAGCCCACCGCCTCCC